>CAYNEO010000010.1:80531-81657 GCA_964396245.1 uncultured Ignavibacteriales bacterium
CTCGACAACAGTGTCGTGCTGCCCGGAACGGGCCATTATTCGCTCGGTGAGCAGTTCACGGTCGATATCATGTGGACTACCCCGGCCTGTATGGATCCGCTCGATTCGACTGCCCTGGCGTTCTATGAATTCACCGTGACCTACAACTCCAGCAAGTTGTCAGTAGTGAACTATGGCTACGATGACACGTTCTTCGGTGATTCGGCTTTCTATCCGGGGATCACGACCGGCACGGGCGCGATCACATTCACCGCTGCCGACTTCGTGAAACCCCACTACGGCGATGGCCGGATTGGTACCATCACTTTTGAAGTAGACCGTGTGCTGACATCTGACTGGATCAGCATTAACTCGGTGTATACAGACGAAAACGGCGACACGCTGGTAGTCCAGAACACACCGGTGAGGGCCTATCTCGATGATACCGTAGATCCGGTGCTCGTGTCCTTCGAAGCGCTGGATACGATAGGGGATATGACCTTCTCAGACAATTATCCTCTCTATGTCCAGATCAAGGCCACTGATGACTGGGATCTTGACAAGATCGAGTACAGCTGGAATAACTCCACCTGGGCCACAGGTTGGAGTCTTAGCGGTCTCACCGGAACCTTGTACGAAACGGCACCGGATTCCCTCTGGGTGAACCTGGCCGGTTTCCCGGATGGTGATACCGTCCTGTACGTGCGCGCTGTCGATGATGCCGGCCACACCTCCAACGTGGCGGAAATGCACTGGACAGTCGACAAGACCGGTCCGGTTCTCGATTCCATAGTTGTGGTGGACGTCGACGGTTGTGCCGAACCCGGCTACACGAGCGATACAGCTGTTGTCATCAACATGTATACTGCTGACACCGATGTGTTCGAGATGGAACTCGCTTACTCGGGGTGGCAGCCGGCAGTGCCGTATGCCAATCCGACAACGTTCTATCTGCCGAACTCTGACGGTCCCTACACCGTGTGGGCCAAGCTGACTGACAAGTATGGCAACACGGGAAACTATAAGACCTACGGAATGATGCTGGATCAGGTCGATCCGCCAACCACGCAGGACTTCGCGATCACCACGACTTCCGGTACCGACAAGACGAAGGACACGATGGTCACAATCGATGTGACTACGTTCA
>CAYNEO010000011.1:0-64466 GCA_964396245.1 uncultured Ignavibacteriales bacterium
AATAATCACCGACATCCTCCAGGGTCTCTCGGGCCGGAAGATGCCGGTGGTATAGATGTCGATTGTCGAATCAGGCGCCGCTCACTCGATCATGGACAGGGCGCTGTCGGACGGCCTGTGTACACGGCGTCTATCAACCTCGTAATATCGTTCAACGTAATCTGGCCGTCCGGGCTCCCGTCGACATTCGCGTTTTCCGGACAGCAGAGTTCGCTCCCGGGGTAAATAAACACGCTGGAAATCAACTTCGAGACGTCGTTGAGAGTCAGGGCGCCATCGGGGCTACAGTCGACATTGCCGGTGTAACCGCCCGTATACTGCCCGCAGCAGCCCTCCGACTCAATTCCCGCCGATTGATCGGCGCCGGCCGCCTTGGCCTTTCCTGGCGCGAGCAGGCAACCGACCAGAATACCCAGTACGAGGCATGCGACCTGCGAATGCTTCATACTATCCTCCTATCAAACGATGTGCTGGCTTGGCGGTTCCGTCTCTCATCCGATGGTTTTCGCAACCGGCTGTTGAGAGGCAGACCGCCCGTAACGGCGAAATGAGCCGGCGCTTTCAGAATATGTCCAGGGTTCGGCGCGCAAAAGATCCGACGTGTGATCGGTCGGTAGAAAGAGGGGGCTAAAACATCCCACAGGCGATTCCCCGATGAAACAGCGAGCACCTGCAACGACAGGATGCGCGGGTATGAAATATACGACCCCTCAAGCTATCAAAACCGGCACATTGACGCCCGGCTCATATGTCGCAAGTCGATTAGCGATTAGCGCTGGGTAGTATGAATCTCCCGTTCGCTTGCGGGATACCTGAGGAGTCTGTTCGATGTTAGCTATCCGTGAGGCGAGGTTATGTCTTCCCTCTGAGTTCTGTGTAACAATATAGCCTGGCCAGTCTATTTTAACCAGAAAAAAATACGGCCTGCACAGGGTCGTCCCGTCCGGCAAATTAGCCCCCAAACCGGAGGTGATTCTGAATCGGGCCGCCTTGATAGAGGCCATAGTATTGCGGGCGCAAGAGCAAAGACCTGATAGCCCCAAAATCAAAAAAATGAAGAAACGAAGCCATTTCGACACAACTGTATATCAGACAATTGCTTGCGAGAGTACACGCGTAGTCTGTATGCGCGGTGGGGTGCGATTCACCCGGTCGGGGCTAAGTACTGGCATGCCGGGAAGCCCCCTATTTCGTGCGTAATGTGCTACCTGTATTTTTGCAGAAAAAAACAGGACCAACCGGAACTTAATTTTCTTCCATCTCGTTTAACTTAGTAATTGACTTTGGCTGAACGAATGGCTATAGTGTGTTAACAATTGGTTTCCCTTATGTCTTTTTAAGAGGCTTTGCTCTCACTGTCAAATCCACCTAAAAGCATGAATCAGAGACCGTCGCGCAATAGTGCGCAAGAAGCGTTTGTCCCTGCACGGCGCCACCCGGCAACGTTTACGGGGATGAACATGTTTGGAGTGTAGAATGAATATCTACATCGGCAATCTGTCGTTCAACACGACGGAAGAAGAATTGCGTCAGGCTTTTGAAGAGTTTGGCGAGGTAACCAGCGTGAATATCATCACGGACAGAGACAGTGGAAGACCGAGAGGGTTTGCCTTTGTCGAGATGGCCAGCAAAGATGACGGCATGGCCGCAATCAGCGGTCTGAACGGCCGGGAATCCGATGGCCGCGAGTGGAATGTCAACGAGGCGCGTCCTCGTGAGCCCCGCTCCGGTGGTGGCGGCGGTCGCGGTGGAAACCGTGGCGGCGGTCGCAACCGCGGCTGGTAAATATCGACTGTTCCACTGCTGACAGTTTCAGCAGTTACCATATTTGAAAAACGGACCGGGATATATCCCGGTCCGTTTGCAAATTGCTTCTGAGGATCCAGGTTCCTCGTGATATGCAGGGAACGGCTCGCTATTGGATCGAGGCTACAGTCTCGGCAATAGTCTCGCGAATCGGCCGGTAGGAAACCCCCAGTTCGCGCTCCGCTTTAGTGCCGTCGGCGGCCGCACCGGCCTGCATTACCTGCATCAACCCCACCGACATGTCCCAGAGAGGCGGTCTTTTGGTAAGACCGGCGAGCATTGTCAACAGCCGGGCATTTGCCATGACCATAAAATCGGGCATGGCCAGCCTGGGCAGCGGCACTCCGGAGATCTCGCTGACCATACGGTTGAGCTCACCAAATGTATACCGGTGATTTCCCGCAATATACTTCTCGCCGACATTGTCCGGCTTTTCGGCGGCCCGTATGATGATCTCGGCAACATCGCCAACATCCACAAACGTAAACGTGCTGTCTTCAAACACCCGCGCCGGCATGCCGCCCGTGACCAGCCGCCGAATATACTGGCCACTCGCCTTGGGATCACCCGGACCGAGCACCGAAACCGGATAAACCATCACCACCGGCAAGCCGCTCGTCTTGAACAGCTCCCAGGTGATGACATCGCCTTCATACTTGGTCTGGAAATATTGTGAAAAGCGCTCCGGTCCCGGAAGGGTATCCTCGGTAAACGGCGAGCGTGACGGTTTTCCCCAGATACCGCAGGTGCTGATATGCACGACCTTGCCGATTCCCAACTCGAGGGCGCACTCCATCACCAGCCGGGTCCCCTCGACATTCACCTTCTGGAAGACGCTCTTGTCCGGTTCCCAGAAGGAGTACACGTTGGCGAGATTGACCACGAGGTCGACTCCCTGCATGCCCTCTATGAGAGACTTTCGGTGGGTGACATCGCCGATGATTTTCTCCGCGCCGATATCATCGATCACCTGCGCCGGGCTGGATTTGCGCGCGAGGCATCGCAGTTCGTAACCTCGGCCGGCCATTTCCCTGATAAGTCGGCTGCCGATGAAGCCGGTGCCGCCGGTAATGAATGCCCGCATAGAACCCTCCACAACTTTGTTTGCCTGCCGAGTCAGACCACGTGAGTCGGACAGGCCATGGATATGAAATGTAGCCGATACTCCACGTTACGTGGTCGACCGTGATTATGCAAGCACTCTTATGAGTGCGGCGGAACCATCTTTGACTTTCCCGGTTTTCTGTTTGCGCAACAAGGCGGTATCAGGTTTCGTATACGCAGGACATCCAGAGGACACTCGTTCCATGCAAGACGCATCCACCGCACACAGGACCGGGCCGTTGCCGCCGACCTGGCTTTTCATTCTGCTGATACTGGCGGCCGTTTTGCGCCTGGTGCTGCCGGGGTATGTCTTCCTTCACTGGCCGGTCATTCTCGTGGGGCTACCTCCGCTGTTTTTCGGCGCCTGGATAACGGTATGGACCGACAATATATTCAAGCGATACGGCACAACGGTGAAGCCGCATCTCGATCCCGGCAAGTTGATAATCTCCGGCCCGTTTCGCATCAGCCGGCACCCGATGTATCTCGGCATGGCCCTGATCCTTCTGGGCGAGGCAGTATTGCTGGGTGCCGTCACGCCGTTTGCGGCCCCGGTCGCCTTCGCCGCCATCATGCAGGCGAAGTTCATCCCGATGGAAGAGCGGTCGATGGAACGAGTTTTCGGCGATCAGTACGCTGCCTATCGCCGGCGTGTCCGGCAGTGGCTGTAGACGCATTGGCCTGCTGTCGTTTACCCCGCCGCCCCCGTATCCTTACCGAATTGCCAGCCGAAAGAAACAACTCGCCGAGTTTTTCGTCTTAATATGGAGACCGGAGCAGTTGTGACCGCCGGAAGGCTGGAGCGGCTCTCTGTCGGCCATTCAGGAGTATAACATGCTAAACAGCAAAATCTTAGTCGCACTTGTATTCGCGGTTGCGTGGGTACCCGGACTATACCATCCTGACGGGAGAGTGGAGATGATGACAGTATCAGGGAGCAGCGCACCGACATACGTTTTTGCCACATATGCCGAGACACGTGAGCAACTTAGAGGCGCGCGTAATCTTGCCGAAAGTGTACGGGATTTCTCCGGGCAATACAGCCAGTCGGCGATACGAGTCTACGTTCCGGATGATATCGACATTCCGATGGACGAAATCCGGGAGATGTTCGCGCCGGTAGACGCCGATATTCGGGTCAGTCACACTCCTGAAACCGCCCGGTGGTTTTATTTTGCCGGCAAAACATACGCCGCCGGATTGGCCGAGAAAGAAGCAGAGGGGACCGCGGCGATACTTGTCTGGATGGACGACGACACGATTATCCTGAAGGAACCGTCGCTGTTCAGGCTCGATCCGAAGGTGAGTTTTTCCTATCGGCCGGTGATGCACAACCGATCCGGATCGCTTTTTGGGAAGCCTCCCGATGCTTTCTGGAGCCGGATATACGATGTCCTGGGTGTCGGAGATGAGAAGCTGTTCCCGATGGTCACGCCGGCCGACAGACAGAAGGTCCGCGCCTATTTCAATGCCGGATTGCTGGTTGTACGCCCTGAGAAGGGAGTGCTCAGGAAATGGGGTCAGGACTTCACCCGGCTCGTCGAGGACACGGTACTGGTCAATATGTGCCGCGAAAACGTCGACAAGCGCATATTCCTTCACCAGACGGCTCTCGTGGGGGCGGTACTGAATACGCTTGCACGCGACGAGCTCGTGGAACTGCCCGCATCGTATAACTATCCCCTGTTTTTTGAGCAGATGTTCGAGGCGTCGTCTGAGTTCGGGACCATAGACGGGATCACCACTCTGCGATACGACGTGTATTTCCGCAACCCGGATCCCCGGTGGAGCGAGAAACTGAAAGGTCCGGCGGAGAAAATCGCCTGGTTGAAAGCGCGGCTGGGGAAGAAAGCAGATAAGTGACGTTATTTGGGATAGCTGGGGGGTGACGAAGACTCGCTGGCGCTCTGAATCCCGACGGCAATTTCAGGGAGAATTCCCATCGTAACATAGATTGGCCTTACCAGGGCCCTCAAGGCAGGTAATCTTCGCGCAAAGACAGCCGCCCCGAGCACGCAAGCCATGCCGCCTGCAAAAACTGTCCACGGAGCACCGATCCTGCTTGCCAGGTATCCCGCGAGCAAACTGCCGAGCGGAGTCATCCCGACAAATGCCATAGTGTAAAGGCTCATAACTCTTCCCCGCTTGTCATCCTCGACTATTGTCTGCAGCAGGGTATTGCTTGACGCCATCTGTACCATCTGGCCGAAACCGGTGAAGAGCATAAGGATGAGTGAAAGCGACAGGACCTGTGAAAACGAGAAGGCGGCCAGCCCGAGTCCAAAAATGGCGGCGGCGATAGGAATCCATTTCCCGAGCCCCAGCAGAGTTTTCCTCGCGGCCAGGTACAGTGCCCCCACCAGTGCTCCAACGCCGGCGGCGCCCATCAGGAAACCGAGCGCGCTGGGGCCGCCGTTGAGGACATCTTTGGCGAAAATCGGCATGAGCACGCTGTAAGGCATCCCCATAATACTTATCACGGCCAGCATCAATAGAATAGTCCGAATCGGTTCGAATTTGGCGGCGTAACGTATCCCCTCACTGAATTCCTGCCAGACTCTCGACTCACGTTTCCTGGCAGGTCTCGGCGCGAGTTTCATCAGCAGCAGGGAGACGATGACGGCCAGGTAGCTGAGCCCGTTAATGAGGAAGCAGATTCCTTCTCCCACCGCTCCGATCAGGATACCCGCTGCGGAGGGGCCGAGTAAACGGGCGCCATTGACCATGGATGAATTCAATGCAATGGCGTTTCCGAGATCCTGTTTCTCGCCGATCATCTCTATCATGAACGACTGCCTGGTAGGCATGTCGAGAGAGTTGATCATGCCCAGGACGACGCTGAGGACAATGATATGCCAGACCTGGATCAGGTCGGTTAGGACGAGAAATGACAGCACGAAAGCCTGAATCATTGCCAGGGTCTGAGTCAGGATGAGTAACCGGTGACGATTCCAGCGATCCGCAAGAACGCCGGCAATTGGCGCCAGGACCAGAACCGGAATCTGACTGGAGAAGCTCACCAGGCCCAACAAGAATGCCGAATGAGTAAGGTCGTAAACCAGCCAGCTCAGGGCGATACGCTGCATCCAGGTACCGGTGAGCGAGATACTCTGGCCGCCAAAGAACAGGCGAAAGTTCCGGTGACGCAGAGCCCGTATAATCGATTTCAGTCTTGGGGCCGCCTTGCGTTCTTCGGTATTAGTTTTCATACTATCCATCTCGCAGGACACGACGAAGTCCCGGCTGTCCTTGAGCCGCTGAAAGGTCTGTGTTTCTACCGCTAATGTCAATGCCGGTTCGCGGCTCTGACTTTCGGCAGAGACCAAAACTGAAACGGCCGGCGAACTATTCCGCGCTCCGGGTGTTTTCCATGCAAAGCCGTTACTATTACACCGATTGAACCGCGCACAAATCTTCCGGAAATAATCCCCGTCGTCCGTGCCGACTGAAGCAAAGATGGACATTTTAGCTCTCACCTTGTTACTCCTGCTGGTTGCCCTGGGCGCCGGTTTCCTGGGTTCGATGACCGGGCTCGGCGGCGGGGTGGTTATCATACCGGCCCTCACGCTTCTGTTCGGAATCGACATTCACTACGCAATGGGAGCGTCGCTGGTCTCAGTTATCGCAACGTCGTCGGGGGCCGCGGCAGCGTACGTGAAAGAAGGGTTCACGAATATCAGGATAGGCATGTTCCTGGAAAGCGCCACGACTATCGGGGCCGTGGTCGGAGCCAGTCTGACCGCGTATCTTCCGGCAACGATTATTGCCGTGGTTTTCGGCGGCGTGCTGATTTTCTCCGCCATCGAATCGCATCGCGCCCGGAAAAAGAACGGCCCACCACAGAAGTCCGATCGGATTTCAGAATGGCTCAGGATGCCCTCGAGTTACCCGGCAAAAGACGGACCGCAGGAGTACGCTGTGCGACACGTGCCGGGCGGCTGGGGAATGATGTTTGTCGCCGGTTCGCTGTCCGGTCTGTTGGGTATCGGATCCGGTGCGTTCAAGGTCCTGGCCATGGACCGGATTATGCGGATTCCGTTCAAGGTCTCCACGACGACCAGTAATTTCATGATCGGGGTCACGGCTGCGGCCAGCGCCGGGGTGTACCTTCATCACGGGTATATCGATCCCGGACTGGTGATGCCGGTCATGCTTGGCGTACTTGTCGGATCGTTGATAGGGGCAAGAACGCTCATCGGATCGGCCACCAAAGTACTTCGCATCATATTCACCGTTGTCATACTCGGTCTGGCGATCGAGATGATTTATGGCGGCCTGACGGGGAAATTCTGATATGAATGAGGCGAAGCGAAACCAGGACGAGCGGGGATTCGAACAGCTCATGGGGAATCTGCTGAGGTGGGGGGTAACGGTAGCGGGTGTGATAGTCTCTCTCGGTGGGATCATTTACCTGTTCAAGCACGGGGTGAGTGCTCCCAACTACGGCACTTTTCACGGCGTGCCGGATCAACTGCGAACGGTGGCAGGGATTGTCACCGATGTCATCAACTTCCACGGCCGAACCATAATCCAGTTCGGTCTCCTGGTGCTGATTCTCACGCCGGTAATGAGGGTGCTGTTTTCAATTTTCGGATTCATACGCGAGCGCGACTGGGTGTATATCTTGGTGACGACATTCGTGCTGGCGGTACTCGTATTCGGCCTGGTCGGGGGACATTTGTGATTTCCACCGGCTCTTAAATGATTGCTGATGTTTTGGGGGACCCGCTTCCGGTATTGACGAAAGCGCTTCTTCGGTATTATTTTAGTTTCCGTAAAACTTCGACTCCACTTGTGACACGATGACTCCCGTTGTTTTCAGGGTTATCGAATGTTGGGGGCCGTGATTCGAAAGGCGTGGTGTGTCAGGGAAAATTGGAATCTGTGTACGTTTCCTACCGCTGTTCTTCGTGATATTGGCCGGACGGGCATCCGGCAGGGGGCTCGCGACAATTGACAGCGTGGCGGAGGCGTATGTCAAACTCGCATTGGACTTCGGCCGCTACGAGACGGATTATGTGGATTCCTATTACGGTCCGCGAGAATGGCTGCCCGTGAATGCCGCCGATTCGGCTTATCCCTATCTCCCCCTGCATCAAGCCACCACAGCCTTGCAGGACAAATTGGCGTCGATTGACACTATCGGGTTGGCCCCTTCACAACGGATTCGGCTGTACTGCCTGGAGAAGCTTATTACGTCGCTGGCTGCTCTCATCGAGATTCGTGATGGCAAAGGGATGACATTTGACAAAGAGTCGGAAGCCCTGTACGATGCCGTGGCGCCGTCGCACGACACCACGTATTTCGACAGCCTGCTACAGCGGCTCGACCAACTTTTGCCGGGAACGGGTGACATTCCGACCAGGCTCATCGCATTCCAGAAGCTGTTTGTCGTCCCCACCGACAGACTGGATACACTGGTTCGAGTGTCGATTGAGGCCTGTCGAACGCGAACACGTGATCATATCAGGCTTCCGGAAGGTGAGGATTTCGTTGTCGAATATGTCGCCAACGCACCGTGGGGCGCCTATAACTGGTACGAGGGCAACTCGATAAGCACGATTCAGATAGACACGACGGATGAAATTCGAATCGTTGGCATAATCGGCATTGCGGCTCATGAGGGCTACCCGGGCCATCATGTCTATTGTACTTTGGCGGAAAACTGCCTCTACCGGGACAGCGGTTGGGTCGAGTACTGCATCCTTCCGCTCCAGTGCCCGGCATCATTGATCGCGGAGGGATTAGGCAACTACGCGGTCAGGCTGGTCTTTCCCAGGACCGAGCAGGCGTCTTTTATGAAGACGGTCCTCTTTCCGCCGGCCGGATTGGATACGACGCTGGTCGATCTCCTCCTGGAAATAACCGACCTCAGAAAAGACCTGAACTGCGCTTCCGCGGAGGCCGCACGCGCTTACCTCGACGGCAAACGATCGAAAGAAGAAACCGTCTCCTTTCTCATGCGGTATCTGGGCGAAACCCGGGATGAGGCTTACAAGTCGATTGGCTTTTTTCAGCGGTATCGCAGCTATATTGTCAATTACAGCCTGGGCGAGGAGCTGGTGAAAAGATACGTAGAGTACGGCGAAAGCAGCGAGAACCTCGAACGGCGCTGGGAGCGATTTACGAGGCTCATGTTGAGCCCGATGACGGCGTCCCGAATGGTAGAGTCATCTTTGGCAGAAAACAACGGAGTTAGCACCGGAGGCTTATAGGATGAAAAGCGAAGAAAATCGTCACCCACGCGGGTTCTGGTTCATTTTCTGGGGGGAACTGGCCGAACGCGCCAGTTTCTACGGAATGAAAACGCTCCTCCTGCTCTACATGATTCAGGTGCTCGATTACACCGATGCCAACAGCGCCTCGGTAGTATCCCTGTTCACGGCCTTCTGTTATATCCTCCCCATCCTGGGCGGTTATATCGCCGACCACTACCTCGGCAAGTTCAAGACCATCATCTATTTCGCCATTCCGTATATCCTGGGGCATATCATCCTCGGCACGTTCAACACCCAGGTGGGCCTCTTTGTCGCCCTGTTGCTGCTGGCCGGGGGCTCCGGCTCGATCAAGCCGAATATCAGTACCCTGATGGGATTGATGTATCAGAAAGCCGGGAAATCACACCTGATGAGCCAGGCGTTTTCGTGGTTCTACATGGCGATCAATATCGGCGCCGCTATCACGACCTTTTCACTTCCGTTCATCCGCGATCGCTACGGTTACGGGCCGGCATTTATGGCTCCCACGATCCTGATGGCGGTTTCGCTGGGGATTTTCTATATCGGCAAGCGATACTATCCCACTGAGGAAGTTCGGAAGATGCAGCGCGAACCGCGCACGCCCGAACAAAGACATGAGGAATGGTCTGTACTGCTTCGCCTCTCCGGTCTCTTCCTGTTGATCATATTCTTCTGGTCTATCTTCGATCAGTCGTACTCGACCTGGACACTCTTTGCCCGCGACTATATGAATCTGGATATCAGCTTCTTTGGGAACGTGTGGCACATCCCTCCCGATGCCATTCAAAGTCTTAATCCCGTGTTGATCGTGCTGATGACGCCCCTGTTCGCCTGGTTGTGGTCGAAAACCGACCGCGACGAAACCCACCGATTGTCGTCGCCTCGCAAGATGCTGATCGGTTTTGTCCTAGTGATTTTGTGTATGGGCCTGATGTCATTCGCGGGTTACCTGGGAGCAGTGGCCAAGGTATCTATCATGTGGGAGCTCGGCGCATATATTTTGATCACCATGGCGGAGCTATGCATTTCAGTAGTGGGTCTGCAGCTGGCGTTTGAGGAAGCTCCCGACCGCATGAAATCAATGATTACGGGTATCTGGTTGTTCACCGTTTTTGTGGGTGACAGTCTCGCCGCATGGTTTTCGCGCCTTTATACCCAGATGACACCGGCGAGTTATTTTGGCATGATGACCATCATGATCGCGGGTGTCACGGTGGCCTTCTACTACGTTGCGAAGCGATTCGAGCGCCGGGAGCCGGAGGTTGCAGTGACTGTCGGCGAGCCGGTCTGATCGGCCGCTGTCGGGGAAATACTGTATGGGTTCTTAATAACTCAAGATTCGGGGTACAACGGGAAAAAGCCGAATTTGCGGGCCGAATCCAACTCCCGGATTGGCCTCAGGTATCAGCGGATGGCGTGCAGTTGCCGGGGCCCTACAGTAATCTCCTTACGGATTACACCGGACAGACATACCACGTCAGCATAAAGTATCACTTGACAAAAATCGCCTTATTAGTCTATATTGTTTGTAGATATGGCCTGCCGGCGCCGTGTTTGGAGCACACACGGAACAGTATCATTGCACAAATCCATAGCGAATGAGTCAGGGAAATTCTGCTTGGCGTGACACGAGTGGGTTTCCGTTTGTCAAACCTTACGCTCATGAGGAGGGTACTCGTGACATTCAGAAGCATTGCCTTGCTGAGTGCTGTTGTCATCGCTATTCCGATGACTCAGTGCTCTCGCAATCCTGTCGATTCCGGGCAGGATATGCAGGCAGGCGACTCCATTCAGAAGAAGCAGCCGCCAAGCGAGGAGGCCGCCAACTGCCTTTCGTTTCCGGTAATCTGGTCGGACGGCATAACCAAACCGCTGCGCGGCACGTTCGGACAAACGACGTTCGACGGTCCGTACACATATATGGACGACCCGGCGACCTCGGAAACTGACCTCATTCAATGGTACTATCAGGGGGACCCGCTGAATGAATGGCAAGCCGAAAGCCGGAATCAAATGCTGGAGCAGCGAGGCCGGCTAAATGTATCCCGTGTCGACTGGGGCGACAACCTCGAGGCGAAATCATGGGATGAAAGCTCAGTCGTCCGTACCGAAGTGGTGCTGTTCCAGGATCTGGCTCCCGATGACGTTATGACGGGCTACACGATGCTCAAGTTGAACGACGCCAGCGGCCTGGACGAAATTTGGGGGACCAACACCCAAACCAAACAAAGCACCGAGGCTACGGTCTACTCGGACTGCGCCCGGCTGACTATTCAGAAACTGGCTTTGCCGCGAGACGATCCTAGTCTCACCCTTACGTGGAATGCGACGACGGGCGAATGGGAAGGGAACGTGGCCGCCACTATCTTCAATGGCGGCGTGTGGGGAGCGGCCGACGGACCCGGGTTCTACTCGGCGGAGATCAATGTCCAGGGGAAACTGATTTATGGGTACAACTGGTATGTTTCCGACATCGAGAATGCACCCGGAGACTATCGACTCACGTTCAGCCTGGACAACACCGATGCCAGTCCCCCGCTGAATACCTACTTCACCGACGCCACAACCATCGTGTTGCCGGCCGAAGAGGTTGTGACAGTGACCGCCGAAGAGGGTTCCGACAGTGGTGAACCCGACCTGGGCGGTGGTGTAGCCGTAGTGGCGCCCGAATACAATCTCACTTATATCGATGTTCGAATTCTTCCAAAGTCAGGAGGTGGCGGAAAACGTCGGTAATTAACGTCCGGAGCCGTTAGTCCTGAGCGGTTCTACGTCAAGTCAAAGGAAATCATGCAGTTGAGAGACGGGTCGGTTCACGCCTGCCCGTCTCTTTCTTTTCCCGGAGGCGCGGTGCGCCCCCGGTCTGTACTGCCCTATCCGTTTAGTACACAATGCGATAGCATCTCAGAACGGGAGTTAGGCGGCGGAAAAGCGGCTATGAAGAGGCTTTTATGATAGTTGCGGGATCAGGCGAAAAATAGATTGACAGGTCGATTTATCTATATTACCTTAGAGAAAACTCAGAAAATCCAGAAAATGCCGAACTCGCATGGATCGAAGGTATTATACCACAAGTCAGGCCGCTGATCTCCTGGCCGTTTCTTCGGACACAGTGCTGAAGTGGGTCAGGCAGGGTAAGATATCGTCGTATCGGACCCCGGGCGGCCATGCCCGCATACCCCGGGAGGCCGTCGAGCGACTGCTTCCGGTGCAGATCAACGGACAATCATTGCCCAGCGCCGAGCCTCCGGCCTACCACTACTGCTGGGAGTTCTATGCCCCGGAGGGCCGGACGAAACCGGAATGCCACGACTGTATGGTGTTTCGCAGTCGCGCCCGTCGCTGTTACGAGTTGAGAGAGATCTCCGAGGAGTTCGGCTACCTGACGCCGCATTGTCACTCCGAATGTGAAGATTGTGAATATTACGGCATCGTTCGGGACGAGGGGACACAGGTTCTCATTGTCACGCGCAACAGCAAACTTCGCGACAGCCTGACGGAGGAGGCCGAAGGCGGCGACGTTGTTATGCAGTTCGCGGACAGCGAATACCAGTGTGCGTCGATACTCCATGCCTTTCGGCCGGACTATGTCGTGCTTGATTGCGCGCTTGGCCGGAATCGGACGCAGGAGATGTGCCGTTACCTCTCGACCGACGAGCGCATTCCGTTCACCAAGATCATCCTGACGTCGCGAAGCGCGGATGTCGAAGATTGTTTTGACGGCCGGATATTCGGATGGATCAAGAAGCCGTTTACGTTCCAGCAGCTGAGATGTTGTCTCGGTCAGGCGGAATAAAGCGGCCGGTACAGATAGACATATCTCGCAGGAGAAAATAACGGCTGACCCGGTGGACATCGCTGGCAGGCTCGCCCACCGGGCCGGGTAGGACTGAAAACGCAACTCTTTACAGAAGCAATTTCCAGACCTGGTATAGCTATAGTATAAATCAGGCGCGTCCTGTCAAGCGACAATTGTCGCCGGGCCGCGAATCCCGCGTTTTCAGTCCACCCTCAGCCACAATCACAGTCCTGACATAATGTTTCTGCTCCACAGGAGACTGCACATGTCCGATTCAATCACCATCAACAGCCGCACCTTGCGGGTCTTTGTCGACGACATAACCATGCTGGATGTCGACGCCTTTGTATTTTATGCCCGGTCGGAACTGACGCTGGGCGCGGGCTTCGGTACGGCCATCAGTGTTAGAGGCGGTCCGTCGATTCAGGAGGAACTGAACGGCAGCGGGCCGCTTGGCGTGACCGGGGTTATGACAACCGCAGCCGGCGACCTGAAGGCCGACTTTATCATTCATGCCGTGGGCCCCGCCTTTATGGAAGAGGACACGGAAGGCAAGTTGCGAACGACAGTTCTCAATGCGTTGAGGGAAGCCGACCGCAAAGGTATCAAACGACTGGCCTTCCCGGCCATGGGCGCCGGCTTCTACTGCGTGCCGCTGGACCTTTGCGCCGATGTCATGATCGGCACCATTTCCGACTATCTCGGGTCCGAGGATACCGGTCTCACCGAGGTAATAATCAGTGTGCTGGATAAACGTGAATTGAAGCCGTTCCGGGAACGTCTCGGGCAACCGGCGACAGTGTAAAGGAGAGCGACATGAGTGAGTTACTGCATTTCTCGGAACACACGTTGCAGGAGGCGGCCCTGCTGTTCATGGGGGCCGTGTATGTGACGCGCCTCTACTGGATAACCCGGCGCAAAGCGGGGCGCGAACGGCAGGCGCCGACAGGTACCGGAAGTCTCGATCCAAAGGGCTCCATAGTATATTCGTGGGCTAATGTAGCCATGCCCTGGAGCATGGAGAGCACCCGCAGGAAATGGTTTCTATATGTCCAGTTTGTCGCGTTCCATCTCGGGGTGGTGGCGGCGATCGGCTTGTCGTTCGTAATTCCATACGGACCGGGAATCCTGGAAACTCCCGGGGTCGTTCCGGTCCTCCAGATCGTGATTGGAGCGGCATTCCTGGTGGGTGTCGGACGCATAATCCGGCGTATCGCCAGCAAATACATGCGGGCGATAAGTTCTCCCGATGATTATTTTTCCCTGGTACTGCTGACTGCCTGGTTCGCATTCGCATTCCTGGCGGTCCCGAACGACACCTCCGGCGGCGAATGGCCGTTGCTGACGTTCTTCTTACTCACGGCATTTTTCCTTGTGTACGTTCCGTTCAGCAAAATATCGCATTACCTGTATTACCCGTTCACACGCTACTACCTGGGCAAGACACTGGGACGTCGCGGGGTTTACCCCGTGAGGAAAGCCCGTCAACATGCCGGTTGACACAGGACACCGACATATCGCCAAGGCACTGAAGGAGTGAAGGAATGAATAACAGTTCTCGATCATACAAGGCCCAGCGGGTTATCGACCGCATGGACAAGAAACTCAACCGCCAGATGCTGACGTCGCTGCTTGCCTGTGTCCACTGCGGCATGTGCACCGACGCCTGCCACTACGTGCTCGCCAACCCGGGCGACCCGACTTACGCGCCATCGTACAAGGCGGACCAGATTCGGAAATTCTTCAAACGGCATTACGACTGGACCGGCCGCGTGCTGCCGTGGTGGGTCAAAGCCAAGAGCCTTTATACCGACGAGGAACTCGAGGAACTGAAAGACACGGTGTTCGGCAAATGCACTAACTGTCGCCGGTGTACGCTGAATTGCCCGATGGGGGTGGACTATGCGACTTTCAATCGCATGGCGCGCGGTCTTCTCGTTTCGGTCGGGATTATGCCGGAAGGCGTCGCGGTCGTGAGCAAAGACCAGTGGGAAATCGGAAACCAGATGGGGGTGTTGAAAGAAGATTATATCGATACGCTGGAGTGGCTCTCGGACGAGCTCGAAGAGGAATTCGGCGATCCCCGGGCGAGAATACCGATCGATCTGGAAAACGCCAATATCGTGTACTCGATCAATCCGCGGGAAGTGAAGTACGATCCGAGGACGATATCCGACGCCGCGAGGATATTCTACCTTGCCGGCGAAAGCTGGACCATGCCGAGTGAAGGCTGGGACATGACAAACTTCGGGTTGTTCTCCGGCGACGATGACCTCGGCGGCGCTGTCGGACGCCGGCTGTTCGAGAAGGTTTCGGAGCTTGGCGGCAAGAAGCTGGTGATTTCAGAATGTGGTCACGGGTATCGGTCGACACGTTGTGAGGCGCAGAACTGGGCTGGATGGGACGTCGATTTTGAGATGGAATCATCAGTCATCACCATGTTGCGATACATCAGCGAGGGACAAATCACGGTGGACAAGTCGAAGAACCAGTCGCCGGTGACGTTCCATGACTCGTGCAACAATGCCCGGAGCTGCGGATTGACCGAGGAGCCGCGCCAGTTGCTCAACCTGGTAGTCGAGGATTTCCGGGAGATGTATCCAAACCGGGCGGAGAACTATTGCTGCACCGGCGGCGGCGGCGCCATGTCGATGTCGGAGTATACGCCGCGCCGGTTGAAATCGGCGAAGATCAAAGCCGACCAGTTGAAGGCGACCGGCGCCGAATACGTTTGTACGTCGTGCCACAACTGCGTCGACGGATTGACGGATCTCATCCGCCACTACAAACTTGGCATGAAAGTGACGCAACTGGTGAACCTGGTTGCCGAAGCTCTCGTCGTGCCGGAGGTCGTGGCGGTACCGTCGGTCGAGATTCCCGAGGTCGCCGCGGCCGGTGTCCTCGCCGGACATTCGGTACTGGTTGTCGATGACGAGCCCGATTTCGTGGTGTACGTGTCGACGCTTCTGGAAGACAACGGCGCCGCGGTACATCGTGCATTCAGCGGTGAAGAAGCACTGCGTCTTGCCGCGGAGCACCAACCGGATCTGATTACCCTCGACATTTCCATGCCGGGGATGTCCGGCCAGGAAGTGTTCGAGCGACTGCGTGAGGATAAGTCATTGCGGGAGGTTCCGATCTGTATCATCACCGGCCAGCCGGAGCTCCGCAAACTCATATATGACCGACCCCACCGGGCGCCCGAAGGATTCCTCAGTAAACCGATCGATGAAGAACAGCTCATACTCAATGTTCGGAAAGTGCTGAAAATCCCGCATGAGAAGGAATCGCCCAAAACCGAGTCCTCGGAAGCGAAAAAAGGAGTGTGATCACGTGAACGACCAGTTCCAAAGCTACTTTGACGCGATGCCGTGCTATCTGACGGTTCAGGACCGTCAGTTGCGCATGATACACGCAAACCAGCGGTTCAGGAGTGACTTCGGCGAGACCGAGGGGCGGCACTGTTACCAGGTATACAAGCGCCGGCCGGAGAAATGCGAAGTCTGTCCGGTGGAACGGTCGTTTCAGGACGGTCATCCCCACCAGAGCCGCGAGGAAGTGACGACGCTGGACGGCCGCACGGTGGCGGTGCTGGTCAACACAACGCCCATCTATGACGCCCGGGGGAATATCTCGGGCGTCCTGGAAATGTCAACGGATGTCACCGACATGAGCAGGCTGGAACAGCAACTCCGCGACAGCCAGGAGCGCTATCGGCTGCTCTTCGAGGAGGTCCCGTGTTTCATTTCCAGCCAGGACCGAGAGTTGCGCATCGTGGAGGCCAACCGGCTGCACCGCGAGACATTCGGTACCGAGTACGGCTGTAAATGCTACAAAGTGTACAAGCACCGCGACGAGGCCTGCGTTCCGTGCGTGGTGAAGCAGACTTTTGATGACGGACAGGTGCATATCCACGAGGAACTGGTCACCTCGAATGACGGCCGACCGATCAATGTCATGGTGACGACCGCACCTATGAAGAATCGAAACGGTGAGATTGATCTCGTGATCGAAATGAGCGCAGATATTACTCGCCTGCGGGAGTTACAGTCCCAGCTCTCCTCTATCGGGTTGATCATCAGCAGTATCTCACACGATCTCAAGGGATTCCTGAGCGGGCTCGACGGCGGGATATATATGGTCAATTCGGGGCTCAGGCGGGATGACCGGGGACGTATCGAAACAGGCTGGGAAATGGTAACGCGGAATGTCGGTCACATTCGACGGACGGTTCTGGATATTCTCTATTTCAGCAAGGACCGCAGGCCGGAGCCGGTCGAGACCGATGTGTCCGACCTGGTGGCGGCAGTGGTTGAACAGATGCAGACGAGGGCAAAAGACCACGGGGTAGTTATTACAAGCGAAATAGATCAATCGGCCGGCAGTTTTCAGGTCGACCCTCGAGCGATACGCTCGCTTCTCACCAATTTGCTCGACAACGCGCTGGACGCCTGCCGCCTGAATACTCAGCAGCATGACAATGTGATCATGGTTTCGGTCAGGGGTGATCCTGACAACGTACAGATAGAGATTTCCGACAATGGTTTGGGGATGCCGCAGGAAGTCCGTGAAAAGGCGTTCACCCTGTTCTTCTCCTCGAAGGGCACGGGCGGTACCGGATTGGGGTTGTTCATCGCCAACAAGATTGCAAAAACCCATGGCGGACGAATAGACCTCGACTCCGAGATAGGTCGCGGGTCGCGTTTCACGGTCACCCTTCCCCGAATCGCCGCGGTTACCGACGATTTGGAGAGCTCGGACAACGGCAACGGAGAGCGTGAGACCGCAATTGACGAAACAGAACGGCGCAAAATTGCAGACGATATATGAAACCGGCCGCATGCAAAGGCATCAGGGCAAGAAAGGCGGATTGTGATGAAGAAAAAGGTGCTGATTGTTGATGATGAAGCCGATATGAGAACGTACTTCGAGTCGCTTCTCTCCGAAAACGGCTTCGAGACCGCAACCGCGTCCGACGGCGACATCGGCTTTGAAACGGCCCGGACATTTCAGCCGGATGTGATCACGCTGGATATTATCATGGAGCGGGAGACCGGGGTGAAGTTCTACCGCAAAGTGCTGAAAGACGACTGTCTGAAAAACACACCGGTCATTATCCTGAGCGGTGTGGGCAGCTACAAGGCGCTCTTCGGACGTGATCACGCCACCATGACGAAACCGTTTGCGTTCCTGGAGAAACCGGTAGACACGGATGAATTGATTGACAAGATCAACGAGGCCATAGCGTTGAAAGAAAAAGTCTGACCGCAGGCGGTAATTCTCCGAGTTATGTAACAAAGGCGGGCCTGATCGGCCCGCCTCGTTTGTTCCCTGATGCCGCGTTTACTTCAGCAGTATCATCTTCCTCGTCACTGTGTAGTCACCGGCCTCGATCCGATAGAGATATACGCCGCTGGCATTGTCCCCGGCATTCCATTGCAGGGTGTGTTCGCCAGCTTCGTAATAACTGTCGGCAAGTCGCGCTACCTCCTGTCCCAGGATATTGTAGACACTGACCACAACACGGGACGCGGTTGGCAGACTGAAGTCGATATTGGTTGTCGGGTTGAACGGATTCGGATAGTTCTGCGATACCGAGAACTCCTCGGGAAGAAGCATCTCGGGCCTGCCTTCCTGCAACACCAGGCCGCCGGGAACGGCGCTGGCTCCTGACAGACCGCGGAATTCAATCTGGTCGATATAGACGTCGTCGGCATCGCCGCTGGCGTCACACACAAACCGAATCTTCGCGTTAGTCGGGAAGTTGTATTCGCTTCGGTCGATTGTCACAACGGCATGATACCACGTACTGTTGTTGAAATCGATTCCACGGGCATAGGCGGCTACTGTCCGCCAGGCCGAGCCGTCGTAGTACTGGATCCAGAAATCCTCGCCATACTCCATGCTGATGGCCACGAAATAGAAATCGACCTCGAGCACGTTGAAGCCGGTTACGTTGTAACCATAGGTATGGTAGAATGACGAGGCAACGCCGCTGTTGTCCTGAATGTCAGCTGCGTTGTAACCCTCCCATGCGTAGTAGTAGCCGGTATACAGGAACATGTCCGCGCCGCCGTCGGTATAGTTGCCCATGCCGCTTTCGAAGTCATCATAGGTTATGACTGCCGAGGAGCTGGGTTCGGACACCGTGATGTATCCCGTCTTGGTCTCGGTGTCGCTTCCGAAGACGTTTGTCGCGGTCAGCGACACCGTGTATGTGCCGGGGTTGGCGTACGAGTGTGAAGGATTCTGTGCCGTGGAACTCCCGCCGTCGCCGAAATTCCAACTCCAGCTGGTCGGATTGCCGCCCGACAGGTCGGTGAAGCTGACGCTGAGCGGGGCCGGCCCGGAAGTCGGGTTGGCCGAGAAATCGGCCACCGGCGGCGTCTCGTTGGATACGACACTGATATCATCGAAGGCCATACCATCGGTCGAGATACTATAGTTGTCGTACTGCTGGAATTTGACGACAAAGGTGCTCGTCAGGCTTAAGCCGTTTGCCGATGCCAGTTGATCGATATCGAGGTCTATCTCTCGGTAGGTGGTGCTCCCTCCGGTCAGACTGTACACTTTGACAAACGACGATCCACCGTCATCGGAGAAGAAAACCCCATCCTGGGTATGATCTTCGTCGCCGAATTCCTTCCACCAGAACGACAGCGCGACGTCGCTCTTGCCGGACAGATTGAGCCGCAGCCAGGCTTCGTTCTGGGCATACAGGCCGCCGTTGTAGTTGTCATCCATGGTCATATGGTAGGAACCTGAATGCGGTCCGTTGGCGGTGGTGATGAGGATGCGCCCTTCCGAGTTGCTGCTCTGCGTGAACCAGTACTGGTCAAAGGCTCCTGACTCGAAACCGGTCGAGTATGGCAGAGTGGCATAGGTTGCCGAGGGTGTGCTCACCGTGATGTAGTTCGACTTTATCTCGACATCACTGCCGCACGAGTTGGTTGCAGTCAGGGTGACGGAAAACGTTCCCTGTGATGTGTACGTGTGGGACGGGTTCTGCGCGGTCGAGGCACCGCCGTCGCCGAAGCTCCAACTCCACGATGTCGCGCCGGTTGACTGGTCAGTGAAATTCACCGTCAGGGGTGTATTGCCGGAGGTTGGACTGCCGGTGAAGTTCGCCACCGGGTAAGTGCAGCCTCCGGTCGTGATGTAATTCGTCCGGGTGTATGTATCCGAACCGCAGGAACTGGTCGCGGTCAACCGAACCGTGAACGTTCCGACGCTCGTGTACGTGTGGCTCGGATTGGTCGCTGTCGACGTTCCGCCGTCACCGAAGTCCCACGAGTACGAAGTCGCACCGCTGGAACTGTTGGTGAAATATACCGTCAGCGGAGCATCTCCGGAAGTCGGTGAACCGCTGAATCCGGCGGTCGGACCGGCATTCACGGTAATGTAGTTGGTCTTGGTCTCCGAGTCACTGCCGGCGGCGTTGGTGACGGTCAGCGAGACTGTGTACGACCCGGACGAGCTGAACGTATGGCTCGGGTTCTGCGCAGTCGATGTTCCACCATCGCCGAAGTTCCAGCTCCAGCTTGTCGGGCTGCCTGACGAGAGGTCGGTGAAGCTCACCGACAGCGGCGAGCAGCCGGAAGTAGGCGAACCGCTGAAATTGGCAACCGGCGCCGCAGGGCCGGTATTCACGGCGTTGTAGGCGTTGACACGTCCGGCGCCCATCCTGCCGATGTATTGTGAGGACAGGTAGGCGTCGATATTGTCAGCGCTGGAATAGAGCTGGTTTTTCACCTGTGAGGCGGTCCAGCCCGGGTTGTGCGACCAGATCAATGCCCCGACGCCGGCTGTCAGCGGCGTCGCCATGGAAGTGCCGCTCAGCGACGCCCAGTAGTTGGTGTTCGGGTCGGTGTGATCGTGGTACGTGCTGTAGATGTTGTTGCCGGGCGCACAGATGTCGACCCAGGTCCCGTAGGTCGTGAAGCTGGCGGCGTTGTCGTTTTCATCGGTGGCGGCCACCGACACACAATCGCCACGGCCATTGAGGTAGTCGGCCGTGGTTCCGCCGTCGTTGCCGGCCGCGACAAACACGATACCGCCGCTGGCAATGAAGTAGTCGACCGCTGCGCCGAGACCGCCGCTGTTGGACGAACCCCAGCTACAGGACGCGATCTTTGCCCCCTTGGCGGCGGCATAGTAGAAAGCCGAGGCAGCGCAATCCATTTGCACGACGCCGTACTCCTGGCCGCCGTAATTGTAAGAATAGCCCATCCGCAGCGGCATCAGCTTGATACCGTTGCCGGTGACAGCCTGCGAGCCGTTGCCCCAGCCGCCGGCGATCCCGCACATGCCGTAACCATCGTTGGTCAGCATGGCGATGATACCGGCCGTGTGGGTGCCGTGACCGTTGAAGTCACGCGGGTCGTTGTCCTCGGTGTTGCAGTCTTCGCCGGTCCAGCAGCTCGTGACGCCGTCGATGAAATCCCAACCGATCCAGTCATCGACATAGCCGTTGCCGTCGTCGTCATATCCGGATGTGCCGTTGAGCTCGGCGGTATTGATCCACATATTGCCGCGCGAGGCGCCGGGATTGGACGGAGAGGCATTGGCGCCGCCAAGATCGGGATGATAGTACCGGGTACCGGAGTCGAGCAGGGCCACGATTACGGACGTGCTGCCGGTCTCGATGTTCCAGGCTTCCGGAGCATCGATGTCGTGGTCGCCGGCCTGATTGAGGTACCACTGATAGCTGTAATAGCCGTCGTTCGGTGTGGCGTAGAGGGCGTGGATGCCGTTCTTTTCCACGGATTCGACGGCCGGGTCAGCCTGGTAGGCGGCCATGACTTCGTCGAGATCCGCGTTCGGGTCAAACCGGACAACGAAATGGTGCGATAAATCAAAGAATCTGCCATTGATCATTTCGGGTTTGGCTCCCTTGAACATCTGATTCATCTCGGTGACCTGGTATTGCCGGGCAATAGCATCGAGGGACGGAATTTCCAGGGACATCAGCCCGCTGCGCAGCCGCGCCTTTTCGACCCTCTCCGGGGTCACACCGCTGGTTGCTTTGAAGTTCACAACGAGTTCACCCGGAGCCCAGCCGAGGAATGAAGGTCCATAGGGTCGGTCGACGACCTTCACATCCGGATTACCGGCCTGCACAAGCACCGGGATGAGGAGAACCATTGTGAAGAAGATTACCAGCTTCTTCATTCGAACCTCCTTTTCGAAGTTAGTTACTCTGCAAGAATTAATAAAACGACGGTGAGATATTTAGCTCATACGCATCCCCCTTTCGGCGCAGAAAGTTAACGCGATTTTGATTCACAAATAGCCGCCACTCCCTCGGATGAGGGACCTATGAGTGTTGGATATTGATGTGGTGTTTTTCGGTTAAAGATCTCCGACCCAGTTAGCGAACGATAATCCGGACGATACGGGTTGTCAACTGATAAGATTGCCGCCCCGCCGCACCCGTTTTCCGGAAACGGCGACCCATTTTATTATGGTTAACCGAGCGTCGTCAACCGCTCGTAACATCCTGGTCGACCCAGATTTTCGCCAGCAGCCGCTCAAACCGCGGATCCGAACGCAGGTGGTCTGCATACGGCGCGTGCAGAAGCGACGGCATCCAGGAATCACGCTGCTCGCAGGCATCTTCAAACCGATCAAAGGCTTCATCCAGCCGGCCCAACCCGGAAAGTACAAGCGCCGGGTACATGGGCGGGACATGCCGATGTTCAGCCGCAGCGCTCAGGCGGTCGAGAACCTGACTTGCCTCCTCAGTTCGGCCCGCGAGACCGCACGCCATGCCCAGATGGCCCAGAGCGAGAGGGCTCTCGGCTGAGACAGCCACCAGATGTTGGAACACGTCGATGGATTCGTCCCATTTCCCTATCGCCGACAGGGTAAGCCCCTTGAACAGGTGCGCCAGAAAGAATTCCGGCTCCAGTTCCAGCGTGGCGTGAATTTGCGCCAACGCTTCATCGTATCTGCGGCCCCAGTAATAGGCCAATCCCAGCACCGCGTTCAGGATCAAAGAAACAGGATCCAGTTCCAGACCGCGCCTGACCTGGGCGAGGCCTTCATCGTAGCGGCCCAGGACCCCCAATAACAACGCAAAGAACTCTCTCAGGTCGGAGTAATTGGGGTTCAGGTTGACCGCGAGGCGGAATTCCCTTTCGGCAGCGACGAAATCCCAGCTGTGGAAGGTATGGAGCCAGCCAAGCGCAGCGTGCGCTTCGGCGAGAGAGTTGTCAATCGCGAGGGCAGTCTCCACCGCCTTCTTTGATACGGGATAACACTCCATGGGAGAAAGATAGAGATGACCGAGGATGTTGTAGGCATCCGCTACGCCAACGTACGCCAGGGCGTATTCGGGGTCGCGCGCGATGGCGCGCTGGAAAAACTCTATCGATTTCTGGAGGCCGCCCTGGAAACGTCTATTCCAGAAGTAGCGGCCCTGAAGGTACAGTTTGTACGCCTCCTGATCCTCGGTATACCGTTTTGTCAGCCGCGTTTTCTCCTGTGTCAGCAGGCGGACTTTCAAACGATCCACTATCGTCAGGGCGATTTCATCCTGGATCGAAAAGATGTCCTGCATATTGCGGTCATATTTCTCCGACCAGAGATGGTAACCATCGGCCACGTTAATAAGCTGGGTGGTGATACGTATCCGGCCGTTTGCCTTTCTGACGCTGCCTTCAAGTACGGTGGCCACATTCAGTTTGCGGCCGATCTCCCTGATATCCTGTTCTTTGCCACGGAAGGAGAACGCCGATGTTCGCGCTACCACACGCAGGCCATCGACCTGGGCCAACGCGTTGATGATCTCCTCGGCCATGCCGTCGCAAAAGTAGTCCTGGGCGCGGTCATCACTCAGGTTAGTGAATGGCAGGACGGCGATTGACGGCTTGGATGGCGAGTCGGCTTCCGGCGCGGTTGAACGGGTCTCCAGTTCGACTCTTACCTCCCGAAGATCGGACAGCATCTCGGCGGCTGTCTGGTACCTCTCGGCGGGTTCCTTTTCGAGCGCCTTATCGATGACTGCCTGAAGTTTCAATGGAAGGTCAGTGATGTATTCGTCCAACCGCGGCACGGCTTCCTGGACAATAGCCAGCAGGGTGGCGGCTTCATAGTCGCGCAGGAAGGGCGATTTACCGGTGAGCATTTCGAAAAGCACGATGCCAAGCGAAAAGAGATCGGAACGGGAATCAGCCGACTCTCCCCTGATCTGTTCCGGCGACATGTATCCGATTGTTCCGGAAATCGAGCCATCATGGCTGACCGGTTCGTATCCGCGGATTGTGGCCAATCCGAAGTCGAGTAATTTGCAGTTCCCCTTACGGTCCACCTTGATATTCGATGGTTTGATGTCGCGGTGTACGACCCCTATGGAGTGAGCTTCGTGCAATCCGGCCGCAAGCTGTGTGGCGCATTCCAGGGCGCACTGCAGGGAGACCTTCCGCGCCTTGATCATCTGGCGCAGGGTTTCGCCCTCGACATATTCCATAGCAAGGAAAAGCCGCCCCTGTTCTTCGCCGATTTCGTAAACCGTGACTATGTTGGGATGGCTCAACCGGGCAGCCGCTCGCGCCTCGCGTGTAAAGCGGGCCCGGACCTCCGGGTCGGAAGCATACGCCTCCGGCAGGAACTTCAGCACGACGCTCCGATGAAGACTGATGTCCTCGGCCAGATAAACATCACCCATACCACCGGTTTCGATATGCTCCCGGATACGATAATGCCCAATTACAGATTGCGCATCGCGTTGAAATCTCGATTGGGTGATGTCATCAGCGTCGTCGTTTTTCGACAATACAAACACCCCCACGTCAGAAATCCAGAGAACCGCACATGTTTGAATGGCATTATATAATACACTTCGCCCACTTGAAACGCAACAACTAACGACTGAGTCATGCGCGCCGGCGACCGGTCGATTTCTCCACGGGGAACAAAGCGGGCCTGGGATCAATTCTAGTGAAAGGCGAGCGGCCCGGGACCTCAAGTCCGATTCGGGTTGCGAACCGGTTCATACATAATCTTCTTGCCGTTTCTCCAATTTGAAAAAACGAATCCACTCGCAGACTCTGGAGAGTGATTTATGAAAGCTGTACAAATCAAAGAGTTCGGCGGCGTCGAGGTCCTGAAGATTGCGGACGTCGACCGGCCGAAGCCGGGGAAAGGGCAGACTCTCATAGAAGTCCATGCCTCGAGCATCAATCCGGTCGACGCAGGATTATTGTCCGGCCGGTTGCAGAAAATGTTTCCCATGAACCTTCCCGCCGTTCTCGGCTGGGATATCGCCGGGACCATTGTGGAAGTCGGCGAAGACGGAAACACTGACGAGGCGGGGGTCAAGGTATACGGTCAGGCAAGTCCGGTCGCCGGCGGCAGCGGTGCGTTCGCAGAATACGCGGTCGCGCCGTCACACCTGATTGCTAGAATGCCGAAAAACCTCGATTTCAACGAAGCCGCCGCGATTTCGCTGGTCGGGCTGAGTGCGGTGCAGGGAATCAACGAGCATCTCAAGCTCAAACCCGGCCAGAAAATACTGATACACGGCGGCGCCGGCGGTATCGGTTCCATCGCCATTCAGCTGGCGAAGCATATCGGGGCTTATGTCGCGACCACGGCTACCGATGTGGGTATCGACTTTGTCAAGAAACTTGGCGCCGACGAAGTAATCGATTATGCCGGCGAGGATTTCGCCGAGCAGTTGTCTGACTTCGACGCTGTGTTCGACAATGTCGGGGGTGACGTGTATGCAAAGTCATTCTCTGTTCTGAAGAAAGGCGGCACCATCGTCTCTATGACCCACCGGCCGGATGAGGACCTGATAAAGAAATACGAGGTCAACGCCCTCTACGAACACACCGAGACAAGCTCCGATTATCTGAATGAGCTGACAAAGCTGATCGAAGACGGGGTGATCACGGTGAATCTCGACAAGACCTATCCCCTCGACCAAATTGCAGAGGCGTTCAGGATCAAGCAAGAGGGTCACGTCCGGGGCAAGATCGCAGTCGAGGTACGAAAACAGGTCTGATTGACGAGCCCTTGATTAGAAGCGAAAATCATAGGAAATGCCGAACGACGGCATCGGGCCGAACCACGTTTCCTTGGACCGCTGGATTGAATAGACGCCGTCATGCGAGACAAGGCTGTACTCGTAGTTGCGGACGTTTTCATCTGCAAGGACATTGATCACTTCGACAAAGGCAGTAATGGTACCCCTCGATGTCTCGAACTTGCGGTTCATCCGCAGGTCGAGACGTTTAAAGGTATCGAGTCTCCCCTGCCAGGGATCAGTTGCCTGGAGAAACAGTATCGGGTCGCCGCCCTGCCAGGCATCCTCGATCTCGACTTCGGTGTATGGCCACCCGGTGTGTACCTGCCACGCCAGGCTCAGTTGCCACCTGGGACTGAAACGATAGTTGAAATCAAGGTAGAACGTGTGCAACTGGTCATACGGGTATGGGAATTCCCGGTTGTAATTGACCAGGACGTCTTCATGGTAGAAGTAGAGGTTCTTGATATCGTCGCGGACTTTCGACATTGAATAACTCGCCCACCAACTTGCTTTCTGACCGATATCCCGCTTGAGGCACACCTCGATACCCCAGGCGGTTTTGCCGTTAAATTTTACCTCGACCCGGTCTTCCTCGAGCTCGGGAAACGTAACCAGTTCTCCAAAAGTATTCCGATATGCCGGCTGCAGATCGGTGTACTTCTTGTAGAAGACGTTCAGGAGGATATTCTCGCCGTTCGTTGCGGTGTGTTCAAGTCCGGCCACGAGATGCTCGGCTCTTTCGGACGAATGGAATTCCGTCTCACCGTCCTGAACACTGATCTCATCGATTCGCTGGACCTGGTAAAAATAGCCCCATCCCAACCGGAGTGACGTGCTCTTAGAGAGCGTAATCGCCAGGTTTGCCCGGGGAGACCAGTCGCGGTCACCGGAGTACGAGGTATAGTCGTACCTGACGCCGAACTCGCCGGTAAGGAAGCCGGCAAAACGAATTCGGTTCGAGAGATATGTGCTTACTTTCTGCCCTGAGGGATTGATCGACACCATTCTCGAATCCACGCTCTGCAGTTGATAGGCAGGCTCCTGACCCGGAAAGTAAGCGTAGTTGTACAGGTGGCCGGCATAGTCGTATTCGGCTGAGACGTGTTTGACATCCACACCGGTCTTGAACAGCAGCCTGTCGCTCGCCTCAAAGTCCCAATCCGACTTGACGCCAAACAGGGTGAAACTTCGCCGGTCGTTAACGCGCATTTCCGGGACCCAACCGAACTCGTTAAATACCTGCCCGTTACGGCTGCTGCTGACTTCACCCACCGAGGCGATAGTACGCGCCACTACTTTCGAGGAAAGGTAGGAGTCCAGGGTGAGCCAGAAATAGGTGTTGCCATATGACGACAGAAGCGTGTCACCCGTGTTGTCCTCACCATCGGACACGCTGCCGAGGTACCGCAGATCGTCGTCCGCCTTAAGGAAATTGGCAGTCAGCATCTGCCTGTTGTTCAGCCGGTATCTCAGTTTACCGAACACGTCGTAGTATTTCGGACGCACCTGATCGTCCTGACCGAGTGCACCCAGGACCAGATCGATATAGCCGCGTCTGCCCGACACCAGCCATGCCCCTCTCCGGTCGGCGAAAGTGCCCTCGCCCAGAAAGCGTGCGTTCATGAGACTCAACCCAACCGATGCCCGCTTGGTATCTGCATCTGGCTCTTTGGATTTGATATTGAAGACGCCGCTCATCCGGTCGCCGTAATACGCCGGGTACCCGCCGGCCAGCAAGTCGATTCCTTCCACCGCGGCGACATCGGTGATACTGATCACACCGCCGTCGACATCTTTCAAATGAAACGGTTCGTACAGTTCCATTCCGTCGAGGTTTATCAGCACCTCGTCCTGTTCGCCGCCACGGATCGTGAATTTGGCCGAGAAGTCGTTGTAGGTGATTCCCGGAAGCCTCTGAACCGCACGGAACAAATCCTCGCTCAACTGCGGTCTGGTTTCGATAATCTCTTTGGGAAGAATCTGCCGGGTGGTCGGCTCGCTGCTCGTAATTGAATATTGCCCGGGAGTCACCCTGACGCCTTTGATCGAAACCGGTTTTTGCTTGATGGCAATCTGGATGTCGATAGTCTGCCCTTCAGAGAGGTGCAGACTGTCGGTCAATTTCGATTCGTAGCCCACGTGGGTAATTTGCAGGATGTAAGTTCCCGGCTGGAGGTTCCTCAGGGTAAAAACACCGTTGGTATCGGTAGTTGTGCCGCCAAACTTGCCGAGCATATCGATGCTCACTAATGGTATCGGCTCGTGGGTGTCGGCATCGGTAATTCTGCCTGTGATCCCGGCCCGTTTCGACGGAGTGGAAAACACCGATGACAGGTTAATCACCGAGTAGATGACCGCAAGCCCAATCAACAGGCGTGGAAAGTTTCGAACCAATCGCAGCGGCATTGCAGCACTTTCGTTTCAAGTCTTCAACGAAGACTACTCTATATTCGTCATGTCTTCCGCTATCGTTATCAAAAGGGCGTTATTCAAGACCCGGTGGTTCGGGTAGTCGCTTGAGCCCGCGATAGCGTACCCGGTTTCAATAGGAATCATGGCCATTCCGTAGCCAGGCGCATGGGTGCTGTCACTCCACATGAACGTACCATCGCCGGCAAGCTTGGCGATCCGGATGTCGTTTCCCGTCGCATGCTGACCGCAGATCATCAGCGCGCCCTGAGCATCCTCGAGTATGCAGCGACCTTCTCTGATACCGGATTCACTGTACGTTTTTTCCCAGAGCAGTTGGCCGCCGGAGCTGGCTCTCATGACATAGAGAACTCCGTTGAGCGGTGAAGGGGACTCTTTCGGGATTGACCTTCCGACGGCGATAATGTCACCGTTCGCTGCCTGCACGGCTGAGTAGAGTATCTGCAGGGCTGCCGAGTCAGCAGCAAGGCATTCCCAACCCGGGTTTCCGGAACCGTCGATTTGCATCAGATAGGGGTCTCCGCCGATCGCATCGGGTTTCATCGTATACCCGGCCAGGACAAAGCCGTCATCGGATGTTGCCACAACCGAGTAAGCATAGTTCACCCCCGGCCTCTCGTAAGCTCTTTGCCAGACCACATCGCCATCGAGGTCGGTCCTTACGGCGTAGAAGTCTCCCTCGACTTCGGTTTTCGCCTGATATCCGGCAATAAGGTAACCGTCGGATAGCACCGCCAATGCTCTCCCCCACTCGGTGTAGAGAGAATCCCCGTATGGTTTCTCCCATAGTACAGCCCCTTCGAGATCGGTCTTGACCAGGTAAAAGTTATAGTCGTCGATAGGCTTACCGGAATTTGGATCGATCTTCTGGCCTGTCCGCAGCTCGAACGATTCGGATACGCCAGCGACTATGATATTACCGTCGGGACTGAGCGCAACGGCCTGGCCGTTGTCATCGCCCCAACCGCCGAACCATTTGAACCAGATCATCTCGCCGGTCGGACCGGTGCGAACCAGATACGCGGTGTTGTCTCCATACCCCCGGGAGGTTGTTGATCCGGCTATCAAGTATCCGTTGTCGGGACCTCGCGCCAGCGCCGCCCCCCAGTCGTACCCGTCCTCTCCATACGCCTGCATCATGGTCAGATTGATGTAATTGATCGGAGGGGTGTTGGGTATGGCATTGTGGGAGTAATCATCGCATCCGACGAGGATAATCAATAGCAGGGGCGCTAAGATGCCTGATAACAGCTTGCTCATCACCATATCTCGTAATGTGGCCAGGAATGTCTAGTTCTTTTTCGTTTTTGTAATCATAAATGTTTCAATCAATTTTCGCTACTGAATGATTTTGGGATTGGGGCTGTCCGGCCATATTCAGTATCTGCTTGATTTTCGACGTATAAGAGCTTACTTTTGTTCACTGGTCAGACAATGAGGACTTCGCCATCTTGGATACATAATCACTTAAATTTACAACTTGGAGGGAGCGGCTGATGAACAGGCGCTACATGTGTATGGTACTGGTTTGTGTGGTAGTTGTGCTGGCCACGGCGTTTTCGGCTACCGCGCAAAACATCGACGTCAAGGAATATTGGCTTGACAACGGGATGCAGGTCCTGATGGTCGAGCGGCACGAAGCTCCGACTATCATGGCTTCAGTTATTGCCAAGGTCGGCTCGGCCAACGAAACCACCGGCATTACCGGGATTTCTCACCTGTTTGAGCATATGATGTTCAAGGGGACTGAGAAGATCGGGACCAAGGATATCAAGCGGGATCGCGAGATCATGGCCCGGCTCGATTCGCTCAGGGAGTTGATGCGGGTCGAGGAGCGTGTGATGCGCGAGGACCTCCGCCGCGGCAAGATCACCGATATGCTCGACCCGGAGGCCAAAACCCCGCGCTATCGCGAGCTCGAATCTGTCTTTGACAGCCTCATCCTCGAGCAACGGGAATTGATCATCAAGGATCAGCTCGACGAGCTCTACAGCAAGAACGGCGGATTCTTCCTTAATGCCTTCACATCCAATGACATGACGGCATACTTTGTCCGGCTGCCGAAAAACAAGATCGAGCTGTATATGTGGCTCGAGTCGGACAGATTCGCAGACCCCGTATTTCGTGAATTCTACTCCGAGCGGAACGTCGTGCGCGAAGAGCGCCGGCTTGGCACGGAGTCGACGCCGACCGGCTTGATTGAAGAAGACTTTAACGCGATGTTCTGGAAATCATCGTCGTACCACTGGGATGTCATCGGCTGGCCGTCTGACCTGGGCAGTATCACCCGGGAGCAGGCCAACAACTACTACAAGACGTACTATGCCCCGAACAACCTGGTCATGATGCTGGTCGGGGATTTTGTTGCGGATGATATGATCAAAATGGTCAAAAAGTATTTTGAACGCATACCACCCGGAAAGACCAAACCGCCTGACGTAGTGACTCTCGAAGAGAAACAATACGGCGAAAAACGATTAATCGCCGAGGCCGAGACCAGTCCGGAGACGGAAGTCTGGTACCACACCGTAGCCTGGAAGCATTCGGACAGCTACCCCCTCGAAGTTCTGGCCGGTATTCTAAACGGTAAGACTGGCCGCCTGTACAAGAAGCTTGTTGAAGAAAAGGGTTTGGCGAAGAGTTCCGGCCGCGGCGGACGACGCATGTGGGGCGGTGGCGGACTGGAGGTTCGTGCCGGTCAGGATTCCAGAAAGTATGCCGGGGCGTTCCAGATTTCAGCTACGGGCCTGTCCGGCATCAAGGCCGAGCAACTGGAGACAGCAATCTACGAGGTTGTCGAGGACCTGAAGGCCAACCCGGTGCCGGAAGAGGAACTCCAGAAGGTCAAAAATCAGCTTCGGGTGCAGACGATTCGCTCGATGGACATGATGTCGGGCATCGGCATCCTGTTCTATCTCGGGGGACATGCCGCCCTGGGTGACTGGACCGAGGCGAACAATGCCCCGAAGATGTGGGATCAGGTCACAGCCGAGGATATTCAGCGTGTGGCCAACACGTACTTCGCGAAGGATCAGCGCAACGTGTTGATTATCAACACGAAGGGCGGCGGCGAGGAGGGCGGCGGAGCCGACCCGCAGTTTGCCCAGATGGTCCAGAGGATCAAGGCAATAGACGACGCTGCACGGTTGGAGCAGATGATCGGGATGTTTTCCGCCGGAATGGACCAGGTTCAGGATCCCGAGCAGAAGGAGCAGATGGAGAAATTGCTGAAGATAGCCAACGACCACTTGAAAGAGCTCAAAGCCGCCCAGGAGCTGTGAGTCTAACACCAGAGGAGAATAGAACATGAATAGATTATCCTTTTCGTCGTTCCGGCGGTCGGTGGCTCTCATGCTGTTTGCAACCCTGACTGCCCTGTTGCTTTCCGCCGCAGTCATGGCGGGAGATGGCGTTGTTGACCATCCCGATCAACTGAAATTCAAAAAGCTTGAATACCAGCCGCCCATGCCGGACAGTTACCGGCATACGTTGAAATGCGGCGCCACCGCCTATGTGGCTGAGAACGCGGAGGTGCCGACGTTCGAAATGACCATACTGATCCGTACCGGGGCGATCTATGATCCGGTAGAAAAGGCCGGACTCGCCAATTTCGCCGGCTATCTTATGCGCAACGGCGGCATCGAGGGAATGACAGCCAAGGAACTCGACGAGCGTCTCGCCTACCTGGCCGGGGACATATCAGTGAATATCAGAGCCTCTCAGGGAACGGCCAGTCTCTTCTGCCTCTCCAAGGATATTGATGAGGGACTTGGCCTCTTGATGAAAGTACTTCGGACACCGGTCTTCGATCAGGAAGCGCTCGACCGATATCGCACCGACGTCCTGTCGGAACTGGAACAGCGAAATGCATCGACCGGCGCGATTGAATCACAGGAATGGGACTTTCTCATGTACGGCGATCACCCGAGCACTATTCCCCGCAGGCGTACAGAACAATCGGTCAATGCCATCACCCGGGACGACCTGGTCGCGTTTCATGACAAGTACTTCTTCCCGAAGAATTTCATCTTTGCCGTATCCGGGGATTTCAAGGCCGATGAGATCCTGGCAAAGCTGGATGCGTTGCTTGAAGGATGGCCGAGTCATAATCTGGACCTGCCGGTCATTTCCGATCAAATTCCGGATCCGAAGCCGGGCGTGTACATGATCAAGAAAGAGGATGTGAATCAGTCGCGAATAAGCATCGGCCACCTCGGCGTGAAGCGGGATATCCCCGATCAGTATGCGCTGGTAGTCATGAATGATATTCTCGGAGGCGGCGGGTTTACCTCGAGGATCACGCGCCGGGTGCGCTCGGACGAAGGCCTGGCATACCATGCCTCGAGCGGCTTCGACCGCCCGGTGTTGTATCCCGGCACGTTCCAGGCATCATTTCAGACCAAGCACGCTACGGCGGCATTCGGCACGCGACTCATTATCGATGAGATCAACCGTATCCGGGATGAGAAGTGCGATGCGGAGACGGTTGAAAACTCCAAGGCGAACTTTATCGCCAACGTGGTCAATCCGTTCAGCAACAAGAACCAGATTGTCAATACGTTCGCCGAAGATGACTACGACGGCCGACCGGACGACTACTGGCAAAACTATGTCAAGAAGATGGAGGCGGTGACGCCGGACGATGTCATGGCCGTGGCGCAGAAATACCTGCATCCGGATAAACTGGTAATTCTCGTGGTCGGCGATCCGGACGCGGTTGAAGAAGGATCGGACAAGCATGAAGAACACTTCTCCGATTTCGGCGACGTTACGATACTCCCCCTTCGCGACCCGATGACGCTGGAAACCAGGTAGCGAACACAGGACTTTTCGTTCAGCTCTGATAGTCTGCAGCCCTCGACACGAGTCGGGGGCTGTCTTTGTATCGGTAGTGGAGGCCGTCACATTTCGATCATGACCAAGTCCGCGCGGTTGTTCTTGCATCAGACTATGGCACAGGCGATATTTGTACGGGCACGATTCAGGGGCTGATAGCATACAGCTGATTGATTATTCCCCATCGGTGCGAATGGAGGAAGCGATGAGTGAAGAGAAAAAGAGTCTCACGCGGCGAAAATTCCTGGCCACATCGCTGGGGTGCCTGGCGACGGCGGGTTTTGTCGGTGCCGAGAGGGCTGTGTCTCAAGCCGACAAGGAGCCGGTCGGAGAACACGGGCCGAGAATGCCGTCGGGCGGCCCAATCACACGCGTCCTGGGCCGGACCGGCATAAGTCTTCCGATAGTCAACTCGGGTGTCGGGGCGAATCTCGACCCGGGGCTGATTCGGGCCAGCGTGGAGACCGGCATACGCCTCTTCGACACCGATCCGGGGTATCGAAACGGCCGTCATGAGGAGCTTTTGGGGCGGGTGTTCAGTCGTGGCGGCCTCCGCCAGAGAGTATATATCATCACCAAGGTCGCTACCAGGGAAGAGCGGGCGGGTCTGTCGGACCGGGAAGTACGGAATCTCATGCGTAAGACGTTCGAGGGTTCGCTCAAGAGGCTGAAAACCGATTATGTCGATATCCTCATGATTTCCGATATCCGTGATTCCCGGACGGTCACTCATGAGGCGATGCTGGGAGCCCTGACCGAGCTGAAGAAGCAGGGCAAGACTCGATTTATTGGAATTGCGACACATTCGCGCATGGCAACCGTCATCAACGCCATGGTTAAGGCGGCGGTATACGATGTCGTCCTGACCAGCATCAATTTCACGATGGCCGATGACTCCGCCTTACTGAAGGCAATCGACCGGGCAGCCGCGGACGGCATCGGCGTGATCGCGATGAAGACACAGGCCGGCGGATATGCTTTCCCGAACCCGGATACACTCCGCGCATACAGCAACAGGGTGGTGAATGCCGCGGCCCTGAAGTGGGTCTGTAATAACGAGCGTATTACGACGTCGGTCCCCGGCACCAACAATTACGCACACATGCGCGATAATTTTGCGATAGCCTCCAACCCCGATTATAGCGAAGAGGAGTGGCGGTTCCTTTCCGATAACCGAATCAAGCTCGGCATGGAGTTCTGCCGTCAGTGCCGACAATGTGTTGCCGCCTGCCCTCTCAAAGCAGATATCCCGGCACTCATGCGCACGCACATGTATGTCAAGCAGTATGCCGACTTCGAACTCGCCCGTCGCGCGATCGACTCGATCAGTCCCGACCGGGGACTTGCGCTGTGTGTGTCATGCGGTGAGTGCCGGGCTGAATGCGCCAATTCGGTGAATATCGGGCGGAAGATAGAGGAATTGAAACTGATCTACGCCTGAGTTCCCCGGACTTTGATTGACCCACCCGAAGCGCCCACGAGAGCCGGACTCTCATTACAGCAAAATCATGATCGATCTGAAGAGAAAGTACAGTCCGAGCACTACCAGGGCGACCGCCATGCCCAGCTTGATTCGGTGCATCCATTTCTCGGATAAGAATCGCCGCGCTCTCTTCAGGATACCGGAGAGGGTCATGAGATATGATCCAATTCCTGCGGCGCCGGCGAAAAGAAATACAAGTGAATGGCCGACACTGAATTTAGAGACAATGTGGATGTCCACAATGATCCGGGAGCCGGCAAGCCACCAGAATACCATCATGGGATTCGTGACTGCCAGCGAATAGCCGGTCACAAAGGACACGGAGAGTTTGCCCGTTGTCTCGCTCGTATTGTTGAACTCGGTTCCGTCGGTTTCGGAGATTCGCCTGAATGTTATGACGGCCAGAACGGCAAGGACCGCGGTGCCGGCAAGCCAGAAAGAAAGCTTGACGGCGGTATATCGGAAAAATGGGGCGAGACCGAAAAGAGCGATAGCGCCATACGACGTATCCGAGAGCACGGAACCGAGGACAACCATGTGGGCGGCCCGCAATTTCTGATCGAAGGCTCGCTTGGCAATTTCTATCTGGGTGGCGCCGGGTGGAATGGCGGTCAAGAACCCCATTACATAGGCGACGATGGCAAGCAGAAAGTAACTCATGTTCGATGGTGGTGCCGACGCAGGTTAACGATAGAATCTCCACTGATTCAGGAACTGCTGAGTCGAGTCGGCGGTCCGATGTGCCGCCAGGTACTGACCGGCCTCGTCGGCGATGTTTCGGATTTCCAGGTCCTCAAAACACCGCACGGTCCGGCAGGTCTTGGCTTTCTTGTTGATACAGGTAATGTTTCGGCACGGGCTCCGCGCGATATAGACCCGGGACGGAGCGTCCTGGTTGGCGGGGTAAAACCCTTCTCGCTCAGAATCATAGCCGTATATCCTCGGCGGCGAGGCGCCGAAGATGGTAAAGACGGCCGTTCGATTTCGATACTCTATGGTCGGATCGCTCGAGAATTTCCGGGCGGCGGCGATATGTGTCGGTCCGGTATCCGGCGTAATGAACAGGTCGCAGAGATCAATCAGGGCTGCATACGTATCGATCGAGAGATAGGCCGGAACCGTTACCACGCGACGCCGCTCGGCGGTGGTCAGCTTGTCGAGCAATTTCACCTCTATGCGTTTTTCCGTGTGCCCGGCGCCGAGCAGGACCGGGTGCGGAAGTTTTGTCAGGGACCTGAGGAGATCCACCTGCATGTCAAAGGGCACCCGGCTGAAGCGCGACGAAGCATCGGGGTTGTACAGAATGATCCGTTCTTCCGGAGTCAGTCCGAGTGAGTGAAGGAAAGCGGCCGCGTTCTCCGACGCTTCCGGGGCAAGTATGACCGTTGCCCCGGTGAAGGTGCGGGGCCGTCCGGCGCCAAGTATGGACGCGAAAGTGTCATGAACGAGACGGTGCGCCAGATGAACGACATGGTAGATTTCGGACGGATTCGGCGAATTACTGGCGAGGTTCCTTCCGAGCAACATGTAGTCGATCATCGTCTCGCCGTTTCTTGCTATGTGCCGGCGTGAAAAGTAGGGACAGAAGGAAAGGATCACGTCATAATGATTGTATTTTGTCACGCGCTTCAGGCGCCGAACTTCGGCGTCGGACGGATACGGAGTATTGGCAAATATCGGGAGTAACCGCGAGATTTCCGGATCATCGACAACGAGCGGCGTTGCGTACCGGGATACGGCGTAGTCTATCCGTGCCTCGGGGAAAAAATCGCGAAGGGCGTGTATGCTCGATTTGATCGTGACGGCGTCCCCGATATTCAGATCGGCAATGACCAGGAATCGGTCAAAGCTCCGTCTCGCTGCCAGTTGCTTTCGAATGCGCCGGGCGTCTCGACCAATGGCCCGGTCGCTGCCCATGGTGTGGCGGGAGAGGCAGTTGAGGCAGGCCGCTCCGAATTTCGGAGAAATATCAGTCACCGCACTAAAAGCGCTGAAGAGTTTTCGGCTCAGTCTCTCATTCATTTGTGGCTCCCGACGATTCCTGAGCCAACTGCAGCACCCGTAATTTCATAAAAAGCCCCTTCATAATCCAGGTCAGGGTCATGTATCGGCGGCAATATGGGGAAATTCGCTTGGTGATATTGGGTTGAAGGCGGAGCTCGATGGCAAGTCCCTGGGTGACATTTAGTTCCGCCCGTCTGACGGGTGCCCTGCTGCTGTGCCGTGCATGCCACACGTGACTGCGAGGACAGCCGACGATTGTAGTAGGCTCTGGTGATCGTTCCCACATTGGGTCACCGATCAGATACTCATTATGTTTCTAAGAACAACAGCTACTTGCCATAGGTTTCCCCCGGATGAGACCGGCGGCCGGAGACAGGGGAAAAGTGGTTGCGGTTGACCATCTTATGCGTTAATATAGGGGCAGCCTGTTCACTTTGCCGGAGGGCATTGGAGTCGACTTGAGACGTGGCTGAGTTGAGCGGGGTTACCAGAGCTTCCTGGTTAGCTGTTCTTTGCGGAAGCGGTTGACGCAGGTGTCGGGCTTCCGGTTGCTTCGATCACGGTCCTCACGCAAAGGGCGGGGTGTATGGTCTAGAGGATGGTATAGCAATGGTCGACCAGGTCGACAATTCGGGTGAGGACGAAAGTTCAGGCTCGACTCGGTTCACGGAAGAGCAGGCGCGGGAGGCTCAGGCAGCTCTTACCCACCGGCCGAGGATCAGCATCAGGCTGCGCATAGCGGCCGGGTTTCTCGTCACCTTCGTATTCACGTGCGGCATCACTGTCGCCGCCATGGTATTCATCTCCAACATCGCGGACCGTCAGCGACTGCTCGAAAGCGCCGGCAATTTCGAGTTTGAGATACAGCAAGCCCGGCGCTTCGAAAAGAACTGGTTCCTCTACGGCACCAATCTCTACGATGCGTTGACGAATGCCCAGAACGCAGAGAAATTGCTGGACAATTCCCAGGATGAGATGCGTCGGGTTATCGGCGATGAGTCGTATGAGGCCATGAAGTACAACCTGGTCCAGTACCGGGAGACACTGGAAAAACTCGGCGCTCTTGGAGATGCGGCGGACTCATCATCCGGAAGCCGGCGACTGGAACTGGAATCCGAGCTTCGACACTTCGGCGCCGAGATTGTCACCGCAGCATCGAATGTTGTCGACCAGGAACGGCTTCGTATTCGCACGTGGCTGAAAACATCGATGGTCATCGCGGTGGCCGCCCTCGTCGTCATCCTCATTTTCGTGGCCATCATTGCCGCGTTCATCACCCGGCAGATTATCCGGCCGTTCGGGCGTTTCGAGAGTTACACGCACCGTATTGCGGACGGTGACTTTTCGTTGATCACACCGGCCCGAAAATACCGCGACGAATTCACCAACCTTGCTATCGCGCTGAATCACATGCTGATCGAGCTCAAACGGCACGAGGACCAGCTCATCCAATCAAGAAAAATGGCCGCTATCGGTAACCTCACCGCGGGCATCGCCCACGAGTTGAACAATCCACTGAACAATATCAGCCTCACGACCGAGGCGCTGATAGACGAATTCGATGACTGGGACAAGGACGATAAGCTGAGGATGCTGAACACGATTGCCGCGCAGGTCGAGCGCGCCGGCACAACGGTGGCTAACCTGCTGGATTTCACGCGGCGGGATGAATCCTCATTCGAGGAAATTTCGGTGAATGACATCCTCAATCGAACGGTTGCGTTGATCGGCAACGAGATCAGCCTGAACAACATTCAGTTGAAACTCGACCTGGCCGACAACCTGCCCCGATTGATGGGCAATGTCCACAATCTTCAGCAGGTCTTTCTGAATCTGTTCCTGAATGCTATTCAGGCTATGCCGGATGGCGGCAGTCTGACGGTGAAGAGTTGTGTAGATGACGGGCAGATTCGAATCGATGTCGCGGACAGCGGTGTCGGCATCCCTCCGGAGAATCTGGATAAGGTCTTCGATCCGTTTTTTACGACCAAGGAAGTCGGCAAGGGTACCGGGCTGGGATTGTCGGTGAGCTATGGCATCATCAGGAAGCACCACGGCCAGGTAATAGTAGCGAGTGAAGTAGGCAAAGGAACGACATTCACCATCACATTACCCGTATCCAACGGCGTTATCGCCGGTGAGAGACGGTGATTTGTAGTCTGAGTGAACCGATCGAGGAATACTGAGAATGTCAGAGTATCATGATATTTTTTGTTCGGAGAGACAAGTCCGGTGACCGTGATTTGGTGAGCGACTATGAAAGGAGAAACTCGTGAGCCAGGAGGTTGAGGTTCTGATTCTGGATGACGAACCGGTCGTCGTTGAACGGCTTCAGGAATATTTGCGGAAAAAAGGATTGTCGGTCGAAGCATTTACCGCCTCGTCGGATGCGCTCGACAGGCTGAAGGAAAAGACATTCGATGTTATCGTGACGGATATCAAGATGGAGGGCCCGAGCGGGATCGACGTTCTGTCGGCCGTGAAACGAGAGGCGTCGGCGTCCGAAGTGATACTGATAACCGGCTATGCTTCATTCGAGACGCTGCGGGAAGCGCAGGCGGTCGGGGCGTACGATTACATCTGCAAGCCGTTCAAAGTCGACGAAGTGTACCGGAAGATAACCAAGGCGGCGGCAAAGGCCCGAAAGCAGGCGAAGTCGTGATAACTCGATCATGCCCGGTTGATTGGCGGGTGTAATGATCGTGACCGCTGCAGTTATGGCAGACTTTTTGTCGGAGTTATGACCGTGGGAAAACGAACGAGAATTCTTGTGCTGGATGACGAGCCGATAGTGGGCGAACGGCTCAAAGCCTCGCTTGAACGCGCCGGCTTTGAAGTGGATGCCCTGTCATCCAGTGTCGAGGCACTGGAGCAACTGGCGGCACAGGCGTACGATATCCTGATTACCGATCTGAAGATGAGCGGCCCCGACGGCATGGACGTTTTGCGGGAAGCGCGCCGGAATCGCCCCGATATCAAAGCCGTGGTCATCACCGGGTTTGCCACCACCGAGACGGCCGAGGAGGCGATACGAAGCGGCGCCGTGCATTTTATCGCCAAGCCGTTCAAGATGAGCCAGTTGAAAAGTTTGTTGCTGGAGCTTTCGGGAGTCAGGGATGATGCCGAGGGATGATTCCGGCAGGGCAGGAGTGCAGCCAATGGAAAAGGAAAAGTCAGATAAGATCACAACCATTCGAGTAAGACACCTGTTTTGGAGTGAGTGAACGAGCAATGTCAGACTTATATATCTACTTGCCTATTGCCAATGTCAGCGTGCACATTTTCGTGTTGCTCGGTCTCGGCCTGCTGGTCGGTTTCCTCTCCGGCCTGTTCGGAGTCGGCGGCGGGTTTCTGCTGACACCGCTATTAATGATGATTGGCATTCCCCCGACGGTCGCGGCGGCATCCGACGCCAACCAGATTGTCGCGGCTTCAACCTCGGGCACTTTTGCGCACTGGCGCCTGGGAAACGTTGACTTCAAGATGGGCCTGATACTGGTCGCCGGAGGCATCGTCGGGGGCACCCTCGGAGTTCAGCTCATCAAAGTACTCCGGGCGGCCGGTAATGCCGATTTTGTCATCAAGATCACCTACGTGGTCATGCTGGGCATTATCGGCTCATACATGTTTCAGGAGAGCCTGAAGAACCTGAGACCGCGCCCGCTACCGGGTATCGGGGTCATACCGCAGAAGAAATCCTGGTTCGGCGGTTGCTGTGAGTCGCTGCCGCTGAAGGTCAATTTCGAAAAATCCGGGATCACGCTGTCGATCTTCATGCCGATCATACTCGGCACGCTGGTGGGTGTTCTTTCGGCGCTCATGGGCGTCGGCGGCGGCTTCATCATGGTGCCGGTCATGGTATACATGCTGCGAATGCCGATGCACGTGGTTGTCGGGACGAGCCTGTTCCAAGTATTGTTTACCTGCATCAATGTCACGTTCATGCAATCCTACTACAACCACACGGTTGACCTGATTCTCGCCGTGTTCCTGCTGGTCGGGTCGACAACCGGCGCCCAGCTTGGCGCCAGGGTCAGCAGCCGGCTGAAAGCCGATCAGCTGAAGATCATCCTGGCATCGATTGTTCTGCTGGTCATGATCAACATGGCGCTCGGTCTGATCCTCCACCCCGGCACGTTGCTCTCATACAAGGGAGGACACTGATGACCAGGATTTTGACATTGACGGCGCTGCTCTGTTTTCTGGGCGCCATGGTTGTCGCTGAACCTTCGCCGGAGGACAGCCTCGTGAAACTGTCACTTGACCCGGCGCAGATCCACGTGAGCACATTCTACAAGGGCGCCGATATTCACGTTTCCGCAAAGGTCGGTGAGTGTGACGGTGCGGTGCTGCTTCTCACGGCAGGCGAAGAAGAAGAGACGCTGAATAGAAAAGGCCGGGTGGCCGGTATCTGGTTGAACGTGGCACAGGTCACGGTCAGTCATGTTCCCCGCATATATATCCTGGGAACGTCGGATAGGCTGGAGAATATTTGTTCGCCGGAAGTACAGAAGGAGTTCGGTCTCGGCGAGGAATCTCTTCGAGAACAGGTCCAATTCACCTGCGAAAAGCCGTTGACCGGTTCGGAGTTCGATGAATTTTTAAAGCTCAAGGTCGACAACGGTACTTATAACATGAATGTGAAAGTCGACCTCGTGCCTGCCGGTCCGGGTCAAAAGGAGTTGTCGGCGATGCTGCCTGTTCCGCCGACCGTTCCCCCGGGCACATACACGGTGCAGTTATATTGCTTCAAGGACGGCAAACCGGTAGAACGCGGCTCGGCACAGCTTTCGATAGTCCGGGTCGGGTTGGCGCGAGTGATGGCCTCACTTGCTGACAATGATCCGGCTGTTTACGGTGTAGTGGCCATTGTGGTGGCCATGATTGTGGGTATTGGAATGGGCCTTATATTCAGTTCACGGCCGGGGTCCGGGCACTAGACCCGACATCCATCGTTACGGTGAGTAGAATGGACGATCAATTGGAAATACTGGTTCTCGACGACGAGCCGATTGTCTGCGCGCGATTGAAGCCGGCGCTGGAAAAGGACGGCTATTATGTCGAGACTTTTACCGAGAGCACGAACGCGAAAAAGCGTCTCGAAGAACACCGCTTTGATATTGTCGTCACGGATCTGAAAATGGCCGATATCGACGGCATGCAGTTGTATCGGTTTATCAAGGAGAAGTGGCCGGAGACCAGGGTTATTATCATTTCCGGTTTTGCGACGGTAGAGATCACGCGCGAGGCTTTCCAGTCAGGCGTGCGTGATGTTATCGCCAAGCCGTTCAAGATCAGCCAACTGAAAGACCTCATCGACCGGGTATCGTCGGAAATACGCAGCTCGCGCCAATGAGGCAAGATTACATCGCAGAGAGGTAAGGCATGGCCATAATAACCATTTCACGGGGCACCATGAGCGGCGGCAAGAAACTGGCCGAAACGCTGGCTGAACGATTGGGGTATCGGTGCGTGAGCCGAGAGATCGTTATCAAGGCCGCCGATGATTACGGAGTGCCGGAAGGCAAACTTTTCGAGGCTATCCAGAAGTCTCCTTCGATTTTTCAGAAACTGACCTTCGAGCGGGAATACTACCTCGCCTACATTCAGGCCAGTCTGTGCGAATACGCCAAGGACGGCAAGCTGATTTACCATGGAAATGCCGGCCATTTTCTGCTGGAGGGTGTTTCCCACGTCTTGCGGATTCGACTCGTCGCCGATATGCCGTACCGGATCAGGGCAGCCATGGAGCAGTTTCATCTGTCGGAAAAAGAAGCTATCAAGTATATCGACAAGGTCGACAAGGGACGAATGAAGTGGACCAATTTCCTGTATGGAAAGGACTGGCGGTCGCCCGAGCTTTATGATATCGTCTTCAATATCGATCGCACCGACCTTGACTTCGTGTGCGAGATGGTATCGCACGCCGTCAAGCAGCCTCAGTTTCAGGTGACGCCGGAGTCGACCAGGGCGATGCATAATCTATTGACGGCCAGCAGGGTGAGAGCTTCGATAGCCTCGATTGGGAACGTCCGGCTCGACCGTCTCACTGTTGTCGCTGACGGCGCCGAAGTGACCATTCACGGCCGCGTGAAAACACAGAAACTTCTGGATGCCATCCTCGAGACTGCCGAGTCGGTGCCCGAGGTGGACGTGGTCAAGAACGAAGTTCAGGTCGATTACCGCAGCTACGGCGTAGAATGATCCAATCCGGAGGTACGGATTGTAGTGTTCGAGAAACTACTCAAATTCTTCCGTCGCCCTCAGGAAGCGGACCTTGGTCAGTTCAAGGAACTATTCGAGCGATTCCAGCAGATTCTGAAAGGCAACAACCGTGTTCTCGAGATCATGTCCGAACTCGAGGACAAGCTCGGCGGGGAGTATATATTCGACATCAACTACCTGAAGAATGCAATTGATGAACTCTCCGAATCAGTATACTATGTCGTCTCCAACCTGAATGTGATCGCCGACAACCGCTACGGTGACCTGCACTCCCGCCAGATAAGTATCCAGGAAGATTTGAAGAATATCCTCGAGGGGCGCCCGGTATGGTCGGGTAACCGCTTCCTTGTTGACTACGACGATCTGGATGCCGATATGGCCGATCTTGTCGGCGGGAAGAATGCAAACCTGGGAGAAATCAGGAATCATCTCGATGTTCTCACACCCGACGGGTTTGTTATCACGAGCGCGGCATACCACCGGTTCATGGAACATAACGATCTCTGGCCGGAGATTCACCGGATACACGGCGCCTTTCCGGGGCAGGACGAGGGTGCGATCGAATCGTATGATCTCGCCATCAGCCGGCTATTTGACTCGGCCCGTGTCCCGGCCGATATCGGCCGCGGGATCGGCAGGCATCTGAGTTCGCTCCACAAGCGCCTGAAGTATACCGGCAGGGTGGCGGTTCGCTCCAGTGCTTCGGGCGAGGATTCATCGCGACAGAGTTTCGCCGGACAGTTCATGTCTGTTCTCAATCTCGATGACGAGAGTGTCTTACCGGCGTACATGCAGGTGGTTGCCAGCCGGTTTAAGCACGGTGTTGCGGTGTATGCAGGTGAGCGGGTGTTCCATGAGAATGAATTGCCGATGGCGGTGGGGGTTCAGCAAATGATCGCCGCTCGCACGGCCGGCGTGGCGTACTCGGTGGAGCCGTCGGGAGAATTCCCCGATTGCCTGGCGATCTCGGCCAGTTTCGGACTGGGCACGGTGGTGGTCGGCGGCACAATGGACACCGACTACTATCGCGTCTCGAGGCTTGACCTGAATAACATAGTCTCGCGCCGTATCGGCCGCAAGATGACAAAGGTGGTTCCGTCGGAACCGCTCGGTGTTGCCAGTGTCGATGTTCCCGAGAATCAGCGCGAGATTCCCTGCCTCACGGACGAGCAGGTGGTTCGGCTGGCGGAAACTGTGCTGATACTGGACCGGTATTTCAAGCGGCCGGTCGATCTCGAGTGGTGTTACGATGAGCGTGGTGACCTGTATATTTTGCAGTGCCGACCGCTGCAATTGAAGCTTCAGCATAAGCCTCCCCAGAATCGCGTTCAGGCGCTGGCGAACATTCCGGTACTTATGCGCCGCCAGGGACAGATAGCTCAGCGTGGTATAGCGGCAGGCAGGGTGCGCGTGATCGACGAAGATGATAATGCGAGTGACTTTCCGGTCGGCGCTATTGCAGTCACCAGGTACACCACGCCGCGGCTGGCGGCAATCATTCGGCGGGCGGCAGCGATAATCACCGATGTCGGCAGTTCCACCGGTCATATGGCTACCGTGGCACGGGAGTTCGGCGTGCCAATGATAGCCAATACGGGTAATGCCACGAGCGTGTTGGCCGAAGGGTCCGAGATCACGGTCGATGCCGAGGAAAATGTCATTTACGAGGGTGTCGTCAAAGAATTGCTGGCATACGAGGCGGAAGCCGAGGACGTATATCGGGATTTGAGGGAATATCACATTCTGCGTCAGTTATTGCGAAGGATCTCTCCCCTGCATCTGGTCGATCCCAACAATTCGGCGTTTACGGCCAGAAACTGCCGGACATACCATGATATCGTCCGGTTCAGTCACGAAAAAGCCGTCAAAATACTCATCAATCTCAATATGTCGTCGCGACGCTTTCGAGGAATTGAATCGAGGGAGCTCAAGCTCCAGATTCCGCTGGGGCTGCACGTCATTGATCTCGGCGGCGGATTGGCGCCGGACGTCGGGGCCCGAGCAATCAATTCGATTGACCTGGTTCGTTCTGCGCCGATGCGGGCTATACTCAAGGGACTGACGGCCCCGGGCACGTGGAGCACACAGCCTATGCAGCTGGGCATCGGCGATATCATGACCAGCCTGACAAGGTACTCCATGACCGACCGCGGCGCTGCCTACCAGGGACAGAACCTGGCAGTCATTTCCGATAAGTACGCCAATATCAGCCTGAGGCTCGGGTATCACTTCAATGTGATCGATACGTATCTCTCCGAGAATGTCGATGACAACTACATTTATTTCCGGTTTGTCGGCGGCGTCACCGAAAACGAGCGGCGGCATCTCCGGGCGATACTCATCAAAGCGATTCTCGAGAAGTTTAATTTCAGGGTGACGGTGACCGGTGACCTTGTGGTCGCACGGCTTAAAAAGCTCGAATTCGGGGAAGCCCGGCGCGTGCTCGAGGAGATCGGAAGACTGATCGGTTTTACCCGTCAGCTTGACACGCAGATGCGAAGTGAACAATCAATAGCAGAGTGTTTCCGCGCCTTTTTCGAGGGATCCAAGCAGCCGGAGCAGGATCGGTCCGGAGACTGATGTCAGAACCCGTATTCAATCCTGAGCGCCCGGCCTTTCCAGTATGGCAGGCTTTCGTTCGGAAGCTGCCACTCCACGTGGCCATCCGTGGGGATCAGCATTCCCTCGTGTCTCTCATACTGCCCGAAGTAACCGGCCCACGGCGTTGGCTCGTATTTGCCGTTTACCTCGCGATATCTCTCCGGAGTGTAGACAGATTCAATTTCACCGGTACCGTTGAAACGGAACTCGAGTGAGACGGTGGTCCCTCCGTCGGTGAGCGTTGCCAGCGCCCGATGATCGTCAATGGGAGCCCAGATGAGATTTTCTGCCGGCAATAGTGCTGTCGGAAAATAGACCGTCTCCGCGAGATACCGCTGGAGAGCGCCGGCGTTCAACTCCGCCCGGTCATGCTGGTCAACGACGGGCAGAAGCCCGTATATGCTCGCCTGCATCGAAGCCTCAGCGGTAACGTAGGCATCGCGGACTCGGGCAGTTACTGCCGGCCCCATGCTTATATGGGCATCCCACACGAACCCCGGTGGCTGGACCGAATACCACTGGCGAGCGGTAAACGGCCCCCATTTATTTCCCGATGAGCCCACACGAAACTCCCCTTTCCATCGGATGTATGCGGAGCGAATTACCGGCCGGCCGTCGGTTAAGACCAGTCTCAGATATTTTGCAACCGGGGCGGGGAGTCGCGAAATGTCATCAAACGATACCGAGCTGCCCTTCGGGGATTGAGTCGAGACCGTCAGTTTGCTTTTCAACTGCGAACTGCGCCGGCTCCACCTGATTGATCCTGCCCACGCGATCAAAACCAGACCAAGGCTGGCAATGCCGATGCCGACAAGCGCCACTATCAACCACGGTGTCATAATCATGTATCCGATCACAGGGTCAGGGATGTCGATTCTGGGCGATGATGGTCAAAATAAAAACCAGGATGCCTGCCAGCACGAGGACATAGCCGATGAACTGGATTTTATCCGACCATCCGGGAAGCGGGCGCCTGAACAGGTATTTTGCGCGTATGAACGTGTAGCCCAGAAAAAGCAGGGCAAAAACAGCCGACACGGCGAACTCGCCGCGGAGAGCAAACGAGACGCCCACGAGCGCGAGGACCGACAGGACGGCGAATGGAATCCAGTGTGTTCTGGTACTGTCCATTTGAGCGCACCTTCCGTGTTTACCATAAGCTATTACTGGCGAAGCACTCGTGCAACAATTATCATTGATGGTGAGCTGTGTTCACACAACCACTGCCGGATCCGTCAACAATGCAGAAGGAGGAATAGCCATGAAATGGTTGCGCTGTTTGGCAGGATTCGCCGTTGCCTTGATGATGCCCGCAGGCGGCTCATATGCTCAGGAGCGATCCCCGGATACCTCGGCCGCCGGATGGACGGAATCGTTTGACCTCGAGTCCTGCTCATTTTCGACAACGGGGCGCAACGCTTACTTCGTGCTCGAGCCCCGTTATCAGCTTGTCCTGGCCGGTGTTGAGGATGGTGATTCAGTCACGTTAGCCATTACAGTCTTGAGCGATACTCAGGAAGTTGACGGAGTTCAGACGCGAGTCGTGGAGGAAAGAGAAACCAGCGATGGAGAACTCATCGAGGTCTCGCGAAATTTTTTCGCGTTCTGTGAAGAGAACGGCAGCATTTTCTATTTCGGGGAGGATGTCGACATTTACAAAGACGGTAAAATGGTGGGGCACGAGGGCGGCTGGCGAGCGGGAGAAAACGGTTTCCGCCCCGGGCTGATGATGCCGGGATTGGCTTTGATTGGTGCTGCGTACTACCAGGAATTCGCACCCGGAACGGCCATGGACCGGGCCCGTATAATCAGTCTCGACAGCGTGCTGGAAACACCGGCCGGGCGATTCGAACACTGCCTGGTGACCGAAGAATCCTCTCCGCTGGAGCCGGGCTCACACGAGTTCAAGATTTACGCCCAAGGAATCGGCCTGATAAAGGACGAGTCGTTACTGCTGGTCCGGTACGGGACTTCCCGGTAAACCGAGAATGGCCAGTAAGTGGCCGAACTTCGGGTTAGCTCGCATCTTAGAGTAGTAAGGCATAACTGCCATGAGAATCAATTCGGCATCGCGGCGGCGGATTGACTCGTGGAGACAGGCTGCCGCGGAATCCTCGTCGCCTAGCATGAAATGCAGCGCCGCCAGATAAGGTTGAGAGACATATTCGTTCTGTTGGCGCGTCAACAACTGGTCTAGCGACTGGCTTGCAACAGCGGTATTACCCTCACCGGCGTGGACCAGAGACCATAAGGTCAGACTCATAGCGCCGTCATCGGATACTTCACGGCTGCGCATGAGGTGCTTCAAGCCCTTCTCCCGATTACCCAGAGCGATGTGGCACCACCCGGTCAGGGCATACGTAAAATCGCTGGCAATCTCAAGTTCCTCGGCCCGTTCAAGGTATTCGAGCGCCTGCTGATACCGACAGCGGCGAACATAATGCCAACCGAACATCGTGAGCGCCACAACAGAAAGGGGATCGCGGTGAAGCGCCGTTTCGAGGTGGTGTTCGGCCTCATCCTGACGGCCGATGTATGTCAGAAGTTCACCGAACCACTGATGCGCCGTAGCGTGGCCGGGGCTGAGTTCCAGGGCTCTTCGGAAAGCTTGCTCGGCGTCATCCCAGGCCCAATCATAGTACGTCAGTAGCCCGCCGAGAGTCGCATGGGCGTCGGCAAGATGGTCGTCAAGTTCCAGTGCGCGGTGCGCGGAGGTGCGCGCCCGGGCAATAGCGTCTCTCGGCGTCATGTAATCGTAAGCAAATAGCAGGAAATACACGTCGGCCAATCCGGCCCGGGCGGGTGCATACTCGGGCGCCAGACTGATACTCTGTTGCAAGTGTTCCAGAGCCTTGCGGAATGAGTCGGCCGACCGATGATTCATTTCATACCGGGCCCGGCTGTATAATTCATATGCTTCGACAGGCACGTCGCGAGACGTCCGGCGTGTGGAACGCAATTTGTCCAGCTCCAGTTTCAACTTATCCACGATCGCGCGGGCGATGTCGTCCTGGATGGCGAAGATATCCGATAATTCCCGATCATACCGTTCCGACCACAGGTGATATCCGCTCGAGACCTCGATCAGCTGCGCGGTAATACGTACTCGCTGACCCGCTTTCCGTACACTTCCCTCAACCAGGTATGCCACTCCGAGTTTTCGGCCGAGATCCCGAATATCCCCCTTGTGACCTTTGAAAGCAAAGGCGGAGGTCCGGGCCACAACGCGCAGACCGGGAACATGATTAAGATCGCTGATAATATCTTCAGCTATACCGTCGCAGAAGTATTCCTGGTCGGGGTCCGCACTAAGATTGACAAAAGGCAAGACCGCGACCGACGGTATCCGGGCATCCCGGTCACTTCCGGTCTCCCCTGCCCGAAGCAGCGCCACGAGTTCGTCGCGGACATCAGCCGCCGTCCGAAATCGATCAGCAGGATTTTTCTCAAGCAGCCTGATGATCAACGTACCCAGTCGAACCGGCAATTCAGAGCGGATGTTTCCCGGTGGTTCGGGTTGATCGTATGCGATAGCGTGCAGGGTAGCCGCCTCGCTTTCTCGTCGAAATGGGTTTCGGCCGGTAACCAACTCGTACAGAACGATTCCAAGAGAAAACAGATCACTGCGTGGATCGACTTCGTGGCCATTGACCTGTTCCGGAGACATATACCCGATGGTGCCGAGGGTTGAGCCTGTTTTGGTAAGATGTTCGCCCCCCCGGACTACGGCCAGGCCAAAGTCGACAATTCGCACCCTTCCTTGCGAGTCGATCAAAATATTGCCGGGTTTAATATCTCGGTGAACGATCCCCTTTGCGTGCGCCGCCTGTATTCCCTCGCAGAGCTGGATCGCCAACTGAATGGTCTCTTCGAAACTCAGATTCTTCCCGGCAGCAACTTCTTGCAGCGACTGCCCTTCGACGTGCTCCATCACGAGAAACGGGCGGCCCTGATGATCGGCCACTTCGTGAATAGTCACGACATTGGGATGGGCGAGTTTGGCCGCCGCCCGGGCCTCGCGCAGAAACCGCAACCGCGAGTCCTCCTGTTGCGATAAGTGTCCGGAAAGCAGCTTAATCGCCACATGGCGCTCCAGACGGCTGTCCTTTGCCAGGTAAACTTCACCCATACCACCGGCGCCGAGCCTCTTGATAAGTCGATACCGGCCTATCTCGGAGCCAGGGGCAAGCGCCACAAATGATCTGGTAAGGTCCTCTTCCATCGTATCCTCTATCCCCGGGCAAATCTCCGCCCGGACCGTTTAATATAGATAACTTTGGTCCATATAGCAAGTTAATCCGGCCCGGGCCCTTCTTTGAGTTTGGCTCCGGTTTGCAACTCGCTGTCCTGCAATTAGGTAGCCCCTGTTGTGGCCGGCGCCGCGGCCGTCAATCCTGACGCTCGTATTGAAATCCCCCTGGAAAAAAAACATGCATCGTTTACCGATGGGTCCACGTATTGAGACTGTCTGAACAGTATGCAGGGAGAAACCAAAATGATACGCAACCTGAAGTTCGTTTGGGCAGGGCTGATTGTCGTTCTGCTGATTGGAGGCTGTGGTTCTATGTCTGAGAAGTTTGACCCGGTGGCGGAAAGACCCGTGGTCGAGCAGGTCATCAAGAACTCGATTACGTGGGCGATGAACAAAGACACGGAGTTGCTTTACGGGTCATTTATCAATGACTCCACCCTGTTCTATTTCAGCCCGGACAATGCCGGCACTATCTCCGGTTTTGACGCCTTTACGAAGTTGACCGAAGAAGTATTCATGAACCCGGCGTTCAAGGCGGTCGGTTCCGATTTCAAGGACATGCGGGTCACCTTCTCGAATTCCGGTGAATGCGCCTGGTGGTCGTGCTACCTCGACGACTTTAACGAATGGGACGGCAGGCCGGCCAACTGGGAGAATGTTCGCTGGACGGGTGTGCTCGAGAAAATCAACGGTGAGTGGAAAATACGGCAGATGCACTTTTCCCATGCTGTTGAGGATTTCCGGGACGCCTGAAAAGCGCCCGGGATAAGGCATTCTTGGAGCGATTTAGAAGTGGTAGCTTCTTAGCGGGGTCGTCATGATTTATGCGACCGTTTTCGGCACTGTCTTCGGTCTTTCATTTTGTATTAGCCGCGTTGATTCGACAAAGAAGGGGTCGGCGGTAAAAACTCGGGGGCGCCTCTGCCCGAATGCATGAATCGGGGAGTTCACGCATAAATCTCGGCGCGGGCTGGCGAAAGTCGCAATCTATAGCTATAGGTACCAGACACGCGGTTCCGTCGGATCCGCACAATTTGAAACATGGCAATTAATGTCCGGCTCCCCAGTTCCGCTTGAAGTTCTCCCCGAGATCAAAGATGAAGTCCTTCACTTTCAATACCTTGCCGCCTGCGACCTCAATCACCGTCACGCCGCTATTCTCCCCTTTTCTCCCCTCACGATTCGTGAGGTAAATGTCCCATCGTACCGAGATGACGTTGTTGCCCGACAGGGCAAAGATATTCTTCACACAGATGTCTTGAATGTGGAAGCATATTTCGGGAAATTGTTGAAAAAAGCGGCGAAACCAACTTTCGACTGATTGCGTCCCTTCGAACACACCGCTCTCCGGGATATCTCCCGGATAGATGAAAACACCGTCGTCACGCCAGCCGGACATGAACCTCTCCAAATCGTGCCTGTTCATTGCATCGAAAGCGGTTGCTATCGCTTTTCTGGCCATAATTGCACCAATCATAACACGCTCCGCAAAAACCCAGTCTCGGAAACAGACAAGTTGCTCAATAATAATAGCAGTCTATCAAAGCGGAGACGGGCTTCCAAAGAAAAAAAGCGGGCCCCGGCCGCAGTGCACCCGAGAGTCCTGCTCGCACGCGATCTAGAGAACCACCCCGCTCCCCACAAAATAGAAACCTGCCCTGAGGACCGGTTGTACAAATAGCATACAAGCGCAACAATCGTGCGACGGGGAATTGTCACGGCAATCATGTTCTCATCACATACACACATTAGAGCGAGGGTGTACTTGCATGAAGCAATTGTTAATGGCCACCATTGCAGCTCCGGCGTTCCTTTGTCTGTTCGTATCATGCGGCGCCGTGTCCAAACGGATGCCCGATGAACTCGATCGGATGCACAAGTTCCTGACCAAGGATGATCCGCAGGTCTGCCGGAATTATCACTACAACTTCGAGCGCGAGGCTCCGAGGCTGTACGGGGATCAACAGACCGATTCCATTCTTGACATAATCGACTACATCAAGACCGAGTGCGGCCCGACATCCAATTTGGAAGTCACTCGCGCCCTGGTGTTGATCGACAGGGGGCAGTTCGATGATTCTCTGATTGGATCATCGACCATCCCTCAGATGCTTCGTTACCGTTCCAGAGAAGAGCGACTGAGCAACTTTGGTCTCTGGGCCCTGTTGTACGGGTCATCGGAACCGGTGGATAACACGCATGATCGATTCGAAGAGTTCGAAACGGGACTGGCGGAAAAGACAGCGTCCGACAGCGGAGCTGTGGCTGAAGCCAGGGCTATCGGCTTGTTTTACAGCGGTAAGTTCGACAGCGCCTTCAGTTATATTCAATCTGAGAAGCTCCGCGGTACAGCCCTGCAAAACCGCTATGAAGAGTTCGCTCAGGAAATAAAGCAGAAGTACCGGACGCGGGGTAATATCGCCCTGCTCATCGGTAACTGGAGCGGGACAAGCGGGGGTGATGTAATCGGCAGCCATCCTGACCTGGGGTTTCAAATGGGGGGCGAGGGTGAACACTGGCGGATAGACGGCATTCTCAGCTACCGGTTTGCCCCGACGACCAGGGAGTATCTTGTGAGTTCGGGTAGTAGCCTGCTTTCGACCAAACATTTCGACAGTTGGATGGTCGGTCTCGATGTCGGCTACAAGTTTATCGACAACGGCAGTATCAGCACCGACATGTTCTTCGGCATCGGGTATGACGCGATTTACAGTGCGCCGCTGGCAGCTGATGAGCGTATCACACATAGTTCGGCGGCGTTCAGTGTCGGGCTGCGACACAGAATCTTCTTTAACCAGCGCACCGGTTGGTACCTGGGCGGTGTTTTGCGCTATAGCGTGGTTGATTACGCCAACCCGGGCGGCTCACCGTTGCCGGGAAATACGCTGACAATCTCGCTGGTGACCGGGTGGAGCTATCACTATACACTCAAACAGTTTCTGGAGAAGCTTAACTACAAGGGGGATTGGCGAAGTTAACGGCATGCGGACAATAATCTAACCTGAGGGCGTCCCCTGGTGAAAGACCATACGCCAGGAACCGTTGATGAGCTTCCAGATAGAGCTACGTAAAGAACGAATGCCGCCTTCTCGCCTGTCCAATGTGGCAGTTGCGCGGTATGTGACCAGAGCAACGTCGGGCGCCAGTTGCAGCAGCTTGAAGTCGGCTATAGATAAACGGATGGGTGACTCGGTGGCGAGTTCTTCGAGGATAGCCTGCTTGTTATAGATTCGGCCGCCGCTTCCGAATTCGACGAATTCATCGGCGAGCAGTTCGGCAATTTTCGCAGGAGAGCGACGGACCTCGGGTTTGAGCAGATCTTGCTCGAGGCGGAGGAGCAGTTGTTCGAGGGTTTCTTCGGTTTCCATGATTGCAACCTTCGATATTTTAGTGTTCGGCAACCGTCTGCAACTGCCCAGAGGAGAACATCTGTGCAGGCGAAATAACTGTCTCGTTGATCGGGATACTATCCCCGTATCGTTCCCTCATCGTGGCTTTGACTACCGGTTCGGACAGATCGAAGTCTTGCAGCTTCTGTAAGTCGCCGATACGGATGCCGAGACCACGATCATAGATTTTCCATACGAGTTCCGAGCAATATACGCGATCATCAGACCACTCGAATGTGAGATCGTAGGGTTTTCCTTCAAATTCCTTTGCTGCTTGACGGAGTTTCGAGATTCTCTCAGGAGTGAGGATTGTCTCGGCGTCCCGGAGACGTTTGACGACATAGTGACTACCCTCACCACGTGCTGTCCACTTGTCCAGTGGCGTATACCGCACTGTCTTTATTGCTTCATAGACGTACGGCTTGCCGTCCCGAATAGATATAATCCCCATATGGCTGTATTTGGAATGGGTTGCCTTTTGAATAGCGGCACTCTGTGCCGATTTTGAGGTCTGGAAGATGATGTCGCCGTCTTTAACCGCGTCCTGCAACCGGTCAGTACAGCCGGCAAAAATGAGCAGAATAACGTTCAAATACAATAGCAGCCTTTTCATCCTATCCCCTTGGCTTCCGGGACTGATCTATAACTGGTTGCGCTTGGATAAGCTAACGCGACCGGTTTTATCAATCAAGTGGTGATTTGCGTCACATCAATTTCTATTGCATCAGGATTGTGTCGTTCATGGTAGATTACAGCTCCACGAATACGAGTATATCTGATTCGTATCACGAAGCGTTGCCAACAGCGGCCGGGATGATTCGATACTTCAAAAGGTCGTACTGCTGATCCCAAAGATCTGGTCGTACGAAGTAGTCACCGGTGAAGACAACGACCATCTGCAGGCTCTCGAAGACAAAGATGCTGTTGCCGCCGTTGCCAAAGGCATAGTAGACATCGATAGCACCCACCGGCGTTGCCCACTCGTAAACCCACCAGTTGTAGCCGTAGTGACTGCGAAATGCCGTAGTCGAGCGTGTCACCCAGTCTTCCGCGACGATTCGATTGCCTTGCCACATACCGCCGTCGAGGTACATCTGACCGATCTTGGCCATATCGATTCCCCTGAGCTCCAGCTTTCCCGAAATCATGGAGCTGTTAACCGGGTTCCATCCGCTCCAACTGTAATATGCCATGCCCAGGGGTTCGAACACGTGAGCGGCGGCGAATTGCGGCAGAGGCATTTGCGCCTCTCTTTCCACGACGTGCCCGGCCAGACGATCACAAAGGCTCTCGTAGTTCAGATATGTTCCCGGGGAAAAAGCGACCGGCAAATCGAGGTAGAACTTAATCCAGTCGCGGGGACCGATGTTATCGATCCAGAGTTCATAGTCTTCACCCTCGAGCAGGAAACCGGCGGTCATGGTCAACAGGTGTTTCAGGGTGATCTCTGCCTTCCACGACGACCAGTTTCCGAAAGAGTCATATTCCGAAAAAAACGGATAGAGTGGCTCTTCGATACTGCTGATAAACCCGCTGTCGATAGCGATACCCATCAGACAGGAGGTGATGGACTTCTCGGCCGAGTAGATGTTCATAGAAGTATTGCGGCCGGCGCCGTTGAAATAATTCTCGAATGCGAGCTTACCGTTCCTGACGATCAGAAGGCTGTTGATCTTGGGATACGTACCCTTCTCGATATCCGCCGCAACGGATCGAATTTCCGACGGATCGATATTCTCGGCAATGAGACTGCTCGTTTCCCAGCCTTCGATCTGCAAACCGGTCACCTGTATGGCGAATTCCTGCGAGACGCTCCCCGCGTGGTTGCTCGCCACGACCACTACTTTTGAATCAAAGTCACAATCCGATGTCGGCACCCAGGATATAAGGCCGCTCGAAGCATCGACAGTCATCCCGGCGGGCGCCTCGGTCAGGCTGAAAGTCGGCGCCGGATTGCCGGTTGCTACCACGGCATAGGTGTACTCTTGATTAATGGTGCCCTGCAGCGGGGCCTCCGAAACGATAGCGGGGCGGACCGGGCTGTTGTCGACGGATTTGTCGCATCCTTGAAGCAACATCAAGAGGAGGATTAGACCCCCAGAAACTTTTGACACCCTGACAGCGGACATAATCGCAATGCGACCCTATCGTTTAGCCGAATTCGCCTTGTCTATATCACATACGGTGCGGAAGACGAAATGATTCCAGGCAATCAGGGAGTAACGACGTGAGGCTGATTGGTGGGGAGCTAGTCCTTTCGCACGACAGCGTATAAATCACCGCACCCTGACCACTCTCGTACCGGCTATGCGGTCACCGAATCGGGCGTTGTCCGGTGACTTTGTGATAAGCACGACCCCGAGAATGTTCAACACCGGCAGACTGTCCACGACACGAAGCGCGTTCCTCACAATGCTCCTGGTGAGTCCCGGCTTCCGGCCCTCGATGCTCATCACCCGGATGCCAACCGCCAACTTGCCCAGGGTCGCTCCGGCAAGACCTTCCAGAAGGATGAAATAGAGGACAATCATTGCCAGAAAGACAAGGCAAATGGGGTCGGTCACGAACCACCCGCTGGCCCACCGATGGTCGCTTACACCCATTATCCACGTACCCTTGACTATCCTCGTTACCGGAAAGAACAACAGGCTCAGAATGGCGAAATCAAGGACAAGGGCCTTGAACCGCGGCCACAGACCGGCGAACTGGTGATTGTCGGAAGACGGTGAGCCCGGCATAGGTTGCCTCAAATCCCGCTTGGCTGAGATTATGATTCAACTAACGGAACGCTCCTGTAATATCAGATATTTACGGCACAGATGCACTAGATTTGGCATCAAAAGTAGTGCGGATTTTGAGATCTAGCGGTAACGGGTAGGAGCACATGATCGGCGCCATCCGCTGGCGGCACTGTCAACTAACGGCTGAACTCAATCCGCCGGTTGTCCTCGGAAAACACGCCGATTCCGGCCACCGCAACGGCACAGTGCAAGACTTTGAGAGTGCGGCTTGCCTGTGTAAATTCGACGACATCCTTGCAGTCATCAATGACCGTCTCCGATTTCCATACAGAATCCTGCGGGGAGAGTCCTACCGACAACCGGTCTCCGCCGGCGGATGTGTACTTGTATTTCAAGGAGCCATCTGACGAGTTCGGTGTTGATTTCGCAAGCGACCATGAGGCAACCGGAATGAGGTTCAACAGGGCTCCGCCGGTTCCGGTTGCGCTTCTAATCCAGTCACCGGAGCGCGCGATACCGCCGGTGGCCTTCAACCGGCCTTTCACTGAATTCAACTCCACGATCTCCGGATCTTTGCCGGAGAACGTGATTTGCCTGATTCCCGTCGGTCGCAGATCGACGCCGCCGCCCACCGACGCTATGAAGTTGGATGATATCTTCAGTTCGTTATAGTCATCTATATCAGACTGATACCTGGCTGCCTGCAGCTGCCATCTTGCTGCGAGCCGGTTATACTCATCGGTGAGCCTGTTTTGCTGTGCGACAGCATTGCTATCCCGTAAGTCAAGCGACTTCTCCCCTTCTTCAATCAGCTGTTTGAGCGAATCCAGTTTGCGGTCATAGGAACCGATCTTGTTGTCGTAATTGTCGGCCCGAGACTTCATCTTCTGATATTCAACCGAGTTGAGTTCTTCCAGGTCGAGTTGCTTGGAATACTCGTCGGCAACCGCCAGGTACTGCCTGTCGCTGTCGTCGGGCAAGCACTTATCCAGAAGATCGGAAATGTAGTACACTTTGGAACTGACGCGAATGCCCTCTGCATCAGGTCTCGAAAGTTCCGGAAACGCAGCGCCGGTAACCGCCAGCATTTTCTTGGTCTTCTTTGGAGTGGAGAATCCCGGAATCTTCACCGACAGCAATTCCTCTAGTTCAACTTTTTCGTTAATCCTCATTCCTCGCAACCAGTTTACCAGCGACATGATTCGTCCGAGCGTGCTGAGTTCCCGGAATGTCCTGAACGCCCGCTCGTATTGTGCGAAGTTGTGGTTCAAATGGCTGATCGCACTTCGCACGGCGGGGTTGACGTCGGTTGGCTTGTCCATTCGCTCGACATCGGCCCAGAACTGATTTCTCGCAACCGCACCGATAGAGCCGTCACTGACCGTGCTGATGGAATCGGGATAGAACCAATACCGTATGAAGGTGTGGCTCGAATCGGTATGGCCGATGAGCAACCGCTCGTCCTGTGTCAGGAAGTCCGGGACATATTGAGTGATCCTGTCTTTGACGAGCCGGTGGGTGTTGGGATCAAGCCCGGTGGAGAGGGTTTTGAAGAGCTTATCGGCTTCGAGGATGACAGAGCCCGCGTGCGTATTCTCCAGGTGGCCGCCGAAGTTTACCTTTGCGTATCTATTATCCTCATGCCTGTCCAGGCTGACGTAGGGAGGATTGTTGCCGTAGTGAAAGACCGATCGATAGACAACCGCCAGGTCCGCCAGACTCACGCGCTTGCCTGCCAGAGTCTGGTCGTTAGCCTTCCTTCCGTAGAAATACAGATCGTTAGCCGGGTCTACTTCGACCGCCTCCAGCCTTACCCCCTCGTCAAGAAATCTTTTGATAGCCGCAAGGTCGATCGATTTGCGTTTCGGCTCAAGTTCCAGGTCCTCGACGGCAAATGATGTCGGCGTGGTGTTCAACCGCAGTTCTGTTTTGCCGTATTTGTTCAGAAAGACATACACTTCGATGGAATCGATTTGTGTATGTTTGCTGTTAATGACGTCGTTGATCGCAAGACGAATCACCGGTTGGTTCAGATCGAAACTCTCTTTGGCATCTGTGCCTGGCACGAACAGTCTGATTTTCGACTGGTTGTAATACAATTGGTACTGACCCTCACGGAACAGCGCCACCCACGCCGGTTGTTCCGAACCGACGGGATAGTGATTCGTGATATTGACAAGCGGAAGCGTATCGGGACCATTCAGCGACATTACGACGTCGTTACAGAGAATGGAATAGGGTTCAAGGTACGGCTGCACCACTCCCTGGTAGTCTTCCGAATATGACGGTATCTCCGAGACAACGGTGCCTATCGTTTTGTTCCCGTGCGTGAATACAGCCGTATCTACCAATCCGCCATAATTGATCGTGACCCAGTTACTTGGTATCCAGCCGTCAGCCGACGATGTCAGCGCGGCGCCGTTGAGAATTTGTTCGCCCTTGTACATCCAGGCGACGAGTACCGCCGCGATAGCAAGTAAAGCTACCAGAGCCAGAGCTGATCGACCGAAAACGAAACCGCGCGATGCATTGTGGTAGAACACTGTCTCACACCGTGGACAGGATATGCGCACTCTCCGCTTTGTCGCGGGAATCTGAAGTCTTGTGTTACATTGTGGACAGCGAATCTGCTCCCCGAGGTTGTCATCGGCCATCTGTCATTCCTTCTCCATCTCTGTCGTGCCCCGGCTGGACCTCCACTCCTGTTTATCTATCATACTGTCCGGCATCTCCCGGACTCTTCGGACCGTTTGGATCGTTGTGTTCGCGGCGTCATGAGTGACCCGCTCGATCGACGGCAACAGCAGAACGCCAGAAGCCTGAGGTTCTCCTGCCGTCTGTACCTTTCGGACAGGGATGACCGTAAATTCGCCGTTCTCATCAACAGCGTAGACGCGGTATCTATTTCCGTCTTTTTTGACAAGCCCGGCCGGATTCGATTCTCTATGTCCAAGACTGTCAACACGATATATGCGAATTTCCTGGCCGTTATCATCCCGCTCGATAATACCCGAAGGGCGAATATCTCCGAGTCCCAGTTGGATCAAACTGTAAATTGGGATTGTCTTGTCACTCGAATCCGCCCCCGCCTTCCGTGCCGATATCAGCTCATTCATTTCGGGATAGCAGACGTGGTAGACGCGACAGCTGCCTTGGTATTCATCGTCATCGACTATGGCGTCCGGCGTGATACTCTTGAGACCGTTCTGACCAATGGCGTAAATCTGATATTCACCCGACTCGCTATCTTCATTGAAGATGATGTCGTGTGTAATCTTTTCCGAACCTGAGCTATCGCCGGAATAAATTGAATTCTGGCCGGCAACCGAACTGATAGTGGCGCAGAGGTATGCAAGGACCAGCGCCGCGTTCAAACTGATGGCTGCTGGAGAAAACCGATGAGATTTTGGCTTCATGAAGCCCCTCCGGAAAGTCAATCCCCTTATTTTTTGCAATATAAATGTAGAGGTCCGCCCTTACAAGAGAAATGTAGCCAATCTCCCTCACATCCAGTGTGAGGACACTGCAGTCGCGCTACTCAATGGCCTTAGCAGCACGATTTACCGTTGCAACGACGCGTCAGACAGACTATTATAAAGGGGTTCGGTTTCCCACGTAACCGAAAGGCACGATATGAGAGCAACGATATTTGACGGTTCCCGAACAGATGACAAATTTCTGACCGATATTCAATCGGTTGTCACAACCGAGCTATCATCGAGCGGCTGGGAAACCGAGTCGTTGATTCTCCGAGAGATGAAAATAACTCACTGCGTCGGCTGTTTCCAGTGCGCCACGACTACGCCGGGTCTGTGCCGATTCAATGACGATGGTCGCTCGGTAGCGAAGAACTTCATCCAGAGTGATCTGGTCGTATTCCTTTCCCCCGTTACGTTCGGCGGTTATTCGTCCCAGCTCAAAAAGGCGCTGGATCGCATGATCTGCCTGATCTCTCCTTTCTTCACGAAAATCAAAGGAGAAACTCATCATAAGAAGCGTTACGACAAATATCCGCGCCTGCTGGGGCTGGGTGTTCTCCCCGGTGAGGACGAGCGGAGTGAACGGATATTTACCAAACTGCTCGAGCGTAACGCCATCAACATGCATGCCCCGACACATGAGGCCCTCGTGGTCATCCGCGATCGGTCCATTGACAGCGTTGGAGCGCAGATACAGCCACTCTTGAGCCGGCTCGGGATATCATCATGAACGGCGCCCGGAAAGTTCTGCTGATTGTCGGCAGTGCGAAACTCCAGCAGAGTACGTCGGAAGTACTCGGCAGCTACCTTCTTGACAAGCTCGTACGGAGAGGCTGGCAATCCGAAACTCGCTATGCGCACAAGACGATTCGACCGGGAGAAGCGCGATCCGCAGTGCTGGCATCGGTAGACGAAGCCGATCTCGTGATTCTCGCCGCTCCGTTGTTTGTCGATGCCCTGCCCTACCCGGTCACCGGTATGCTCGAGCAAATTGCCGAGAACCGAGCCGGCAGGAACACTCGGACGGACCAGTCTCTGCTGTGCATTCTCAATTGCGGTTTCCCGGAAGCTCATCAAAACGAGACGGCGATCGCGATTTGCCGTCAGTTTGCCCGTGAAACCGGTTTCGAATGGGCCGGCGGACTTGCCCTCGGCGCCGGCGAGGCAATCAACGGACGAAACTTGTTCAAAGTAAAGGGGCTGGCGCGAAACGTGATCAAGTCACTTGACCTGGCCGCACAGGCTCTTGCCGACGGTAAGCCGATTCCTCAGAAGGCTGTAGACCTTATGGCCAAACCGCTCATGCCCAGGTGGCTGTACATTCTAATGGGGACCTCCCGCTGGAAGCGCGAGGCGAAAACACATGGCATGCACAAGAATCTTCTGGACCGGCCGTTTGAGGAATAGCGCGGGAGGACCGGCAGGCCGAGCATAAGCGTGCTGTGACCTGCCTTGAATTATTGTCTGTCCGCCGGCTTTGTAACACAATCCCCCGGCGCGCCCGGTCGCCTGACTATACAGTTTGTTCACTCGTAGCTGATTTTCCGTGTGCGATTCTGGCAAAGTAAACCGGCTTGCGGTCGTCGATGAACAACGAATTGACAGGGCCGTCCCTGAGTCCTTTCCACAGAAAACCAATCCCATTTTCCTCCAATCCCTCCCTAATTAACTGGAGAATGCCTTTCCTGTACATTGTCATAGGCTTATTCAGAAGAGTCAAGACCGTTTTGTACAGGTCCAGCATTTGAGCAGGCTTAATATAAGGATGATTAAACACCAGGTGCTTGGCATCGTAATGCCTGTAGTTGCGATCGAAAATCCCATACTTCGAATCCAATTCAACCCAGAGGGGGGTTCCGGGGAATGGGGTGATGATATTAACCCCGTGAAAGACAAATCCCAGTTGCTTGAACAGGATTGCATCCTGAATCACCTCTTCGGCATTCATACTCTGATGGCCAATCATATAGGATGTAATGCTGTACATATACTTTTTCTCTTGAACGCGGCGTGCAAATTCAACCGTATCTTCGATCTTCTGCCGTTTGTCTATATCGTCGAGGGCACCCTGGGACATCGACTCGACCCCGATTGACGGTAATCGCAGTCCTCGTTCATACCAGTCATCCAGATAACGCAGGATCGTAGATGCCCGTGATTGCATGTACCAGTGAAATTTATAGCGCGCCAGAAGCCGTGTGAGCTGGTCCGTGAACTTGGGATTAGCGCCAAAGAGTTCATCGATGATGAAAATGTACTTGATTCTTTTTTGCAGGTAATACTGCAGGACCCGGTCAATACTCTCGAGATTTATGGAAAACATTCGCTTGTCGAACGCCGGAGTCTGACAGAAAGTGCACCGGAACGGACAGCCACGCCAGGTATAGAGCACTCCGGCCGTGAAGTGCTTGAGGTTGCCGGGTGACAGGGCGGCGTGAAACATGATTGGCGGATGTTCGATTTCCGAGTCATGAACGTGATAACCGAACAGCTTCGCAAGTTCGTCCTCCCCCGGTCCCAGGATGATACGATCCGCGATACTTGGCACTTTGTAATCAAGCGCGCCGTAGTTACCGGCCCAGAGCTCTTTCACTCCATGTTGATGAGCTTCTTCAGCCATTCTCACTATCTCATCTATCTCGTGCTGGTAGAAACTGAAACCGACAATATCCCATCCCTCCCTGAGTTTCGCCTGATATTCATCCCACATTGGGTATTCAAGTATTTCAACTTCCGGGACGTTTTGCTTGATGAAACGTAATCCCGGGCTGACTCTTCTGCGCATGGTTATCTTCGGACGCTTCAGGATGACTTCATCCAACAAATCCATGTAGTCATCGGCAAAGCGTCTGTAAACGGTGCACAGGAGTACTTTCGGATTGGTCGATGTGCTTTTCATCTTAATTCCCTCATCTCAGGACAGCTTTTCGTGTCCGCCCCTGAAGAGGCCGGCGGTGCTTGTGAAGTGCTTCCATATCACCCCCGGCAACGAAACTTGAGCATCACGCCGGACATTTCCACCGGCGTCAGCCACGGTGATAGCACACCATCACGGCGGGATGGCCTGATACGCAATTTCAAAACTGTTCATGGTTGATTCCCCGTCAAAGACCTCCACCTGAGTTTCGACCGCATGTCATTCCGGCGGCGGAGGTCGCCATCGGTCAATACGGACATCGCGGGCAAGCCGGCGCAGAACGGCCGGGCCGTTCCTCATTCCTCCTCCCGCATTTCGCAAAGCATTTCTTCGACGTATAGCCGGATCATCCCTGGCTAATAGTCGGCATCTTCACGATCATGAATTTCATGCCCGACTAATGCCGACGTACCTACCTCCGGTAATTCGTGCACGTAGAGAATGCTCTTTCCCGAGATCATCCCTCTTTAAATGTTTTTGATGTCGAGATTCCCCCGCCCAGGGGCATATACGAAGATGTGCTCAAAAAGATACTGGTAGGGCGGTACCGCCTGTGGCTGCAATTTCCCTGCTATTAATTTAGGGTCACACCATCCGCCCAGCAAGGGATTTTTTGGACCCATCAGGTCTAATCCCGAATCTATAGCCACAGCTGCCCCTGTAATTGATTTGTTATCTGCGAGTTAAAGCTGTCCGTCGGCAGACAAGCACGCCCTTGCCGACCGGCACCACCATACTATCTACCCGCACGTCCGTGCCGGCATTGCGTACAACCTCCCCGAGCTTGTCGGCGTGACTGATCACATTGTCGGCAACGAGAAGACCTCCGGGTACGAGCCTCGGGACGACAATATCATAGAAGTCGTGATAATCTTCCTTTTCCGCGTCGAGGAAGCAAAAGGCAATGCCATCCCGGTCCTTAAGGAGCTCCAGGGCATTACCGCGGACCAGAGTCACTCGATCCGTTACACCGGCCAAACGAAATGTCTCGCCTGCAAGCCGCACTTTGTCCGGATCAATCTCGAAGGTTGTCACTGTGCGACCCGTTGTCCGCCCGGCCAATACTAACCACAGCGTGGAGTAACCACCGCTGGTGCCTATCTCTATAATCTCACCATCAGGGACGCCGGCGGCCAGAATGGCGAGAAAGCGACCGGTTTCAGGAGGAATCTGCCGCATGCGTTGACTGCTCGGCGTACCATCCTTTCGGTCTCTTGTGTCTCGTTCCTCGAGCCACTTCATGCGGCTCATAATGTGAGGTTCTATATCGTGGAACATCGCTGTATCTCCTCCGTCTACAAATTGAATTCTATGGCATTATCCATCAGCCACCGATTACATAAAGGTAGTTTTCATCCGACTCATCGATTGAACTGGCTGCTCACTACCTATGACAGTCGATAGCTGCGTCAGTTGCAGTACCAAATACATTAACAACTCAACATATCATGATCGAGTGGATATTTACAAGAGAGATTCGGGACACTGGAAGTCTATGGCACGTATTGGTCCATGTAGCGTGTGATAGCCGGTTTGCCGGACAATTCGCTCGTTAGAGGAGCAGATTTTCGCCCGTTCCAGGAAGATAATCACGTTGAACCGGGAGAACACTCTGGTCTTGAAATAGACCTGCACAGGGACTATACTGGTATCCAGACGGAGACATGAATGCAGCCAACGTGCATTTCAGATAAGAGATCGGAAGGAGTCACGTGACAGAAATCAGAAGAAGTATCGTGATTTCAGCGCCAATCGAAGCTGTCTTCCGGTATGCCTCCAATTGGCGGAACTGGCCCAGTTTCTTCGAAGGCGTCTCCGACTTCAAACCGACGACCGCGACAACCCGTGGGAACGGAGCTCGGTACGCCTACAAGGCTAAAATGCTTGGAATTAAGGCGTCGGTGGAGACAGAAATCACCGAGTTTATCGAAAACGGAGGCTGGGTCGGAATCGCCGCCGGGGGCATACCGCACCGAACGCAATGGATATTCGAATCGGCGTCGGGACAGACAAGGTTCACTTTTGTCCAGACCTACCGTATCCCTATACCGGTGTTCGGGGCGCTCCTCGACAGGCTCTTTGTCAGACCGGCATGGGAGAAGATCGTCGAGCGATCACTCGCAAACCT
>CAYNEO010000011.1:64566-72062 GCA_964396245.1 uncultured Ignavibacteriales bacterium
AGCAGGGCCAGTCCGACGAGCAAATACTGAATCGGATGGATCGGCTTTGAGCTGAGAATTTCGATGACGAAAAATGTCAGAAATGTCAGGGTGATGAACATGACCGCGTATTTCACCGTTCGCATTGTCTTCTGATATTGATTCACCGGTAAGAGCAAATTCACGCCGAACAGCGATTCGTTCACAGCATATTGAGAACCCACCCACTCCTGGGGAAAATCACGGCTGACGTGAAGCACTCTCCAGTCAGCCTTGAACCCATTCGCACCCAGTTCTCGTGTCGCCGGCAGGTAATCCCCGGTGAAACTCGGGTTCTGCCAATCTGATGACAGATTTACCTTTGTCTCTTTTCCGACGGGTGAAAACAGGAGTTCGGAACTGCCGTTGAGGTTCAACTTTGTCTCGAAAGTATAACCCGCACTTCCAGCTGCATCCTTGACCGGAATGCTGATACCCGAAGAAAACAGATCCCTGGTCGGGATGCCCGGAGTCGCCTCGACTTGTTCATCATTCCACTGAAAACTGATAGGGTCTCTTACGCCCTTCATGTCGGAAATGCCGAACGAGAGCGAAGCCTTGTCCCACATAATGTCTTCGGGACTGACATCCAATTCATCGAACGATGGCGGATTAAATGAGGCGGATACGTCGAGGACGGAATTATAGACGATGACGTCAAAAATACCCCGATTTCGAATTTCGGGGCTGATGTCACCGTTAATTTCAAGGCGCTCGGGCAAAAAATGAGCCGCGTGAACGTACTGAACCGCCTCTTGCTTGTCATTAAAGGTTCTAAATTTGAATGGAATGGTCAGTACCGGTCCGATCAACACCTGTTTTTCACCCCAGTTTCGGCTAATCTCACTCGCAACAGTATCGCGCCGTTTCTGTCGCTCGGAGATCAGCGATGAAATCATGAGTAATGGAATGAGCAGGAAGATCGTCAGGACGACGATGATGATCACGCGGGCCCCAACCGAATTTCTCAAGTCCATCTTGGACATTGTCACCTCCCGGCATTTGGTTTAGCATTATACACGCATCCGTTTCGCCCGGTAGCAGAATTATTTCGGGCCCGGGCTTTCAACGAGTCACAATTCAGCCTGGCTCGGGTCCAACCATAAAAACAGACGGATCCGGTGTCCCTGTCCGGCACACGGACTACTGTGTCTATTTTTCTTGCAACCGGTGCAGTGTTAAACTTGACGCGGTACATTGGGTCACTTAGGTTCATCGGAAAATCAACGGGACCGTTTCCTGTGAGAGACTCCGGTCACGAAGTCCAGCGCAGAGCGAGTCCCACGGTCAGGACTTACCGGGGAGAGACCGCTTGCTGCCGCCATCTTCATTCGAGAAATATCCCCAACCGGTGGCTCGTAGCGGTCCGGCCCAAAGGAGGAAGGAAATGAAGCAAAAACCAGTCATGTGGTTGGCGGTGTGCCTGATGGTCGCCTGCTGTCTCGTTCTCTCTTGCAGTGACGACGACGACACCGGCCCGACTGATCCCGGGACGAGTTCCTCGCTGACAGGCCATTGGCGCGTTGTCAGCGGTGATGAGGCGATCCAGTTTAATTTCAACAGTGACAAGACGCTTGATCGACTTTACGAGGCCGATTTCGGATTTCGGTCATTCAAATCGAATGTCTACCTCCTGATCGAATCCCAGGTGATGTTCGACGGAAATGTTTACAATTACACCATAAGTTCCGATACCCTGCGGTTGCTCGATGTCGATTTCTCGATAGTGATGGTTCGGGATGACACCGCTCCGGGTCTCAACGACTGGATTGTCGCTCTTTCGACGTCGACCTCGTTTGACCCGCCTCTCACCAGCACGGTCGATATTGACTGGCACGGTGACCGGCTGTGGTTCGGCAACGCCTACTCCGGCGATTACTTGTACCAGGTCGATCCTGTTACCGGCACCGTTGCGGACAGTCTGCCGATCGGCCCGTCTGCCTTTGCACTCTGCTGGGCCGGAGATCAGTTATGGGTGTCAAGCAACGGCTATAGCCGCCTTTACCTTCTGGACACTATCTCCGGAACTTCGTCGTTCTACAGCCTCGAAATGAGCTCCTGGATTCAGGGAATTGCATTCGATGGAGAGGATCTCTGGGCCGGCAGCAACAATTCACGGACAATTTACCGCTACAATCCGACCCTGGACACCATCGTCGACACGTTTCATGTCGATCGACCAATCCACGGCATGACGTACCATGATGGGTACATCTACGCATGTGCGGACGGTATAATAAACCGGATTCAGATTTCGCCGTTCCGGGTTGTCGCGGCCTTTCGAATCGAGGGAGCCCACGTTGAGGGTATCACAAACGACGGAACTAATTTCTGGATGCTCGCCACAAACGACATTGTGACCTTTGTAACCAGCGCTTCTTTTTGATTGCTGCCGATCAACGACGCCGATGCTCGCGAGACGCAGCAGCAAGTACCGATCAAAGAATACCCTTCGGCGAAATAGCTGAAGGGTATTTCTCTACCGTCTTTACAGCCGCTCATTTCAGTAACAGCATTTTCCGTGTTCTCATAAACTCGTCGGTCTGGATGCGATACAGGTAGATACCTGTTGATACCGACCGACCATCATCGCTTCTGCCATCCCACTCGATTCGATGTGTACCCGATGACTCCTCGTGGTCTACCAGTGTCCGCACCTTCTGTCCGAGGATATTTAGCACATCGATCCTGACAAGACCTCGCCGGGCGAGGCTATATTCAATCGTCGTTACCGGGTTAAACGGATTGGGATAATTCTGATCCAGAGAGAAGCCCGCCGGAATGATATCGTCCTCCGTAACATCGACAGGAAACGTGGGACGGAGAATCATGACTGAAAAATGATCGGCCACGTACGCAAGATCGCCGGTTACAAATACGCCGCAGGCATCTCCGGCGGTATTATAGCTACCAGCCAGGATCGGATAGGTCGGGCTCCCAACATCTATCATATGCACACCGTCGGTTACATCAGCCACAAAGGCAAAGTGCTCATAGTAGTACACACCGCGAGCCAGGCCCGGAGTATCGTAGGTCCCGACCAGGACCGGGTTGGCGGGATTCAAGACATCGATTATCTGAAGGCCCGCTGCACCATCGGCCACGTATGCGAAATCGCCCGATAGCACAATGTCCCAGGAGTTGCCCGGCGTATTGCAGGTGCCAGTTACGGCGGGGCTCGCGGGATTTGAGATGTCAATTATTTCGAGGCCGATCGTGTCTGCCGCCAGATAAGCGTAATTACTTCTCACGTATACACCCCGGCCGATACCGGGCGAATCATACGTCCCCGCCAGAGTCGGGTTTGCGGGATCAGAGACATCGATTACCTGGAGTCCGGCCGAACCATCCGCCATGTACGCATAATCACCGGAGGCAAATACCCCAATGGTCCAACCGGGCGTGTCGTAACTTCCTGTCGGGGTCGGGTTCGACGGATCGGAAATATCTATCACTTGCAATCCTGCAGGACCATCGGCGACATACGCGTAATTGCCGGCAACATACACGTCGCGTGACCTGCCGGGTGTATCATAGCCTCCCGCCACGGTTGGATTTCCGGGATCGGATACATCGATCACGGTCAGCCCGGTATATAGATTAGCCGCATAGGCATATCCACCCGCCACGAAGACGTTCCAGGGGAAGTTGTTGGTATCGTAATTCCCGAAAAACATCGGGTTCGACGGATCGGAGATATCGACTATACTCATTCCTATAACGTCGTCGCCTATATAGCAGTAATCGCCTGATATGAAGATACTGTGGGAATAGCCGACTGTGTCCCATGATCCGAGCAACACGGGATTCGCGGGGTCGGTGATGTCAATGATCACCGGACCCGAGGCGTTGTCTGCGACAACGGCGAGGTTTCCGACAACCTGAACATCTTCGGCGCAAAAGGTATCGTGGCTTCCGACAAAGGCGGGATTGGCAGGATCAGAAACATCGATAATCTGAAGCCCGGTAGAATCATCGGCGATATACGCGTAGTCGCCGGCAACGAATACTCCTCGCGCCCAGCCGGGCGTGTCGTAACTGCCTGCAAGGGAGGGGTTGCCGGGATCGGAAATATCGATGATTTTGAGACCCGCGGTGTCATCGGCGACATAAGCGTAATCCCCGGAGATAAAGACCGCCCGGGCATTCCACGTGCCGTAATCCGCTACCATTGCAGGATTGGCGACATTGGAGATATCCACGATATGAAGACCTGCAGTCCCACCAGCTACGAAGGCATAATTGCCTGACACGGCCACGTCGTGGGCGGCTCCCGGAAAATGATCGGTTCCTGTCAGGAACGGGTCGGAGACGTTAGAGACATCTACAATATGCAGACCCGAATCTCTCTGGGCGACATACACGAAATCACCTGATTTGAAAATGCCGTTGCCGTCACCCGGCAGGTAAAGTTCCCTGACCAGAGTCGGCGTGGCGGGCATGGAGACGTCGACTATGACCAGCCCGTTCTTGAACGCACAGTAGGCGTAATTGCCATCGACGACAGCGTCGTATGCGCCCGACCAGATCGCCGAGCCGACATACTCGATATTCTGCGCCGAAACCGCATTCGCCACGATAAGCATGGCTATAATAACCGCAAGACGAACAACGGGTCTCATGACAACCTCCAATTTCAGATGGTCTGTGACCGGCTTGATAGACCCGGAAGCGTTGTACCCTGGTTGCGACAACGAGTCACATTATCCTAATGGCCTTATGTAATGCAAAAGAGGTGGCGAGTTGCAGACACCGGATGTCGTGCACTGGAGTTTTCCCTGTGTTGTTATCCATGTATGCGCACGGGGCGCGAACATGGATGCTCTTGTCACTAAAATATATTACCTGAAAGGGATTGTCAAAGGATTCGTGTGAAACGCGTTCCCATCTCCATCCACTTGCGATCGAGCCAATCCCGGCCAGACACCGCGATCCCTTGGGTTATTAAGAGAGGATCGCAGAGGGCCGGGTGAAGTATGCCCGAAGCTGTTAATCCGCCCCGTTTGGACGGTTCGAATCAAGGAGCCAAATGGAAGGCTTCTCGTTTTCGGCGGGCGCAGACTTATATCACCGGACGAAGCGAGATTTCATTAACGTACACCAACATCCTGTCCCGATTTGCCAGATAGTCACGCAGCATATATCCGATATCCGGCTCTACCCGACCATCATAGATCGCGTTTCCGTTGAAGGTCACCACTACGTTCTTGTCCAGAGCGATCATCTGCGCGTCAATCCGGATACGAAATGCGCCTACGCGCGAGCCCTGAATGTCGAACCGGTTGTCCCTGTATGCGGCTCTAATCATGGCCGAGGGCTTGTCACGCATGAAAATGAGGTAGTTTCTTGGCGCCGGCATCCGTCCGCTCAACACGATCTCCTTTCCATCACGCTTGACAGTGAGCGACACTGCGGCCCCGCGCTTCAAGGTAGCCTTGAATGTATTGAGATCCGCCATGCTGTCGATTGGCATACCGTTCCCGTTGATCACGATATCACCCTTCTGCAGACCAACTCGCCTCGACAGTCTGTCGCCCTCAGACAACGACGCTACCATCAACCCGGGGCCCGGAAAGGTATCATTTGGCCAGAACCCGATCGATATCGTGCTGTCCACCAGGGCGACATTGTAATCGACATGCCAGTCGGCCGGTTCGTCAGTTGTGATCTCGTCGATCGCAAGCCACTTGCACACCCCGAACTCCGGTGTGGCCGTTTCCCAGATGATCGTGTCAGGGGATGAATTCCGTATGTGTTGCGCCAGGTAATCGAATACGTCCGAATAATCGTAATCAATTATACTTCCGATGTGTTCGCCCTGGAGTTTGCGGTACAGGATGTTGGCGCCGGCCTTCTCGGCCATGGCAATCGTCTTTTGCATTTGCGATGTTGGATAGTAATTGTCACGGTCGGCGGATGTGACATAGATAGATGAGTTAGCCATGTTGGGGGCATAGGTCGAGTGCCCGCCGTCCTCGCTGCCGACTCCCATTGAACCGTTGAGCGCGGCAAAGGCAGCAAAGTCGGTCGGCCTGATCATGGCATAGAGAAACGCCGCCGAGGCGCCATCGGAGATACCGCTCACGTACACCCGGTTGTCGTCGATATTGAACCTTGATTTCATCATGCGTATCTGGCCGGCGATATTTGTCATACCGACCTCATCCCACCAGACGGCGCCCTCTTGCCCGAACGGAAAGAGGACAAACCAGCCGCTCTTCTCGGCATCCTCCATCAAGGCCGTGTTTCCGACATATTGCGTTGGATCCGGATCGATAAACGGTCGCCCCACAACCCCGTGCAGATGAACCAGCATCGGTGTCGGCGACTGTGGGTTGTACCCCGACGGCACATACACCACGTAAGGCCGACGGACACCGTCGATGCACGTAGCCGAATCCAAAAACCACTCTCCCCCGGCTGCGTCGGGAAATGTCATTGATTGAATTTCGGTCATGACCTCGCCCCAGTCGGGTTCAGCGGAGACGATTCGCGCAATCAGCGCATCCTGCTCCGGCCCCGGCGCCGTATTGGCGAGTGTATGCAAGTCGGCCTGCCATTGCTGAGCCAAACCTGCGGCAGTCGAGGCCAGTACGCAGGCTATAGCGATAAACACCCTGAGCATAATGCTTCTCCCTTTCAATTTTGCAGTGATTCTTTCCCGGTTCTCTGGCCGTATTACCCGTCCAGCTACGTCTCCGAACACGGTCAGCACACCTGCAAATATCCCGTGTTTTTCAGCATCTATCTGTAGGAGATGAGCGAACGGTTGGTGTTACCGGCTCGCTGGTTGATTGTCCCCGAAGTCCGCCTTGTCACCCCCGATAAGGCCGACAGTATCTTAACAAATATCAGGCATGCAACTGAAGTCAAGTGGTATTTTGGCCACACTTCCGCCGCACCGGGGTGACCTCCGCAAATATCGGCTACGGACCCGGCCGCTCGAACGCCCGTGAGAAGTATTTACTCGGTTTCACATAGAGCCGGTTGTGAGGGTAGTCGAAAATCACGTTAAAGCGGCGAATGCAGTCATTTCCCAGGATACCATCGGCCCCCTCCTGTCTTGATCGCACCTCGGCCGGTGCAAAGGCAGTGGGGATGTCGCTCAGCAATCGCCCTCCCAGCCACAGTTTCCGGGTTATCCCGAGATGCCCGTGAATATCGCCGCTCAAACCGGTGCCGAGATAGCTGGAAGTGAGGCTGTCGGGGAGGGTGTACTTCTGCTCAGGCCCGGTCAGCAGTTCGAGGGCTTTATCCGATGCCAGATCGATATACAGGGTAACATCGACACTTTCGCCTTCCACGACTTCGACCTTGCCCTGGAGAAATGGGAGGTTTCGCTTGAGAACGACAGGGACCGTCTGCCAACTGGAGTCAGGCTCAACGAAATCGTCGCCAAACAATGTGATCGTTTCCGTATCATAGTCAATGCTGACGACATAATGACCGAACAGATTCCAGCCTATGACTCCGTCGGA
>CAYNEO010000011.1:72162-78253 GCA_964396245.1 uncultured Ignavibacteriales bacterium
CACGACATTGCGTTTCAGGTGAAACGGAACAGACAAGTCCTCGGCCCAGGTACCGGAGGACACACAAAGGCCGAAAAGAATGGCTATAGCTGCTGACCTGAGCTTCAAATCATTGCTCCTCGAGACGACTCGCGCGTCTACTGCTTGCCGAATTGGATCATCGTACCGGCGGCAGGGTAGCTGCATCGGCCCGGGAATGCCCTGGCCAGTTCCGTGTACGCATCGATGCCCGTGCAGTGCGACAGCATAATCTTCTGCACATCAAACTGCTTGAGCGCTTCGATCGTTTTCTGCATCCGTTCGGAAGAAGCTCCAACCAAATGAGTGCCACCGATGACAGCGTAGATTTTCTGTCCGCCGGTAAGCTCGCTGACATATTGCATCGTGTTAACCAGGCCGGCATGACCGCATCCCAGAATTATCACCACGCCCTCGGGCACCGTGAAGAACATGGCCTGATCATCTTGAATTGGGTCGGGCGACTCCAGGCTTTCGTCCAGGAAGGCATATTCACGCAAGCCGGTATCCTCGAAATCGGTCACGCGAGGGATCTGCCCGGTGACCATTACGCCTTCACAAACGGGCGTGGGCGTCTCTGTCTCGATCAGGCTGTCAACCCGACTCCTCAGTTGCTCCCGGGATAACGGCATGCTCCAGGGTATCGCCTGACCACGGATTTTCCAGTATCTGGTTTCGAAACCGGCCGGATGGACAAGCAGATCGACAGAACCGCAGGCACTCAGGGCGCTGTCTAACCCGCCGGTGTGGTCATGGTGGGCATGGCTGATCACGATAGCGGAGGTTTTGCCCAGGTCCACACCAAGTGAACGGACATTTTCGAGCAGCGTCCGTCCGCCGCCCGTGTCAAAAAGAATCTGGCTTTTGCCGGAATTGACGAGAAATGAAACACCCCACTCACCCAAAACAGCTCCGGAACCCGCCATGTTTTCGACGAGCACCGTGATGCCCACCTGGGGAAGCGTTTTCAATTCGATCTTTTCACTTTGTGGTTGGACGCCGGTGGCCATCAATGATGGCACGGCCAGACAGGCCCATATTAATCCGTGTCCCATACTACCCTCCGAATGCATGTGTGCAGGTTTACGTCACCGGTCTCGGTTACACATCAAATCACCTTTCGCCACATGTGTTTTATATAGGCGTCAGTAAAACCGATGTCATCATATAATCTGTTGGCCGCTGCCTGAATTCCGGTGCCTACCCAGACATCGACCGGGACGACGCCTCAGTGCCCTTGAGACGTCATCCCTCTTGCCTGAATCCGAAGAACCCAAAGAAACCGAACAGACCGAACAGCCCGTAGAGGGCGTAAAACGACTCGTTTCCGGTCGGCGTTCCGAGCAAACCGAGACATCCAAGGAACCCCAGGAAACCAAGGTACCCGAGTCTTCTTTTATTCCTCATAGCGATTCCTCCGACAATTGGCAACCAACTGTATGCGAACCCGAAACTTCCGCTTACAATTACGGTTAGTCCGCCACACAGGTTTCGTGGAGAAATTACGATATCCGGGTTCTAGTACTCCTGCTCATAGACAACATCATAGTGCTGGGAACGCGGATCAAACCGTTTCAGGACCTGTCTCGCCTTTGTCGGTACGTGGGCGACCTCATAATCCTCACCGGTAAAGGCTTTGATATTGTCCAGCGAATCGAACCACATGATGGTTATGAACTCTTCCTCATCGGCCAGCTTCCGGCGCAACACCTGTATGGAATGATATCCGGGAAGATTCATACCTGCAATTCCCGGGATCACTTCCGTGGTCAACACCTCGAAATACGCATCGGCGTTTTCAAGGGTTGTATAGCCGTGCCAGATTCGCCCAACCATTTTGACTCCTATGTTTGGCTCTAAGATTTACTCCAAAACAGTGCCGCTCATTATCGGATCGCAATGCCGCCGATTAATGAATATACAGCCCGTTGGCGGTGTCAACCGGCGTGCCTACAATTTCTTCTCAATTCCTATACCAAAGCTTACAAGTGGGCCTGTGAGGTTGCTTGCAAGTGCCGGTAAGGCGTAGAAGAAAGGTCCCGTTACTATTGGAAAGTCCGGCCAGCGCTTCGAATACACAAAAAAGGAAGGCTGTATCCGCCTTCCTTTATCTTGGTTCGCATGATTCTTATTTCAGTAGCAGCATCTTCTTCGTTTCGATGAAATTACCGGCTTCCAAACGGTAGAGATAGATTCCGGTCGGAACAGATTGGCCATCGGATGACATACCGCTCCATGTGACCGTATGACTGCCCGCCGGATATTCCTCGTCGGCAAGTCGCGCCACTTTCTGCCCGAGCAAATTGAAGATCTCAATCGTCACGTGCGAGCGTTGCGGAAGGTCGAATGCAATGGATGTGCTCGGGTTAAACGGGTTGGGGTAGTTGTCGCTCAGCTTATAACCGTTCGGGATCGCAGACGATCCGTTCTCCCCGACATCGGTGGCAATTTCAGACGACACAAATGACAAATTGGTATTGGCGCCCGACGCGGAACCCTGGTGCCCGGCGATATAGAGCGTAACGTCGCCCGTCTCACCCGGAGGCGCCGTCCACTGGAAGGTCCCGTTGTCCTGATCAGCCGCAGACAGGTGAATGCCGTTGGTTTCGCCGGTTGTGCTGTACGTGGCGGTATTGGTGCCGGCCGCGATAACTCCGGCATTCTCGGAGCCGCTGCCTATTCTGCAGCTGCCATTGAACTGCTTTATGGCGCTACCCCCGGCATGCGAGATGGTCACAGTATACGTCTGGCCGGGAACATATTGGGGTGGAAAACCGCTGACCTGGATAGTCCCTCCTGAAACACCATGACATGAAGAAGCGCAGTATCCCTTGGAGCCGGGTGCGCCGGAATACCCGGTGTACGTGGTGTGAGCGAAGGCGTACGTAGCGAGAACTAGCAGCGCCAGGAACACGACAGCTGTTTTGGGTCGATTACGCATATGAATCCTCCTTGATCACGAGCTTACCTGAATTCCATCACCAACATAGACTATCGCGACCCACTAAGCAAACATTTTTTGCCTATTGTTTCCGGGCAGCCGACACTCAGCGACCGGTCATCTTCTCCAGGCGTTCCGGGTAACGGGCCCCCTGTATCTTAATGCGTTCAGCCGCGCTGTTGATATCACGCAGATCGTCCGGTGTGAGCTCTACCGCAACTGCCCCGATGTTCTCTTCCAGACGATTAAGCTTCGTGGTTCCGGGGATTGGCACGATCCACGGCTTCTGCGCCAGCAGCCATGCCAGCGCTATCTGCGCCGGTGTCGCCTTTTTCTGTTTTGCGGTCTCGCGGAGGAAATCAACGAAAACCTGATTGGCATGCCGAGCTTCCCGCGTAAAACGCGGCAGGTTGCTGCGGAAGTCGGAACTATCGAAGGACGTGTTCTCGTCAATCTTTCCGGTCAGAAAGCCTCTACCAAGAGGACTGTACGGAACAAGACCGATACCGAGTTCTTCAAGTGTCGGCATCACTTCCTCTTCAGCTTTTCTCCACCAGAGTGAGTATTCGTTCTGGAGCGCCGTGACCGGCTGGACAGCATGTGCGCGCCGGATCGTTTCCACTCCCGCTTCGGAGAGACCAAAGTATCTCACTTTGCCTTCCCCGATCAAATCTTTCACAGCCCCGGCTACGTCCTCGATAGGTACATCGGGATCAACACGGTGTTGATAGAACAGATCGATGCGATCGGTCCTGAGCCGCTTCAGCGAAGCCTCGGCGACTTCCCTGATATGCTCCGGCCGGCTATCCAGACCGGCCTGCTTGCCGTCGGCGTCAAATCTGAAGCCAAACTTCGTGGCAATCACCACCTGATCGCGCAAAGGAGAAAGGGCTTCACCGAGGAGTTCTTCGTTTGCAAACGGGCCGTAGGCCTCGGCGGTGTCGAAAAACGTAACGCCGCGTTCCACGGCAGCCCGGAGGAGCGAGATCATTTCCTCCTTGTCTTTGGGTACACCGTAGGCATAGCTCATACCCATACAACCCAGTCCCAGAGCTGAAACTTCCGGACCGCTTTTCCCGAGTTTGCGCTTCTGCATTCCGCCTCCTTTCTCGTTCGTCATTAGATTCTTTACTGTGTAAACAGCCCGACCGGGGGAGGTAGTTCCGCAAGGCGTTATTATCATGCGGATTGAGCCGGACCGGTCACTCATGTCAATCCGGTGAAACGTTTCACATCGCCCTCACGTACTTTGAGGGGAACAGAATAAAAAAATGCAAGGATTAGATATCATGGTTAATAGACGTGCCCTGATATGCTCTACCTGCTTCATCACCCTGCTGCTTACAGTACCATCCAGCAAAGCGAATCAGATTGATCTGGAGAGAGCCAGTCTCGATACAGTGTGGCAGACCGTGCTCGAAAATCACTATGATTCCACTTTCGGAGGAGTCGACTGGCAGGAAGTTCACGATCGCTATTCGCGTTTAATACTATCAGTGGAAGATGACTCCCGCTCTCTCAAACTCATAAACGCCATGTTGCGGGAACTGAAACTCTCGCACTATGCGGTGTTTCGGGTCGACGACAAACAAAGGTCGGGTATGCCCTTATTGTCCGAGGCGAGTATCGGTATCGACCTGAGACTTTTCGGGACCGACGCCGTGATAACTGCGGTCGACTCCAATTTTCCGGCAGCGCAGGCGGGCATCAAACCCGGTTATGTGGTCGATCGGATTCACGGGATACCGGTGACCAGGCTGCTGGATGAAGCAGCGGTGAGGCAGATGCCATATTCCAGTGAACGCCGCAAGATCAGCGATATGTGTGATGAAGTTATCAGCCGGTGCTTCGGACAGCTCGGCGATACCGTTACAATTTTGTATAAGGACGCCGATGGTATCAGCCACGATGTTGCGTTGAAGATGAAGCAGAGGGAGCGCGGGGTAAAGATTGCGGAGGAGTTCCCGACAGTATACGTCGATTTCCGGTCAAAGAGACTTAACGATGACATCGGTTATATTTTCTTCAGCGCCTTTGTCCCGCCGGTCGACTCTCTGTTCCTCGATGCGATGCAGGGACTGAGTGGAGTGAAGGGGATCATAATCGACATACGAGGCAACCCGGGCGGCATGCACGAGATCGGCGAGGTGATTGCCTCGAAGTTCGTGAGTGATGAGACTCTATTTTCTGTCTTTCGCTATCGTGACAGTATATCGCACATGGTCGTCGAACCGGAGCCGCCGGTTTTTGACGGACCGGTTGCGATATTGATCGATGTCATGAACGGTTCGGCGAGCGAACGGTTCTCGGCCTGCATGCAGTCAATCGGAAGAGCGAAAATAATCGGCGGACAGAGCTCCGGTGCAGTCGGGCCGTCTGATGTAAAACGGCTGCCGAACGGGGCATCGTTCATGTACCTGGTAGCTCAATCCCTGACACCTGACGGAACTGTGCTGGAAGGTCGCGGTGTAATACCCGATATTACGGTACCTTTGGACAGGACGGCCTTGCTGGAAGGTCGGGACACTCAGGTCGAAAGAGCGATTACGTACCTCGAAAGCGAGATCGACTGAAGGCTCTCTTTTCGAATTGAGTGGCACCCTGCTTTTATTATCGAAAGACGCGTTCGGGGTCGGTTGACAGCCATGGTCGCCTTTGGGTCAGCACGGATTGGGAAGTGTTGTAAGGCTTACGCTATCGTGCGTCGAAAGAACGGCCAAAGAAATCCCTTGCCATGTCGCTGGTCTTCCGGTGCAAAGCGGCGCGTTCAACACCCGGAGGATCCATACAAAATAAGGGCGCAGCTTCCCGTCCTATTTCCGTAGCTTCTCCAAGAAAGACGTAATGACCCACCTGCCCGCTGAAGATAGTCAACCCAGCATTCTTGATCAGACTCGCAAAACGTGACGCGTTGTTTGCCGCCGGAGCAAGCGTATCAGCTTCTCCGACCACGATGTCGACCGGAATATCGATCGGTTCCAGCCCGGCAGGAGTGAAGGCTTCGCCAAGGACCGGCGCAATCGCAAATATGCATCGAATGCGCTCATCCCGGTACGAGCGTAATCGGACGGTATCATCTTTCAGTACTGTCTTTAGCAACGCAAGAAAGGCGTGTGGATCCGCAAACTCAGG
>CAYNEO010000012.1:0-77650 GCA_964396245.1 uncultured Ignavibacteriales bacterium
CGGTTTTGATACAATGCGGCCACTCCGCGGTCGGAACAGCCTCGCGTTTGACACTCTCTGTGGTACAATGAGTTACGCTCAAGTCGGCCAACTTTCGACTTGACAATTCCACCGTGATTCCTCATTTTTTTGGTGAGAGTCCGTAATTCCCTTTGGGAGAAAAGCATCCGTGCAAAAGATCAGAGTATTGCTGGTAGAAGATAATCGCCTCTTGCGCGAAGGTATTACCGCCATGCTGAACGACCAGCCCGATATACGGGCCGTGTCGGCCACGGGCAATGGTGATGCTCTCGAGAAGGCACGGAAAGTCAAGCCGCAGGTGGTGCTCCTTGATATGGGGCTGAGGACCCAGAACAGCTTGCGAATTGCGAAGCTTGTCAAGAAAGAATACCCGAAAGCCGAGATCGTCGTGATGGATCTGATGCCGGCGCCCGCCGAAGTGGTGGAGTTTGTCAAGGCGGGCGTGTCCGGTTTCATCCTCAAGGATGCAACAATCGACGACTTCCTGGAAACGATCCGGTCGGTTGCGCAGGGGAAGAAGGTCCTGCCGCCGCCTCTGGCGGGATCGCTGTTCACGCACATTGTGGAATATGCCGTGCACAGCGGGAAAGCGGACCGCCTGATGAAAGCGGTCAAGTTGACCAAACGCGAACACGAAGTAGTGGATCTCATAGCGAGAGGCTTGAGTAATAAGGAAATTGCCGGGGAACTCAACATAGCACTTCACACGGTCAAGAGCCACGTCCACAATACACTGGAGAAACTGGCTCTTCACTCCCGTCTGCAATTAGCGAGTTTTGCCCTTACCGAGGGAATGGTGAGGACATCAACGGACAAGCGCTCCAGGAAACGACGGTAGCATCTCAATCTTAGGGACTAGTCCTCTTTTCAATCTTTCGGCCCATTGACGGATGGCTTGATCCCCGGTATTCTGAAGGAGTATTGGTGAATTGGGCCCGGGCAGCAGGTAATCATCCGGGAAAAGGCTGTGGTCAGTTCGAGCAACCCCAGTCCAGTCACTCGTTCTTGAGACAAAGAACAACCGTACCACGCAGCTGAGAATATGGGGGTAGGTCTGTATAACGATAGACCGGATCTTAGATGGTATCACTTAAACCGCCCGGCCCCAGGACGGGTAACTCGGGAGTCGAATATGGAAATGATCAAGTCGGCTCAACGCGAGAGATTTGAGGAAGAGACTTTCCCTCATCTCAAGAGCCTCTGGCGAACCGCCCAGTGGCTTACCATGCGACGAAGCCGTGCCGAGGCTCTCCTGTTAAAAACGATAACACAGGCCTACCGTACCTGGTATGATTCGCGGGAGACGGTCGGCACTAAAGCGCGACTGTTCCGTATCTTGAACAACGAACTGCTCGAGTGTAATACCGATAATCATCAGCCTCACTGGCTGCACCTAGAACCAATCAAGTCCGGTCCGCTTGATACTGAAAGCGATACCCCACAACCGGCGTCGTCGATTGCGCGAACCGATTTGCTGCAGTTGGCCGGCGTTTCGCATGTTTCAGTCAAGCAAGTAGCTTCTCGCCTGAGAGTGCAGTCCCGGCTGATTTTGATTCTCGCGTTGCGTGAACGGTTTTCTTACGCCGAGATCGCGTATATCACCGGTCTGTCGAACGACTCGATCAGATCGATTCTTTCGCAGGCTCGAAGATTGATTCCACGTTATCTCGTGCAACATACGGTCTGGTTCACTGCCGCTGGTGAAGGGCGCCTGCCGAACCGTTGGCCGCGGGCGTGAACTGACAAGGAGATGAATATGAAACGCAAACTGTCAATCGGAATTATTGACCTGATAGCGAAAGCCCCCACGAAGTCACTATGGATGCGAACCATGGCCGCCAACTTCGCCAGCATCATGCCACAGGTGGTCGCCGCCTGGTGCGAGCAGGAGGGACATGACGTCGCCTATATGACTTACACCGGTCGTGAGAATCTCATCGAGGATTTGCCGGCCGAAGTCGACCTGGTGTTTATCAGCTCCTTTACCGAAGCCGCTCTGCTCGCCTATGCGATGAGCAATGTGTTTCGGTCGCGCGGCGCTGTCACCGCTCTCGGAGGTCCGCACGCCCGATGTTATCCGCAGGACGCGCAGAAGTATTTCGACTACGTTATCGGACTCACTGACAGAAACCTGATTCGAGACGTGCTTGCTGACTGCACCCGTCATCGACCACTCGGTCTCCACCTTTCTTCCCAGCGGCATCCGACTGAATTCCCCGGAGTCGGTCAACGATGGAAGTTTATCGAGCCCACCTTGAAAAAAGCGCCGTTTCTCAAGATAGTTTCGATGATGAGCAGTCTGGGTTGTCCCTATACATGCGGTTTCTGTATCGATTCGTCGGTGCCGTACCAGATGCTGGATGTCGACGCGACCAAAGAAGATCTCCGTTTTCTACTCGGCAAGATGAAACACCCCCGGGTGGCGTGGCACGATCCCAATTTCGGAGTCCGTTTCGATCAATGCATGGCGGCCATCGAGGAGGTGGTGCCGCCCGGGCGAATAGACTTTTTTGCTGAATCAACGCTCTCGCTGCTTTCCGAATCGAGACTGAAGCGGCTCAAACGCAACGGCTTCCGGGCCCTACTGCCGGGCATCGAGTCATGGTATGACATGGGAAAGAAATCGAGAACAGCCACGGTAACCGGCATGGAGAAGGTCAGGGCAATCGCCGACCAGATTAATATGATTCTCCGGTACATCCCCTACGTGCAGACCAACCATATCTTCGGTCTCGATGGCGATGAAGGACCGGGACCGTTCGAATTTACCAAGCGCTTCCTGGATCTCGCCCCGGGCGCTTTCCCGGCGTACTCCATGCTCTCCGCATTTGGGCAGGCTGCGCCCCAAAACCTCGAATTCCAGCGCGACGGCCGGGTCATTCCCTTCCCGTTCCATTTCCTCAGCAACATCCAGATGAACATCAGGCCCAAAAACTACTCGTGGCCGCAGTTCTACGACTATCTCATAGATATGGTCACGTACTCGTATTCTTCTCGGTTGGCCCTTCGGCGCTACCTAACCAATCGGAGAGGGTTCCCGACTTGGTTGAATGTCATACGTACGTTTTCATCGGAGCGTCTTAACCGCACCCCTTACTACGTAGAGATACGGAAGCGCCTTGAGACTGACCGTCCCCTGCGGCAGTTCTATGAGCAGGAGACCCATGAGATCCCGCGGTTTTTCGTTGAGAAAATCCGGCAGGATTTGGGGCAGTTCTGGGAATTTCTGCCGGACGGCGCCCTGTATCATGACCCCAACGCGTATCTGTTCTCACAGCAGAAAGTTGAATCTTGCGATACTGCTGCCGATTCGGACGTTGCCTGATGAGCCCGGACCTCGGCACGTCGCGAAGGCAACGGGATCAATATCCCCAATATAAGAAAAAGAGACCGGCTGAGGCCGGTCTCTCTTGAAAATCATTCCCGCGCCAGGGTTGACGCGAGTCTTTTTCGTAATTCTCAGTAGACTTTACGGTAGCCGTTGCTGCCGCTGCGGTTACCACTCTGGGCGCGCGGTTTTGCCTCGTTGACATTCAAGTCGCGTCCATTCATGTCCTGGCCGTTGAGGGCGCTGATGGCAGCAGTTGCCTCTTCCTTCACCGACATCTCCACGAACGCAAAGCCTCTCGACTGTCCGCTGTACTTGTCCGTAATCACGTTGACTGTGGACACTTCACCATGAGCCTCGAAGGCCTGGCGTAACTGATCTTCTGTCGTATCAAACGACAAGTTTCCTACGTAGATATTCAATCTACACTCCGTTGTTGCTCATCCCGAAGTCAGCCGTATTTCAATGCAACAAGCCACTTCAGGATAATTGATATAAGCGCAATATTGCGCGATCACTTCGAGATTAAGCTTTAGCGGAGAGTTGCGGAAAAAGACAAGACTGCGATAAAGGTCGAACTCTAGTGAATACTAACCTCTCATTATACCGCAGTCCCCCATGGAAACCTAGAATTATTATCGCGAAACGTCGATTATTTGCACCAGACCATGTCCCCAATCCGGAGAGATTCTGACAATTTGCTCAATCCACACGGTAAGCTGTTGTACTGGACTGGAATGCGGGGGATGGCCGGCTGTCAATCTCTCAGCGCCCAGCGTACGAGCTCTCGAAGTTGCGGCGGTTTGCCCTGCATGAGAATGGCAATCCGAAAGACCCGCCCGCTTACCCACACTATCGCGATGGCGCAAAGCAGGACTCCCGCCAGACCGACCCACGGCTGCCACGCCGGTATCGGCGTAGGCGTGGCCAACCTGACCAGCATGAGCGTCGGAGTAAGCGGTGGAATCAACGACAGCCAGGTTGCATAACCGGCAAGCGGAGTCGTGGCAACGGGAATCATCACAAACATGGGCAGCATGACCGGCAGCATCGAAGGGAACATCAGGTTCTGCGCGTCCTTGGGATCGGAACAAAGCGCGCCAAGAGTGGACGAGAAAGCTCCGAACATGAACACGGCCAGTATCATGTAAGCAAAAAACCACGGCAGGACGCCAAGCGGAAGCACGTCCATAAATCCCATGTTGACTGCCGCCAGCAAGGCAACAATCGTGTAGACGACCGACACCGTGACCGCAACAGCAACGCCGCCGAGCACCTTACCCATCATCAATTCAAACGGCGTGACCGATCCCAGAAGCACCTCGGCGATTCGCTGTGATTTTTCCTCCATCACGGCGTTCAACAGGGGCGATACGCCGAACATGATCATGATAAACATCAAGAGAACAAACGCGGCCGGGATACCTATCGCTTCCAGCTCACTGCTTCGCTTGGCCCCGGTCACTTCACCTGTAGCAGGATCAACATCGACAAGCCCCAACCGGTCAATATTGATCCACTGCATAGCCTCTGTGGCCACAGAGTCATTCACGCCGGCGGCATTCAGCCGGAGTTTCCTCAGGTAGTTGTTCAACGGCGAACTGAGCCAGCCGGGGATCTTGTCCATGGCGGCGTTTTTTGCGTGATAGGCAATGACACTCCCCGTGGAATCACTCAATGGTTTCAGGACAGACGGACCTATTTCGATAAAGGCATAATAGCGACCCCGACGGACCAGGTCGGATAGGTCGAGCCGCTGCGCCGACGGGTTTTCCATGTCGGGTGGAACGATCTCGAAAAGATATACCGGCCTGACCTTCTTGCCGGTCGTCGTGTCATACACCATCCGCTTGTTTCGCTCCTCCGCAAGCTCGATCAGTTTGTCGGCCACGACACCGGTGCGATCGATGATTGCAACCTTTCGATCTGTCGTGTCGGTCCTGTCGCCGATCAATCCGATAGCGATAAGACTGCCGCTCATGACTATCGGCATGACCACCAGACCCAGTACGAAGCCTTTGGTGCGGACAGTCATCTTGTATTCCCTGGCGATCAGGCGGAGGACTCTACGCATGATGCACCTCCTCTACTGTCGGATGGGCAATACGGACGAAAATGTCGTGCAGCGAGGGGCGCGCTATTTCGAAACGATGCACCTTTGTTCGTGACATAACCGCCGACACGACCTCCTGTGGATCGACACCGTCGGCTATCTGCAATTCCTGAAGATTGCCATAATCACGAATATGCGTGACACCTTTCACATCGCTGAGAACTCCCTTCCCCCCGTCGCAACTGATGCGCACGGAATCCTGCCCGTAGCTGTCCTGAATGGAACTCAGGGTTCCGTCAAGCACCTTTCTCCCCTGGTAAATCATGAAAATGTAATCGCACATCGTCTCGGCGACATTCATATCGTGGGTACTGAAAATGACCGTTGTCCCCGCCGCCTTGAGTTCCAGCACAATTTCGCGAAGCGTATCCAGATTGACCGGGTCCAGGCCGCTGAAAGGCTCGTCGAGAATCAGTAACTCCGGTTTCGCAGCGATAGCCGCGATAAATTGCGCCTTCTGGCTCATTCCCTTGCTGAGTGCTTCCACTTTCTGATCGGCCCATTTCGCCAAATCCAGACGTTCCAGCCACGAGTCCACTTCTTTGCTCACCGACCGGCCCATCTTCAGCCCGCCGTAAAACTGAAGGACATCACGCACCTTCATCTTTCGGTAGAGCCCGCGCTCCTCGGGCAAATAACCGATTCGACGGCTGCGGGCGCCGTGAAGTTCCTTGCCGAATACCTGAATCGCCCCCCGGTCCGGATAGAGAATCCCGACAATCATACGCATGGTCGTGGTCTTGCCGGAACCATTGGGCCCGATGAACCCGTAGATACACCCTTCCGGCACGGACAGATTGAGGCTGTCCACGGCCGTATGGCCGTTGAATGTCTTGGTGACATCTTCTATGTGCACTGTATTCATGAACACCCTCGCACTGAGCACTGAACGGTAAAGTATACGCGCCGACTCCGGGAACGAAGTACACTTTGTGCAGCCCTGTCCTGCGCTTCAGAACTCCCGCAAGACAAGCCCGGGTATCTAAGATACTCTGAGCCGGCTCGAATATTCAAGAGATAAATATGCAGACCGGCGGTACTCGGGGGAGCCCCGGTAGAATATTTGAATCATGGATAAACATGTCACGTATAACCGGTACACACAGGCCTGTGAAGGAGGGTATTCCATGAAGACATTGTTCAAGAGCACGGCGGTCTTAGTTTCAATGCTTGTTCTCGGTGCGACAGCATCGGCCGGCGATCCTAAAGAAAAACGGTCGGAGCAGCCGACGGTGGAGAGTGTCTTGAGCCGGTATATCGAGGCATTAGGAGGCCGGCAGGCACTCGAAGGCCAGACGGCCCGAAAATATACCGGAACGCAGATCACCGACCTGACTTCGAAAGAACATCCAATCTACCAGTCATTGTATATGGAGGCTTACGCTAAGGCTCCGATGAGCTATACGGTGCAGGTTTGGTCGGACGACGGCGGTTATCGGGAAGGATATGACGGCACAACCGGCTGGGTGAAAGACAAATGCGGGGTCAGGACCAATAACGAAATCGGGCGAAGCAAGCAGGCGTTTCTGCTGAATCCGCACGGGCCACTCCATATCGAGAGTTATTTTCCCGGACTGTCGTTTGCCGGGGAGTCGACTATCGACGGCGAGAAAGTCTATGCCCTGCAGCCGGAATCACGTCCGCCGGAGCACTACACATTGTACTTCAGCGCCGAAACCGGCCTGCTGGTCAGGATTGGCTATTACTGGTCGATCGATGATTATCGCGAGGTCGATGGTGTGCTGGTGCCTCATAAAATAACGGCAAGTCGCAAGGGCGGCTCGGTCGTTTACGAGCTGGCAACGGTGAGTTCTGATTTATCTCCGGCAGATTCACTGTTCACGATGCCTGAATGATTCTGTCGATCAGACTGTGAGTTATCGTCTTGCGCCGCAAGCGCTCTGAGGCATTCTGCGCACATATCGCCGGCCGGGGGGATTTTCTGCTTTGCATCTCACAGGGGATAGCATCGTAGAGCATATCCTCGACCATCAGGGCACATATACGACCACGAAAAATCTAATCGATATTCGCTGAGGGAGGAGCGGAATACGCGTGTTACTCGACCCAACAATCTGCCGAGTATGATACTTCTCTCAGTCATCCTGCTCCTTGCATCCTCGGTCGAGGCGCAAGTATTTACTCCCGGCGGTAGATACGGTACGGGGGCAAGTTCACGGGTTATGGTGGCGGCCGATCTGGACAACGACGGTGATCTCGGCGCGACATTCAACCAGGCCGATGAAGACGTGGTGTATATTCACCTCAACGGGAAATCGCAGTGGCGATCGGCGTGTACCTCTACCGGTTCCGGGCAGGAGATTATGTCGAGACGAGGAAGATGTTGCTGATGAAATAGAAGGATAACCGAATTGCGTCAGGCGGTGCCCGCCGAAGGCGGGTGTCACCTGACGCGATGCTCCAATAAGTATACCCCAAATACACTTTTTCCTCTCGCACCAGAAATTCCACACGTTATACTTGCATATCACTTTGCCTTCCGGGCAATCCGTCAACAATTCTGTGCAGTGACAGGGAGAACAACTGTGGATGCGAATTTCAAAGAGATTATCTGGCGTCAGTTCGGGGCGTCTATCGACATGCTGGAAAACGCCATACGACACTGCCCGGACGATCTGTGGAGCAACCGATCGGGACAGCATGAAGTCTGGTACTTGGCATATCACACTCTCTTCTGGCTGGATCTCTATTTATCCGGACCGATCGAAGGTTTCACTCCCCCGCCTCCCTTCACCCTTGTCGAGCTCGATCCCGCCGGGCTTCTTCCGGATCGCCTCTACTCTAAAGACGAGTTGCTCGCATATCTCGAGCACGGCCGCAAGAAGTGCCGGGATACAATTAGTGGTCTGACAGATGAGAGCGCCGAAAAACGCTATCGGTTCGGATGGGGCGAGGTTAATATGGTGCAACTGCTGCTGTACAACATGCGCCATGTCCAGCATCACACGGCGCAGATGAACCTCATTCTGCGCCAGAGTATTGACTCGGCTCCGCGATGGGTCGGGGTTACAAAGAAACCGCTCGGTGATCGATAGATCGTCCGGGATAACGGCGGGTTAGGCCATTGTCACCGTAGATCACACACTTCCGGGACTACCAAAAGAGAAGCCGGGCGGTCATCTCAACCGCCCGGCTTTTATTATTGCTTCATTGTGGCCGGCTCTGGATCGGCGTTGACAACTAAGGTATCCGCAACTGGGACGATCTCGTCAGCCGGCATATCAACACGCCGGGCATGCTCGCGAATGGCCTCATCATTTACCGCCTGGTAAATACAGAGCGCCCCAAGCGTACCGTCCTCTTCCTTAACGACATAAGTGCGAATCCAGCGCACCTTGTCAGACATTTCAGCGCTAACATCGTTCGAAACGGCTCCGGTTTTCTCGAGCTCGGCGGCATTTTTCCAGCCGTTCCTGCGACGGATGACATAGGTGTTCATATTTCTTCTCCTTATAATTGTGCTAACGGCAACCGGCCTTTTTCATTTCCCGGCCATGGCCGGCTCCGGGTCGGCATTGACAACGACCGTATTCGCAATCGGTACGATTTCGTCGGCAGGCATTCCAACACGCCGGGCGTGTTCGCGCAACGCCTCTTCATTAATAGCCTGGTAAATGCAGACGGTGCCGAGAGTGCCGTCATCCTCTTTTACCACATAGCTGCGAATCCAACGCACCTTGTCGGCCATCTCCTCACTGCCTATCCGACCCGAGATCTCCCCGGTTTTCTCGAGTTCGGCGGCATTTTTCCAGCCGTTACGACGGCGAATCAGGTATGTGTTCATACTTGCGCTCCCTTGAGATGCAGTTATTTCCGACGGGACACTGTCGGCACTGGTTTGCAAGGCGGCCGCTCGACTTGAATCGTCGGCCCCGGAACACGAGAGGGATATCAGCACCATCGCCAGACACGACACCACGGCAACCGCCAGTAGCGGCGTCAGGCGAGCTCTGCTCGGCTCACCGTGACCCCGTAACGGCGGGCGTTCTCGATGACTCCTATCGTGCTTGTTCATTTGACTCTCCTGTGTACACGTTACATGTTACACGGGAACGCAGCAGCACTCCCGGACTAATATCTTAAATGTTTGGTAAATCAAGCCGGCATGTATATTAAACGTAGACCGATGAAATCCATATAAGGTTTTTTTCACCGCGGACTGTTTTTTTTGAGGTTTAGCTGCTCGTGCAACGGTCCCGGTGGGCGGCTTCACTAAACCCGTAAACCTGTCAGCTGACTTCGCCTGATCGTCCGACCGGAACCGGCCGGTCGGCCCGGTCGTTTCAGGGGTGACAGGCAGAAAAAAAACGATCAGCTTTTACGACAAAGAGTTACACATGCCGCCACGCGCCATATTCAAAGCCGTCCTGCATTTCGGCGATAACGAGATCCCGGTGAAGCTGTATTCCGCCATGACAGAAGAGCGTGTTCATTTCCGCCTGCTTCACAAGAAAGACAAGGCGCCCCTCTCGGTCCGGTGGTATTGCTCCAAAGAGGACAAGCCGGTCAACAGCGAAAACACTGTCAAAGGGTTCGAGGTGGCAAAAGGGCAGTACGTGGTTGTGGAACCGGATGAGATCAAGAAGGCGCAGCCGGTAACTGATCGGACTATGGAGGTTCACCACTTCTGCTCACCGAATGAGATCGACCCCCGGCTGTACAACCGGCCATATTACCTCGGCCCGGACAATGACGACTCGATATACGCCACGCTCCAGCACGCCCTCAAAGAGAGCGGGAAAGTCGGTTTATGCACCTGGACCATGCGGGGGCATTCATATTACGGCGCTCTCAAACCTTATGGCGATATCCTGTTGCTCGAGACTCTGCGATATGCGCATGAAATAACTCCCATAAAGTCACTGGCCTTGAAAAAACGGAAAGTATCCACGGCTGAGCTTGACTCGGCCATCGCCCTGATCGAACAACTGAAAGACACGTTTGATCCGTCCGAGTACCAGAATGAACATCAGCAGAAACTGATGTATTTCATCGAGCAGAAGGCGAAAGGGAAAAAACCGAAAATGGAACGGCCGAAACGCAAGAAACCGACCAGGCCCGGCGATCTTCAGAAAACGCTGGAACGAAGCCTGCAGCGGGCACACCGGTGATGCCATGAGTAGACTCACGCCGAGAAATCTATGGAGGGCAGACCATGCCTGAGTATGTCTGGTCCGGCACCCTGACATTCGGGCTCGTGATCCTGCCGGTGCGGATGACTCCGGCGGAGGATACCGGCCGGGTGGCGTTCACGATGCTTCATGACAAGGACAACGCCCCGTTGCATCGGAAGCTGGTATGTTCTGAAGATGGCAAGATTGTCAACACCGGTGATCAGGTGAGGGGATTTCCCGTCGGGGATGACGATTATGTCGTGGTAACTGACTCAGAACTCGAATCGCTGTCGCCGGACAGAAGCAAGTCAATCGAGATAGAGCAATTCGTAGATGTCGGTGCTATCGAACCGATCTATATTGATCGGCCGTACTATCTCGTACCGGAGGAAGGCGCCGAGCGACCGTATTCGCTGCTCGTACAGGCGCTTACCGAGACCGGGAAAGCAGGCATCGCCAGGTTTGTACTGGAAGCACGCGAATATCTCGTGGCGGTTTTCTCTATTGAGGACGCTCTGGCGCTGATCACACTGCATTTTGAACGTCAGCGGGCGCCGGTAGAAGGGATCACACCGGAAAAGCCTCAGCTGAAACGTAAGGCGGTAGAGAAGCTGGCGCGGGAAATCAAGAAAGCAACCCGGAAATTCGATCCGGCAGAATTCAAGGACGAATACGAGATTGACCTGATGAAAATCGTCCGCGGCAAGGCGAAAAAGGAAGGCGCCGTGCGCTCACCGGCCGCCAGAGGCAAGAAAGTGAAAAAGCAGGAAGCGGTCGAGGCGGTGAAAGAAACGCTGGCTCACGTGCGAGAGAAAAGGAACACCTGACGGCGTATACCGCTCGAATGCTCCGCCCCTCGGTTCTGTTTATCCCATAACACGTATAACAAAAGGTGTCTGTCCGGCTGGAAAAACAGTTTCGATTCCCGATCATTGTGGCGATATTGGGGCTCGATTGTCATCGCGTTTCGCCACAGGAGCCGTGAGCCTTGTTTATCAGAATTGTTCTCCTCATCTGGACAGCCCTCAACGCATACGTCATCTGGCGAATATCGACCGTGCCGGTAGTAGCGCGCTATATCGGACGCTGGCCGATGATTATTATCGGGGTGGTCCTGTGGGGAAGTTTTCTCCTGCCACGGTTTATCGACGACACGCGCGCCGGCGCCATTAGCCGGGCGTTCGAAATCTTCGGCTCCATCTGGCTGGGCGTACTTTTTCTTCTCTTCTGTAGTTTCCTTGTGGTCGATGTTGTCACACTTTTCGGCCTGGTCTTCAAGTCCGCGCTGCCGGCTTTCCGCACTGGGGCGCTTGTTCTCGGGCTGCTTCTTTCGGCGATTGCGCTGGTGCAGGGTTTCCGCGCACCGGCTGTCAGTAATTATGAAGTCACGGTGAAGAATCTGCCTTCAGAGTACGATGGCCTCGTGGTAGCAGCGATATCCGACCTCCACGTCGGAGCGATACTTGGCGCCGACTGGACAGCGGCGAGGGTCAGCCAGGTTAATGCCCTCAAACCAGACTTGATCGCGGTTGTCGGGGACATCGTCGAGGGACACGGTAACGGTCAACGTGAAAGTCGCATCATGTCTGCATTAGATGGCTTGTCGGCCCCCCTCGGTGTCTGGGGCGTCACCGGCAATCACGAACATTACTCGCGGCGTGCCGGAGTCGATGCCTACCAGGATGCCGGAATCCGTATGTTGCATGATGAGCGGCAGGAATTACAACCCGGGCTGGTGCTGGCGGGGATCGACGATCCCGGCGGGGGCGTCGTCACTGATACATCCGGGCAAATTCAGAAAACTCTCGACTCCATCACCGGCAACCCGGCCATCATTTTTCTCTCGCACCGACCACAGGGAGCCGAAGAAGCCGCTGCTCACGGCGTCGGGTTGATGCTGTCCGGTCACACCCATGGCGGGCAGCTCTGGCCGTTCAACTACATCTCCCGCTTATTCAATCCCCTGATGGCAGGGCGATACGATATCAACGGCATGCCGATCATAGTCTGCCGCGGGACGGGCACGTGGGGACCGCGAATGCGACTCTGGCAGAGAGGCGAAATTCTCAGAATTACACTGCGATCAGAGTAATCGGTCTCTGCCAATACGCAACCCCTGCGGCTAAATCACCGGCCGCTGATCATCGCTTGTTCGAAGGCATCGACGTCCTCACGATACCGCCGAGCGATCTCCGGCAACGTCGGATTAGTGTAGACTTCCGACTTCGGATGCTCGAGAAGGTCGGCAATCACCTCCGCTACCTCTTCCGGAGTCTGTGCATTCATGGTACTGCGCCGTGCCCCCGGGGCTTGCTGCGGCTGGCCCCCGAGAGCATTCTTGTGGAATTCGGTCATGACCACACCCGGCATAACCAGTGAAATATGGATATCGGGAAACTTCTCCCTCAAGTCCATTCGAAGACACGCCGTCAGCATGTTGAGGGCAGCTTTGGACGCACTGTAAATCGACCTGAAAGACACCAGCGGCACCCGTCCGAGAAAAGACGATACGTTAATGAGATGCCCGCTGTCGCGGTCCTGAAAATACGGCACGATCGTCTGCATTCCGTACAGGGCGGATTTCATGTTGACGCTCATCATTTCCTCGACATCGTCATCCGTAAGCGCCAGTACCGGCCTCGTGATACCGCGTCCCGCGTTGTTGATCCAGACATCGATCCTGCCGAATGTCTCGAGCGCAACCTGCTTCAGGTGATCCATATCCTCGCGGCGCGTGACGTCGGTCTTCACTGCAACGGCGTTATCGCCAATGTCTCCCACAATGTCGCCAAGCTGCTGTTCCCGCCGCGCGGCGAGGATAACACTGTGTCCGGCAGATCCAAGCAACCGGGCAAGCGCGGCGCCGATACCGCTGCTGGCGCCCGTTATCACCACGACTTTTTTGTCCATATTGCCTCGCTTTAGTCTCTGAAAGTCATTAGTGCAGAAAAATATACGTCTGAGTCGCCGGAACCAAAAGAGCAAAAGTTGCCGAGCGTGATGGCTGCACGATGCCGGCACTCCAGCACGGATAAAATTGTCAACTTTCGTTCGACAGATTCGTACAGATTGATGTCATTGTCGGTGAATAAATCTCGCACGTCAATGTATTATCTTACGATCGAAGAGCACATCAATTATTACATACCGGGAGACCGGAGGTGATCATGGTCACAAAGAAAATACTCGTCTGGCTCCTCCCCGCATTCCTGCTTATTGCCACTGACGCGTACAGCATAGAAACGGGAGAGTATTACTACGCTATCGAACAGAACGGCACGGTCTGCGGCTACGCCCATGTGCTGTTGCAGGATGCCGACTTCGACGGCCGTCCGGCCGTACAACTCATAGACAGCCTTTGGATACAGCTGTCGGCGCTCGGCAAGCCGATCGAAGGACAGTACCGGTTTGAATATCGACTCGATCCCGAGACCGGAAAGTACTTCTATCACTCCAGCAGGATAAATCAGGCGTCGATGAAGCTCTCCGCGGTTATGGAGGTCCACCGTGACACCATGTTGGTGATGTCCGACGAAGACAATGATACCACGAAAGTCGCGCTTCCACCCGGTACGATCCTCCAGAACACGAGACTTTTTCCCTATTTGCTGAATTACTTCGTGAAGGATACCCTGACAGAAATGGAGTGCCAGGTATTCAGCGAGATAGACTCCAAACTGAACACCGTGCTATTTTCCAATCTCGGCCGAGAGAGACTGAAATTGGCCGGAGAAGAATACGATGCTCTGAAAGTGAAGTCGCTCAACCGCACCACCGGCATTCAGGTAGAGATCTGGATCGACCCCGCCTCGGGATTACTGCTGAAGACGGTACATCCCTTTCGAAGCGTATACCTTACCGACTCTGGAATAAGAAAGAAGATGGAGCGGGCGGACCTCAACGAGCATATACTCTCGCCCGTCGGCGTGATCATATCAAATCCGTGGGCCATATCATACATGAAACTCAAAGCGAAGCTTCAGCCAGGCGGAATGTGGGTTACGCCCGAGAACCTGAATGTACGGGGACAAAAATTCCAGGGAACAGTCGAGGATAACCTGATCGACGGCGTGTTCGAGATAAGCCACAATCGCTACGACGGTACCAATGCTCCGCCGTTCCCGCATGATTTTTCGGCTGATACGTCGCTGGAGAAGTACCTGAAATCGGCTGACTTTATCGAATCCGATGATCCTGCGATTGTCAAAAAAGCCGAGGAAATCGCAGCCGGGGCAACCGATGCATGGGATGCCGCCACACGGCTCAGCCGATGGGTGAACAAAGAGATCAGTTATGACATTCCGGGCGGAGGGACCGCAAAGAAGACATTTGAAACGAGACTCGGCGAGTGCGGTTCGCATGCTAACCTGCTGGCAGCCTTTTGCCGGGCGGTAGGAATCCCGGCGCGCTGCGTGTTCGGGTGCATGTACGTTCCCGAGCATGGCGGCGTCATGGGACAGCACGCCTGGAACGAAATCTACATGGGCGATGCCGGCTGGATACCGGTTGATTGCACCGCGGACGAAGTAACATATGCTGACTGCGGTCACGTCCGCATTGGTGAGTGGGTTTCGGCGGCGGTGATGCTCAATCCCGACAAGATGGAAATACTCGATTACAGGGTTGGCGAAGGAACCTACGCCGACCTGATAAAGTCATCCGGGCAGCAGTATGATCTATACGTCGGAAAGTATCGTGGACCGGACAAAGTCCTCACCGTTCTGAAAAAAGAAAACCGCCTCGCACTGGATATCCCGGGTCAGATGGTGTTCGATCTGAAAGATCCCGATAGTAGCGGTGAGTGGTTTTTCGTGCTGACCGACCGGGCATCGGTCTCTTTCGAGACGGATACGACCGGCTCAGCTATCCGGATGACCATCAATTCACGGCAGCGGCTGCCAAGGGGCACCGAAACGGATTCCGTGGTTTTGGATGAGAGCATACCGGACAGGTACCGCCCATTGCTGGGAGATTACTCCATCCCGATGCAGAACGCCAGTTTTGTGATCGCATATGATGACGACGCACTGTCCCTCCTGTTTCCCGGTAACCATAAGATCGTGCTGGATGAAACGGAAGCTGAAGGTCAGTGGATCGGCGATACCGGCAAGAGCAAACTGCTGATTACCTTCGACAGGGATGATTCCGGACGTGCTTCGGCCATGCGGTTCAGCGAACTGGTAACCTGTCCGAAAATCGGATCGCCGGAGAGTGATTGATACTTGTGCAGTCGGCCGCGGCCGAGGTGCTATGTGGTGGTTCTTTCGGCCGTCGAACCGATCAGCCTTTCCAGCGAGTCCTGCTGGAACAGGGTGATAAGTGATACCGCGATAGTGAAGTCGGGCACGTCCATCTGTGCCTGCGCAAATATGGCGCGCGGTTCATTTTTGGAAACGTGGGGCCGTTTCTTGTAGCGATTCATTACTTCGGCGAGGGTATTGACCTCGAAAGCGGGGACGCCGAACTTGAACTGGTCGGCGAAAAGGTTCGACCATGACCCGACAAAATGGTTGGCGATAATATTGCCCACTTCGGTCACCACTTCCTCCACCTCGGATCCGAGCTTGGCGGCATCCATTTCATCGCCGCACAGACGGAATGTCAATACCCTGGCGCTGAAACTCGACATTACCAGCAGGACGTCGCCCGACAATATGCCGGAAAAACTGAGCGCAACGGTGAAAACTTCATCATCGCCGAATACCCCGAGGTGTTCATCGAGCTCATCGAGGGCGCAGATCGACAGGCTGGGGACGGTCAGATCGATCCTCGATCCCGTCATGGCCCCGAGTGCTTTGCCGGCGCGTCCGAGACCGATGTTCAACACTTCCTTTAGGAAATCCTGCTGGGCTTCATCCATTGCTCGTTGTCCCCTCGTTGCTGGAAAATGCAAGGCACTCATTGATAACGTTCTGAAGTTCATCAGGGCGGAAGGGCTTGTTGACAAACGCGCGGGCCCCGAGATCCTGACACTCCTTGCGGGTCGCGTCCTGAATGTCGGCGGTAACGACGATAATCGGTATGTCGGTTTTTCGTCCGGACGTGTTTTCGAGAAACTCAATGCCGTTCATGTTCGGCATGTTGAGATCGACGGTAATGCAGTCCGGTCGTTCGGAATCGAGTTTTTCGAGGCCTTCCACTCCGTCGGCAGCCTCCACCGCGCTGTGTCCCAGCTCCTTGACCGCCTTGGCGATCCATTTCCGTTGAAAGCTGGAGTCGTCAATTATGAGAATCTTTGCCACGGGAGTCCTTTCCTTCTCAACTTGAGATGAGCTCAAGCCCCCTCGGTCATAACCCTCCCGGGCGTCGAATCCCCGGCCCGAAGCTCGTCTCGTCGATCACGCAAGCCCTGTTCCTACACTCTATTAGTTATCGGACGGAAACAGCGTTTTCTTCGCCCCTTCCAATAGTCAGAGTCGGTTTTTCCTCGAAAGAACTACTCGTCGGCTATCCGCCGAACCCCGTGGCCCGACGTAACTTTATATTTGACAAGGGATTAGAGACGGGCGAGCCCCCGGCAGTCAGGGGCTCGCTCCCCAAGCAGATCAGAAAGTATGGCAGTTCGACAAGAGACACCTCCCGGCGTCCCCCGCCGTCTTTGTCATTACTCGTGCACCACGGCCTCAGGCGCATTTTTCAGCACGTCAAGCAGCTCATCGCTCTCGATTGGCTTATCGATAAACGCGTAAGGCCGGGGCATGGTGGCGTGGTCGCGGGCAAACAGTTCCTTGTACCGCGTGACGCCGCTCAGTATGATCACCGGCACGTGTTTGAGCTCGGGATGCTTCAGCAACTTGCGATAAAATTTCACCCCGGTTTCGTGCGGCATGATGATGTCCAGCGTCACGATATGCGGTTTGAATTCCTGCGCCAGCTCGAAACCACGCTCGCCGTCGTCGGCCGATGCCGTTTCGTATCCGTGCTCCTTGAGAAGCGTTTCCAGAAACGTTCTGATATCGGCTTCGTCATCGACGATCAGTATTCTCTTGCTCATGATACTACCCTCGCTATTTTCTGTGAGTACCTCTGAGAAGGTCTCTCACTCGTTTCAATGTCTCTACGTCCGCGTCGTCCACCAGGTTTTTCAATTCACTCTGGAGTTCGACCTGGTCGCCCAGTTCGGCTTCATCGTCGGATGATTCGATGCCGAGGATTTTCTTGATCGCGGCAATATAGTTGTCCGGCTTCACCGGTTTTTCCAGGTAGATACCGGGTCCGGACATGGTCAACTCTTTCAAGTCGGCCTTACCGAGATCATCGCGGGCATGGCCGGTGACGATAAGAATCGGTATCTTCGCCCACTGCTTGTTGCGGGTCAATTCCCGGTGAAATTTCACGCCGGACTTCTTCGGCATGACAAGGTCGAGCGAAATAAGATCCGGCGGTTTCTGCTTGACCATTTCGAGCGCCTCGAAACCGTCGGCGGCGACAACGACGTCGAAACCGGCCTGCATCAACGCCGCCGAAAGAAACGTCCTCACATCCGGCTCATCGTCGACGACGAGAATGGTCTTTTTCATTGGTTCTGCCATATATCTCTCCCGCACTATACTGATTTTCGATTTTCCGCCTGTAATTCCATAAGTTTCATCAGGCGCTTTCGGGGCAGCTCTATCCGGAAACGCGCGCCCTCGCCGGGCCGCGAATTAACGATAATTTTCCCGCCGTGCTCCTGCACGATCTTCCTGGTCGTCAGCAATCCCAATCCGGTGCCTTCGCCGCCCTTGGTGGTGAAGAACGTCGTGAAGATCTTCCGCTTGATATCGGAATCCATCCCGCTGCCGTTGTCCGCAACTTCGAACACCAGCGTCCCGTTATCTCGACGCGTGCGAATGACCACGTACCGATTCCCTCTGTCGCTCATCTCGCAGGCATCGATGGCATTCGAGACAAGGTTTGTCAGGCAGGTGTGAATGCCGTCGGGATCGAGCGGCGCCTTGTGCACCTTGGGATCGAGCTCACACCTGAGGTCGATACCGGCCTGCCGGGCCACCTCATGATAAAGGTCAATTATCTCCTGGACAAGGTCGTTCGGTTCGACCCACTTTGCCTGGGGCAGACGTCCCTTGGCAAAACTCAGAAAGTCCTTCACCAGAGTCGTGGTCTTGGTGAAATTGCGTTCCAGCATTTCCCAGCCCTGCTCGACCATTTTATTGTCTTTTTTCTGGAGACCGAGACTCACAATGTACTTTCCGCCCTCCAGACCCATCAGGATATTCTTGACACTGTGCGCCAGGCCGGCAACCGTCTGTCCGACCGCCGCAAGACGCTCGGCCTCGATCATTTCATCCTCGAGCTTCTTCAGGTCGGTGATGTCATTGGAGATTTCGATGACGTGCGCCACCTTGCGGTCACCGCGCGTCAGCGGCGCCGTGCTCACCTGGTAATGCGTGCGCTCACCTTTGATACTGGTCCCGACCTGGTTTGAGCGGTGCGGCTGACCGTCCTTGAATGTCTTCTCCGCAGGGCAGTGCGGGCATTTCCGCTGCCGACGCTTGTAAATGGTATAGCATTTCTCCCCGATGGCGTCGCCGAACTGCTCGCGGAAGGCCTCGTTGGCGCGGATAATCCGAAAATCGGAATCGATGACGGTCACGTAACAGGGGACGCGGTCAAACAGGATCTGGTATTCCTGCTGCCACCGTCTGGTTTCGGTGACATCGGTCGACATCTCCAGGATGAAGTTCACGGGATCAGCAGGCCGTTTCCGGAGCGGCGCCGAATGCACAACATAGTGCGTATGCCGCCCCTGTTGATCAAAGCCGACTTCGTCGGTGACACGCGGATGGCCGTCTTCGAATGTCAGCAACGCGTTGCAGGGCTCGCACGGCGCCGAGGACTTCTTGTACACCTCGTAGCACTTCTTCCCCTTCCACGGGCCGAAATGCTCCGCAAAATCACGATTGGCGTCGATCACATTGAAATTCCGGTCGATGATGGCCACGTTGAACGGCAGTTGCTCGAGAATTTCCCGCTGTGGCCACGGCACCTTCGTGGAATTGACACGGGGAGTTCGCTTACTGGCCATGTGATCCGCCTTCGACAGTTGAATCGTTCAGCGTGACACCCGGCAGAAGCACCCGGTTATACTGCGGCCGCGTGAGTTGCCGGCGCATCTCCAGCCGGAGATCACTCGGAGCCGGAGTAGCGTGACAGGTGGCGCACTCGGCCAGGTTCGGTTTATCCGCTATCGTGGCAGCCTTCTCGCGGTGACACTTCACACACAGGTCATGCATGGCATCCACATACGATACCGCCTGGTATGATTCTATTTTGATTTTCGCACCTTCAGGCACCAGGTTCTCATGACAGGCGTCGCATTTCTTTGCCGATGCAGCCGTCCGGTTGACGTCCTCCTGATGACACATCACACAGGGCACATTGCCGCCCGTTGGGCTGGCATGCCAGTCGTGCCGGAAGGCGTCGACCGTGCGGTACATCTGACTGTGGCAGGTGTAACAGCCGCTGGTTTTGTCCATCGGCTGGTTCATATGATGACACAGAACGCAGGATGAGTTGGCGCCGAGTGAATCAACATGCTGTCGGTGTGGAAACTCAACGCCGTATCCATCGCGGTTACCGTCGACAAACAGGGTATCACCGCCCCGCGCCCGCTGGGCGGTAACCTGGTCGATTCCGTCGCTGTGAATCTTCTTGCCCGGAATCAACGCGAATCCCAGCGCAAACATCAGGACGAAAACAAACGAGTATTTCTTTTCGGCCGACACTGACGGCGGGCCGAGCCATACGTCACCGGCACGGCTGAATGACGGCCTCGCGTGAGGATCGCTTTCAGCTTCCGCCGGTCGGTGCTCCCAGATATGGAATTTCTCAATACCGAACAGGAAAATCAAGACCATGAATGACACCACCGCCGCGCTGATTGAGAATTCCATCCACGATGGAAAGTAGCTGTCGCCGGTGACACTCTGCATGGTCAGGCCGCCGACATTGATGCGATTGAAAATTGTCCCGAAGACAACCAGGAATGAGCCGATCCACTGTCCCGCGACCGAGTTGCGGCTTTTTTTGATCGAGAAGATGATGATCGGGATGATCGCCATCACCATAATCTCGGCTATGAAAAGGAAGCTGTGCCCGCCGCCGTTGAATATTGTGCCGAACTGACCCCGGACCAGCAAATCGCCAAATCGCACCACGAGATAGATAGACAGCACCCACACCGCCGCGCGCCCAAGACGGGCGATAAGGTGACTCTCCGGCTTGCGGTGATATATCCAGCCGGACACGAGGCTCTCGAACGATACCATCATCAGACCGAGCGCCACCGCCGAGATGAAAAAGAGGATCGGGAGAATACTCGAATACCAGAGCGGCGGCAGTTTGAAAGGCATAATCAGGAAGAGCGAACCAAGCGACGACTGGTGCAGGGTCGAGAGCATGATGCCGACCAGCACCAGCGGGAAGCGGAACTTCATCAGGAAATTCCTGATCTTCGCATAGCGGCTGGTTGACTCCATCGGCACCGGACTGAATTCCAACAGCAGCACAGTCGTATAAAGCATCACACACCAGCCGACTTCAAACAGCGGCGAGTGAGGATTCCAGAAAACCAGCATGTGCCAGATATTCCACGGCAAACCGAGATCGACCAACAGTGACAGAATCACGGCCACATAGCCGAGGAAAGCGGTCAGGACCGCCGGACGAACCATCGGGTGGAACTCCTCCCGGCGCATGATATAGAAGACGGCGGTAATCACGAAGCCGCCTGCCGCAAGAGCGACGCCGGCCATGACGTCGAATCCAATCCACAGTCCCCACGGGGTGGCGTCGGAGAGATTGGTTGTCGCTCCAAGTCCGAAAACGAAACGGGAGATCGCTACGGCGAGACCGAGGCCGACCAGGCCCCAGAGAATAGATTTGACAACGTGTACCCGGTTCATGACTTCTCCTCCGTATCTTTACCCGCTTCAGCCAGCTTCTGCCGCCGCTTGACAATCCAGTTGAGACCGAGCATCACGCCTCCCATACCGACGAACGCAAACGGCACCGATTTCATGGCCGGCGCGGTCCGGGCGGGCAGGCTGGTATTCAGGTTCGGCTGATAGCAGAGGAAACCGAGATCGATATCGGAAATGTATAACACCGAGGTCCCGCCCACTTCATACTCACCCCAGACGTGATCGATGTATTTTCCGGGATTCTGCTTGATGCGTCGATGTGCCTCGGCAAGCAGTTCCTTGCGATCACCGAAAATCGTGGCCTGTTTCGGGCAAGCCTGCGTGCAGGCCGGCTGCTGTCCCTTGGTAATTCGCTCGTAGCACATGATGCACTTGCGAACATAGGGAACAGTCTGGTCCCAGTCATACCGGGGGATTCCGTACGGACAGGCCATCATGCAGTAGCGACAGCCAAGACACTTGTCGTTGTCATAAACGACCACACCCTCAGGTGTCTTGTGCAGGGCGCCGACCGGGCAGGCCGAGGCACAGGCCGGTTCGAGACAGTGACGGCATTGCTTGCGCACATAGTGCGGGCCGGGCTTCTGGATAATCGACGTCCAGTTCTCTGCCGACAGCCCGTCGTTTTTCTGCCACACCTTGGGGACATCCATGCCCAGGCCGTGCTCTTTCTTGCAGGCCGCAAGACACTCGAGACAGCCCACACAGAGGGTCACATCGGTCAGGATTGCAGCGCTCATACCGGGGCTCCTTTCTTATCGAGTGTTTCCGCGACATCTTCATCAACCCGCGCCGGGAATTTCCAGGCCAGCGTGCTGACCAGCTGCGACAGCGGCATGAGCACGCAATGGGCAATCTTCGTGAACGGCAACAGCACGAAAATCAACTCACCCGAGAGCACATGCACCAGCATGAATGCCTGGTACGTTTTCGGCGCCACACCGAGATTGGCGCAGACATAGCCGGTGATGAACGGGATGATCAGCAACAGCGGCCAGAGATAATCCTGCTTGCGACTGATAACCCGTGCCTGTTGAACGCCGACCCGACCGAGAAACAGCGCCAGGCCGAGCACGATTGTCGCCAGGGTCATGATGTTGGCTACGTCAGCCGGAAGCGTCCACCAGCCGAACCCGATCGCGCTTTTCCACAGGCGGACATGGGCGAACAGGAAAATCGGGGTCACAATCAGACCGATATGAAAAGCGATCGCGACTATGCTGTACACCGGTCGATGGTGCAGCAGGCGCTTTGCCGGAAAAACCCATTCCAGCGTTCTCATGATTGTCAGCCGCCAGGGGATAGTCTTGTCGCCGGCTCGCCGGTAAGCCTGGACCATGCCCACGATATCCAGTATCAGGATGCGCAGCAGTCCCAGGACCATGACCGCGAATGTCAGGCGAAACAGCGGCCCTCTGGCAAATTCCAAAAATGCATCCACAACTCGTTTCCTTCTATTCCTTGCTGCCGGCGGAAAGATTTGACACGCCGACATCTGTATTTGTCTTCTCGTTCTTCTCTTCTTTATTGGCGGGAGCGTTGTCGAAAATGATTGCCTTGTAAAGTAGGTCGTGAAGGCCGACCACCTCGGCGTCGATCCCCTGATCTTCGACCAGCTCCCTCAGTTGTTTCTTGCAATTGGCGCACGGAGCCACTACGTATTTGGCCCCCGTTGCGCGAATCTGATCGGCCTTGGCTTTGCCGCCGACCGTCGTGCGGTAAGGACGGATCTCATCGATGGACACGGTCCCGCCGCCGCCGCCGCAGCAGATATTCTCATCGCGGTTCGGCGTCATCTCGACAAAGTCCGCACAGATCGCTTTCAGCAGTTCGCGCGGCTGTTCGGTTATCCATCGCTGCCGGGCAATGTTGCACGGGTCGTGGTACGTGACCCGTTCCTTGATCGTATTCGGCCGTAGTTTCAGCCGCCCTTCTTTCCACGCCTGGTGGGTGTACTCCATGATATTGATGACCGGCAGGGCGTCTTTGCCGCCGCAGTGAGTCGGAAGAAAATACTTGGCCGATCGCGATGCATGGCCGCACTCGCCGATCAATACTTTCTTCCCTTTCAGACGACGCGTCTCGGCATCCACCTTCCGGACCACGCGCTCGAGAATCCGGTCGCTGTAAAACAGACCGTAATTGATACCGTCGAAATACCCGGTGCCGATCGTCCACGAGTCCCCCGTCGCCGCAAACACGGCGGCGTTGCCCATCAGTGTTTCCGCTTCCATCAGGAAATCGCTCACGGCCGGGAAAAAGACATATTCGGCGCCTTCGACATCGAGCGGAAACTTGATATCAACGCCCTTTTCTTCCTTCATATCTTCCTCGAGAAACTCGAGGGTATCCATCAATGCCGGGACCGGCACGGCCGACGTATTGCCTGTCTTCCCCTCCAGCTGTTCGCGGGTCGACACGACCAGCGCACGGGGAGCGATACCGATCTCGCTCAGAATGTAGCGGCCAAGATGCGTGACCAGGGCGTGATCGATTCCCGACGGGCACTCCAGGGTGCAACGGCGGCAGGCGGTGCAGTTCCAGAATGAATCCGCCATCTGCTCTATTTTCTCATCCGTTAAATGGCCGGTGCCAAGCAGGCGGCCGCGCACCGATCCGGCCAGGGTGAAATGTCGTCGGTAAACCGACAGGAGCAGCTCCGAACGCTTGCAGGGTATATCTTCCGGGTTGCCGGTGGCCTGATACACCTGGCACTGGGTGGCGCATCGGGAGCACTTGGCGCTCATACGTATAAAATGGTCCAGCGCGAATTGGTAATTGGAATGGCGAAGAATCGCCGCGAAGGCTTCCAGAAATCGTCGCGGCCGCTCGCCGATATCGTAATCCTCGACAAAATAGCGCACATCGAGTTTCTGACGCTCGGCCACCTCCGGCTTTCTCGTCGGTGCAAACGCTTTCGCGCGCTGGTCCCCGGTGATCCGACTTGTCCTCATGTTTTCTCCACGTTATGTCTATTCATAGTCTGTCTTCAGTTTCGTGTATCCTGACTGCTCCTCCCCGAAGCTGCCTCGTGTCCCGCGATAGCTTCCTGGAGAATCGGGATTCGGTCCCTGACATGGTGATCCTGGAACGCGAAGGCGGCATCGGGATCGATCAGCTCAACACCGTATTCACGGCATCGCTCTTTGACTGTCGGTGTCGTCGAATGCACGTAAACCCGGGCATGGTATCCCCCCGATGCCACCAAATGCAGGAGCTGGATTTCCTGGTCGGGGCGGTACATGTGGGCGCCGCAGCAAATCGCCACCCGTATCAGCTTATAGCAGACCGGGCAGTTGATTTCGGCGACCAGGTCAACCGGAAACGGTGCACACTCGGCAGCCGGGCGAACAATATACCCGTGCGCCGAGAACAGCTCGTTGGTCCAGCACACCAGATCTTCGAGGGGCACCTCCGAATCGAACTCGATTGTCCCGTCAGCTTTTGAATCAAGGCTAAGCCGACCGGCGACATAAGCATCGATAGCTTCCGAGACTCCGCCGGAAACACCGGGAAAAATGGCAATTCCTGCGGCGCCAAGCAGATTCCGGTAAAAATCCTTTATTCCGTTGCAAATGAGAACATTAACCCCCGAATCCCGCAGCAGTTGAACGCGTCCGAAACCCTCGCAGCCGCCGCATTCCACAATCCGGCTCTCGGTAGCGCGGCCATACTCCACCTGGGCTATCATGAAAATTCGGGCCACCTCAAAACAGGGGGCCACGACATCGCCAAATTTCGGTAATGCAACAATCATTAGCAACTCCGGCATACCTATTGGCGAATTCCGTGCCATAACCGAAATAACTCACTCAACTCATTGCATAACAATAGATTTACGGTTTGGCTGGAATGGCCGGTGTTGCAGCGAATGCAGCTATCGGTGTTGCTTTGCAACAATAATCAACTGTTGCATGCAACGATGGGCTGGGAAGGATGAGTCTTACTGTGCGGCCGGTAAATCGTCGGGGCGAATGCCGTAGCGGCGAAGTTTTCGCCAGAGTGTCGTGCGGTTAATCCCCAGCTCTTTTGCGGCCAGGGTCTGGTTCCCCCCGTGACGGGCAAGACTCTCACGGATTCGGCTCTGTTCATCCGCAGCGGCCGAAAGAGGGTCCTTGCGAGCCGGTGTTCGTTCGTTCGTTTCCGGAGTTGTTGACTCGTGCAGTTCAGCAGGCAGATGTTCTTTCTGAATGATACTGCCGTGACAAACTACAAAACAGTACTCAATAATATTCTCGAGTTCGCGAACATTGCCCGGAAAGTCGTGGCGCATCAGGATACTCATCACTTCCGGGCTCACACTCACCACGTTCTTGCCCCGGCGGGCGTTGTTCTTCTTGATGAAATGATCGACCAGGTACGGCACGTCCTCGCGACGGTCCCGGAGCGGCGGGAGATCGAATTTCACGACCGCCAGCCGGAAATAAAGGTCATCACGGAATTTTCCCCGCGCCACCAGTTCGCGCAGCTCGCGATTGGTAGCCGCCACCACGCGGATATCGGCTTTGATCGGCTCGGTCGAGCCCAGCGGTTCGTACTCCCTCTGCTGGAGCAGGCGCAACAGTTTCACTTGCGTCGACATCGGTAATTCGCCTATCTCGTCGAAGAAAACCGTGCCGCCCTCCGCCGCCGTCAATTTGCCGTCCTTGTCCCGCTTGGCATCAGTGAAAGCGCCCTTGACATAACCGAACAACTCCGACTCAAAAAGCTGCGCCGGCAGCGTGCCGCAGTTGATGACCACGTAATTCTCATCCCACCTCGGACTCAGGTTGTGAATCGCCCGCGCGAACAGCTCTTTGCCGGACCCGGAGGGACCCTGGATCAACACGGTGCTGTCGCTGTCCGCCACATCGGGAAGGATCGCAAAGAGCTTGTGAATCAACGGACTCTTGGAGACAATATCCTCGAACGAATAATTCTTCGCGAGTTCCTTGCGGAGCCGTTCGATTGTCGAGAGGTCGCGGAACGTTTCCACCGCCCCGAGCACGTTGCCGTCATCGTCGCGGAGCACCGCCGTGGAAATACTGATCGGAATCCGTTCACCGGTCGCGTTGGTGATATTCACCGGCTGGTCGATTGCCTCTTTGCCGGTGTGCAGCGTTTGCTCGAGCAAACAGCCGGTTTCGCAGCAGTCGGCGTGGAACACCTCGTAACACCGACGCCCGAGTGCTTTCGATGCCGGCAGGCCGGTGATTTTCTCGGCGGCGGGATTGAACGACGTAATGATCCGGTTGCTGTTGACAGTGAAAACACCGTCGGCAATCGATGAAAGGATCACCTTGAAAAATCGATCATCCTGGGGCGTATCCGGCATAATTCACTCACAATCCAATTCAACGAACTCCGCTTCTTTGTACACACCAGTACAATATAACAGCTAAATCGTTTGAGGCAATGTCGTTAGTGCTTTCGAATCAATAGACGGGATACGTGTATTACCGGCGGTCCGGGGGCATGCCCCCGGACCGTAAGTGAATCCGGCTAGCAGCAGAAGATGCGGACTTTCTCATTGTCCGCGTCGATATCGATCGAACTCTCGGTCAGCGCCTGGAGAAGAACTTCGATATTCTCCGAGTCGAGCTGGTTCAAATCGATATTGAGCCCCTTCTCGCTCAGGTGTGAGCTGAACTTGTTCTTGGCGTGCTCCGGCATCAGCGAGCCGAGTTTCATCCCGGCCTTCAGCAAAATGATCGGGATCTTGATATCGACATTTTCGCGGCCGCCGTGACGCGCCGGGTCACTGCTCTGCACCTTCACGTGCAAGAACTTCGGTCGCTTACCGTCGGTCGTTTCCACTGCCGGAGCGCTGACCCCGCGGTCGAGAGCATCCATCAGACGCTCGGCCTCGTCGGCAGTGATCTTCCCCTCCGCCAGCATCTCGAGAATTTGTTTTCTTTCGCTATTCATGGCTTAGCTCCTTCGTTATTGGTATCTGCATTCTCTTCGCTATATCCACGCCGGCTGCGACCCGCTGAAATATGTGGGCAGCACTGCAGGCAAGCTGTTACGACCATAGCGTTTGGCCTCTCTCGTGACCGAATCGGTCGCTACGCCAACCACTCTTTCCGAAAGACCCAGCAACAGCAGCTCGGCCTCATCGGCGCTTATGCGGCCCTGACCCAGCATGTTCAGGACCAGCAGGTTTGCGCTACTCATGCTTATCTCCTTCCTTCAGCCGCTTCAAGGCTTCGGCTACGTCAATCTCACCCCGGTCCAGCCGATCCAGGACATCGCTGCGATCCGGGATTTCTTCGACCTCGACAAAATCAAGTTGCTGCGCAATCCGGTTAAGCCGGCTTTTGACCGTGGGATAGCTGACCCCAAACTGCTTTTCCATCTGCTTGATAGAGCCGTGAGACTTGACAAAAACGGCCGCGAACACCTGGTCCTCGGCACTGAGCCGGGCCATCGGCGGCAGTTCGAACTCGCCCTCAATAACCACGCTGTCACCCTCAATCTCAACCCGTGTCACGACCAGACGCTTTCCATCGGTCAGCTTTGTCAGATATGCCCAATCTTTCTTCATTTCGACTCCTTGATATCGATTCTTACTACAATATACGGAATATATTAATAAAGTTTCACGTTTATGCAAAAATAATTGATTTTTTTAATATTATGATTAAAAATGTAGGGCAGAACGGCTGAGATGACTAAATTCTATGGTAATCAGCAGGTTACAGGTGGAAAACGAAATATCAGGCCGGCTCGAGCTCTTCCGGCTGAAGCAGCTTCCCGACAAACAGGCAGGAATTTTTCACAAAAAAGACCACCGGGAGATCACCCGCCATCTTCTCGATCCGCTCGGCGTATTCCGCTTCTTCCCCCGGCTCCGGAACAGCCAACCCCAGAAAGACCACATCGGCCTCGGCGCTCTTGCTTTGAATCAGTTGAGTGATACTGGTATCCTCGGGCTTCAGGAACACATCACACTCGGCATCGATTCGAATATCGCGCAGCATCGTCTTCAAATACCGGTCGGTACTCTGCCGGGCGAATTCGTTGGAGGCAGCGCTGAGCACTTTCAGTTCGGCTCCGCGCCACTCAGGGTTGCGGGTGAGAAGATAAGCCAGCAGAAGCATCAGGTCGCCGTTTTGTTTGAGACCGCCCCACCAGACGTGAATTTCCCGCGCCGCTTTCCTGGCCGGGAAAACATGCTGCGGGTTAATCTTGCCGATAACGACAGATTTTTTGATTTTTTCGAGGCGTCGTACCGTAACAAGAAAATCTGCCAGCCGCTTTTGCTCTTTCGGCCAGCCGAGGACAATAGTGTTGCTCGAGAAGCCGGCGATACCGTTGGCCTGCGAAACATCGACAATACCATCGACCACGTTGTCAACAACATCGACCTCGGCGAACACCGTGAGGTCTTCGTCGTCCATTAGATCCATGGTCGACTGCAGCATGCTTTCGGTATCGACCTGCTGAGCCAGCAGGTCTCCGACAATCAGCTCGACCACCGTAACCACGCCCCGGTTCTGGCTGAACCAGGAACCGAATTTGATCAGCTCCAGCTTCCGGTGCGGGTCGTCGACAAACACCAGCACGTGCGGACGCCAGTTGCGGGCGCTCATTCGCCGCCTCGACAGGCGGATAAGAACCCAGCGAAGGACAGCCTCGTAGAGACCGCGTCGCGCGTCGCCCCATGTAGCGCGTTTTTCCCGCCGGGTGAAAATCAGCCAGAGGAGGACCTCGACAGCAATCGCCGCGACACTGGCGGCGGGGCTGATGAGGAACATCACCCAGAGACAGGCCGCGCCGCAGGCGATATTGACCACCCACGGCACCCGGAATTTCGGCCGCCACGAGGGGTCGCCGCTCAATGTCTCCAGACCGGCCACAATATTTATCGTCCCGTAGACAGTGAGGAAGAACATCGTGACAACCTGCGCGACTGCGTTCAGATTGCCCAATAGAGTAAACGCGAGTGCGATAATGACTGACAGGACAAGCGCGGCGCGGATTCCGGATTCACTCGCGATGAACCCCCTGAGCTTTCGATTCCCCATCTGGTCTTTGGTGACCGCCTGAAGCGTGCGGGGCGCGCCAAGCACTGACCCGACCGCGGATGAAAGTATCGCTCCCCACAGACCCGGCAGAACCAGTAGCAGCCCGAGGGGGGCTATTTTCAGCCAGATAAGCGAATCGGTCTGCAGTTCGTAAGCCGATGCCGATGCGGAGAGCACGACCGGGATAACCAGATAGACGAGAAATCCTGTCAATGTCGCGGCAATAGCGCCTATCGGGATGGACCGACCCGGCGTCTTCAAGTCGCCGGATAGACTCAAGCCGGCCATGACGCCGGTGACAGCCGGGAAAAACACCGCGAAGCCGGTCCAGAAGCCGACCCTGTCGGTGACCTCCTCCAGCGACGGAACCGGCGCATTAGACGTCAAATACGCCCCAACTATCAATGCCGCAATCGAAAGCACCACCAGGATCAAAAGCGGTACCTGGGTGCGCAGGGCAAACCCCGCTCCATAAAACGAAACTCCGGCCACGGCGAGCGTTATGACCACGGCGGCGAGGTCGAGTGGAATCGACGGCCATACGATTGTCAGCGATTCGGCAAGACCATAGGCATAGAGTGTCACCGAGACCGCCTGCGACAGAAACAGCGGCACACCGATAGCCGCGCCGATACCGAGGCCGAGACTTCGCGAGATAATGAAGTACGCGCCGCCCCCGCCGACCCGCATGTTGGTGGCCATCGATGAAAACGACAGGGTGGTAATCAGTGTGATGCTGTTGGCAATCACCACGATAACGAGAGTCTGGAAAAGACCGAGATTCCCCACTACCCAGCCGAGGCGAAGATACATGATGACGCCCAGGATAGTGAGCACCGTGGGCGTGTATACCCCCAGAAATGTCCCGAGTGTGCCTTTTGACCGGCGTTCCATCAAGTTAAATCGCTCCTCGGCTCAAATTAATCCTGGCCGCGATCAGTTTGCCACTAAAATCATCGTCCCGAGAAGGCAGATGGCGTTTAGTTCGCGGTTACCTGGGAATGCATTTGTTCCCTCCGGAAAAGAGGGTATATTAATACGCGAGTGCTGAACCCCGTTTTTCGCTTCAGTACCTGTAACTATTACCTATGGAAACAACCGGCGCTATATTCGAAATCCGCAGGTTCTGTGTGCACGACGGACCGGGCATCAGGACGACCGTCTTTTTCCTGGGCTGTTCCCTCGATTGTTCGTGGTGCCAGAATCCCGAAGGACGCAGTCGAACGGTGGAGACATTCGATTTGCATGCGGATGCAGCCATGGCTCAAACCCGCACTGACCCTGCGACGAAATCTATCGGCTGTATTGTGCCTGTCAGCACGGTGATGGCCGAAGTCTCTCGCGACCGGACTTTCTATGATCAGTCAGGCGGTGGGGTGACCGTTTCCGGGGGCGAACCAATGGAACAGGTGGAGTTTCTGGATGCTCTGTTGCGTGCGAGCAGAGAAGCCGGTTTACACACGGCGGTGGATACGTGTGGCTATGCACCGTTCGAGAGTTTCGAACAGATATACGACTGGACGGACATGTTCTTGTTTGACCTGAAACTGATGGATCCGCACGAACACCTCGAATACACGGGCGTTCCCAACGAGCTCATTCTCGAAAACCTTTCCCTGCTCGCCGGTTTGGGTGACAAAGTATGGTTGCGGATACCGCTGGTTCCGGGAGTGACCGATACCGACCGCAATCTCTCGGCGATCTCCCGATTCATAGAACCGCTGAATTCTGTCCGACGGGTGAGTCTGTTGCCGTACAACGAACTCGGCGAAGACAAAATCGATAGATACCAACTTGCGCGTGAACGTTTGAATCTCAAGCGGCAGGCAAATGACGACCTTCAGAAAATAGCATCGAGATTTGTCGACCTCGGCTGCGACGTGACTATCGGAGGCTAGCAGATCAATGAACGAGAGAATTAGTAGGCTTCGGCAGGAAAGCCTGGCGGCAGTTCCAACCATATCGCTGGAACGAGCCCGATTGCTGACTGACTTCTACCGGGGTGAGATACCCGGACAAGTCTCTGTCCCGGTAGCTCGTGCCCTGGCATTCGGGCATATCCTCGAGCACACGACGATCTGTGTCAACGACGGCGAGCTGATTGTCGGCGAGCGCGGCCCGTCACCAAAAGCAGCGCCAACTTACCCCGAGATCTGTGCCCACTCGCTGAAAGATTTTGAGATTCTCCATACGCGGGAGAAGATATCGTTCAGGGTCGACGACGATGCACGACGGATTCAGCAGGAACGAATAATTCCGTTCTGGTCGGGACGCTCGATTCGGGATCGGATATTCGCGGCCGTTGATCAGCAATGGAAAGATGCCTATGAAGCCGGCATCTTCACGGAGTTTCAGGAGCAACGGGCGCCGGGACATACCGTACTGGGCGACAAGATTTACCGCAAGGGCTTCCTCGATTTCAAGGAAGAAATAGAGCGAAGTATCGCGAACCTGGACTTCTTCGACGATCCGGAGGCATTCGATAAGCGCGAAGAACTGAAGGCGATGGCAATCGCCGCCGATGCCTTGATTCATCTGGCACAACGATACGCCGATACGCTCGCCGAATTAGCGGCAGCAGAAAGCGATGCCAAAAGGAAGGCCGAACTTCAGACGATGGAAGCCATCTGCCGACATGTCCCGGCGCATGCCCCGCGGACATTCCACGAGGCGCTGCAATATTACTGGTTCGTGCACCTGGGCGTCATAACCGAACTCAATACCTGGGATTCGTTCAACCCGGGCCGGCTCGATCGTAACCTGTTGCCGTTCTACCGTCGTGATATCGAATCGGGCAGACTCACCGGTGAAAGCGCCAGGGAGCTTCTGCAATCGTTCTGGATCAAATTCAACAACCAGCCGGCGCCGCCGAAAGTGGGCGTCACCGCGCAGGAGAGCAACACCTATACCGATTTCTGCTTGATCAATCTTGGCGGCGTCACGGAGACCGGAGAGGACGCCTCCAACGAGCTAACGTATCTCATTCTCGATGTCATCGAAGAAATGCGGCTGCTTCAACCGAGCTCAATGGTGCAAATCAGCAAGAAGAGCCCGGACAAACTGCTTCACCGCGCGCTCGAGATAATCAAATCCGGTTATGGGCAACCGTCGATGTTCAACACTGATGCCATCGTAGCCGAAATGCTGAGACAGGGGAAATCAATAGTGGATGCCCGCAACGGCGGCGCCAGCGGTTGTGTGGAGACCGGCGCCTTCGGCAAAGAGAGTTATATCCTGACCGGTTATTTCAACCTCGTCAAAGTCCTCGAGATCACCCTGCACAACGGCCTTGACCCTCGAACCGGCAAACGCATTGGAATCGAAACCGGCGACCCGGCCACATTTGATGACTTCGACACGTTTTTTGATGCCTTCCGGCGACAGCTCGAGCACTTTATCGATATCAAGATCAAGGGGAATGTCATTATCGAGCGACTCTGGGCAAAATACCTCCCTGCGCCGCTGATGTCGCTTCTGATTGATGATTGTATCGCCAACGGCAAAGACTACAACGACGGCGGCGCCAGGTACAACACGTCATATATCCAGGGAGTCGGATTGGGCACGATAACCGACTCAATGACCGCCATCAAGTACCGTATCTTCGATAAGAACGACATGACCATGCCCGAAATGCTGGCCGCATTGAAAGAAGACTTTGCCGGATGCGAGACTGTCCACGATTCTCTCTGGAACCGGACCCCGAAGTACGGCAATGACGACGATTATGCCGACACGGTGATGCGGAGAATATTCGACAGCTATTTCGAGCTGATCGACGAACGACCGAATACCAGGGGCGGGCATTTTCGGATCAATCTCCTCCCGACCACGTGTCACATCTATTTTGGAAGTGTTGTAGGCGCCACACCCGACGGTCGCCGGTGCGGCGAACCACTGTCCGAAGGGATCTCGCCGGTACAGGGAGCCGACCGGAAAGGACCCACGGCGGTACTCAACTCCGCCGCTAAGATCGATCATCTCAGAACCGGCGGCACACTGCTCAACCAGAAATTCACGCCGCAACTGCTCGAGGATGATCAAGTCCTGAAGAAAATCGGGGCGCTGGTGCGGTCGTATTTCACCATGGACGGCCACCACATCCAGTTTAACGTGATCAAAGCGGAGACTCTCCGGAAAGCCCAGGAAGAACCGGAAAAGTACCGGGATCTGATTGTCCGGGTCGCCGGCTACAGCGACTATTTTGTCGATCTCGGCCGCACCCTCCAGGACGAGATTATCCGCAGAACCGAACACGGCGCCATCTAAGAACTATAGAATCACTCAACCCATTACATGGCAAGGCAATAGCCTGTCTCCGGCCCGCCTGCCGGGTAACGGGCAACCTGAAATTCGCCCTTTAACCACGCAATATTAGCGAATTGCTGCAACTATCCGAGGTTCGCGAGTGTTCTACTTTCGTCCTTGCATTATGGACTGAATAGTTCTATATTCTCCATATAACCGGACGGCCGGATAGTCCGGAGGGTCACAAGGCAGTCCAATTATATGACACAAGACAAATTCGACGACAATACTCATACGCACGTCATTCTTGCCAAAGGCGTGATGGTGGCGCATTACCGTGTCGACGAGAAGATCGGCGCCGGCGGCATGGGCGAGGTCTTTCTCGCGGAAGATACCAAGCTGAAACGACAGGTGGCACTGAAATTCCTGCCTGTTCACTTGTGCGCGGACGATGACGCCAAGGCACGCTTCATCCGCGAGGCACGGGCCGCCGCCGGTCTCAACCACCCCAACATTATCCATGTCTACGAGGTCGGGGAGTTCAACGGTCGGCCGTACTTTGCGATGGAATATGTCACCGGCCATTCACTGCACCGATTCGCGCACGATGATCCTCAACCGGTCGAACGTATTATCGAACTGGCGATTCAGCTGTGCGAGGCGCTCGCCGAGGCCCACGGAAAAAGTGTAGTACATCGTGATATTAAGGCCGCCAATATTATAGTCGATGAAAAAGGTCGACCGCGGCTGCTTGATTTCGGTCTGGCTTCAATCGCCGATGATAGTGACCTGACGAAAACAGGCTCGACCATAGGTACCGTGGCTTATATGTCCCCCGAGCAGGTTCAGGGTAAAAAGATCGATCAGCGGTCAGACCTTTTCAGCCTGGGAGTCGTACTCTACGAATTGCTGGCCGGTCGAACGCCGTTCCGCCAGGAAACACAGGCGGCAACTCTTCAGTCAATCATTCAGGATGAACCGCAACCGCTGGCACGCTATCGGAGCGAAGTCCCCGACACGCTCCAGCAGATCGTCAGTAAGCTCCTGGCGAAAAATCCGCAGTTCCGGTATCAGACCGCCGAGGGCGTCCTCCCGGATTTGAGAAGTCTCAGCGCCGGCTATTCAGCCGGTATTTCGACTCCCGTGAAACCGCCGCGTCGTTCTCGCATGCCGGCTTTTGGTGCTGTCATCGGAATCCTGGCCGTGCTGGCGGTTGCCGCGTTCTTCTTCCAGCCGTGGAAGGCAAAGTCTACCGGACATGACGTACCGATGATCGCGGTGCTTCCGTTCGAAAATCTCGGGTCGGCGGATGATGAATATTTTGCCGACGGCATGACCGAGGAAATAACCTCCCGACTCGCTACTATCGAGGGACTGGGCGTGATTTCACGGACAAGCGCGGTCGCAGCCAAAACACCCGGCAAGACGGTCAATGAGATCGGCAAAGAACTTGGCGTCGATTATGTCCTCGAGGGCACAGTAAGATGGAGCAAGACCGGCGGCCAGCCAAAAGTCCGGATCACCCCGCAGTTAATTCGAGTATCCGATGATCGTCACCTCTGGGCCGACAACTACGAGCGCGAGCTCATGGAAGTATTCGATGTCCAGGCGGATATCGCCCTGCAGATAGTTGACCAGCTTGGCGTCACACTGCTCGATCACGAACGTCAGGATCTGGCATCACAGCCTACGCACAACGCGCAGGCTTATGAGTATTACCTCAGGGGCGTTGCGAGTCTCAAGCGGTTTGAATATCGCCAGGAGATGGCGCGCAACACCATAGCCAGTTTTGACAGCGCTATAGCCCTGGATCCGTCATTCGCATTGGCGTATGCGTTCAAGTCGGTAGCACATTCGAGGTATTACTTTAATGAATTTGAGAACTTCCCGGCCCATGGCGAACTCGCCCGGCAGGCGGCCGGAAAAGCCCTGGAACTGAGTCCGGGACTGTCGTACGCGCACCTGGCCATGGGTCAGTATTTTAATTTCGTGCGTCGTGATTATGATCGCGCGCTGGATGAATTCTCGAAAGCCCAATCCGAACTGCATAACAACAGCGATCTCCTGCAGGCAATTGCGCTGGTTCAGATGCGGCAGGGTCGCTTCCGCGAGGCGCAAGAGAATTACCGCCGCGCCGCTGAATTCGATCCGTTGAGTGCCGGAAAACACGCCAGCCTTGCGTGGTGTTTGTTGATGACAAAAGACTACGACGAAGCCGAGCGGTCTATAGACCGTGCCATCATGCTTGACCCGAAAAACCCCGACCATTATGCCGATAAAGTGAAATTGTACGCCAGCCGCACCGGAGACAAAGCGCAGATGCGTGCAGTTCTGCAAGAGGCATATAAGCATGTTGACCCGAGCGATCTTTTCAGCCCCGGCCTCTGGGACTTTGACTTGCGGGGAGAAGTACTCGATTCACTGATCGTAGGATATATCGAACGCTACCGTGATAGCGAATCTCCGCTGGCATTCTACGGGAATATCACCATGGCTTACCTGACAGCAGGGAATACGGAACGAGCCGCCACATATGCCGATTCCGCACGACAGATCCTCATTCCCATGCTGGAAACAACCCCGGATAATGCCGATTTGCACGCCGCCCTGGGAATGTCCCTGGCGTGCCTCGGTGACTACGACGACGCCGTCAAAGAAGGCAGGAAAGCGAGGGAACTGATGTCGGTCGACGACTGCCATTGGTGAGGACCTGATCTGGTCATGGTCATGGCCTACATTTACACACTGGCAGGGCAGCCCGACAACGCAATCGACGAACTCGATTACTTGCTATCTATCGAATCAGCGTATTCCACCAATTACCTCCGCGTATCGCCGATATTTGACCGGCTCCGGGATTATCCGCGTTTCCAGGCCCTTCTGGAAAAATACCGGATGCCCGGCCAGGCCTGATTTGCCGCTGTGCGCCGGGACCTGTCTCCACTGCATACCTCCACCTTTTAAGATGAATTCTGTAACTTTTCTCCCGCAGCGCTGTTATTGGAGAAAGCAAGAAAGGAGGCACCGATGCGACGCATCGCAGCTATGCTGTTGCTGGTCACAGGATTGACGGCAACGGTCGCACGGGCTGAGTCGCCGGAATTTGTCGGATCCACCCAGGCTCCTTTCACCAGTGTGACAATATCTACGGTCAAGCCGAGCGCCGATGATGTTATAGCCGCCGCCGACCATTTCGTGGTGAGCCAGAATTACCCGAACCCGTTCAACCTGGAAACTACCATCAGCTATAATCTTCCCGAGGACGCCACAACCCTGATAAAGATCTACGATGTCCTTGGCAGACAAGTGAAAGAACTGGAAAATCAGACCGAGGCGGCCGGATACCACAAGGTAGTGTGGAATGGCCTGGACGACAGCGGAAACGAACTCGCCAGCGGCGTATATATGTTCGTGCTGGCCGCCAACGACTTCTATGCTACCCGCAAGATGGTTTTGGTAAAATGACGTGAACGGGCGGACGCCGGGCCCGAGGATGCAACGAAGTATATTCGATAATCAGCGGTAAGTGAAAACGTCTATGATCCAATGGCGACCGGGTGAAGACATCCGGATGACAGCAACCGAGATTCGAGATAAATACGAGAACTTCGCGCGTTGGTATGACCCCGGTGTCTGGTTGTCGGAAGTCTTGGTCGTGCGCCGACTCCGGCGAAAATTGCTGAAGCAAGCTCGCGGACATGTTCTCGAAGTAGCCGTCGGAACCGGCGCAAACCTGGAATACTATCCCCGCGGAATTCGTCTTACAGCGATCGATATCAGCCCGTCGATGCTGGAGCGCGCCCAACAAAAGGCGAAGCGGCTCAAACTCGATGCCGATTTCCACGTCGCTGATATTGAATCGTTTGCTCCCCCCGGTCAATCATTCGATACCATCGTATCTTCGATGGCAACCTGCACCTTTCCCGATCCGGTGGTCTCGCTGGAGGCGATGTCCAGATTGTGTAAGCCGAATGGTCGGATACTAATGATCGAGCACGGACGGAGTTCCAACCGGGCACTATCGGCGATTCAGGATCGTTTCGCAGGCTACCATGTACACGCACTGGCCTGCCATTGGAACCGCGAACCCCGGGAGTTGATCGATGAGGCCGGCCTTGCCATTGTCTCAGAGCGTCATTCTTTCTTTGGCGTATTTCATGCCTTCGAGGTGAAACCGTCAGCCTGAGTGTCATGTCTACTGTCGATACCTGCCGTGGCAGATAAGTGAACAACTCAGCCATAACGCGCGTTTTAACATAGACAACGAGGTTGAAAATAAACGTCCGTCAGTGACGGTTTTCGAAAAAAACAGGCCGGCACACGTCACCCGCCGTACAGCCACCCACCACAGCCCGTTTCCCCGGCTTAAGTCAAAACGATGTATCGCCCGCGCATGACCCGTAGCGGCAGAAGATCCGGGTTCATGTGCGCGACAATATCTGCCCGCCATCGGGAAAGGAGCCCGGAAATTGTCCGACACGCAGACAACCGACGAAAAGAGTCAGGAGCAGACCAAACAGAAATCGAAGAAGGGGAGTGAGTTCGAGGATATATCTATTGACGACGCGGCCTCGAAACTCGACAGCGACATAGATAAAGGCCTGAGCGAAGACGAGGCCCGCAGCCGGCTTGAAAAATACGGCCAGAACCTCATACAGGAGGAGGCCAAACATCCGATCCTGAAGTTTTTCCAAAACTTCTGGGGCCCTATCCCCTGGATGCTCGAGATTGCGGTCGTTCTCTCCGGTGTGGCGAGGCACTGGGAAGAGTTTGGCGTCATCTTCCTCATGCTGCTGATCAATGGCGGGGTAAGCTACTGGCATGAACACCGGGCCGAAAACGCCGTCGAGGCGCTCAAAAAGAAACTGTCACCGACCGCCCGCGTCATTCGCGACGGGCAGCAGAAAGAGATCGATGCCGCCCAACTCGTGCCGGGGGACCTGATTCATCTCAAGATGGGCGACGTGGTGCCCGCCGATGTCAAACTGACCAGGGATGCGGATATCAGTATCGATGAATCGGCCCTCACGGGAGAATCACTGCCGGTCGATAAAGAACCGGGCGACCTGAGCTATTCGGGTACATCGGTCAAGAGAGGCAACGCCCGGGCGCTCGTGACCAAAACGGGAAGCAACACCCGGTTTGCAAAGACGGTCAAACTGGTCGAGGCTGCGGGAGCGCGCTCCCACTTCCAGAAAGCAGTCATTCGCATCGGCTATTTTCTCATCGCCGCCACGGCGTTGCTGGTCATTATCATGGTGGTGGTCGAGATCCTTGTGCGGCAGCATCCATGGGTCGATGTTCTGCTTTTCGCCCTGGTACTTACTATCGCCGGCATTCCTGCCGCGTTGCCGGCGGTGCTTACGGTGACCATGACTGTCGGCGCTAACCGGTTGGCGTCCATGAAAGCTATCGTATCCCGACTGTCCGCCATGGAAGAAATGGCCGGCCTGAAAGTCCTTTGTACGGACAAAACCGGCACCCTGACCAAAAACGAACTGACCCTGGAGAAACCGGTGGTGCTGAAAGCCGAGGATGAACACGACCTCATACTGGCGGCGGCTTTGACCGCCGACCGCGAGGGCGAGGACCCCATCGACAACGCTATCCTCTCCGGGCTCGAAGATCAGGGAGAATTGGATCAGTATGAAATCACGGCATTCCGACCGTTCGATCCGACCCGGAAACGAGCCGAGTCCGACGTCAAACACGACGGCCACACTTTCACGGTGGCCAAGGGCGCTCCGCAGGTCATACTGGAGCTGGTCAAGCCGGATGACAACGAAAAGAATGAAATCAATGAAAAAGTCGATGAGCTCGCACACGAAGGCTACCGGGCGCTTGGCGTCGCGAGAAAGAAATCGGACGGCGGCTGGAAATATATCGGAATCCTGCCGCTTCTCGACCCGCCGCGCGACGACGCTGCGGATGTGCTCGAGGATGCCAGGAAGCACAATATCGATGTCCGCATGGTGACCGGCGACCACGCCGCTATTGCCAAACAGGTTGCCAAGCAGATAGGATTGGGGCAAAATATCCCCGAGGCGCCGGATGTCTTCGGACAGCACGGCGAGCGGACTGCCGAGGAGGAATCGGAGGGTCCCAGTGAGGAAATCAGCGAGGAAACCCTCAAGTCGGACGGTTTCGCGGAGGTCACACCGGAACACAAGTTCGCCATTATCAAGAGCTTCCAGTCCGCAGGTATTATCGTGGGCATGACCGGCGACGGTGTGAACGATGCCCCGGCGCTCAAACAGGCCGATGTCGGTATCGCCGTAGCCAGTGCCACCGATGCCGCCCGCGCCGCGTCGGCCTTAGTCCTCACCGAGGAAGGACTCGGCGTCATCATCCGCGCGGTCGAAGAGGCCCGACGTATCTTCGAACGGATGACCAGCTATTCGATTTACCGCATCGCCGAAACAATGCGCGTTCTCCTCTTTATTACTTTCTCAATACTCGTTTTTCAATTCTATCCGGTAACGCCCATCATGATCGTTCTGCTGGCAATACTGAATGATATCCCGATTATGACTATCGCCAACGACAACGTGCGGACATCGGCCCACCCGGTCCGATGGGATATGAAACGCGTCCTCAGTATTGCCAGCGCCCTGTCAATAGTCGGCGTTATTGCAAGTTTCTTCTTCTTCTGGTACCTCAAGACGCATACCGGTCTGAACGAGGGCACAATCCAGACAATGCTGTTCCTCAAACTGCTGGTTGCCGGACACCTGACCATCTACCTGACCCGTAATTCCAGTTGGTTCTGGAAGCATCCCTGGCCCAATTGGGTGCTGTTTGTCACTCTGGAGGCAACCCAGATTATCGGAACCCTGGTAGCGGTATACGGGATACTCATGCCGCCAATCGGGTGGGAGTATGCGCTGTTCGCATGGGGTTATGCCCTTATCTGGCTGCCGATTAACGACTCGGTAAAGATGGGTGTCTACAAGATAATAGGGCGACCGATATGATGATTCACTCTGCAACTCCTCACTACCCGCTCTTCCCGGGCATTCACGGACACGGACCACCGCTCCACCCGTAACGCCGAGAAGTCGCGACACACCGTCGGCTGCCACAAAATGGCCGCGCCCGACCGGCAACACCAGTCGCCCCCAATTGTTACAGTAGTGCGCCGGGCGAGTCGAGCCATTAATCCTTTTGCCGCCGGGTAGTGTCTTACCCTGGGCGAATGAGGCTTGTTGAAGGCAAGTGTTGAAAGGACAGATAGATGAAGAAAAAGCCCCTGATTTATATCGCGGTAATCATTGTCGTGGTCGTGGGCCTGTATCTCCTCGTATACGGCTTTCCCGGATCCAAAGAGGTTCATTACGAGTTCGATACAGTAACCAAGGGCGATATTGAAAACACGGTTTCGGCTACAGGCACACTGTCGCCTGTGACGACCGTCCAGGTCGGCACGCAGGTGTCCGGCACCATAGATTCGGTCTTTGTAGACTACAACGACAAGGTGACAGAAGGGCAGATTCTCGCAGTCCTCGACACGACCTTGCTCAAGGCCGCGGTTTCAAACGCCCAGGCCAATCTCCAGCGGGCAAAGGCACAGCTTCAACAGGCCCAGGCCGACTTCAACCGCAACAAGACCCTGTACGACAGAAAGCTGATATCGGACTCTGATTTCGAAACATACAAGGTCAACCTGGCCACACAGGAGGCCGCCGTTAAATCGGCCGAGGCTTCACTGGAGCAGGCGCAACGGAATCTCCAGTATGCGGTCATCCGCTCCCCCATAAACGGCGTTGTCATCCAGAAGAATGTCGAATCGGGTCAGACGGTCGCGGCGAGCTTTTCCACCCCTACCCTCTTTATCATCGCCCAGAGCCTCTCCCAGATGGAAATTCTCGCAGATGTAGACGAAAGCGATATCGGCCAGATTCAGGTCGGCCAGCCGGTGACATTCCAGGTCGCGGCATACTACAACAGAACTTTCGACGGGACGGTCAAACAGATTCGACTGCAACCGGAGACCATACAGAACGTGGTCACCTATATAGTGGTCGTTTCAGCTCCAAACGAAGACGGAGTGCTGCTTCCGGGAATGACCGCCACCCTTGATTTCATTACACAGAATCTGAAGGACGTCCTGCTGGTGCCCAACAAAGCGCTCCGTTTCCAGCCGTCGCAAGACCAGCTCGACAAGTACCTGGCGCGTCAGAAGAAATTGGCTGAATCTGTCAAGGGACTTGATACCGCCTCCGTAGCAACTCGCCCTGGCCCAAGACCCGCCGGATATCCGCGAGGCGAGCAACCGACAGGTTTTTCCGGCGGTCGTCAATCATCCAACCGTGCCACCGTCTGGTATGTTGACTCTCTCGGACAGCTTGACGCCGCCCACCTGCGCACGGGGATAAGCGACGGCACCAACACCCAGGTGGTGGCATCCCGCACGCTGCACGAAGGGATGCAGGTGATTATAGGTGAAACCACCAACTCGGGACAGGCACAGGCCGAACAGCGGCGGCCCTTCCGCATGAGGTTCTAGGCGGCGCCCACTGTGATTTGGCGAGCTACCATGGACGACACGTATGAGCAACGTAATTGAAGTTCACGATATAACCAGGACGTTCGCGGTCGGCGATATCGCCGTGCACGCCCTTCGGGGTGTTGATCTCACGGTCGAAACCGGTGACTTTGTCGCCATAATGGGCGCCTCCGGATCGGGCAAATCGACTTTCATGAATATTCTCGGTTGTCTCGACACACCGACCAGCGGTGAATATAAACTCGACGGTCAGCGGGTGGACGGTCTCAGCCGAAACCAGCGGGCGGCCATCAGGAACAAGAAGATCGGTTTTGTCTTTCAGGGATTCAACCTGCTGGCGCGCACGTCGGCGGTCGAGAATGTCGAACTGCCGCTGTTTTATGACCGTCGCAACCATACCAAAAACCACCGCGAGGCCGCCAAAAACGCTCTCGCCCGAGTCGGACTTATCGAACGGCTTGATCACACGCCGGCGCAACTCTCCGGAGGTCAGCAGCAGCGCGTGGCAATCGCAAGGGCGCTGGTCAACCAGCCGGCGATGGTGCTCGCCGACGAGCCGACCGGTAACCTCGACAGCCGTACTTCCGTCGAGATCATCTCGGTCTTTCAGGAGTTGAACCACGAGGGAGTTACCATCGTGCTGGTAACACATGAAAAAGATCTCGCCCGGTATGCCCGGCGGATCGTGGAACTTCGCGACGGACGCATTTTGCATGACAGCGTCGTAGAGAATCGCCGCGATGCTGCGGCAGACCTGGCTGCCATGCCGGTCGAGGAGGAGTGATTCCATGATATCGATTAATAGACTTCTCCGCGCGGCATCCAAGAGTATCCTCAAGAACCGCCTTCGCAGCCTGCTGACTTCGCTCGGTATCATCATCGGCGTTGGCGCCGTGATTATCATGGTCGCTATCGGTGAAGGCTCGCAGCAGCAGATCGAATCGCGAATCAGCTCCCTCGGCACGAACCTCGTCATCGCCCGCCCGGGAAGCACCACTTCGGGCGGCGTCCGCCTCGGGGCGGGAACCTCGCAACGGTTCACGTTTACCGATGTCGAGGATTTACGGCGAGATGCAACCCTGCTGGAGGCTGTTTCAGCGGTCGTTCGCGCGAGCGGGCAGGTGATCGGCGGAGGAACTAACTGGTATACCTCCATCTATGGAGTTGATCCCCAATATTTCTCGATCCGCAATTGGGAAATTCAGGAGGGCGAAGCGTTCACACAGAAGGATGTCGATGCTCGCCGGAAAGTGGCCGACATCGGCGCCACTGTTGCAACCCAGCTGTTCGGCGACCAGGATCCCGTTGGCCAGCGCATTCGCATACGAAACGTCCCCTTCACCGTCATCGGTGTGCTCAAATCGAAAGGACAGGCCGGATTCGGCATGGATCAGGATGATATCATCCTGGCGCCTTCAACCACCGTCCTCTACAGCCTTGCCGGTGATCGATGGGTCGACATGATCGATGCCAGCGCCGTATCGACAGACAGCGTCAACGCGGCTATCGCGCAAATGACCCGAATACTCAGGCAGGCGCATCACATCGAGGAAGGTCAGCCGGATGACTTCACCATTCTCAGTCAGGCCGAGATCATGCAGACGGTTGCCCAGACTACCCAGACCATGACCCTTCTGCTCGGCTCCATCGCGGCGGTGAGTTTGCTGGTGGGCGGCATCGGAATCATGAATATCATGCTCGTGTCGGTTACCGAACGGACGCGCGAGATTGGCATTCGCCTCTCTGTCGGAGCCAGAGAAAGCGATATCCTTGTACAGTTTCTCACCGAAGCGGTCGTCCTCAGTATCAGCGGAGGAATTATCGGTATCGCGCTGTCGTTTCTGGCCGTGGCTGTTCTCAACAAGTGGACCAGCCTGCCGGCTGTTATCACCCCCGAGATTGTTGCTATATCATTCTTGTTCTCCGCGTCGGTGGGTATCTTCTTCGGCTTCTACCCGGCCCGCAAAGCTGCCGCTCTCGACCCCATCGAAGCCCTTCGCCACGAATAGTGAGCCGGGCGTTTTGACCGACGAGTGTTGGATAATATGCAAACTGAACGGAGTGCGACCATGCGAAGCATCGTTGCGTGGATGACATTGGCCCTGATCCTGGTTTCTGCCGCCCTCGCTGTCAGCGAAAAGGAGATGACCGATATGTATACGGCGCGGCTCACAAACGATCTTGCCCTCACCGATCGGCAGGTTGCGGACGCCCGCCCGCTCATTGATTCGGCCATCATCGGGTTGAACAGGGCCGCGACGGCTGATCCTGAGGAACGTCGCGAGGCCATGAGAAGAGCCCGCAACCTGTCAAAGGAAACGAGTGAGCGGATACGGAAGATACTCGATGACACTCAGCAGGCAAAATTTGACTCACTCTCGCATCCGGTTCTGCCGAGCCTCCAGCTCATTCGCCTGAACAATGGTTTGCGGCTCACATCGGAGCAGGTCGGCCAGATCGAGGAGATAATACACTTGTACCTGCCCTATTCTCCCCGACAGCCGCACGCGGAGCAGAACCGGGAGCAATCGGATAACAACGAGTTTCGGCAGAACATGGATCAGATGAATAAGGCTATCGAGCAAGTGCTGACCGACAATCAGAAAAAGCTGTTCGCCGAAATGCAGAAGGAACGTGAAGAACGTCGCCCGCGCGACGGCCATCCGGAACGAAGACCGCGACAGTTTTAGTCTGGAGGGAACTCTCTTTGACATTCAATCCGCCATGACCGACGGTGGCGGCGGGATCGCTGTCCCGGCAAGCCCTGTATCCGCATCAGAAAGCGGCACAAAAGGCCGCTTCTTGCTGTTCAAGCTGTACGACCGGTGCCCCGACACTGCTTACAGCAAAAAAAATCACCTTCGACCGGCGTGAATTGCGAAATCGTCCTTCAAGCTCATTTTGTGACGGATCAGTCGAGTGGCGGAACCAAAAACAGCAGAAAAGAAGCGGCTCGAAGAAAACCTCCAGCGCAAAGTATACTGGACTCGGTGGGGGCCGTACTTGAGCGAACGTCAGTGGGGGACCGTCCGCGAGGATTACAGCCCGGACGGTGAAGCATGGGAGTACTTTCCCCATGATCACGCGAGGTCCAGAACATATCGCTGGGGCGAGGACGGTATCGCCGGCATTTGCGACCGGCATCAGTATATCTGCTTCTCCGTCGCCGTGTGGAACGGCCGTGACCCGATTCTCAAAGAGCGCCTGTTTGGTCTGGATAATGAACAGGGCAATCACGGTGAAGACGTCAAGGAATACTATTTCTACCTCGATTCCACCCCAACACACTCCTTTATGAAATACCTCTACAAGTATCCCCAGTCGGAGTTTCCGTACAAGCGGTTGATCCATGAGAACCATCGACGGGGCCGGGATAAATATGAATTTGAACTGATGGATACCGGCGTATTTGATGAGAACAAGTATTTTGACGTGTTTGTGGAGTACGCGAAAGCGAACGCGGAAGATATCCTGATTCGAATTTCAGTGTATAATCGCGGGCCGGAGACAGCGACGCTCGATCTTTTGCCTACGGTCTGGCTTCGCAATACATGGTCATGGGGCATCGATGATCGACGGCCGACGATGAAAAAAGCCGATGGAATCAAAGATGCCGAGGTAATCAGTCTCGAGCACTACCACTATGGACAGCGCTGGCTGGTTTGCCAGAATAATCCGGAGCTTCTCTTTACCGAAAACGAGACCAATACGCAGAGGTTGTACGGCACGCCGAATCAGTCGCCGTATGTGAAGGACGGCATCAATGAGTACGTCGTGAATCATAATACCGCCGCTGTCAACCCGCGCAACAACGGCACGAAGGCAGCCGCACGCTATCGCGTTCAGATCGAAGCCGGGGGAAACCGCGTATTTCATCTGAGATTTACCAATCAGTCGCCTCGCAACGGCATGCTGTCGGAGGGATTCGATGACATATTCACGAAGCGACGGCTGGAAGCCGATGAATTCTATGCCGAACGCCTGCCCGAAGGGGTGAGCGACGACGGCAGGAATATCCAGCGCCAGGCGTTTGCCGGTCTGCTGTGGAACAAGCAGTTTTACAATTATGACGTCAAGACATGGTTGGCGGGTGACCCGACCATGCCCACTCCCCCGCCCGAGCGTTTGACCGGTCGTAATCACGAGTGGTTTCATCTGTACAACGACGACATCGTTTCCATGCCGGATAAATGGGAATACCCGTGGTATGCGGCGTGGGACCTCGCCTTTCACTGCGTCACGCTGGCGTTGATTGACCCGGAGTTCGCCAAGAGCCAACTGGTGCTCTTTCTGCGCGAGTGGTATATGCATCCGAGCGGACAGATTCCGGCTTACGAGTGGAATTTCGGCGATGTCAATCCGCCGGTGCATGCCTGGGCGGCGTGGCGCGTATACAAAATCGAGCAGCGAATCACCGGCACGGCCGACAGGGCGTTCCTCGAGCGTGTTTTCCAGAAACTGCTGTTGAACTTCACGTGGTGGGTTAACCGTAAGGACGTCGAGGGGTTCAACGTTTTCCAGGGTGGGTTTCTCGGGCTCGACAATATCGGCGTGTTCGATCGCTCGAGGCCGCTGCCCACCGGCGGGTATATCGAACAATCTGACGGCACGAGTTGGATGGCCATGTACTGCCTCAATATGCTGGCAATAGCCCTCGAACTCGCGCGCGAAGACAGGGTGTATGGCGATGTTGCGAGTAAGTTTTTCGAGCACTTCGTCTATATCTCGGCTGCAATGAACAATATGGGTCACGAAGGGTTGGAGCTGTGGGATGAAGATGACGGGTTCTATTACGACGTGCTGCACATGCCCGCCGGTGAGCACCGGCAGTTGAAAATCCGCTCGATGGTCGGTCTCATTCCCCTGTTCGGGGTTGAAGCGCTGGAGCCGGAGTTGATCGAAGAACTGCCGGGTTTCAAAAAGCGGATGCAGTGGTTCATTGAGAACCGTCCGGAACTTCGCGGCAACATATTCGATATGGCCCGCCCCGACGGGAAGATGCGACGGCTCCTTTGTATCGTAAGTCCCGACAGGCTGCGGCGGGTATTAAATTATCTGCTCGATGAAGAGGAATTTCTGTCTCCCCACGGAATCCGGGCGCTGTCACGCTACCATCACGACCATCCGTTCATATTCGAAACCTCCAATCGGGAATACCGGGTAGATTATGAACCGGCGGAATCGACCACGTTTCTGTTCGGCGGCAATTCCAACTGGCGCGGACCAATATGGTTTCCAATGAATTTCCTCCTGATTGAATCGCTTCAGAAATACGATTTTTTCCTGGGCGACCAGTTCCGGGCTGAATGTCCGACGGGCTCGGGTAAATCCATGTCACTGTGGGACATCTCGAAAGAGCTGTCGGTTCGCCTGACCCGCATTTTCCTTCGAGGCGACGACGGCAACCGGCCGGTGTACGGCGGCCTGGATAAGTTCCAGCATGATCCGTTCTGGCGCGATCTTATACAGTTTCACGAGTATTTCCACGGTGACAACGGGGCCGGTCTTGGCGCGAGTCATCAGACCGGCTGGACCGCACTGGTGGCCAAGCTGATCGAGCAGTCAGGCGGCAGCCCGCCCGACTAGGGGAAGTACGCTCACTGTCCGAATTTGAACGCTTTCGCCCTGGCATCAACTCGCGATCTCCAAAAAACGCATGTCCCTAGGTATGTGATTGACGGATGCCAAATCTGGACTTACATTGTCCATTAAGTGTAAACGTGCGATCATCTGTACGAGGAGAACCAGTATGTCTAATGGATTGCCCCCGAACGGGTCGTTCAGCTGGAATGAGTTGATGACCCGTGATGTCGCCGCGGCCAGCAAGTTCTATACTGAACTCATCGGCTGGAAGGCCGAGGACAGCGGCATGCCCGGCATGGATTACACCGTCTTCAAGGTCGGTGACCGGCAAGTGGCCGGTCTGATGGCGATGCCTTCGGAGATGCCCGACAGCGTGCCGTCGCATTGGATGGCATATATCACGGTTGACGATGTCGATGCCGCCGTGGAGAAAACCAAACAACTGGGAGGGCAGGTGCTCCACGGCCCGCAGGATGTTCCCAAAGTCGGCCGGTTCTGCACCATTCAGGATCCAACCGGCGGCGTGGTCTCATTGATCAAGTTCGTCAGCGAATAATCGTCTCTACATGAGACGAAAACGGGCCGGTTCGCAGTGAAGCGAATCGGCCCGTGATATCTTTGGCTCGCATGTTATTTCGCATCCGCAAGAGTAAACGATACCTTGTATGTAATCCACACGGCCACCGGTTTACCGTCCTGGATGGCCGGTTTATATTCACAGCCATAAGCAGCCTTCACAGCGGTATCATCGAGGATCTCGTGACCCGATGATTTCTGCACCTGCGCCTTGCGTACCTTGCCATGCTTGTCTACCAGTGCCTGCACCCAGACGGTTCCCTGCTTTCCGGCTTTTTTCGCTTCCTTGGGATATTCAGGTTCTTCACAACTGACCTGCTCAGGGTATATGGTCACGGGCACGAAATCTGTCGACGATGGCAACTGCTCATCGGCAGTGTCGGCAGGTTCGGTTTGCGTTTCGCCGGTTATCCCGGGCGGGGATGACGGGCCCCGGACATCCGCCGCATACAATTGCAGTCCGGCCAGCGAAAGCACGAATAACAGCGCTATCACCGTGGACATTCTCGACATCCAGTTCTTCATGTCAACCACTCGCTTTCTGTTACTTAAAATCGACAACAGTCTTCCTTCCAATTCCGCTCTGCGTGCCATGGCGATTCCGGCCGGTATGATAATCCGTCGCCGACGAATCTGCCGGGCCACTTCGAGCAGGTGAGCGGCATACGACGGTGCATCGCCGCCTGCGTGCAGTACAATGTCATCGCAGGTCTTTTCAGCCTCGATCACCATCCGTTTCCGCAGTATCCAGACCAGCGGATTGAACCAATAGAGGACAGTCGCCGCACAACCAATAAGTGCCCATATCGTGTCATCTCGCTTGATGTGCGATGTTTCGTGCAGAAGCACCATCCGAAGAGCTTCCGGCGGCCAGTCGCACGATGATTTCGGCAGTACTATGACAGGTTTCAGCAACCCCCAGGCAAATGGTATATCGGCAGCGTCCGACCGGGTGATCCGGACAGCAGTCTGAATGCCTATCCTCCCGGCGACAGAAGCCTGCATGTCGATGATTGATCGGTCGGTGACAGGCTCGGACTTTCTGACCGTTCTCGCCGTCAATAGAATACCCGCCGTTACCCGCACCCAGACTGCTGTCGCACCGGCGAGCCAAACAAGGACAAGCCAGGCAGTCCACGGCACGATAATTCCGGAATCCGCCATCTTCCCGGTCTCCGCAACAGAAGAGATGCTCGCGGACAAAACCACCGTGCTCCACGCCGAGCCGAAAAAGCCGGGAATAGCTAAACGTATCGACGGGATTAATAGAATCGCGAAAGGAAGCACTACCATTGTCAAAAGGGCCAGCCGTGAAATCAGGACACGTTTGACCGGCGCCGAATTTCGCGCAATTGTCAACATCACGAATGCTGCGCCGACAATTAACAGGCTCTTGAGGGCACTGCCGATGATGATCGCGGCAGACGATGCTGATACGGTCAGCCACAGGTTCATAAACATCTCAAGGTTCATCAATCGCCCTCCTCTTTGCGCTTTTGCCTGATTAACTTCTCCAGCCGTTCGAAATCCTCATCGGACAGTCTGCCGCCCGATTGGCTGATCAACGCGGCCACCACGTGCTCCACCGAACCGTCGAAGAATGTCTGTACCATGTGCTTGAGCGCCGAATCCCGGGCTTTGTCACGGCTGATGGTCGGAAGGTACATATACGCACGTCCGACCTTCCTGTGTCGCACGTATCCCTTGTTTTCGAGGACACCCAGAAGCGCGCGCACCGATGAATAACTCGGCGGGTCCGCCAGTGCCCGCTGAACGTCAGACACCGACCCCTCGCCAAGCTGGTAAAGAGCATCCATAATCTGTCGTTCGCGGCGGCTGAGTTGATGCAGGATACGTTTTTTCATAGTGGCTCCACCTTCCAGACGTGGGGGCTCTTTTACCCGTGCAATACTTTCTGCTAAAAAATTAGCAGGAAAATTGCGACGTGTCAAGAAGAAAATGCTAAAAAATTAGCAGTACGCTCTAAGTCGCTGAATGACCGACCGGCCAAAACCGGGCTAACATTGTCGTGGTTAAACCTGGTTGGTTATTTCCCGGCACTTCTCAGCCAGCCTCGCCAACTCCCTGTATCCCCATTCCTCATCATCGTTGACCATTTCGGCCAGATGCCGCGGCATACCATCAATTCCAAGATACGCCCCGCTCAGCGCACCGGTCATCGCGGCCGTCGTATCGACATCACCGCCAACCGCCAGTGCGACAGCGATGGCATCAAAGTAACTATCAGGGTACTTCAGAAACGCGTAGAGACTCCAGAGAACACTCGGGATAACATAGGGGGAAATGCCCGGCCATCCGCTGACATAACCTGGCTTTTCGCCGGCATGGGCGATCTCTGTTACAGCCTCCGACGGCGACAATTCGACCCATTCCGGAAGCTTGCGGACATAATCGGCGAACGTCTTATGGTAATCATCCATCCACGCCGCTACTTGTTTGGCGTACTCATCGGTGTCGATCTTCTCGCCGGTCAGCGCAAGCGCGGTTCCCCCGGCAATCGCAACCGAACCCGCCGAACATCGAGGATCATGGTGCGTAATCCATCCCTGCTCGTGGGCAATTTGAATCATCTTTGCAGGGTCATCGTAGTAGAACATCCCCACGGGTGCGGCGCGCATCGCGGTGCCGTTGCCGGCCGCCGGCGGGTCACATCCGGCTTCGCGCCATCCAACACCTTCGATCAGGCGCCGCGCGGCGTCATCGCAGGCCAGCCCCCGCCCCACTATTTTGTTCTCGCGAAAAATACGGGCTATGCGTCCGGCATAGTCCTTCGGGGCAAATCCGCCCTGTTCGACGAGACTCTCGAGCAGTTCTCTCGCAAGTTGCGAATCATCGGTATACTGCCCGTTCCAGTCATTTACAGGCGGCACCTTTCCCTGGAACCATTTGCTGATCTTGGTATCAACGAATTCACGGCAGGCATCACCGTCCCACCCCTCGATCGGAAAACCCAGGGCATCGCCGAGACACTGACCTATAAGACACCCCGTCAGTCGTTCGATCCGTGGCATAAGTAGACTCTCCCCGGTAACAGGTTAGTTCATCTCCGGCCATATATAAACCGGTGTGTCCATGATTTGCAAGTGTCAAACAGGAACCTCTAAAGATTCGGTAGACCGGAGCCTGGTACTCGCGCTTTCGGTTCTGCTTGATAAAGCGGCCCTGATTGCCGACTATTCCATTGAGGCTAGCGTCTTTCACTGACGGTGTCTATGACCCGGAGATGAGTTGAAACGGTTTCTTGCGATATTACTCCTGGCGACTTTGCCTGTTCAAGGCGCCGACCTGATGAGCGGGCCGGAATTCGTCAGGCTCTTTGCCGATTCACTGTCGAGGTCAATACCCCGCGCATCTATCGAGATTACGGACGACCTGCAGATAGATGTCACCCTGGACCCGTCCCGGCAGTGTCACGTGGATTTGACGCCCGCGTACCGGAGTTACAGGTCCACACCGGATCAGCTCCATCAGATCATACGATTGTATCGAAAACTTGCCATCGCGAATACGTCACTGCCGTCATCATCGGACAACTTCGCCATCGACAACATCATCCCTCTTGTGAAGAACCGTTTACAGGTGAACCGCCTGTCGACCGGGAGCATGAACAGTGGACAATCGAGAGTCGTGTCCATACCACTCAACGACGAATTATCGATTGTCTTTGCCCTGAACGACTCCCTCGCCCTCACGTACATGACAAAGACGATGTTCGAGTCGTTGGAAACCTCGCCGGAAATCCTTCGAGATTTCGCCGTCTCGAATCTGACACGGATTCTCCCGAAGGTTCAGTACCACGATCTTGACGGAATGCTGATGCTGGTCGCCGACGGGAATTTTGAAGCCAGTCTGTTGCTTTTCGATAACCTCTGGGATGGCGAGTCTCTCCCGCTAAAAGGCGAAATTGTCGTCGCCGTCCCCGCCCGCGATTTCCTGCTGGCGACGACGAGCGACAACGTACAGGGATTGAACGAGATGCGGGAGTTTGTCGACGGCGCCCAGGAAACCTTCTCGCATTTCGTCTCCGATAAGCTGTTTGTCAGACGCGGCGGTTCCTGGACCATTTTTGAATAGCCTGCACGAACGGCCTCTTCCATTAAGCGTTTGATTGTCTTCTCTTCGCTTAACCATCCTGCCCGACCCTGCCGATCATGAGAGGCGGGGCAATTCCAGTGAACCTGAAAGAGGCTGACGCTGTTTCAATGTAACCCAACGGGCACAACAGGAAAGGAACAGGCGACATGATAACGATTAGACGCGCCAGCGAACGGGGCCATGCCGATCACGGCTGGCTGAATACATTTCATACCTTCTCATTCAACACCTACCACGACCCACAACACATGCATTTCCGTGTCCTCAGGGTGATAAACGAGGATTTCGTCCAACCCGGTCAGGGATTTGGAACCCACCCGCACCGGGACATGGAAATTATCACCTACGTCCTCGAAGGCGCCCTCGAGCACAAGGACAGCATGGGCAATGGCTCCGTTATCCGTCCGGGCGACGTCCAGCGCATGAGCGCGGGCAGCGGCGTGCTCCACAGTGAATTCAACCCGTCCGATGAAGAACAGGTGCATCTCCTCCAGATATGGCTCTTCCCCAAAGAGAAAGGAATCGAGCCCGGTTACGAACAGAAGAAATTTTCCGAGACAGACCGCACCGGAAAGCTCTGCCTGATCGCCTCACCCGACGGAAAGGACGGATCGCTGACGATAAATCAGGATGCCGGGGTGTATGCATCTATCCTGAACGATGGTGACCGGGTCTCACTGGATATTCCCGAGGGCAGGTACGCATGGGTACAGGTGGCGCGCGGGTCGGTCATTCTCGGCGGTCATACCCTCGACGCCGGCGACGGCGCCGCCGTAAGTGACGAACGCCGGATTACGCTGACCGGACGCGAACGCGCGGAACTTATCGTATTCGATCTGCCGTAGCATCTTCGGTGCAACCGCATCTGGCTTTATGCCACTCTCGACGAACGGTTGGCGGCATTGGTCGCCTCGTGCCAGTTGATGAATTGCCTGATGAGCCGGTTGACGTCAGTCGGATGAGTCACCGGACCCATGTGTCCCATATGACCGAACCCGCGCATTTCCGCCATCGGGAGGGCATTGCCCAGCAGTTCGCTGATGCGAACCGTCGATGAGGGCGAGCGCAAACCGTATAACAGCAGCGTCGGAATTCTCAAACGCTCATAGTCTATCTGCGACGCGATGTTGCCGAAGGTACTGTCGAAATCCGAGGCCACCTTTCCCATTCTTGCGGTGATAGCTTCCTGTTGCTTCGGATGCAGCTGCTCCCAGGAACCCATACCCGTCCAGTAGTCGATAAACAGGCGGGCGGCTTCCGCCGAACGGCCGTCACGGGTCAGATGGCGAACATAATGGGCGACATTCCGGATTCTCTCGGTCGCTTCGTCGTTGCCGTTGTTCTCAAAAAGCAGATTGAACAGTACCGGCTCATACACGACCAGGCTTTGAATACGCTCCGGGTATCGCAACGCTACCGCCAATGCCACGGCGCCACCATACGAGTGACCGACCAGGTGAAACGGCTCCCGTATCGTGCTCATCACCGGCTCGATCAGGGCGATTTCGTCGGTCAGCGACAGCGGCCGGTGGTCCGGCCACTCCGGGCTCTGTCCGTAACCGTAGAGATCCGGTGCAACTATGCGGTACGATATACCCAGCAACTCCATGAGCGGGAGCCACTGTTTCGATGATCCCGCGCTGGAGTGGAGGCACAGCACAGGGCTACCTGTGCCGACCTCTCTGACAAACGGCCCGATACTGCTGTATTGCGTTTCCATCTTGGCCCCTTGTTACTCCGCCTCGCCGGCCCGCGGTTTCAGGGTTGTCTGCCCGCCCGGTACACCGGCGTGAACCGGGTCGAGCACGAGCGCCCGTGAATCGAACGGAGTCAACTTCGGGATGATCATGGGCGTATGCTTCCGGTAAACGACATAGTCGGAACCGTGGGCATGGACAAGGTCCCGTTCCTCGAGCCTGATCGCCACCAGGATATACGCCGTCGTCATTACCGCGAATACCAGGTGCGCCGCAGTCATGGTCGGCGCTGACCAGAATCCGAGGATAAAGCCGATATACATCGGATGGCGTACATAACGGTACGGTCCCGGAGTGACGAATTTCAGCGGTTTATATTCACGACCGCGCACGTACGTCCACACTTGCCGAAGACCGAACAGGTCGAAATGGTTGATCAAAAATGTCGTGATCAGAACAATCAAGAAACCGCCGAGTCCCAGCGCCTGAAGCGCCACCCGCAAACCGGGTTGCTGCACATCCCAGACAACGCCGCCGATCGGCCGCCACTGCCAGAACATCAGCAGCAGGATCAGGCTGGCAAAGAGCACGAACGTCGGACGTTCCGCTTCCTTCGGGATAATACGGGTCCACCACTTTTTGAATCCCGGGCGCGCCATAACACTGTGCTGGACGGCAAACAGTGCGAGCAGCGCGAGATCAATCACAAACGCCCGGCCCAGCGGCCCGCCGACGGCCGAATCGATTGTCTTTGGCACGATCAGGTTAGTCACAAAACCGATCGCATATAGAAAAGTCACAAAGAAGACAGCGTACGCTATCAAACCGTATATGAATACTGATACTCTGCGCATGGTGACACCTCATCTCATCAAGTTCGTATACAATGAATTGGACATGTCTGAGACCGGGTTGATGACCCCGGCCGGATTGAGCAGCGGCTGACCGGTTGATCTCCTGCTCCACTCCCGGGAGGCAGACATACGACCAAAGGCAGCCCTGAGGCCGGGCCGAATCACCGAGGGCGCGCGTCTCATGACCGGCAACATCCGCGCCACCGGATCGAACGAGAACAGCGTTGCGCTGAATGCGGCGGCAGTGATCGGCCAGTACAAAAAGTGAAGCGGGTGCCAGTATGCCATCATAAGCGCGCCGAGATACGCAGCCGCCGTCAGCACGCGAATGTCTTTGACGCCCCTCGTTTTCAGGGCAAAATGGGTGAGCTGAATCATGACGAGTGTCACCGCCAGGCAGAACCCGACAATCTCGCCCGCCAACCCGACCGCCATCAGGATCGCGGCGGCGGCTGAATACCACCGGCTCAGGTTCCGAAAGTTGTTCATCTCTTGGCTCCTTTTTTTTACATTGAGGTTGCTGAATCACTTCCGTTATGCCGGGAGTACATAGCAGGCGGCGTGCCATATTATCATGGATTTTATCAGTCCATGTTACGGCAACAGGTTACGGAAAGTTGCGGTGAATGGGGAAGGTGACGAAATCTCGTGGGTGACGAAATCTCGCCACTGTCGCCGACGAGATTTCGCCGCGAGTCGCTTATATCAAGCCGGAATACGCCCGCTACGCTCAGGAAACGCGGGAACGTGCGATACCGAGTGCCTTGAGGCGGGATTTTAGCGTCGAGGGGTGCATACCGAGGATTTCCGCCGCCCCGCCGCTGCCTCCAACCCGCCAGTTGCTGCTCTCCATCGCTCGCACGAGGTTACGGCGCTCCAGGTCCTGCATCTGGGATACGGTCAGAATAGAGTTGGAACGGCCCGGCGATGCCGTTTGCATTGCGTCTGTGCCGTTACGACGGTCCGGAATCATCCTGAGGAAATTCAAACGTCCGTCGCGAGAAGTGATTACCGCCCGCTCGATGACATTCTGGAGTTCGCGAATATTGCCGGGCCAATCGTAAGCCTCCAGCGTGTGAATGCACTGATCCGACAACGGACGGATATGGCGGCCGTGGCGCTGGGCAAATTTGCGGGTAAATGCCGCCGCCAGAAGGGCGATATCCTCCACTCGCCGGCGCAGCGGCGGAATCTCGATTGGCACGACATTCAGCCGGTAGTAGAGATCCTCTCGGAATTCACCGTCCTTGACGGCTCGGTGAAGATCACGGTTGGTTGCCGCAAGGACCCGAACATCGACCTTGATCGTCTTTGAGCTTCCGACCGGTTCGAATTCTCCCTCCTGCAGAACGCGAAGGAGTTTCGGCTGAAGCTCTACCGGCAGTTCACCGATTTCATCGAGAAAGATCGTGCCTCCGTCGGCCAGCGCAAACCGGCCGTCGTGCTTATGCGTGGCCCCGGTGAACGCGCCTTTTTCGTGTCCGAACAGCTCGCTTTCGATAAGCGTCTGGGGAATGGCCGCACAGTTTACTTTGACAAGTGGACGATCCTTGCGTCGACTCGAGGCATGAATAGCCCGCGCCAGCAACTCCTTACCGGTACCCGTTTCACCCAGTAACAGGACGGTCGTATCGGTCTCGGCGACCTGACGTATTTCGCGCAGGACATGCAGCAGCGACTCGCTCCGCCCGACGATATCCTCGAAATTGTGCATCTCCCGGATTTCCTCGCGGAGATACTCGGCCTGGCTGGCCAGCGAGCGAATGGTTTCCTCGGCCTTGAGCCGTTCGTTGACATCGCGCAGGATAAGCGTGAAAAACGTGTCGCGGTGCATCTCGAACCGGGACAGCGTGGCTTCGGCCGGAAACTCGCCCGACTCAAAATTCCTGGCACGCAATCCCCCCGGTATCCAGAGGTACTGTCCGCCGCTGGGTCGCGAACCGAGTTCGCCGGCCAGCCTTGTCAGTTTTTCCATCGAATCACCGGACAGCATCTGCGAGAAATCTCTGCCTGCCGCCTTTTTGCTCGACACTCCAAAAATCTTTTCCGCCGCCGAGTTCAGACGGGTGACCCGTAAGTCGTGATCGAGTTCGATAATGGCATCCATCGCACTGTCGAGCAGCCGGCCCAGTTTCTCACGGCTGTCCCGCACTTCAGTTTCGGCGCGCAGCCGCTGAAGCTCAGCCGAGGCACGGTCTGCGAAGATGCGGAAGAGAGCCACCGCGTTCTCATCGACCGAAAGGGGCGCCCGGTCAAGCACCGCCAGATGCCCCAGGACACTGCCGGATACGTCGAGAAGAGGCACCCCCATGTAGCTGACCGCGCCGATTCGCTGTACGTTCTCCACCTCCGGATACAGTTCCAGGACCTTATCCGGATAATGGACGAGTTCCGTATTCTCGATCACCTTCTGGCACGGGGTACCGGTGATTTCATGCTCATAGTCAGGGATAAACTCGCCGCCCAGCCAGAACGCCAGCGCCCGCAGCCGGTGCGTTTCCTCCAGATACTCGGTTACCCACGCCCCGTGAGTCCCAAGAACGTCGGCCAGGCTCCGAACGAGAGATGAAAAGAACTGCGTGCCGGTTTCGGTTGCGGTTCCCTGAAGGATTGCCCGCATGGCGGCGTTCTCATCGATATGACGCCTGTTCATCTGCAACTGCTCCATAATCTCTGCTTCAAGTTGACGGTCGACCTGACAGCCCGGCGTCAACCGTCGCCTTTTTCTACCTTATTGGCTTATCTTATTGTTCCATGATCCGGACCAAAGCCGCGCTCACGGCTTCTGCCGCAACCGGCTCGGTATTAACGTGCTGTCGGTCTAATGGAGGTGGCTGTCTGGAGATCCGGTCAATCAGTTGATCGGTGATTTTATATCACCGAATAATATACGTAAGCGGACCCTGAAAAACAAGACCAAAATCATCCATGTAAGCCATTTAGCCGATACCGGTTCGCCGTCTATGTAACCTCCCGGAAAATACCTCGTATATGGATATTGGTCTCTGCGTTGGAGCCCTCATGTTACAGTCAGGAATATAGTTATGCGACCGGCGGTCTTTTCTTTTGCCTGTCTTGTTCTGGCAAACCTGTTTCCGATGCTGTCCGTCAGTTCCGACACTGTCGACCAAAACGATATCGTCATCGGGACGCACCGCGTTATTCGTTCCGAGGTGCTTGATGAAGGCCGGACGCTCTCGATATATCTGCCGTACGGATACGATGAATCAAACGACAGGTACCCGGTGCTGTACCTGCTTGATGGTCACGTAACGGCCCGGTTGATGCTGGCGGCATCGACCATGGAGTTGCTCGATGCCGACGGAAAGATGCCGCAGATGATCATTGTCGGTATCGATGCCCCAAACGCTGCCAGGGACTATTTCCCGTTCGCGCTCGAAAATCGTCCGGAAAGCGGCCGGGCGGAGAAGTTCCTGAAGTTTATCGCGGACGAGTTAATTCCCTTTGTCGACAGCTCGTTTCGTACGCACCCCTATCGCGTTCTCTGCGGTTTCTCCAATTCCGGTTTGTTCACCCTGTATGCCACGTTGTCCCGACCGGACGTCTTTCAGGGCAGTATCGCGGCCAGCCCCACCGTTGGGTGGTCAACCGAATTCATCCTGTCCATGGCCGATACCGCATTTCGAACGAGTAGCTTCTCCCACTGCCGTTTGTACATAAACTACGCTACCGATGACCTCGAGCGGCTGGTGACTGAGGCCGCACCGAAGCTGCAAGAGTCTTTGGCTGGCAGGGCGCCCGTGAACCTCGCGTGGACCATTGAGAAACTGGAAGGGGCCGGACACGTCCCGTATCTGAGCATGCACAACGGGCTGTCGTTTGTGTTCGAGGGCTGGCGGTTTCCGGCCGAGCGCATAATCGAATTGGGACTGAACGGCGTAAAGGCGCATTACAGCCGCCTTACCGAGCAGTACGGTTTTCCGGTGAAGATCCCCTCTGCAATACTGTTTGAGCTGGGCCGGCAGTACCTGAGAGACAGCAGCTTCGTTGACGCCATTCCGGTCTTTCAGGCATACGTCGAAGCTTACCCGCGGTCGGTCAGGGGGCATTACCTGCTCGGAGAATCACTGCTGCAAAACGGCGACCTCAATCAGGCCCTGGAGTATTTCAAGAAGGCGTTGGAAATAGAACCGACCTTTGCTCCTGCAAAGCGCCGTCTGGAATCAATGGCCTCCGGCAACTGACGCTTGTCAGTGACTTCCCCTGGGTCACCAGACCCGCTTTCCGGTGGCCTGATCGAGTTGGCTCAGGCTCATGGTGTACTTGTAGAGCGCTTTCAGGTGCACCAGGCGCGCCTGGGCCAGTGCCGTCTGCGCGTCGAGCACATCGAGATTGGTCACCACGCCGGCATCGTATTGTGATTGCGCCAGCGTAACGGCCCGTTCGGCCTGCCGCACCTGGATCTCCGAGTTGCTGATCTTGTCGACACTGGAATTAACCGCCGCCGTAGCCTGAGATACCTCGGCATCGACCTGCCGCTCGATATCCGCCACATGTTCTTGCGCCACCCTGACATCGGCGTCGGCGGCGGACGTCCTGTGACGTGTCTGAAAACCGTTGAATATGGGAATCTGCAACTCCAGCCCGGCCGTATAGTTCGCTTTGAGACGGTTCAGATTCGGGATATAACCGTTCTTGAACCCGGATGTAAACGTCACGTCCAGGGACGGCCGGAACCCGAGCGATGTCAGACGGACCCGTGACTCAGCCGCCGTGACCGCGTCGCGGGCGGCGATAAGCTCCGGCCGCTGTTCCATCGCGGCCCGCCGGAGCGAATCCGGCGTGAGAGTAACGGTCGCCCTTTCAAATGTTCCCTTGAGCATGACCGGCTGCTGAGGCGACATGCCCGCCAACCGCCGGAACACAATCTCCTGCTCGTCCAGGCTCGTCTTTGCGTCGATCAGTTGATCCCGCGCCTCCGCGATGCGCACCTGTGTCGTGAGCACTTCGAAATCGGTAGCCGTCCCGGCTTCGACCTTCTTGCGGGTTACATCGAGATGTTCGTTCAGAGCCGTAATCTGATCCTCAATAACCGCTATCGACTGGTGCAGGATAAGGATGGTGTTGAACACGGCCACCGTCCGGTACGCCAGGCTGGACTTCACAAGGTCAATCCGGTCGCCGACCGCCTTTTGCTCCGCTTCGGCGGCTCGCACCGATGCGCTTCGCTCCCCGAAATCGTATACCGTCTGACGAAGTTGCAGGTGGGCGTCATAATTGTTTGCCGGAAACAGTTCGAACGTCTCGCCGGGACCGACGGTGATGGTCTCTACCGGTCCCAGCCTGCTGTAAAGTCCCAGTACCGAGATGTCAGGATAGTAGTAGCTTTTTTTGACCTCGACATTGGCCTGGCTGGCCCGTAACTGCTGTTCAGCCTGCTTGACCGCCGGCTGATTGGACACGGCCATCTGCACTGCCTGCTCAACCGTGAGAGAATCCTCGGCCCGGGCGCAGAATGGGACGAGGCTCGTGACGAAGACCAGGAATGTCAATGTGGTCAGTTGTTTCAGCCGTATCATGTCTTCTGTCCTTTTTCGGTTGCTGGTGGTGCGGAAGCAGCGGCAGCTCTCAGACGGGCTTCTTTCATGTGGCGCGTCCTGAGAAACAGAATAGGGATCGCACCCACAAAGATTATCACCGCCGCGATAAGGAATACATCGTCCACAGCGCTTATGAATGCCTGCTCGTTAATGAACATGACAAGCAGCGCCTTTGCCCGCGCGAGACCATCGGCAAGCGTTCCCCCGACTCTGTCAATCGCGACGTGCTGCAATTTCATTATCGTCAGCTTGTATATCGCCGAACCGGTATTCATCTGCTGGCCGTAGATGTCGGTATGGTAGATCGTCTTGCGGGTGAGGATGGTGCCGAACAGCGCGACCCCGAAACTCCCGCCGATCTGGCGAATGACGTTGAAGAGCCCCGACGCCTGTGCCATCTTGCGATTACTGATTTCGGAAATGGCCAGCGTGGTGAGGGGGGCGAATAAAATGCCAAGGGCAATACCACGAATGTAAAGCGGAAGCATGATCTGGCTCTTCTCGGAGAGGAACGAGAGGTAGCTGAATTCGTACAGCGTCCAGCCCATCAACACCATGCCGATAAACGCCGGTATCTTGGGACTGAAACGGTCGGAAAACAGGCCCGCCAACGGCGCCGCCAATCCCTGGATGAATCCGACCGGCAGAAACATGAGACCGGCCTGAAGAGGCGTATAACCGAGCGAGTCCTGCAGATAAATGGGCAGGAGAAACACGCTACCGAACATGCCGACGCCGAACAGGAAAAGCACGACATTGCTGAGCGCGAAATTGAAATTCCTGAACAGGCTCAGTTCAATTAGCGGGTTATCAACGCTGAATTCAGTGACGAGGAAAAACACCAGACCGATCGCCGAGAGGGCAAAACAGGTGAGAATAAACGTTGACGTCCACCCGCCGGTATTCCAGGCCGAGTTGCCGCTGGCAAGAGCGAGCAGAAGCGAAGTCAAAAACGTGGTGAGAGATATGAAACCGATCAAATCAAACGGCCGACGGGTTTCCGATTTCAGTTCCCTGAGAACGATAAACAGAATGAATAGCGCGAAAATACCGATCGGGACGTTGACGTCGAATATTGTCCGCCAGGAATACTTGTCGATAAGATAACCCCCAAGGGTTGGACCGAGCGACACCGATGCCGAGGCGGCGACCGTCCAGAACCCGAGCGCAATGCCGCGTTTTTCCGGCGGAAATTCACGGGTCAGAATTGCCAGGCCGATTGGCATCAGCAGCCCTGCGCCGCTGCCCTGAAGCACCCGGAAAGCGATCAGGATCTCGAAACTCGACGCCAGGCTGCACAGAAACGAGCCAAATGTGAAGAGAATCAGGCCGAACAAAAAAACCCGTTTATGTCCGAGGTTATCGGCCAGCCACCCCGAAGTCGGCAACATCACGCCAAACACGAGCAGGTAAGCCGTTAGCACCCATTCTATCCGGTCGACCGATACTCCAAAAAAAGCCATCAGTTTCGACAGGGCCACATTCACGACCGTGGCGTCGAGCACCGCCATGAAAGTGGCAATCATCACCGACGACAGCACCAGCCATTTGTATTTCGGGTTTTCGGGCCTGAGAATGGGGAACTGCTCGAGCAGCAAATCGCGAGACTTCAGTCGACTTATGACAGACACGGCGTCACCTTCACCTCGTTCCCGGACGGATATTGACCGTCACCGACATTCCGGGAAGCAGTGACGGGCCGCTGCTGTGGGCGGCCGGCAGGCTGTCGAGAGATATCCGGACAGGTACCCGCTGTGTCACCTTGGTGAAGTTGCCGGAGGCATTGTTCGGCGGAATGAGCGAAAACTGGGAGGCGGCCGCGGAGCCAAAAAGAATCACTTTGCCGGCGAATTCTCTCCCGGGGTACGCATCCACGGAGATGCTCACCGAATCCCCCAGCGCGATCTTGCGTATCTTGGTTTCTTCGAAGTTGGCTGTTATCCAGACATCCTGGAGGTTATAGATGGTGTAGATCGGTTGGGCGGGCTGAACGACGTCGCCCGGCATAACCCATTTCTTGGCGACCACTCCCGGGGACGGGGCCTGAATCCGCGCATTCTGCAATTGCGTTTCGATGACGTCCAATTGCGCCTGCGATGACTTGACCTGGTCCCGGGCTATCTGGTACTGCGCCTTGGCGGCTTCGAGGGCCTTGCCGGCGTGGTCAAATCGCTCCTGCGTTATTACTCCGCTTTTGAACTGTATCTGGGCGCGGTTGTAGTCGTCCTGCGCTTTGTCCAGGTTGACTTTCGCCAGCGGCACATTGGCCTTCACGTATTGAAGCGCCGCTTCTGCCTGCGCCTTCTGGGCCAGAAGGTCACTGTCATCAAGTTGAACGAGTAGCTGACCCCGGGAAACAGAATCGCCGTCATCTACCGCGAGCATGACAATGCGCCCGGAAATTTTCGAACTGACAGTCACCGGATTGGCATCGATGAAGGCGTCGTCGGTCGATACCACTCCTCTCAAAAAGAAAAACCAGTAGCCGAATACAATAGCTGCGACTATGAGGAGGATAAAGGCGACGATTATGTATCTTCTGGCCCGCTTTGATTTTTTCGGTTTGCCTTCGGTTTCGTTCACGTGTTGTTCTTCTGTGACAGGCATAAAGTTTTTGAGTGCCTATATATGCAACAACTCATCGCCTGTCACGCGAAAAATGGACAAGCGGCTATCTGTATCACTATTACTTCTTCGTGTAAAACGATTACCCGGGGCCGGCAGTTCCGCCAGTGTGCGCCGGACTGCCGGTCATCCGGCCGGCCGGCATTACCCGATAGGTACCCTATCCATCATGGCGACACCAGCTTATGCGGGGGGCATTCGCCGGCCGGAAAGTGGTGAAACGGATCAAGGGTACCGCTGAGTGCGAGGAATTTGTGCGCACATCCACCGTGTGTACTGAACCGAAAGTGGGCTTGATCGGTCGTCTGAAACAGGTTATTTTCTTGTGTTGGGATTTTCACTGGCCAATCGTTCGGCGGCAATCACAAAACAGGAGACATATATGAGATCTCACGAGTCGGATTTCCAAAACGAAGCTGATCAACCAGCGGTCAATTCTTTCTGCCTGTTTGCAATGGTCCTGACGGTATTTCTGGTGTTTGCGCTCGCGTGTTTTTCGTGCTCGGATAAGACCGATTCGAACGAGCCCGCCGCCCTGCAGACCCACGCGGACAGTGTCCCGTCGTCGGATGGCGTCATGATTCATTACGATGTCACCGGAGATGGTGATCTGCCGCTGGTTCTCGTCCATGGCTGGGGAGCCGACCGAAGCTATTGGGACGACCAGAGGAGCGATCTCGCGCGCGACTACCGGGTGATAACGATCGACCTCGCGGCTCACGGTGAATCAGGCACGGGGCGGGTCAATTATACGGTGCAGGCTTTCGGCGCCGATGTAGCCGCGGTGATGGATGAACTCGAGCTGATGGACGCCATGCTGGTAGGACATTCCATGGGCGGTGCGGTAATTCTCGAGGCCGCCAGGCAATCGCCGGGCAGGGCCATAGCCCTCATCGGAGTAGACACGTACCAGGATCTCTCGCAGCGCCCGACCGATGAACAGATCGACCAGTACCTGGCGTCGTTCCGGGGAAATTTCACGTTAACGACCGAAGCATATATTCGGTCGCTGTTTCCGCCGAACGCCGATACGTTGCTGGTGCAAAGGGTAAGCAGGGATATTGCCTCCGCACCTGAAGAACCGGCTCTCAGCGCACTGGACAATCTCCTTCACTACGATGCTATCCCTGCCCTCAACGACGTGCGACTGCCGATCCATTGTATCAACGCCGACAAGTTTCCGACCGACGTCGAGGGCAACCGTGAGATCGCGGCCTCGTTCGAGGTCACCTACATGCCGGGGCACGGTCATTTCCTGTTTTTGGAGGATCCGGGGACGTTCAACGGGCTGTTGAGAAAAACGGTCACGGAACTTAACGCGAAGCAGACACTCTGAGCTTAAGTGCCTTCGCCGCAAATGGCGGAAGACTAACCGGACAATATTCTGCCGTGCGGCGCCGTTAACCCTCCAGCAAAGCGGCTGCGATTTCGCGCCATTCATCTTCGAATGACAGCGAACTCATGCTCCGTCCGGCGCGCCCGTACCAGTGAGCCGCGTTGCCGATATCGCCTTCCTTTCGATGCAGATAGGCGTGGACCCATGCGGCTTCGCGCGTATCCAGCGATTGAACTATCCGGTGCGCATGATCCCAGTCACCGGTCGCGTCCATCCAGAGCGCTTCCTGTTCCCGGGTAATATGAGACGGCGGACGCTCGCCGTTCAGTGTGTCAACAAACTCATCAACAGTCATACTCTGCCTCTGCCTGTACTAACAGCCGGCGGGGTATGAAGGGTCCGTTTTTCATCTTTATCCGGCGGACCGGCCAAAAAAAGAATCGCCGCCTCCCGGTATCATCCGGTAGCGCGGCGAGTCAGGTACCCGTGGTGAACAGAAATCAGGCGGCCCGTGTCTCAGCGTCGGCAGAGACCCTTTCATCCTGATAGACCGTTCCCGTCATGATGTAATAGACATTCTGGAAATCATGGGGCAGACGGGTCGCCTCGATATTCTTGAAGCCGGCGTCGCGTATCATCTCATGCGCCTTTTCCTCGCCCCACATGGCCCCGAGACCATAGCCGCCCTGCGCCAGTGATACCGTCATGCAGTGCATGCATGAAACGGTGTACAGGAGGGCTCCCACCGGATGATCGATATTGTTATGAACGTGGCTCGACCCGGCAATATCCTGCATGAGAAAGACGCCGTCCGGATGCAACGACCGTGCGACCCCCTCGAGCACCAGGTCCGGCCTTGCCTGGTCATGGATGGCATCGAAAGCTGTTATGAAGTCGAACTGCGCATCGACTTTGAAATCGGTCAGGTCGCGAACGTCGAATGTCACATTGGATAGTCCCAGCCGTTGGACTTCGGACCTGGCATATTCGATCGCTTCGGCGGACAGATCATAACCGACAAACCGGCTTTCCGGAAACCTCTCGGCCATCAGGAGCAGCGCTCGCCCGCGGCCGCATCCGATATCGAGAACATCGATCCCCTTTTCCAACCGCCCGGGGATGCCCGGTGCCAGAGGAAGAATGGAATCCACGAGCGCGGCAACCACCGTCTGACCGCTGTCCTCCGCCATGACCTCGTGAAAGCGATCATACTCGGAATACGGCACCCCGCCACCGTTCTTGAAGCATTCCAGAATCTTATCCTCGACCGCCCCCAGAAGCGGGATATACTGGGCATAGACAGCGATATTGTTTGGGCTCGAAGCGCGTGTCAGGCAGGTTGCGTGCTCGGCAGGTAAAACATACCTCCCCTGCTCCGGATCATAATCAACAATCTTCCCGACAACCATGGAGCCAAGCCACTCGCGCACGTAACGCTCATTGAGACCGGCGGATTCGGCGATTTCGGCGCTGGTCGAGGCCGGTAGCCTGGACATGACGTCGAACAACCCGCCGCGATGTCCGATTGAGATCATCACGGCAAGCGCGCCGCCGTTCAGCAGGTCGACGACTCTGTTGGCAAATGCCTCCGCCTTCGCGCCATCGATTTTGTGCTCTGTCATAAGGACCTCCGTTCTCCTTTCTCAGCAGTATTGGTTCTGTCGAACCGGCAGTAAAATGCTTCGATTCTTCACACAAGACACACACTGTTCGTGAGTCAGTGCAAGACCGCCGATCGTGATTCCGGAAATATCATTACTGTGCAATTCAATAACTTGCCGTCCGGCATTGGCATGATACGGACCTGCGCGCCAAGTGCCGATGGGACAGTTTCGGTTCTGCCTGTGTTAGCTCACCACCCGGCCATGTCTGTCATGCGCAAAGCACGCGGCTTGAGGAAATATCCCGGAATACCGCTGCGACAAAGTAAGTACGTGGACTAATATAATCCAGTTTCAATAAAATTCATTCGCGGGGAAAAAAACGTGACTATGGATGCCGCTCGAGCGATACTCATTCTTGAGGTCTCGCTCATTATCAAGACTTAGACCGGGAAGATTTTTCCCCGTCGATATAGTCGTTCCGGCAGCACAGGTGATAATCAGCCCGACTGTTGACCCCATTGTACGGTCAAGTGCAGCTACGGACAGCTCTCTTCCGACACGCCGCTTGATCCGATCAAGCGTGGGATTTGCGCCTCTTATGCCGACCACCCCTCGACCTTGTTTTGTTCGTCCACAAAAAAAGCTTGAAACTCTGTGAGAAATTGTGTTGTTTTAGGTATAAGCTGGTCTGGCACCCATCACGCTTTGCTCACCTGACGGACTACTACGAGGTAATTGAAAAAACAGTAACCAAGTAACACGCTTTACGCGGGGGTGTTATGATATCTGCGAATTCATTGAGAGAGAAGTCGGCTCACTACGTCATCGATCTCGTTCTCGCCAATGACAGAATGCGCAAACTCGGGTTGAAGTATGCGCTGAAGAAACTGCATGAGACTATGGTTGAGGACACCGATGAATACACCGAGCCGATCCGCGAGGAGCGGTACCTGATTCTCAGGAATCTGCTCTACGCGACCGACCGAAGCCTTGCCAACAAGAACATCTCGGCAAGAGTGCGGGAAAAGATCCTGAAAAACTTCATGGGCAAGGTCTTCAAGAAGGTTAACAAGGAGGCGACGGAAGTTTTCAAGGCGAAGTACGGCCGTCGGCCACCCGGCTTCATGACAATCAGTCCCACCCAGCGATGCAACCTGAAGTGTCCCGACTGCTATGCGTCCGCTCCGGAAAAACTCGCCCAGGGCCAGCAGCTGTCATTCGACGTTGTCGATCGGATGATTACTGACAAGAAGCGCCTCTGGGGTTCATACTTCACCGTAATTTCCGGCGGCGAGCCATTCATGTGGAAGACTGACGGCAAGACGATCTTTGACATTTTCGAAAAGCACGATGACAGTTACTTCATGATGTACACCAATGGTACGACAATTACCAGGAAGGTAGCGGAACGGATGGCCGACGTCGGCAATGTGACGCCGTCCATATCGGTCGAAGGCTCGGCCGAAACCACCGACCGCCGCCGGGGCAAAGGCGCCTACGACAAGATCCTTCGTGCCATGGGCTATCTCAGAGAGGTCGGCGTTCCGTTCGGTATTTCGGCAACCGCCACCCGGTTCAACGCCGAAGAAATCATGAGCGACGAATTCGTTGACTTCTTCTTCAAAGAACAGGGCGCACTGTACGGTTGGGTCTTCCAGTACATGCCGATTGGTACTCATCCGACACTCGAGTTAATGGTGACGCCCGAACAACGCAAGTGGATGTTTGAGCGCGAACAGTACTTCCTGCGCGAAAAACAAATTTTCTATCCTGACTTCTGGAACAGCGGCGTATTGGCTGAAGGCTGCCTGGCCGCCGGTCGCCCGGGCGGTTACCTGTATGTCGATTGGCACGGCAATGTTACGCCCTGTGTCTTTTTCCCGTACTCGGTGCATAATATCAATGACGTATACGCCGGCGGCGGGTCGCTCAACGATGTCCTCGAATCACAGCTGTTTTACGACATCCGCGAGTTCCAGGAAGAACGCGGTTACTGCCGGTGCGGCATGGCCGTCAAGAATATGATCGCGCCGTGCGCCATACGCGACCACTACTCCCTCGCCTATGACTCCATCGTCGCCTCGGGAGCGGTGCCCATCGATAAGAATGCCAAAGACGCCATCGAAGACGAGCGGTACCGTGACGGACTCATCAAGTACGGGCAGAAATTCCAGTCGCTGACCGATCCTTACTGGAAGGAAACGTACCTGCCCAGGCCGGAGCCGACATTTAAGGAGTCCGGAGAGCTGGACCTTTCGGTGGGCTCCAGCGCCGTCCGGCGCCGGCTGCGGTAACCAATATTCGGCTGAGACAAGCAGCCGCCTCTATAAATGAATCAGGCGGGACCCTGAAGGTCCCGCCTTTATTTCGCCTGGATTCGAGCTCTTCCAGCGTTGCGATCATTGCTCCTTGACACGCAAGAGCGTCACTACCTCCTCGAACGCGCCTTCGGTCTCCATGAGTTCACCAACGAACGCCTGCAACTGCTCCGTTGTCCCGGTCAGGACAGTACGCTCGGCGTGTATCTCGTACGGTATCGTGTCCGCACTCGATTCCATGAATTTGGATAACCAGTCCTCATCGATCATGAACACTCTCAGGGTGTCCTTAGCCAGCTCGATCCGGTAGAATGAGTGCACCGACAGTAAATGCAGCTTGTAGAAATCATCGATGTCGACATCGTAGTAGTCCGGATACAAATCCATGAACAACTCGCCGTTCAGGCGCGTCAAGCGGACGTCGAAACTGAAGACCACGCCGGAATCGACGCTGCCGGTCAGGTCGTAGGCTGTTTCCGCCGTTTGCTGGAATTGAAACTGATCGTTGGAGTCTTCCTCGGACCACACGCCCACCAGGTCCGGCTCGAAGATCGTTTCTTCTTCGCTATACATCGGGTTTAGCGTCACCGGCGGGAAACAACCTGCCAGAATCATCAACCCCGTCACGATCATTGCGGCAGTCAGACCTTTCATATCATCCGTCCTTTCTGCTACTGTCAACCACCCCATGAGGAATCATCCGGCTGTCATCCAAACCTTGCTCCCGTGCGCTGGTCACGAATGGATATATGGAACCTCTCCGGTACCGAACAATTAAAGCGATCCACTCGCGTATCCGGCAAGTAAAATCCGGCGTTACGAAAAGCCGGTCGGGGCCCGGGAACTATGACGAAGCGGCCGGTCCTTCGGCCGTTCTAATTGGATGACTTATAACGCGGGTCGCTCATCCAGCTCTGGTAGAACGATCCGGCGGCAATCTGAAATGCTTCCGGTGTAAGGGCGTCGCGCATCCGGGCATCACGCTCCTGAAACATCTGCTGCCACAGGTTGACATTATCTCCCGACAGGTCATTCGAGGGAATCACGCGTCGACTGGCAACAAACGGATCCTCGTCGCCGTACCACCATGTCGGATTGAGAAACTGTGTCCCGAATTCACGCTCGTAAAACGACTGGTTGAGGTCGATCGCACTGCCCGGGAAGTGCATGTATCCGTGACAGGCCCACATCAGAGTGGATGGCCCGCGACTCAACTCGGAATCGACAAAGGCAAACGTTTCCCGGAGAGTCTCCCGGGTTTCCCCCGGGTGATTGAAAATAAGATTGGCTCCGTGGACAACTCCCTGCTCGGAGAGCAGGTGACTCGTCTGACGGAACCGCTCGAGGAACTTCTCCGGTTGCTTGCTCTTGTTCATCAGCCTGAGCATGGTCGATGAACAGCTTTCGACTCCAAACTGGAGTTCGATTTTCAGCTTCCCCAGCAGCTTGATATCTTCCTCGTCGAGATATTCCGGCCGGGTTTCGAAAAGGATGTACGGCGATGGATTCAGGTCCACGAGGCGGTGCAGAAACTCCTTGCGCCATTCCGGCCGTACGCCGAAACAGGCGTCACCCAGGCCTATCCCGGAAACCTGGTAGCGCTCGGATATAGTCCTCACCTGTTCAATCGCCCGCTCCGGCGACATGGGCCGCCAGCAATGATCTTTCAGCGTCTCCATGCAAAACGAGCACTCGAACGGACATCCGCGCGAGAGAAACACTGTCAGCGTACTGATACCGTCGGAGAACTCGGAACGCACGACATCATCTACAAGGTCCCAGTCGATATCGGGAAAGTGCTCGGGGTGGACCGTCGGCCCGGTCATGGTTACCGTCTTCGCCGGACGGCCGCTCTTCTCGAATGACTCGATAATTTCTTTAAGCGCCAGCTCACCCTCACCGCGCACGACGTAGTCGATAATATTTTCCTCGGAAACGAAATCATCCGGCCGGGCTGTCGGGTGATATCCGCCAACCACAATCAGCCGGTCAGGAAAGAGCTCCCGGGCAATACGGGCCGTTGACATCGTTGCCGTATAGGAAAGGCTGGTCCAGCAAGAGATCGCGAGGATGTCGAAGGCACGCTGTTGCAGGAAGTCCCGCACGCGACGTTCAAATCGCTTTATCTGTGCGGCGGTCGACGGACGGGCGACCTGTAACTCAAAGTCGGCATATTCCACCGGATAGAACTGGGAAAGATACGAGGCCAGCGCCAGCTGCGATGCTTTCACCTCGTCGCGGTGCATCCATTCGGGATAGTGAAACAGCGACGGGTACACAAACAGGATGGATGGCCTGGTGTTCCTGTCAGGAGCGGCTTCCTGCACGTCAATTGTTCTCCTGCATTGCCTGCGGCGAAAGTCAGGTACGGGATGACGAAATCGGCCCACTTTTGTCGGTGACAATCTCGCCGATGCCGGTCAAATGCGATACAAGACAAATATGGTGGCGCCTGCACTCAGTGTCAATGCCTATCTCCGGCGCGCGACACCACGGTAGCCCTCAGTGTCTATCGCTCGCACACAACGCAGCCGAACAACCACCGCCCGCCGTGCGTTTATGTAGGCAACACACCATAAGAGTTGATATCGAACGGTGACAGAAATTGAACATGCTTCGAGACAAATGACACACGGAGATTGATTATGCGTTACAAGCTGCTTGGTAACAGTGGATTGCGGGTATCGGAGTTGTGCCTCGGGACGATGACCTTCGGCGAAGAATGGGGGTGGGGAGCATCAAAAAGCGAAAGCCGGAAGATTTTCGATATGTTTGTCGAGGCCGGCGGTAATTTTATCGACACCGCCAACCGCTACACCGAAGGAACCAGTGAAAAATTCGTCGGCGAGTTTATCTCCGACATGCGCGAACAGATCGTGCTGGCGACAAAATACACCCTCTACACCAAACAGGGAGACCCGAACGCCGCCGGCAACCACAGAAAAAACATGGTCCAGGCCCTCGAAAACAGCCTGCGCCGACTCAAGACCGATTATATCGACCTGTACTGGGTGCACGCCTATGACTACATGACGCCGGTCGAAGAGATGATGCGGGCGCTCGACGATATGGTCCGGGCCGGGAAAGTACTCTATATCGGCGTGTCCGATACGCCCGCCTGGGTCGTCTCGCAGGCCAACACGATGGCGAAGCTTCGCGGCTGGACGCCGTTCTCGGCCCTTCAAATCGAATACAGCCTCATCGCGCGAACGCCGGAAAGGGATTTGCTCCCCATGGCAAGGGCGTTTGATCTGGCCGTCACCCCGTGGGGAGCCATCGGAGGAGGCGTCCTGACAGGCAAGTACAACAAGAAAAAACGTGAAGACTCCGAGACGTACCGGTACAAAGACGATGAAAAAACAAGCAGGACCAGCGACCAGAATCTGGCGATCGCCGAAGAAGTGGTTAAAATCGCCGATGAAATGGGCGTATCGCCGGCCGTGGTCGCAATCAATTGGACTCGTCAGCAACCCGGGCTGTCCATCCCGATTATCGGAGTCAGGACCGCTAAACAGCTGAAAGATGACCTGGAATGCCTCGATCATCCACTCTCTGACGAGCACTTGAAGCGCCTCGATGAGATCAGCAAGATCGAACTCGGGTTCCCGCACGATATGCTGAACCGGGAGTTCTTCCAGAATCTGGTATACGCCGGTACTTACGACAAGATTGATAACCATCGGTCCTTCAGATAAAACCTGCCGCTGATTTGTGGGGACGGGGCCGCCGGCGCTCCGCCCCCGATTCACTCAAGACACTGCTTGTCAATAACTTGGCGGTTAGCCGGAATTACTCTCGCGTTTTTCTCAATAATGTGATTTGACAGGCGAAACTTTCTGACTATACTCACGTAGATTAGTCTGTAGCACAAACCGATATGCCGAGCAGACAGTATCGCCATCTTGTCTGGCGGCGAAATGGAGGTGTAAAGTGGCTCAGGATAATCAGGGCTCACAAGCCAAAATCAGAAAACTGGAAAAGAAAATTTACCTCACCTATCATATGGATGGGTTGTGGGATATATTTCTCGGAATCACGATGCTCTGTTTTGCCGCAGCAACGTGGTTGGAGTCAATCGTATTATTCGCCATCATGCCGGCCATACTTTTCCCGACCGCCAAGAAGACCAAGGAGTCATTTGCCCGCCGTCGCCTTGGCCATGTCGAGTTCTCCCCGGAGCGTCGCGCCAGGGAGAATACCGGCCGGATGATCATGTCGGTGCTGCTCACCGCTTCGGTTGTCCTCGGCCTTCTCGTATTCATGGCATACTGGACGACGCGCCCCTTGAGCGAATGGGTGCGGAGTCTCGGCTTGATTCCCTTCGGGTTTGTTATCGCCATCCTGCTGGCATCGGCGGGTGCGGCCTACGGCATCATGCGCTTTATCCCCTACGCCTTCTTTGTGATTGTCACGTTTGTCGCAGTTCAACTGGCACACGCCCACCCGTCGATCAACTTTCTCGTCCCCGGCGGTCTGTTCCTGCTCATCGGGCTCGGCCTGCTTATCCGATTCGTACGGAAGTACCCGGCGCCGGCTGTGGAGAACGGCCATGAGTGACGGGGGAAAAGACAGCGAACACTCGGGGGCATTTGACGGTATCGACCGCACAATACATGAACCGGCCCGCCTGATGATTATGGCTTACCTGTATGTGGTCGACAGCGCCGATTTCCTCTTTCTCGAACGCCAGACCGGCCTGACACGGGGAAACCTGTCGTCCCATCTGACCAGGCTCGAGGCAGCCGGGTACGTGGAAATCACCAAGGAATTCGTTGAGAAGATTCCGCGGACTATCCTGCGGCTGACGCCGACCGGACGGGCGGCGTTTCAGGAATACCGCCAGAGTATGAAAGAAATCCTCGACGGATTACCTGACTAGGTCTTCATTTGCACCGGGGCGGGCGATGGCTCAGTCCTCGTCAGCCCCCTCCCCCTGCTCATGTCCTTCGTGCTCGCCACCCAGCGTCTCTCGCAGATGCTGATAGTCCTCCGGAGTGACGTTCGGCAGCGTCTTGACAAACGCCACGATGTCCCAGATCTGCTCGTCGGTGTGGTTTACTCCGAACGCCGGCATGCCGGTCATCTTGATCCCGTGTTTGGTTACCCAGAAAATTTCCGACGGCTCGGCGTGGGCAGCCACCTTGTGCAACGGGGGGGCTTTGGGGTACAGGCCCTCGGCGAACTCCTCGGGTTTGACGCCCGGGGCGCCGTGACAATCGACGCAGGTCTCGTTGTAATGCTCAAATCCCCTGGCGATCATCAGTGAATCCGAAAGATCGGGGACCACGATATCGTCAGTACGATGTTCAATGGAATTTTCCTTCAGGTTATTAATTGTCCACATCGTAAAGGAGTTGTGGTGGGCGGTAGCCGCGATGTTATACCATCCGGAATAGATGAAAATGAGAAACCCTGCGACGACGATGGCCGCAACGACTAAGAGGGTGATCAGAACCTTCATTGATCCTCCGCGATTGTTAAATCTCCCGGCCGATCTCTTGCACGGCTCCCTGACCCGGGCTTTCCTTGAATGGGAAATAGGTTACAGTCCCAATAGCACTAAAACAATGCCGCCGGGTGATAGTTCGCGCCATATCCGTGCAAGCCGGGGGCGGGTTAATGCATCGTATAGAAAAAGCAGGGCTTTTTACAAAAGCCCTGCTTCGTGGATATGGTTTGTGCCGCTTCTTTCTTACAGCGTAAATGCTATATAGAAACTGTTTCCCTGTCGCGATATCCGGAGAAGCACAGTCTCGCCGGACTTCTTGCTCGATATCACGTTATTGAATTCCGCCACGTTCTTGATCGGCTGCCTGTTGACCGATACGATGAGATCGCCCTGCCGCAGCCCGGAGCGGAACGCGCCACTGGTCTGGTCGATAGATGTCACGACAACACCCGTCATGTTGGCGTTAAGACCATACTGCCGGGCCAGATCAGCGCTAAGATTGCTCACCGAGAAGCCGAGCTTCTGCTGGACAGTGCTCGAACCCGGGCCGGCGGCCATAGTTGACGGCAGTTCACCGAGCGTGACAGTCACATCCATCATTTTACCGTCCCGATTGATTCCCAGTGTCACTTTCGTACCCGGTGCGGTCGCCGCAATCTGATTGCGCAGCTCCACCGTATTCTTCACGTTCTTGCCGTTAACCGAGGTAATAATATCTCCGGCTTTCAAACCGGCCGAATCCGCCGGACTGTCAGCGACAACATCGCCGATCAAGGCGCCGCTTGTCTGGGTCAATTTCATAGCATTGGCAATCTGCTGGTTGATATCCTGAATCGAAACGCCCAGCCAACCGCGAACGACCTTACCGGAAGTAATCAGCGCATTCATAATGCGGACTGCCATATTGGAAGGAACGGCAAATCCGATCCCCTGGAAACCGCCGCTCTGACTGACGATCGCGGAATTGATTCCGACCAGTTCGCCATCCATATTGACCAGCGGGCCTCCGGAATTACCGGGGTTGATGGCCGCATCCGTCTGAATGAAATCTTCATAGTCAGCCAGCCCGATATTGGAACGCCCCACAGCACTCACAATACCCTGGGTCACCGTGTGGGCCAGATTCGGACTCATGGGACTGCCCACGGCCATAACGAGCTCGCCGACCCGAAGCTTGTCGCTGTTCCCGATGCGGATGTATGGAAGATCGCCGGCCTCGATCTTGACCACCGCGATATCTGTCTGGGGATCAGCACCCACTACTTTGCCGGGATACTTCTTGCCGTCCAGCGTCCCGACCGTGATACTGTCGGCGCCGTCAATGACGTGATTGTTGGTCAGGATATAACCGTCGGTAGAGACTATGACGCCCGAGCCGAGACCCTGTTGAACATAGCTCTGCCCCTGTCCTTGCTGATTTTGACTGTTTGGTCCCCCGAAGAAAAACTGGAAGAACGGATCGTTAGCGAACGGGGACGTTCCGCTGCCGCTTATGATTTTCTCAGTTGATACGGTCACTACTGTTGGGATGACCTGGGCCGCAATGCCTACGAAGGCATTATTCAGGTCCTGGAGGTTATTGATCGGCCGATCGGCGGCCGAGACGACAGGCTCTTCCTGCGTAATCACCGGTTTCGCCTGCTTCTGGGCGACAGCGTCCGGGCCGGTCAGAGTCCACACTGAAAACGACAGGACGCTGATCAACGCGACACGCCACACCCACCGAGTAAGTAAGTTATGCTTTTCCATGTCCTTAAATACAATTCTTTCGGGCAACTGTTCCCGGCAAGGAGCATCTTCTCCCTGTTAATTTGCCGGTGACATGGATATCCGACTCTACGTAGCATGCGCCGTGCATCTCGAGGCGGCCGGGAGCTGTCTCTGACCGGAAGACAACCATTTGGCCGATAGCGAGTTATTTGCACCGTTGAGAGCCCCGGCAAACAGGTGTCCGGTTTCGTTACAGGTGACATAACAGCAACGTGACAAAATCCCGGCGATCATTTCGACCAATTGATTGTTGATTGGTATGAGAGGGTGCAAATGACACCCGCAATCAGTCTGACTCCCTAAACGGACCGAGGAGTATGCTCCACTGGAATGACTACATACAGATATTTACGGCTATTGTCGTGATAGTCAATCCGCTCGCCGCCATCCCCGTCTTTATCGGTCTTACCAAAGGTCAGGACAAAGCCGGGCGGAAAAAGGCCGCGCACATAGCGGCGCTGGCGGTGGCGATTATCCTCTCGATTGCTGCCTTGCTCGGACAATGGATACTCAAGCTTTTCAACATAGGCATCCCGTCATTTCGTATTGCCGGGGGAATTTTGCTGCTGTTGATGTCAATCAGTATGTTGCGTGCCGGCCGGAGTCCGATAAGCGGATCGGACGATTCCGACGAGGATGCCGCCGTGGTGCCGCTCGCCATGCCGCTGATGGCCGGACCGGCCGCCATCAGCACCGTCATCATTTACGCCCACAAGACAAACGGATGGACCGACATGGCCTTCCTGGTCGTCACCTGTCTGGTAACCGCGCTGATTGCCTGGATAGCCCTGCGCACCGCCGACCCCGTGTCAAGGCTGCTCGGACATACCGGCATCAACATCGCCGTGCGTATCATGGGACTGCTGCTTGCCGCCATATCGATTTCGTTTATTACCGAAGGCCTCGCCGAGATCTTCCCACACTGGACCAAATAACGCCGGCAATCAGCTCTCGCTCGACCGTCGCGACATCAGCGAGTCGAGCGAGTAACGACCGGCGCCGCTTACCAGAAGAGTCAGAAAAACCACGAGATACACAAGCGCCAGTTCCTGCCTGCCTAACGGATCGGCGCCATGTATGATGAAAGCGGCTGTTGACATCGTAATGATCAGGGGAATGGTCGCCAGTCGTGTCAGAAAACCGAAAATGATCGCCGTCGAACAAAAGAATTCCGCAAAGATCGCAAGGACCAGGCTGGCCGTCGCGCCAAATCCGTAGGGGTCGGCGAACTTCGTCGCGTATTCCGCAAAATTCGACAGCTTGACCCAGCCGTGACCGAACAACATAAACGAACCGGTCCCGACCCGGAGAACAAGCAGCCCCCACGCCCGAAGGATCGTGTCCCTGGACTCACTGGAGATCAAAAGAACTTGTTTCATGCAAGAAATATCCCGGTGAAATGCTATTGCTAGTTACAAACAATAACGAATCGGCCGACACGAGTCAGATGCGATAGTCGACCGATCTCGTCTTGTTTAATAACCACCGGCAGCCATTGTCGGTTCCGGACATGATCCTACAGCCCCATCACCCGGAGATCCGCCGAATGCTCGATCTTCACCGAAAACCGGTACTCCCCGGTCTCCTGCGGCGCCAGGGTCACCAGCCAGACAGCTCGCTCTTCATCGGCGTCATCGGTCAGCTCCGGCTCGATATCATCAATTCTGACCTTGATACGGTCATCGCGGCTGACCGGAAAAGGCTCCTCCAGCCTGATAGTCCGATTGCCGGAGGCGTGATTGGTGAGAACGATCTTGACCGCGTGATACTTCTTGAGCTTGTCGCCGTCGTGTTCAACCCGGGAATCAACAATTTCCCGCTTGACCTCGATCCCGTCGTCGCGACCGAACGGAAGGGTGAATTCCTGCCCCGGTGC
>CAYNEO010000013.1:0-65998 GCA_964396245.1 uncultured Ignavibacteriales bacterium
ATGGTCTCAGGCGGGAAGTCAACTCGATGCATCAGGCGGTGGTGACGCTGGGGACGCGGCAGGTGACGGCGATAACGTTGTCATCCTCGGTCTACAACATGACCGACCGGTGGCATTCCGCGGTGGACCGGATTCGGTTCTGGCGGCATTCGCTGGAGGTGGCGATTGCCTCGCGGCTGCTGGCTGAGAAAACGGGGTACAATCATACCGAGGAAGCGTTTATTGCCGGGCTGTTGCATGATATTGGTATCCTGATATTGGAGAAGTCGTTCCCGCAGGATTTCGCGCGCATCCGCAAGGAAGTGCTCAACGGCGAGAGCCTGATCGATATGGAAGAGGACGCCTGGGGGACGAATCATGCGCGTGTCGGGCAGTTTCTCCTGGATCAGTGGAACATTCCCGAAGCGATATCAAGTGCGGTGGGGCATCATCACGACCTGTATGTTGAAGGCGCCACCGATGCCGATATCCGTTTGCCGCAGGTAGTCTGCCTGGCGAACCTGCTGTCGCAGTTTTCGGCGGCGGAGCAACGTCGGCCCCGGCTCTCTTACGAAGTAGAGAATCGTGAGATTATCACCGGCAACCTCGGTCTCACGCCGACAGAGATCACGATGATTCAGAAGGAATTGTTCGCGCGGATGCTGGAGGAATCGCAGTATCTGGAGATCGAGATCGGTTCCGCCCACGAATTGCTTTCCGAGGCCAATCGGCTCTTACTGGATCAGTACCTGGCGGTAGAGGGGTTGCTTCGGGAGAACCGGAAACTTCAGCAGCAGATAACCCGCGACCAGATGAAACGGGTGGCGATGGACTCGCTTCGCAACGTAGCGCTGACGCTGAACCAGCATATCAGCAACGCGACGGCGACGATACTGGGGCGGGCGCAGATTGTGGAATCGGCGATCAAGAAGGGACAGATTCCGGATGTCGAGAAGACGCTGGTGAAGTCGATGCGGGTGATCTCGAACGGGGTGGAGACAATCGGCGAGGTAATGAAAGACCTGACCAACCTTGCGTATTTTGAGCCCTCGGACTACGAGGGGCGCACGCACGAGATCAATATCGAACAGAAGATACGCCAGCAGCTGGAGCGAATCGAGGTAAACGATTTGGCGTGACCGATAGATCGAGACAAGTACAAAAAAGCCGGTTCCATTGAACCGGCTTAATTTTTGTCCGTCACTGATTGGCTATTTTGTTTCTTTGATAACTATCGTGGAATTCTTGCCCTTGAGGGACAGCTTATTGTCGCCATTGCCGAGCTTGATCTCACCGGACTGTCCGCGCTGGTGATCCTGGATCTGCATCGGGAAACTGCTGTTGATGCCGCCATTTTCGGCGACCGCCGTGAGCATCATGTCAGAATTTTTGGGAATCGAGATACTGATATTACCGGACATGGTGGTGATGCTGGAGATCCCCGTGAGGTCATCGCCGAGAGTGACCAGTACATTACCGTTCTCGCTCGAGAGCCGAATCGGACCGCCGAGGTCTTCGGCGATGATATTGCCGAATTTGTTAGTGGCTTCCAGCGACCCGGCCACCTGGGAGGCTTTGATTTCGGAATTACTGTTCTCGACATTCACCGAGCCGTCGACATACCTGATCACCATCGGCTGGAACGAGTTGTATGCTTTCAGGTCGCCGGTGAGGTTCATCACTTTGACGGGACCGTTGCTGTTTTCGATGTCAACCTGTCCGGTATGATCGAGCACGGTGATGCTGCCCGAGTTGACCAATGACAGGTCACCTTTCGAATTCACGACATTGATCACGCCGCTCTGGTTGCGGATGGTAATATCGCCCTCGCAGGAGCTGAGTGATACAGGCGCGTTGGAGTTGAGGACATCGATAGTCCCGAAGATGTTGCTCAGGCTGATCGGTCTCATGGAATTTTCGATCCTGAGATTGCCGCCGATTTCGGTGGCCGAGATGGTCGAATATCGGCCCTTGATCATGAGGTCGGCCCCGATATTGGTCGCCGTTACACTCCCGAACGAGTTGTCGCAGATAATCGGGTTGCGCTGCGGTACACTGAGCACCATCGTGGCGTTCACGACCTTGGTCTGCGGGTCTGTCAGTTTGGGGAAGACAGCTTCGATATAGTAGCCGTTCTTTTCTATCGCAATACGCAGTGCGGTCTTGCTGACAAACACCTTCTCCGCCTCGTGGGTGCTCGCCACAACCTCGACTTCGAGGGTGGCTACGACCATATTGCGGTTCCATCCGTTTACCGTCAGTTGTCCGGCCGGCTGGGTAATGTAAATGGGAGTCTGGCTGGAGGCAATTGGCAGGGTATCGACATACTTTCTTACCAGGCCGATCTGCGAACCTTTCGGTCCTACCTGCACCTCGAACGGAACCTCGGGAGTCTCAGGCGTCACCGGAGTTACCGGACGAACCACGATCTGCGGGACTTCAATATCCGGGATGGGCGCCACGAGGACGGTATCTCCGGCGTGGGCATAGTGGGCGGCTTTGGCCGCCTGTTCGATAGTCTTGATGTGAATTTTCTGCTGCTTCACGGCCAGCTCGAGGTACTTTTGCACCTGTTCCTGGTTGACGCAGTACTGCTGCAGCCGATGCGCGATCTCTCCCTGCACGAGATCATTGAGTATTGTCATCTCTTTACGGAGACTGTAAATCAACTTGTAGAGTTTTTTGTTTTCGTCGCTCGGATTCTCCTTGAGCTTGGCTTCCTGCTCCTTGAGATTCTTGATGAAGGCGGTCATGTCCTCATCGAGGAAGTCAGGGTTTTCCGCGTAAGTACCGCGATCGATTCCTCTCGCGAACTGTTCGAAAGAAATCTGGTAGGCCTTGAGCGTGGCATCATTCACGCGGGAGAAATAAGAGCTGTAGTCATTCAGCGTAGTCTGGAGCTGTTCGAGGGCTTCGATATATTCATCGGCAGCTTGTTTGGCGCACTGGTCGATAGCAACCTTTACTTCGGCCTTTGCCTTTTCCAGTTCTTCCGTGGGCGGGATGGGAGCCTGGGCCCTGACGGAGCCAACAAGCACCAGGGCCGTGAACGTGAAAAGCGCCAGTAATATGAGAATAGTGCTTTCCGTTCGCCGGACAGCGGCCTTCGTAATTCTATTTCCGTTATCGTTCGTCATAGCGCATCACCACCCCATGGGTGTCCGTTAAGTTTACCGGTGGAGCGCTCTTTTTCTTCCCGCGCACTCATCGAATTCTTCTCTCTCCGCCGGTTTACAAACGGCGGAAGTTGTTGTTTTTCCACCTTTTAAACGAATGGCGACGAATAATGTTTCACTTTGTCATTATCTGCCGAACCGACCGGGAGGTGTCCCGAGCGGAGTCCCGAAAACCGGGTTCTCTGGAAAATCAGTAAATAAGAATCATTTTGCAACCCTTCTAATTCAAAAATTGTGTATATTTGAATTGTACTCACCGCCGGGAGGACTTAACCGCCAGCTATCCGAGAGGATAGCCGCAATTGTATGGGCCCGGGCCGACACGGTCGGCGCAAGGCTAAATTGTTATGGTACAGGCACCCATTTTGCACAAACACCCGTGGAAAGGTACTGGCGCGTATTACTATGACCCTGTTGAAACGCTGCTTCCATCTATCACTGCCATTACTGCTGTTACTTTCGGTATCGGCTCACGCGGCCGATTTTGACCGAAAGGAGCTGCACGAGAACCGCCTGAGGGGGTTGGACAGAAGGGGAGACATCTCGGTTAGTATTCGCGGGGAAAGCGGGCTGCTTGCGGCAGGAGACGGCACCGATATTCTTTTGTCCGAATCCATAGCTCCGGCAAGATTCGTTCAGGATCAAGGGTCGCTGGTACATCTGAAGGACGGCGGCTGGCTCGCTGTCTGGAGTGATGCTCGCCGGGGTTCAAAGAAAATCTACGGTCAGAGGCTCGATTCTTCCGGTGAGCCGATTGGATCGAACACGGCATTGGCGGGCTCGTTAGTGGGAGCAGACTTTGTCGATCCGGTAGTTGCGCAGGATACCCTTGGCAGGATATACCTGTTGTATCGCGACCAGACGGAGGGATTGATTTTCGCCAGACGTTACCTGGCCGACATGACGCCGGACCTGGGGCCTTTCGTGGTGAATGACACCAGCTCCGGTTCTTTCGCCGGGCCTTTTGATTTTGATATTTACCCGAACGGCCGGATGGTCGTTGTCTGGGAAGCCTACGCGCCGACCGGTTCATGGATAGCTTCACGTGTTTACAATTCGCTGGGCAATTCAGTCGCAGGTCCGTCGGTCGTGAACACTGATGGAGGAATGAATCACCACTGGGTGCCTTCGGTCGCGGTGCGTCCGGATGCCGGTTACCTTGTGTGTTGGGAGGATTATCGCAACGGCACGGCCGACATCTTTGCCAGGTTGTTCAACGGCAATGGTGATCCGCTCGGGGGTGAATTCGCTATCGTGCCGCCACCGCCCGACACGGCCGAGCAGTATGCGCCACAGGTCGTGTACTCGCCGCTTTACAGCTATGTGATTGGATGGCTGGACAGGCGTTCCGCACAGGAAGTCTATCTACAAAGATATAGTTCCGTAACGGGTCTGATCGGCGGCAATTTGTTGATCTCGGGACCTGACAGCCTGACAACAAACTGGGATCTCGATCTGACACTTTCTGTCGACAATACTCTGCTGGCAACATGGGCGTCGTTTGGCCCCGCAAACGAAGTTCGCTTCGAGAGATTCGACGCGAGCTTGAATGCATTGGGCGGGCCACGAGCTTTGAATGCCTCGACTCTTGGCCAGCGCTGGGGTCCGGTGGCGGAATTCGCGAGTATTGACGGCTTTGGCCTGGCGTGGACAGAGAGACAGGACGCGGACGGCGATATTTCATTCGGGATTTTCGATACCACAGGGCAGCGGGTGCTTGCGGAGGAACTGCTGGTTAACGACGATGCAACAGGAGCGCCGTCGACTGAGCCGGATATCGCGTGGTCATCGGATTTCTGGGACCTGGTTGTTTTCACGGACGAACGTTCCGATGCCGGTGACATTTTCGTTCAATCACTGTCAAACGTTGGTGAGGCGGCGGGGGCGAACCGTAGAGTGAATCAGGATGCCGGAGTTGACCGTCAGTCGAGGCCGTCACTGGCGACATCGGAGAATGCGGCCATCGTGGTCTGGCTGGACAACAGGCAGCTAAACGGGATATCCGGACAGCGCATCTATGGCAGGTTTGTCGATATCTGGGGCGGATTCGTGACCGGGGAGATGCGGCTATCCGATTCGGGTCAGGCGGCTGTCAAGGCGGAGCCGTGTGCGGCAATATCGAATACCGGACGGACGTTGGTTGTATGGGTCGATCGCCGTGGCGGGTCACCGCAGATATATGGGCAGTGGTTGTCGGCTGACCATCAGATGGACGGAAGTAATTTTGCTGTCTCGAATTCATCGGTCGACCTCGATAATGACAACCTGTATGCGGGCAGCGATGAGTTCGGTCGTTTCTACGTGGTCTGGCTTGATCGCGGACAGACAGAGCCGGCAGTGAAGTGCACCTGGTATATGGCCGACGGCGCCGGGGGAGGTTCGTTTACGTGGGTGTCGCCGCTGGCAGGAGTGTCTATAGAGGAGATAGCAGCGGCTGTGCATGGTGACGGTCTGGTCAGTCTGCTATGGAGCGGCTACGACAGTGACACCCGGAAGCTCTATCTGACGCAGGTGGACAAGAACGGAACCGAGTTGATTTCGAACCGAGAAGTGGCGGATGATCCGACATCAGAAGCCGAGCAGATCGACCTGGCGGTTGATGAATCGGGTTATCACAGTACGGTCTGGATAGATCATCGCGACGGAATTCGCCTTGCATACTACCAGATTTTCGATGATAATCTGGTTCCGGTCGGACCTAATACGGCAGTTTCATCGGCGGCTCCGGAATTCATGAAGTCCCCGTCGGTGAGTGCTCATCACGGAAGGCTCTGGATTACGTGGTCTGACCCGCGGCAGGACGGGCTGAATATCTACGGGACGACAAATGTATATCTCCCGACTGATGTCGGCGGGGGCGACGATCCGGAATTACCGCGGTTTTTCCAGTTGTCGCAGAACTATCCCAACCCGTTTAATCCATCGACGACGATTCAATTCTCCCTGCCGAGTGCATCGCATGTGCGACTGACGGTCTACAACTTGCTCGGCCGGCAGGTCAGGGAGCTTGCCGACGCATATTTCAGTGCCGGCTCTCATGAAGTGGTATGGGATGGGACCGATGAAAGCGGGCAGACGGCGGCGACCGGGATTTATCTTTACCGGATGACGGCCGGGGATTTTGTCGAACAGCGCAAGATGCTGCTTATAAAGTGATCGTGTGTGATATCACAACATTCGTGCGGCGGGCTATTGCCCGCCGTTTTTTTGTCTGCTGTTCTATAAGCTACCCGTTAATGGGGAATAAAGAGGGCAGAGAAATCCTGGAAAAAGTGGGCGATGATACACGGCCAGAGCGAGCCGGTCCTGATATACAGCAACGCGAACATGAGACCGTACGTGGAGATGACAATAAGCCCGGGAATTCCCTGGTAGGCGTGGCAGATACCAAAAACGAGCGATGAGACGATGACGGGGATTACCCAGCTTTGAAGTCGCCCGACGAGCCTGAGCCGTGTCAACAGGTAGCCGCGAAACGCGACTTCTTCGCAGATGCCCGCGGTCAGCGCGACCGCTACCCAGAGGACCTTGCCACCGCCGGTAGTCGGGATTAACAGGCCGATTTCACCGGGCATCGGCAGGCCAATCTGACCGAGGAACCAGGCGAGTCCGGAGAGGATGAGGTTGGCGGCGAGGAGAAAGGCCGCAGCCCATGCGAAGTCGACGCCGCGTATCCGCTTGAATCCCACACCGCGCAGGCCGGTGCCCTCGAAGTATACACCGAGATAATTGACGCCGAAGATCGCCCACTGGAAGATGATGGTCGAAACCAACAGAATTATCAGGAAGGTCTGAGTCAGGTTTTTCAACAGGGCGGCCGGGTCCTGCCCGGTCCCGTATACGGAAATAACGGGATAGAATATGACGAGTAAGATTAGGTTGAGCCAGGTAAAAAAGGAGCGGCGGAAGTCCCGGTTGCCGGTCTTTTCCTTGAACCCGGCCATCGGGTCGTCTTCTGCGGGCGGCAGGTCGGGATGTTCCGGATAAACGGGGTATCTGTCGTACGGTGTCTGTTCCAGGACAGCCTCCTAGTTGACCGGCGGCGGTGGTGGCGGCGGCGGTGGCTCGGACAAACTGGAAGGAGGCGGTGGCGGTCCGAAGTCATGTGGCTCTTTTTTCCGGGAGAAAAATGAACCGAAAATCAGGGCCGCTCCAAGAAGGATGATAAACACCGGCCAAGTTTCTTCGAGTATGTTCAACTGGGCGAACCACAGAAAGAGGCCGATAAGGATGAGAATGAACCCGCTCACAACCGGCCGGCCCGTTTTTTTTGCCTTTTGTTTGTCTTTGGCCACAGATTCGTTCCTGTTCGATACCCTGTTAGTCTAGTCCAATATACGTAAAAAAACAAGCTAAAGACGACTCAATTCTCGACATCCACGTGATAATCAATCGGGTGACAATGTGAATCACGTGAGATGCCATGGCTCTCAGTGCCGGTATCGATTGTGATTCGCCCGTGGTAGCGCCAGCCTCTGTTACGTGCCTTCTTTTCTGCAAAAACAGGCAGTGGTCCCTTCGGGGACTGGAAAGCAAACCATACAAAACAGGCGGCAGGACGTGGGTAGAGGAAGAATCATCTATCAAGATTGGATTGTCGAACTGGGGCGGGAGCCATCGGAGATAGCGCGGGAATCCTCCCTATGGAACAATGTCAGCGGGCATTTGGACCGAGCGTTTGCGGGGCTTGACGGATTGCGGGTTTCATCAAGTGTCGACACAGCGAGAGTAGTTCGAATTAAAGAAGCGGTGAACCGGGCGCTGGAATCACTGGACGAGGAGGAGCAGGAGTTTGTCGTGCGATTTTACTACATGGGGCAGAGTTACTCTGAACTGGCAGAATTGAGCGGACGACCGGTGCACAAGCTGGAAACGATGCATCGGCAGGTCATTCGCCGACTCCGCAATCAACTGGCTGCTCTCGTTGACGATGGTTGCAGTTCCAGCCGGGAAGAGGTTTGTCGGTGCCCGATATGTTCGTCGCCGAGACGTCGGGAGATAGATGAATTGATACGGGCTCGGAATCCGCAAGAAACATGGCGGCGGATCATGAGGAATTTGAAGCGAGAATTCGAGATCGATATCAAGTCGCCAAATACGCTGGCGGTACACGAGAAATATCACGCTCGATGATTCATGCTAAGCGAGAGAGGGAAGTAATGGCTCGGAAGGCAAAAACAATTCGTACCTCTAAGGGTGATCACTGTTTGAACCTGTATGTTTCCTGGGAGCTGAAGGAGCGCATCCGGGAACTGGCCAAACGGTTTGATCGCCCGATTGCGGATATCGCACGGTCGGTGCTCAAGATCGGCATCCCGTTGTTCGAAGGTCTGTCGGAGGCGGAGGAGACGGTGATTCGCGAAAACGTGCGGCTACTCCGGCGGTTGCGTAAGGTTAAATCACTCAAGGACATTTGATTTTTCGTTTCGCCCTTTAGCAATAGTCTGTTCGTCCGGAAGGTGGACCGGTTCGGGACAAAAAAGGGCTTGAACCGTCGTGAGGATATTCGTATACTCCTTCAACTTATTGCAGGTCAAACAGTATGTACGATAAACAACGAACTGTCGCGCAGGAGATTTCGGTCACCGGTATCGGGCTGCATACCGGGAATCCGTGCACGATGATATTCAAACCGGCTCCGCCGGATACCGGAATTCGGTTCGTGCGGTCCGATTTGCCTGATAAGCCGTCGGTTATCGCCGACATCGATCATGTCGTGGATATCTCCCGGGGTACGACGCTTCAGGACGGAGAGGCCAAGGTCCACACGGTCGAGCATGTGCTGGCGGCGTTCGCAGGTCTTCAACTCGACAACGTACTGGTCGAGTTGGACAACAGCGAACCGCCTGTCGGGGATGGTTCCTCGAAGCCCTACGTAGACAAATTGCTCGAAGCGGGCATAGAGGCTCAGGATGTTGACAAGACGTACCTTGAAATCGACACGCCCATGTCATACAGCGAGAAGGATCGGGGTGTGGACCTCGTAGTGACGCCGTCGGACGATCTCAGGATCACGTTCATGATCGACTACAAGAATCCGGCGCTCGGCACCCAATACACGACGCTTCAGAGCCTCGAGGGGGAATTTGTCGATGAATTCGCACCGGCTCGGACGTTCTGTTTCCTGTCGGAGGTGGAGATGCTTCGCGACAACGGGTTGATCAAAGGCGGCAGCCTTGATAACGCCGTGGTGATTTATGATTCCGACCAGGGTCAGGTTGAAGTTGACCGCATTCGTAAGGCGCTGGATATCAAGGGCGAGGCGTTCGTGGGTAAGACCGGTATCATCAACGACGTTCCGCTTCGCTTCTATAACGAACCGGTAAGGCACAAGACGCTCGATTTGCTCGGCGATCTCTTTCTGATAGGCGTGCCGTTCAAGGGACACGTGCTGGCGGCGCGTTCGGGGCACAAGGCCAATGTGGAGTTGGCGCGGAGAATGCGTCAGCTTTACAAGAAGAAGAAAATTGCAGGCAAGTACTCCACCGACGCCACCAAGTACTTGTTCGATATCAACTCCATTTTGAATATCATGCCTCACCGGTACCCGTTCCTGCTGATTGACCGTATCCTTGATCTGGAACCGGACAAGCGGGTGGTGGCGCTGAAGAATGTGACGATCAACGAGCCGTTTTTCCAGGGGCATTTCCCGGGGCATCCGATCATGCCGGGGGTGTTGATTCTGGAGGCGATGGCGCAGGCGGGCGGTGTTCTGCTCCTGAATGCGATCGACGAGCCGCAGAAGAAGGTCGTGTATTTCATGTCGATTGACAACGCCCGGTTCCGCAAGCCGGTCATGCCGGGCGATCAGCTGCGGTTCGAGTTGAGGATGCACGCTTTCCGACGAAATACCTGCAAGATGTCCGGAGAGGCGTATGTTGACGGCACGGTTGTAGCCAATGCCGATTTCATGGCGATGGTGGTTGACCGATGAGTGAGATACATCCAACAGCCATAGTCTCGCCGAAAGCGCAGATTGGCGAGAATGTCACGATCGGGCCGTTTGCGATTATCGAGGACGGTGTCGTTATCGGTGACGGATGCACGATCGTCTCGTCGTCACGGATAGCCTCCGGCGCGGTGCTCGGCAAGAACGTAAAGGTGTTTCACGGCGCGGTGATCGGCACTGTTCCTCAGGATTTGAAATTCGAAGGGGAAAAGACCAGGGCTGTCATCGGCGACAATACGGTCGTGCGCGAGTACGCCACGATCAACCGGGGGACGAAGGCGCACGGCGAAACGACAATCGGGCAGAATTGTTTCCTGATGGCTTACTCGCACGTGGCGCATGATTGTATTATCGGGAACAATGTCATCCTCGCCAATTCGGTGAACCTGGCCGGACATATCGAGATCGACGATTATGCTATCATCGGCGGCGTGGTGCCGGTTCACCAGTTTGTGAAGATCGGGGCGCATTCGATGGTCGGCGGCGGATTCCGAATCCCGCAGGATATCTGTCCCTATTCACTGGTGGCCGGCTATCCGCTGAAGGTGATGGGGCTGAATGCCGTAGGCCTCAAGCGACGCGGTTTCAAGCCGGAGGCTATCAAGGCGCTGCAACTGGCATTCAAGTTTCTTTTCCAGTCGGGGTTGAATACGACGCAGGCGGTGGAAAAAATTAAGTCCGAGATAGAAATCATCCCCGAGGTGAAGGTAATACTGGACTTCCTGGAGCGATCCAACCGGGGTATAGTGAAATGAATAAGCGGCTACGGCCGCTTTTTTGCCATTTTGAGAAACAGATTTAATGGATAAGATCAAGACCGCAGTTGTTGGCGTTGGGGCTCTCGGACGGCATCATCTCAAGTGGCTGAGCCAGTTGCCGGCATCGCAATTGGTCGGTCTGCTGGATATCGACGCTGACAAGGCAAACAAGTACGCGCGGGAATACGGGATCACGTCGTTCGAGTCGCTCGACCAGGTTGCCGGGGAAGCACAGGCGGTGTCCGTTGTCGTGCCGACGACGGCGCATTTCGACGTAGCATCGCAATTGATCGAACGCGGCGTGCACTGTCTGATCGAAAAACCGGTGGCGCCGTCGCTTGACCAGTCGCAACGTCTCAGCAAGCTGGCGACAGAGAAAAATGTCAAGGTGACTGTCGGGCAGATCGAGCGATTCAACCCGGCGGTGCGGGCGCTCACCGGAATGGACGTGCGTCCGTCGTTTATCGAGGCGCACCGTTTGGCGGCATTCGACCCGAGGGGGACGGATGTGGCGGTGGTGCTCGATCTGATGATTCACGATATCGATCTCGTGCTGACGTTTATTGATTCGAAACTTGCGGATATTCAGGCTTCGGCGGTGGCGGTCGTATCGGATCAGGCGGATATCGCCAATGCCCGTCTGACTTTCGAAAACGGTGCAGTGGCGAACCTGACGGCATCGCGGATATCGCTCAACGCCATGCGCAAGCTGCGTATTTTTCAGAAATCCGGGTATTTCTCCCTTGACCTGACCAAAAAGCAGGCCGATCTGTATTTACTGGCACGGGAGGGGATTGCGTCGGACGGGATGCGCGTTCCCCTGGGCAAGTCAGGCAAAGACCTGCTGTACAAGAAGATTGTCGACGATGGTCAGGATATGCTCGGGCTGGAGCTCGACACTTTTTTGATTGCCATTCTCAAGGGCCTGCCGGTAGCGGTGACGCTGGAACAGGCTGCCGAGGCGGTGCGGGTGGCACTGGAAGTTGAACGAATCGGCACCAAATCCATATCCCGGATGATAGAGGCGGAACCGACATAACGATGAGCCAACCGCTGCTGTTTGTATCGGCCGGCGATCCGTCGGGAGATAACGCCACCAGCCACTTGATCGCTCACCTCAAACGAAATCACCCCGACCTGGAGTTTTTCGGTCTCGGGGGGCCGAAACTCAAATCACTCGGGCAGGAGCAACTGGCCGCCGGCGGTGATCTGGCCGTCCTCGGTTTTCTGGAGGTGGCGCGGAAGTACTCCTTCTTTCGGGACCTTCTCGCACGTTGCGCCGAAGAGATCAAACGAAGAAAACCGTCGTGCGTGCTCCTGGTCGATTATCCCGGCTTCAATCTCCGGCTCGCCGAACGGATCAAACCGTCGGGAATTCCCATTGTCTATTACATATCGCCGCAGGTCTGGGCGTGGGGGCGCAAGCGGATTCATCAAATTGCGCGGCTGGTGGACCGAATGATACTGATTTTGCCGTTCGAGGAAGAGCTGTTCCGACAGCACAATGTGCCGTGTGATATGGTCGGGCATTATCTTCTGGATGATATCCCGGCTGAATACCTGGCATCGCCCATCCCCGAGAATAACCGCCTGGCGCTTCTACCGGGCTCGCGTCCGCAGGAAATTGACCGAATGCTTGCCCCGATGCTCGAGGCTGCTCGACGTATGCATGCGGCATACGGCACAACCTCGGTTGTGGCGGGCCTTAAAAACGGTTATACTTATGACAGGCACCTTGGCGAAGGTGACACTGATTTTATCAGTATCATCTATGATGACTCGCGCCGGGCTATCTACGGGAGTGAACTCGTATTGACCGCTTCGGGGACGGCTACTCTCGAGACGGGGATTATCGGTCGCCCGATGGTAGTGGTGTACAAAACCGGGTTTGTGACGTACCAGATTGCCCGGCGACTGGTCAAGCTCGGCATGATAGCGCTGGTGAATCTGGTTCTGGGAAAGCGGGTGGTGCCGGAGTTGATTCAGAACGAGGCCGGCCCGCGCCAAATGTTTGACGAGTTATCGCGGTATAAGAAAGACAGGCGGTACCGCGATGAGGTGAAGGCCGAACTGGACCGGGTTCCCCGCCTGCTTGGAGGTCACGGCGCGAGCGAGCGAGCCGCCGGGGTGGTGGAAAAGTATTTATGATGTTCTTTTACAACATGGTGATGTCGGCGGCGCGGGCAGTGGTATATCCGTGGGGTCGTCTCAAGGCGACTGCAGGGGAAGAGGTTTGGCGCGGCCGCCTGGCTCTCATTCCGAATGTTGGCCCCAAGGACCTCTGGCTTCATGCGGCTTCGGTCGGCGAAGTCAAGGTTATCGGGTATTTGATTGATTATCTCCAACAACAGAGCCCGTCGGTGTCTATCCATGTGACAGTCACGACGCCGGCCGGTTTCAAAACGGCCGTCTCCAGTTTTGATCAGAGTGTCACGGTTACCTATCTTCCGCTCGATGCCAAGCGGGCCGTACGGCGGACGCTGGACTTGATCGACCCGAAAATGATCGTTATCGCGGAGACCGAAATTTGGCCGCGCTTGATCACGGAAGCATCGGAGAGAAATATCCCGGTCGTGCTGGTAAATGGCCGGATGTCGAAAGAGGCATTTAAGAAGTATCGGTTGATACGATCAAGTGTCAGGAAATTGCTGTCCAGATACGAGCGGTTTTTCTTCAAGACTGTCGAGGACCGCGACCGCTATGGCGAGTTCGGTGTTTCCGCGGATAAGATGGTTGTCACGGGAGACATGAAATTCGACGCACCGCTTTTGAAGAAATCGCCGGGCAAGATACATGAAGTCCGAAGTCGGGCCGGGGTGGCCGATGATGCCTTTTTCCTGGTTGCCGGCTCAACTCGCTCGGGCGAGGATGAAATCCTGGTCAATGTGTACCAGTCGCTAAAGAAAGAGTTTCTCAACCTGCGGTTGCTCCTGGCGCCGAGACATCTCGATCGCCTGGACGAAGTAGAACGACTGCTGGACGAAAGAGGGTTCTGGTACAGCGTCTACGGCCGCGATTCGGATTCTAAAGAGGTACGGGCGGATTCGATTGTGCTGGTGGACCGGATGGGGTTGTTGAACGAGCTGTACCTGGCCGCTGACCTGGCATTCGTGGGCGGCACGCTGACCGATGTGGGGGGGCACAATATCCTCGAACCGGTCTGGGCGCGCACCCCGGTTGTGTTCGGTCCATTCCTCGATAACGTGAGAGAAGCCGCAGAGTATGTTCTCGAACACAATTACGGTGCAAAGGTGAATTCGCAGGATGAATTTCGGGCGGTACTGGCAGACGTCATGAACGGTGAGCGGACATTCGGGACCAGAACGTACTCCGACGTTTCAGAATCGCCCACCGTGCAGGTCGGTCATTACCTGCTGGAACGATTGAAAGATGCTTGAACGAACCTGGAAAAAGATTATAAGCAATAAGCGGTTTTCGCTGTGGAGCGTTCCGGCCTTTTTCCTCTGGCTGGCGTCGTTCGGTTACCGCGGGCTTTTCCTGTTGAAACGGTCCCGGTCCACGGAGACCGTGCGGCTGAAAGTGCCGGTAATCGCCGTAGGCAACCTGTCAGTGGGCGGGTCGGGGAAGACGCCCATGGTCGGTTGTATCGCGGCTGACCTTATCGACGAAGGCTACGCGGTAGGCATCGTGTCATCCGGGTACAAGCGCAAGAGCAGCGAGGCATTTGTTGAACCGGGATACCATATCATACAACGTAAGGCCGAAGAGACCGGCGACGAGGTGATGTTGCTGGCGGTGAACCTTCCGGAAGCGATGTTCTCGGTGGATGATTCCAAGACGGTTGCCGCGCGGAGACTGGCGGAGACCGCCGATGTCGACGTGATCATTGTTGATGACGCATACCAGCATTTCACGCTCGAGCGCGACCTGAACATAGTGACGTACGACGCCGGTGTGAAGAAACGGGAGCTCAAGCTGTTCCCGCGCGGCATCCTTCGGGAGCCGCTTTCAGCTTTGCAGCGCTCGGATGTTATTATCATCACCCGCTCCAACTTTGCCAGAGACCTCCACAAACTTATCAACCGTCTCCAGCGGTTTAATCCGAAGGCTGACATATACCATGCGGCCTTCAGCGCTGACGAGATTGTCGGCCGGGAGCAGCGGCGGTCGGTGAAGTATCTCGAGGACAAGTCCGTGTTTCTCTTTGCCGGAATCGGTAATTTCCGGGCACTGGAACGACAGGTCGGGGCTCTGGCGGCTGATGTCGATTACGCTATGGAGTTGTCGGACCACCAGGAGTACGACCAGGAATTGCTGGAAGAAATCAAAAAGAGGGCAGACGGGCACGAATCGGATCTCATACTGACCACGGCAAAAGACTGGGTGAAACTGGGGGATTTTGATTTCGGCCGGGAAATATACTACCTTAATCTTCGCGTTGATCTCGATCCGGGCGAGGAAAAGCTGATCCAGAGTATCGAGGATCGGCTCGGTCTTCAGAAGCAGGAAGAATAATGGAACGGCGTTTTGATTTTCTTGTCATCGGCAGCGGCATAGCCGGACTGTTTTACGCGCTCAAGGTGGTCGAGCTGTTCCCCGAGGCGAAGATCGCCGTGGTTACAAAGCGAGACGAGTCGGACACGAACACTAACAGGGCGCAGGGTGGCATCGCGGCTGTACTGGCGGGAGCCGATTCGTTTGATTCGCATATTCGCGACACGCTCGCGACCGGGTGTGGTCTGTCGCATCCAGAGGTGGTCGAGACAATTGTCGAGTCGGGACCTTCGGTAGTCCGCGAACTGATTGATTACGGCGTGCAGTTTACGCGCCAGGGTATCGAGTTTGATCTCGGTCGTGAAGGAGGCCATTCGACCAACCGGGTGGCGCACGCCGCTGATCTCACGGGGCAGGAAATCGAGCGGGCCCTGCTGGCGGCCTGCCGGTCGCAGAAAAATAATATCCTGCTCCTTCGGAATCATATCGTGCTCGACCTGATAACGTACCACGAGGGCGACAGGGAAATTTGCGGCGGCGCATTCATCTTTTCAGAAGAAGATCGCTCGTTTGACATGTTCTATGCGCCGGTGACGATGCTGGCCAGCGGCGGACTGGGGCAGGTGTATTTTCATACATCGAACCCGCTCATCGCTACCGGAGACGGGGTCGCGATAGCGTACCGGGCGGGCGTGCCGGTCGCCAACCTCGAGTTTATCCAGTTTCATCCGACGACGCTGTACAGCCCCGGCAGGTTTCCGTTCTTGATCTCGGAGGCGGTTCGGGGCGAAGGCGCCCGGCTTCGTTCGGTGGACGGGCGGTATATCATGGAAGGCGCCCATGAGTTGAAAGACCTGGCGCCTCGCGACGTGGTTGCGCGGGCTATCGATAAGGAGCTCAAGGAGAGCGGCGAGGAATACGTTTTACTCGATATCAGTCATCGCGAGCCGGAATTCATAAAGAAACGATTTCCGAATATCTACCGCGTGTGTTTGAGATACGGGTTCGACATTACGAAGCGTCCGATTCCCGTGGTACCGGCGGCCCACTACTCATGCGGCGGCGTTCTGGCCACTATATCCGGTGAGACGGAGCTCCCGGGTCTGTATGCCTCGGGAGAGGTGGCGATGAGCGGAATGCACGGAGCGAACAGGCTGGCGTCCAACTCGCTTCTCGAGGCGGTGGTGATGTCCGAGCGGGCTTCGAAAGCATCGTACCAGTATTACCGGGATATCGATTTCCCGGAGTCGGTGCCGGTTGACAACTACCTGTATTCTTCACTGAAGTATCCGAGGGACAAGATTCTTATCGCCCATGATCGGCGCGAGCTAAGACGGGTGATGTCGGACTTTGTCGGGATTGTCCGGACAGAAGAACGGCTGAATCTGGCGCTGGAGAAAGTAGCGCACGTGAGATCAGCGATAGAGGAGTACTACTTTGCCACGCCGGCGACATACGCTGTCGTGGAGCTTCGCAATATTGCAACGGTCGCGGAGTTGATTATCAAGTGCGCCCTGTCGCGGAAGGAATCGCGAGGATTGCACTATATCGAAGATTATCCTGAGCCCGACGACGCGTATCTGCACGATACGGTCATACCGGGCCTGCACAGGGAGACAGTCGCATGACGGCAACCGGCCATGAAATGATTTTGATTCTCGATTTTGGTTCGCAGTACACGCAGCTTATCGCCCGACGGGTGCGCGAAGAAAACGTGTATTGTGAAATAGCCCCGTGTACGGTAGACCTGTCTACCTATGCCGATCGCAATATCGCCGGTTATATCCTCTCCGGAGGTCCGTCATCGCTTCGTGATCCCGATGCCCCGCGCGTGGACCGTTCGTTTTTTGACGTCAAGAAGCCGATTCTGGGGATTTGCTACGGGATGCAACTGCTTGCGGACCTTTTCGGGGGTGAGTTGGTCCGCAGCGATAACCGGGAGTACGGTCGGGCGCATTTCACGGTGGGAAAAGAGAGCCCGCTGTTTCACGGTTTCCCGAGCGAGAGCCAGGTCTGGATGTCGCACGGCGATTCGATCAAGGCGATGCCGGCAGGATTTGACATTACCGGTTCGACTGATTCTCTCGATATCGCCGCCGTAGCCGACGAACGGCGTCACATCTACGGATTGCAGTTTCATCCCGAGGTGCATCACACGACGTACGGCAAGAAGATCATCCATAATTTTCTCTTCGATGTTTGCGGCTTGAAAGGGGATTGGACGACTGAATCGTTTATCGACGATACGATCGGACGGGTTCGGGAACAGGTCGGTGACTCGAAAGTCATACTGGGGATTTCGGGAGGCGTGGATTCGTCGGTGGCGGCGATGCTGTTGAATCAGGCGCTGGAAGATAAGTTGTATGCGGTTTTCGTAAACAACGGATTACTTCGCAAAAATGAATTCGAGGATGTTTCCCGCCTGCTGGGTACGCTGGGGATCAATTTGCGAACGGTGGATGCGTCGGATATGTTTCTCGACCGGCTCGCGGGGGTGGAGGATCCGGAGCAGAAGCGGAAGATTATCGGAAACGCATTTATCGATGTATTCGAGGACGAGGCAGAGAAGATCGGGAATATTGAATTTCTCGCACAGGGAACGCTCTATCCCGATGTAATCGAGTCGACATCGTTCCGGGGACCGTCGGTGACGATCAAGTCGCATCACAACGTGGGCGGGCTGAAAGAGCGGATGAAGCTCAAACTGATCGAACCGTTGCGCGAGTTGTTCAAGGATGAAGTCCGGGTGCTGGGACGGACGCTGGGTCTTCCGGACGACTTCATCATGCGACATCCGTTTCCGGGTCCGGGGCTGGCGGTTCGGATTCTGGGCAGTGTCACGAAGGAGCGGTGCGATCTGCTTCGGGAAGCCGACGCCATCTTTATCGAGGAATTGCACCGGAATTTCATATACGATGATATCTGGCAGGCGTTCACGGTCCTGCTCCCGGTGAAGGCGGTCGGGGTTATGGGTGATGATCGGACGTACGAGAATGTCGTCGCGCTTCGCGCGGTGACATCGGTTGACGGCATGACTGCTGACTGGGCGCAAATCGACTATGATATCCTGGCTCACATTTCAAATCGAATCATACGCGAGGTCAAGGGAGTCAATCGCGTAACATACGATATATCGTCGAAGCCGCCGGCGACGATAGAGTGGGAATAAGCCGGCGACACAAGCAGTGAGCACATTCAAACGTATAGTGTACGACAGCGGACCCCTTCAATGAGATTGGCGCGCATGCTTGGATGGCTTTTCGGCATAGTTCTCTTCATTTTTATCGCCCTGCTTGTCTTTTTGTATCTCAATCAGGGCCGAATGGTATTCGTGCCGTCGGAGCAACTCGTCGTATCGCCCGGAGAGGTCGGATTTGACTTCGAGAATGTGTATATCACGGTCGAGCCGGGCGTGACATTGCATGGGTGGTATTTCCCGGTTGAAAACAGCAAGAAAACGATTCTATTCTGTCACGGAAACGCGGGGAATATCTCTCATCGGTTGGAGACGGTGAAATTCCTTGTCGATCTGGGCGCCAATGTCATGTTGTTCGATTACCGGGGATACGGCAATTCGACGGGGAAACCCAGTGAAGAAGGAGTGTACGCCGATGCCGAGGCGGTCTATCGCTGGCTGCGCGAGACCAAGAAGGTGGCCGCTGCAGATATTGTCATTTTCGGCCGGTCTCTCGGCGGGGCGGTCGGTATCGAGCTTGCCACGCGGGTGCCGTGCGGCGGGGTAATTGTGGAGTCATCGTTCACATCGATGGTCGACATGGGAAAGAAGATGTTTCCTTTTGTCCCGGTCGGGGGTCTTCTGCACTACAAGTTTGAATCCCTGGACAAAATCGGGAAATTGAGCTGTCCGGTGTTGGTAGCGCACTCGCCGGACGATGATTTGATTCCTTATGAGATGGGTCGCCGCCTGTTCGAGGCGGCGCATGAGCCGAAGCAGTTTGTGAAGTTGGAGGGCGGGCACAACGAGCTTCAGTATTTCAACAGCCAGACATATATTGATGCTGTGAGCGGTATCATCTTTGGCCTTTCAAAGACGTGACCAAACCGGTCAACATTAGGTGATAATCGCGGGAAAAGGCCTGATAATTGCGCCTTTTCATGGACCGTCTAAAACGTTTGACAACACGGAACAAAGGGTGTATTTTCACTGTTCGTTCTAGACAACGGTTGCTGTTTTAGTATGGCCGATAATAAGATACAAGAATACACCGAATCAGTCTCGCCGGACCTTCAGCAGTTCGACGCCAAGCTTACCGATTATTTGAGAGGCGACTCACCTCTCATAACTTCAATTGCCCGTCACCTCCTGAAATCACGCGGAAAACGGATACGCCCGGCGATGCTGTTCCTTTCGTCGCGGGCGGCCGACAACTTCACGGAGTTTACGGTCGACGCCTCGCTGGCAATTGAGTTGATTCACACGGCGACGTTGCTTCACGACGACGTGGTCGACGAATCCGAACTTCGCCGGGGACAGGAAACAGTCAACGCCAAGTGGACCAACCTGATATCCGTGCTCATGGGTGACTACCTGTTCGCCAAGGCATTTCGGATCATGGTGGATACCGGCTCGATTGAATTGGTCAAGGCGATTTCATATGCGACTGAGCGGGTGTCGGTAGGGGAGTTGCGGCAGATTGAAGAGATCGGCAATTATGCGCTCTCGGAAGAGGAATACCTTGATATCATCGCCAACAAGACAGCGTCGTTGTTCTCCGTGTCGTGTGAAACGGGACCGATTCTGAAGCGGCGGGTGGACGGTGAGCGCCGGCGGTTCGCCGATTTTGGCGAGAAGATAGGGATTGCCTTTCAGATCGCCGATGACCTGCTGGATTTTGTCGGCGACCCCGAGTTGACCGGTAAAGAGCCGGGCAATGATGTCCTGACCGGCAAGGTGACGCTTCCGCTGATATATTCGCTTGGCAAGGTGTCCAAGGCGAGTTCGAGAGAGATTATCAAGCGCCTGAAATCCAACGGGGACAATCAGGATTCGTTCAAGATCGTCTATGATTTCATCAACGAAACGGGCGGTCTGGATTATGCCTACCGGCGTGCGCGGGAGATCAGTCAGCAGGGCCTTGAATCGGTCGGCCCGCTTGAACCATCGGTGTACTCCGAATCCCTGTCCAGCATAGTGCAGTTCACGGTGGCACGGGCTTCGTGAACCGTTCAAAGCTTTGCGGGGTTGTTGCCCCGGTAGATTTCACCACACCTTCTCCCTAAACTTATCGATTTCTTCAGGGTATAAGCGAGAAGATGCTAGGCTACAAAGATATCTCAATACATTTCCTGACCGGGACTCCCTGGCTCGACTGGCTGGCGCTGATTGTGCTGGTGGGGCTGGCGGTCTTTCTGTATCGGCGGACCAATCCGCCCGTACCCCGGTATCTCAAAATCATTCTATTCGGGCTGCGTACTGTCGCTGTCCTGGCGCTCATCGGAGCCTTGCTGGAGCCGGTGATCAGCTACAGCCGTGAGTTTGAACGAAACAAGCGTGTGTCAGTTGTTCTCGACGCATCGTCGAGCATGGACAGGATCGAGAACGGCAAGACGCGCCGCGTACGGCAGGATTCGTTGCTGTCGTCGCAGGCATACGACGACCTCCGGTCCTCGGCGGACGTGGAGAGTTACTTTTTCGGCGCCGACATCGCACCTTCGCGCGATCAGGTGAATATCGATCAGACTGCGATGGGAGACGCCCTGTACGATTTACATCAGGCGGAAATGGCCGACCCCGCCGATTACTGGCTTCTGGTTTCCGACGGTAACTCGAATGCCGGTCGTGACGTTGATGACGCTATCGGGGCCGGTTCGGCGCCGGTGATCAGCGTGAACATTGCAACGGACATCGGCAATTTCGATATCGGATTGGAGGACGTCCAGTACAATACGGTTGTGTTTGTCGGGCAGCCGACTGAAATACAGGTGCAGTTGAACTGGCACAATGCGGCCGGCAAGGTCGCCCGGGTGGAGTTGCTGGACAGAGACAGGGTGGTTGCCGGCGGTACGCTGTCGATAGACCAGGAAGCCGGATTCGGAGAGGTGTCGTTGAAGTATGTCCCGTCCGAGCCGGGCCAGAAACTGCTGCAGGTCAGAATTCCGGGCCTTGACAACGAAGAAACGACTTCGAACAATTCTCGCACGATAGCCCTGAAGGTGTTGAAAAGCCGGATCAACGTGTTGCTGGTAACCGACCGGCCTGATTACGAAGTCGGTTTCCTGAGCCGATACCTTCGGCAGTCGGACAAGTACGACATGGAGCTCAAGGTCCTGGGCGGTAAGGCGGGGAATCTCGCGGGCAGCTTCCCGGACCGCCAGACGGAGTTGAACCGTTACGATCTTGTGATTCTTCATGATCCTGACCCGCAACTTCTTTCCGGAAGAGACGGCATAATCAAGTCGTACCTGTCGGAGAAGGGCGGCGCTATCTGGGTGATGATGGGGCTGCAGTTTGCCTCGCGCGGTCCGGTGGAGTGGTTTGATCGTCTTTTGCCGTTCTACCAGTCCCACCGCCAGCCGATTCAATACGGAGAATTCCGGGGCGAACCGTCGGAAAGCGAACTTTTCCATCCGGCCGTGCGGCTGGCGGATGACCGGACGAGCATACGTGAGACATGGGAATCGCTGCCGCCGTTTCGGTCGCTGGTGTACTGCGATGTCATCGATTCGCAGGGTGTCGTACTCGCCTATGGCGAAGCCGGCAATCGGTTGGGGCAGAAACCGCCGATTCTTGGGTACAAGCGCTTCGGACCGGGTAAGTTGATCGCCTCGGCGGCAGGTCCGTTCTGGTACTGGGGATTTGCGAATCTCGGGTTCGGTGAAGATGACAGCCACTATGGGGACTTCCTGGAAGGTGTGATCAGCTGGCTGACGGTACGGGAGGATTTTGATCCGGTCCGCATTTCCCCGACGAAGGAAGTCTTCAATCGCGGCGAGTCGGTTCAGTTCGATGCTGTTGCTTTCGATCAGGGCTTCCGACCAATTCCCGGGGTGACCGGATCGGTATCGCTACAGGGGGAGCAGGCATCGGATCAATTCGAGGCTGACCTGATCGATAAAGGCGAGGGGAAATTCACCGCCGAATTCTCAAAAATTCCGCCGGGTAAGTACACGTGGCGCGGCAAGCTGGAGAAGGACGGGCGGACGCTGAAACAGAGCGACGGAGTTATCCAGATCGAGATGTTCTCTCTGGAGGAATATGATCAGAGCGGCGACCCGGCGACCCTGATGACCGTGTCGCGGAAATCCGGGGGCGGTTATTTCACCTTTAACCAATTCGACGATGCGATCAGGGCGATAAACACCGAACCGATAGCGGAGTCGATCGCCGGTGAATTCAGTCTCTGGGGGAGATTCTGGCTGCTGGCTATCTTCATTCTGGCGCTGGCAAGCGAATGGGTGATTCGCAAGGCCAACAATCTTCTGTAAACCATTGTTTTGGATGACACCTTCTTCACAGGGTGCTAATCGGTATTTGCCGACCGCACGGTGTTATACGTGCGCTATGAAGAAAAATGCGAACATTTGCTATTGTGTTGGAGAGTTCTTAGACTATATTCGCGCACAATATATGAGATGAAACGAGAGGTTTGAGGATATGAAAATTGCAGTTATCGGAGCGGGGCTGATGGGTCGCGCCGCGATATATGATCTGGCACGCAATCCCGACGTCGAACAGGTGGGCGTCTTTGATATTGATCCGCAGCTCGCCAGGGAAATCGGCGAAGCATTCGGCAGTGGCAAGGCGACTTCGGATCGTCTCGACGCCGGAGACGAGCAGAAGGCTGCCGAAGTGATGAGCGGATTCGATGCCGCGATTTCCTGCGTGACGTACAAGTACAATCCCGGCCTGGCGCGCGCGGCGATCACGGCCGGATGTCATTTTGTCGATCTGGGAGGCAACAACGACGCCGTAGCTTCGGAGTTGGAAATGGACGCCGACGCCGAGAAGGCGGGGATTATCGCCATTCCGGATTGCGGTCTGGCGCCGGGCATGGTGGCCGTGCTGGTGGCGGACGGAGTCAGCAAGATGGACAAGGTCTCATCGGTACAGATACGCGTGGGCGGGTTACCGCAGGCGCCTCGGCCGCCGCTGAATTACCAGATGGTTTTTTCCGCCGAGGGGTTGATCAACGAATACTGGGAACCGTGTGTGATTCTCGAGGACGGCAAGAAGAAGATCGTCAACCCGATGACGGGAGTTGAGGAACTGGAGTTCGACGGAATCGGGAAACTGGAAGCGTTCTTTACATCGGGCGGAACATCAACTCTTCCGGATACATACGAGGGAAAGATCGATCATCTCGATTACAAGACCATTCGGTATCCCGGGCATTGCCAGATGTTTCGGCCGATGCTCGATATCGGTCTGGCAAGCCGCACGCCGTTGTTGATCAACGGCGTTCAGGTAGAGCCGCGCGCGGTGCTCAAGGCGGTGCTCCAGAAAAACCTGAGCCACGACAGTCCGGATCTGGTCCTGGTGCGGGTAACTGTCGAAGGCGAAAAGGACGGCTCCCGGGCAAAAATAACTTACGAGATTATCGACCGGCAGGACCGTCAGTCGGGTCTGACGGCCATGATGCGCATGACCGCCTTCCCGGCGGCTATCATAGCGTGGATGCAGGCGGCGGGAATGGTTGATGTTCGCGGGGTGAAACCGCAGGAAGTCGCGATCAAACCGTCGGTGTTCATTCCTCAACTGAAAAAGCGCGGCATCAATCTGGCTGTCAAGGAAGAGAAGCTGTAGGGATTACCACAGATCGGCCGGTGAGACAAGATCGAGAACGGCCGTTTTGCCGGGAAGAACAGCGACTGTGCAGGTCATGGTATCGCTGTCGGGGAGATAGATGATTCGCAGGACATGATTGCCCGCCGGTATTCCAACAAAGCTGAAATTTCCGGCAGGGGACGGGTTGGTCGAGGCGGTGGTCATCGAACCGGAGCCGTCGGGATACACGAGTTGAGCCAGGATGGAATCGCAATAGTCGTTTCCGGGCGGCGTGCCGTCGGCGTTTCGGAAAATTCCTGAGACGGTGTTGGACAGGAGCAGGGAGGGGTCGCTCGCGATTACTTTTTCAATGTTCCCGCCGGAACCGGTCGAACGAATAACAATCCCCGTGTACATATAGAGCGCCTGCCACGCATCGCGTTTGAAATCATCCCCCGACATTCCGGGGTCGATATATGGACCATCCCATGTGGCGTATCCGCCCGGATTTTGCACGAGGGCGTCGAGGCTGGGCGGTAGCGAGCCGACATCGCCGACATATCCGAAATCGGAACGACTGTTCGACGAGTATAGATTCGGGTTGCCGGCGACGGCCCACGCGAGTTGATCGAGTTCGGCTTTTGTCTGTTCGTATTTGGCGGTTTCGATAGACGGTCCCATTTCTCGTATGGCGACAGTGGCGATGATGCCAAGAATCAGGATTACGATCACGAGCTCGATGAGCGTGAAGCCACAATTTTGCCGCCGGCGTCTCATGGGCACACCCCGGTTATCACTTCAAATGAGGAACCGTCGGGCAGTTCAACGTTGAACGCCGTGTTTTCCATATCGACCAACGGTCCGCCGGTCGGATTTCGCCGAAAGACGTCAAACCGAAGCTTTACTTGCTGACCATCGGGGATCACCCGCGACAACGTAAAGACCGCCATATCGCCGCTCCCCGCGGCGGGGTTGTTGCTGTCGAACACGGTGGTGTCGTTCCAAATTACATTGCGGTAGTATGCCGTTGGTGATGTCCAGGAGAGCCGTACCCAATCGATAGTGATATCGCCGCCGGTCGCATTCTCGATCCAGAAGAAGAATCCATGACAGTCGGCTGCCACCGAATCAGAGCCGGAGACTTTGACGAGGCTGCCGCCCGACGGTGCGGCAGTCCACAAGTCGACCGGGAGAACATAGGTGCCGTACACGCTGGATCCCGGTGTAACGGAAGCGTAGCCGACGATGGTATCCGGGCCGGGCAGGTAGACGATTTGGAGCGGATGGTTGCCGATTACAACCGAGTCAAAAGTAAAATAACCGCCGTCATCAGTCGTGGTTGCGCGCGTCTGCATCCCGCCGATGCCGTCAGGTAAGGTCAGTTGCACCGATATGGAGTCGCTGTAAACCGCGCCCGGGGGTGCACCGTCGATATCCAGCACGTTTCCCGTGACGGCATTGTAGAGAAGGACGTCGGTTGAGGCGGCGATGCGCCGCGTTATCGGACTGCCGGAGCCGGTGGACGTGATGGTGATTCCGTTGAATGTGTAGGGGATATTCCAGGCGTCTGATTTGTAGTCATCGGCGACTTGCGTAAGTCGGTTCTCTATGTACGGTCCCTTCCATGTTGCCAGTCCGGCGGGGTTAGCGTGGAGGGCATCGAGATCAGGCGGGAGAGCGCCGACATCGCCCACGTACCCAAAGTCGGCCCGGGCGCCGTTGCTCTGCAGATTGGGATTACCGGCGACTGCAAACGCGAGGACGTCCATCTCCTGCCGCGTCTGCTCGATGCGCGCGTTGTCATATATCTGCCTGCCCGAGCGAAAAGCGACAGCCGCGAGGATACCGAAGATCACGATCACGATGACCAGTTCGATCAACGTGAAGCCCGTTTCTCTTGTGTGTGGAATGCGACTCATCACGGGCTCTCCGGTGTGCCGGGGATCACGAATGTCGCCGGGTCGTTTTGATTATTGTACTGGGCGGCAATCCAGCCGGCGGAGCGTGCCGAGTTGGAAATCCGGACTTCGTCGATACGCCCCCGGAAATACGAATCATTCCAGCCGACATTCAGGGCAATGCCGAGGTCATAGTTGTTCGTATACGGATCGAGAGTCGCCGAGTACGCATAGTCTCGGTCGGGAGCGCCGTCGATAAAGGTTCGCACCTGCGAGCCGTCATAGGTGCAGGTGACATAATGCCAGTCAGTCCGAAACCAGTTGACGTTCTTGCCGAAATTAAATTCCTGCCAGCCGCCGCTATAAAACGTGCTGTATGGGAAGCCGCCGTTACGGAACTCGAAAAGAGCGTAGTTCGAGCCGCGCTGAAGCACATCGGCGCGTCCCGAAGCTTCTATCACGTAAATCCAGGCTTCCATGGTGATGGATGAGCCTGCAACCGTCACGCCGCCGGCGGGGATACTTATGTAATCGTTGACGCCGTCAAATTCGAGCGAAGTTCCCACCTGACCATCGACCCGATCGCCGGAATTCATCGCCCCATGGACCGAGCCGTTGTTGCCGTTGCGGGTCGCGTCGATGCATTGCGGCGGCGCCGAGGCGGGGTCTTCGTTCAAGTGTTGTACGACTACGTAGTTGTTATCCCAGACCTCGTTGGCGCCATAGGGCTCGTTTGGCGCCGGTTGGGTTTGTCCCGGGTTATGGTACCAAACATAGATTGACATATTGCTGGTCGCCGAAACAGAGGGGACCCCGACCCAGATCTCCGCCTTGCCAAGGGCGGGGTTCGGACTGATGCTGAAATTCTGAATATCGCAGGGCAGGCGGTTATTGCCCGATATGTCGGAAGAAAACCAAATATCGTCGCCACCGTTCGCAGCCGGGTACTGTCCGCCGGCATCGAACATTTCTATCGGAAGGTTTGCCTCGGTTAGCAGGACGGGGAAGTCTGACAGGTCGGAGACTACGCGCGATGCCTGGATAATGAGTTCGCATCGGCGACTGTCAGCGGGCGAGGCGTCGAAGTGGGCGAACGCAAACTTGTAGCCGACAGCGCCCCTGTTGCGAGGCAGGACGGTTGCGAAGCGGTGCAGGGTATCGGCCACCGGTGTGAAGATGACTTCGATGGGATGACTGCCGACAGGAAGGCTGTTGAATTGGAACGCGCCGTTGGAATCGGGCGATACTGCCACGATCGCAGTGCCGCCGGCGCCGTTCGGAACGGTCATGACAATGCGAACGGAATCTTTGAGCACCGGACCGGGCGGACTTCCGTTGACATCGACCACGGTTCCGCTCAGCACGTTGCTGAGGTAATCGGAGATTGCGTCTGCGAACTTCCGGATAATTGCCGAGCCGCTGCCGGTTGAAGTTATGGTTGTGCCGCCGGTATACACGTACGGAACGCCCCAGCCGTCGAGACGGAAACTGACTGAATCCTGCGCTATGTCTTGCGTGACGTATGGCCCTTTCCATGTAGCGTAACCGCCGGGATTGGTACGAAGCGCCCGGAGGTCGGGCGGAAAAGCCCCAATGTCTCCCACATAGCCGAAATCGGAACGGATTCCGGCATTCGTGACGGATGGATCACCGGCAATGGCTTTCGCGAGGTTATCCATTTCGCGCCCGGTTTCGACCTTGCGGCTGTCGCTGACCAGCGCAGTCATCGAGCGCATAGCTACCGCGGCGAGGATACCGAGCACGATGATCATGATCAGCACTTCGATCAGGCCGAAGCCGCGATGGGACCGCCCCATAAATGTCATGCTATTACCACACATTTGTTGCCAGATGGAGCTCCAAATAACTTTGTCCGCCCGGGTTCACGACGATATTTCGACTGAGCGTGTCGTTATCGGGCAGGTATATCAGATTTAATTGGTGAATGCCTATCGGGATAGAGTCGAACACGGCGTAACCGTCGGCGCGCGGAACGAGGGACTTCATTGCCACTGAACCGGCGCCATCGGGGTACGTCAGGATAATGCGGACCGAATCCCGGAAGCGGTCGCCCGGCGGAGTGTTGTCGATGTCGGTCGTCACGATCGCGACACGGTTGTAGAGTAAATCCGCCACGGAAACGGCAATCACCTGAGAGACCGACGAACCGCTTCCGGTCGAAGTAATGGCGGTGCCGCCGGAGTACAGATAGTTTCGTCCCCAGGCATCTCGCATGAATTCGGTACCCGTTCCCGACGATGAAAAGTCGTCGTAGATGTACGGGCCTTTCCATGTCGCGTAGCCGCCCGGATTCTGCCGCAGGGCGTCGAGCGACGGCGGCAGGCTGCCAATGTCGCCGACGTAGCCAAAATCGGTGCGCACCCCGCCCGAAAGCAGGCGAGGGTCGCCCGCGACGGCGTGGGCGAGGCTTTGTAGTTCGTGACGGGTTTCCTCCATCCGCGCCATCTCGGTCTGGTCATTCAGCGAGCGTACGGCGACGGTGGAGAGAATCCCGATGATGATTATCACGACGATTACTTCGACCAAATTATGGCCGCGCTGTGAGGCAAAATCGGGCATACGACTCCTGTGGAGATTTTCATCTCTATGAGTCAGTTATCGGCCGATTGGCGGGGTATGTTAATGCAGGGCAAAAAGATGACGGGCACGAAAAAGCCGATTCCGCCAGGCGAAATCGGCTGATACTTCTGCTGCGACGGGGCTTTTAGAAATCGTCATCGTCCCATTCCGAGGATTTCTCCGGGATGCGGACGACCAGGTCACGGGTGACTTTTGCCTGACAGGCCAGGCGGGAGGTGTCGGTCAGGCCCTCGGCCTCATCGAGCATATCCTCTTCATCCTCGGACATCTCGTTGAGTGAATCGAATCCCTGTTCGATAACGATATGGCAGGTGGAACAGGCGCAGTTGCCGCCGCAGTTATGGTCTATCTTGATGTTGTTATCGAGGGCGGCGTCCAGTACGGGAGTGCCTTCCCTGACTTCAACTTCCACATCCAATGGCAGAAAGCGTACTTTCGGCATTTCAATCAAACTCTCCGTCTCTCCTTTCCAAACATACAGCCGTGTTGCGTTAAACGGTAGTTCAATTTTCTCTGCGATAAACCACGACGTTGTCGTGTTCGTTCCCGAAACGGACAGATTTTGCTCTTGAACTAAGTCTGCCGGTAATCAGCATGTAGGCCCAGGGAGGGATGAGAGTCGACGCGCAGCCTCGGACCAGCACAGTCTTGTCGCGGAATTTCTCCCAGTCGTACCGGTCGGCGTTTTCGAGGAATTTATCTTCGAAGAACGTGCCGTCGGTCAGTAACTCGGCGGGATCAACTATTTCGTAGGCCATGTGTTTGCCGCAACAGTGGTCCGGGGAGGTATAGCCGTCGCATCTCCGAACCGGGGTCAATCAGCAACTGAAGGATGAGCCGCACCCGCAGGACCGCCTGGCGTTTGGGTTTTCGAACGTGAAGCCGCCGCCCAGCAGACCGCCCTTGTAGTCGAGGGTCGAGCCGGCGAGATACGCCAGTGATTTCATGTCAACCCGCACCCTGATACCGTCGAAATCGAACTCCCGGTCGGTGTCGGAGGGATTGTTATCAAACTGCATGGCATAGGAAAAGCCGGAACATCCGCCGGAACTGATCCCGATTCGCAGAAACACACTCTTGTCTTCTTCATCGGCCAAAAGCCGCTTGAGTTCGTCGACGGCGGGCGGAGTGACATTGATCAACCGGTCGCTCCGAGTTTCTTTAGCCTCGTTCGCCATAATTGTAAACTCCTTTTTGTTGCAGATACGTCGGCACGTATACCCGGATGTAAAAGTGTACCAAAAAGGTCCAAGATTCATAACACGAAGGGACGCCGACAAGTTCTCGTTTTTTTGGATTTTTTTGCCGGATGGCGGGTTTCTCATGGGGAAAGCGACGACTTTTCGACGAAGCGGACAAACATAACCAAAAAAGGCCGACTTGTCCAAAAAATGACCGATTTGTTCACTTTTTTGTGGACTAAGGCAATCTTTTTTATTATCCTCCGGTATAAACGTGGAAAGAATAGGATATTTTTCCGGGTTCTAGAACCAGGCACCGAATGAATGAAGGAAGTTGACCATGCAGTTATCACGAAAAGCGGACTATGCCCTGCGAGCGGTTCGTCACCTCTCAACCCTGCCGAAGGGCAAGCTCGGATCAATCAACACAATAGCGGAAGCCGAAAATATCCCGCGTGAATTTCTGGCGAAGATTCTCAAAGATCTGACTCGCGGAGGAATCCTGGTATCGTACCAGGGCGTGACCGGCGGATATCGGCTGTCGCGATTGCCGAAGGAAGTGTCATTTCTTGATGTTATCGAGGCGATCGAGGGGCCGATCCATATAAATTTGTGTACCGAGGGTCCCGGTTGCGGCTGTGACCAGTATACCGGTTGTCAGTTCCGTGGATTCTGGGAGACGCAGGAAACCAGTCTCAAGAAAGCTCTCGGCAAACATCATTTCGGCAAATACCGCACGGGTCGTCGATAAGCAAGAGCCGGGCTGTTCGTCCTCTATAGTACTTGAGAGATTTCTGAATCAACCGCCCGGTCAGGAGGATGTTTCAGGCGAAGGATGAGCGGTCGGCGGATGTAAAGCAGGGCTTTCGCAGAAGCATATTTGCTTGTGCGAGAGCCTTTTTTGATGTACTTTTTCTGCGGAAACGCAAGGGGGCCGGTTGTTTCGAGTGCGTCTTCCGGACAGCAGCCCGCCAAACTTTTCAGCGCGGCCGGCGTTATTCAAGTAGGAAGCTCGGTTGAGCGTAGAACGAGGTAAAAACCATGCAACGGTTTAATGATAAAGAACACAAGGTGAAGGTTGGCCTGGCGGAAATGCTCAAGGGCGGGGTCATCATGGATGTCACCACGCCGGAACAGGCGAAGATCGCCGAGCAGGCCGGCGCCGCGGCGGTGATGGCGCTCGAGCGGGTGCCGTCGGATATCCGGGCCGAAGGCGGCGTGGCGCGCATGGCCGATCTCGATATCATCGACGGGATCAAGCGCTCGGTCAGTATCCCGGTGATGGCCAAGTGCCGGATCGGGCATATCGTGGAAGCACGCGTGCTCGAAGCGATAGAGATTGACTTCATCGATGAATCCGAAGTATTGACGCCGGCGGACAACAAGTACCATATCGACAAGTGGTCGTTCAAGGTGCCCTTCGTCTGCGGGTGCCGCAATCTCGGCGAGGCGCTCCGGAGAATTTCCGAGGGGGCCGCGATGATCCGCACCAAGGGCGAAGCCGGGACGGGCGATGTCTCGCAGGCGGTCAAGCACCTGAGAGAGATCAACTCGGTGATGAAGTCCCTGACGGTGATGACGCCGGAGGAGCTCTACGGAATTGCCAAGGAGTACCAGGTGTCGATCGAGCTGGTGCGGATGGTGGCCGAGAAGGGCAAATTGCCGGTGCCGAATTTTGCCGCCGGCGGGGTGGCGACTCCGGCTGATGCGGCGCTGTGCATGTATCTCGGCGCCGAGGCGGTGTTTGTCGGCTCGGGCATTTTCAAATCATCGAATCCCGAGAAGACCGGCAAGGCGATCGTGTCGGCGACGACTCACTGGCAGAATTACAGCGTCATTGCCGAGCACTCCCGCGCACTGGGGACGGCGATGAAGGGTATCTCGGCGGAGAGTATTCCCGAGGAGAACCAGCTGCAGTATCGATGATGCCGTCCCTGGATTGAAAGTGATATAGAGGCCCCTGCAGAGGGGCCTTTTTTTGTTGCCTGAGAAAAGTGATGCCGTGAGGGAACGTCAACACGTATAACTCCAATGTATGGCGCAACGATCGAAGATAGAGTATACCTTTCGCACCTGGAATCCGGTCACCGGCTGTCATGCCGTCAGTGCCGGCTGCGAGCATTGTTATGCCGAGCGGATGGCGCGCAGATTACAGGGGATGGGCGTCGAGAAATACAAGAACGGATTCGAAGTCACGGTTCATCCGGAGGTTCTCGAGCAGCCGTTGCGGTGGAAAAAGCCGCAGGTGATTTTTGTCAATTCGATGTCGGACTTGTTTCACCCGAAAATTCCAATCGCGTTTCTTCGGCAGGTATTCGACGTCATGAAGCGGGCGGACCATCACGTATTTCAGGCGCTAACGAAGCGCTCCAAACGGTTGGTGAAACTTGCCCCGGAATTGCCATGGCCGGAGAATCTCTGGATGGGCGTGACGGTCGAAAGCGGGCACTACAAGTTTCGCATTAACGATCTTCGTAAGACCAAGGCGGGTATAAAATTCCTGTCGTTAGAACCGCTGCTGGGGCCGCTCGGGGAGCTTGATTTGACCGGGATTGACTGGGTAATTGTGGGCGGCGAGTCAGGTCCGGGGGCGCGGTTGATGAAGAAGGAATGGGTGCTGGATATCCAGCGTCAGTGCGATGAACAGGGGGTAGCGTTCTTTTTCAAGCAGTGGGGCGGGGTGAACAAGAAGAAGGCGGGTCGGATGCTGGACGGCCACCTGTATGAAGACATGCCGGAATTGCCGTCGATAGACGCCCAGACATCGCTGCTTTAGTCCACTTGTTGGGGACCTTCAAGTCCTTAAAATGCCGCAAAATAGGGCATTCTCACCATTCTCGTCTTGCGCTCCGGCCCGGTACAGGTTATCTTTACCGGTGAGCACGTACAGGGTATCAACTGTGACAGATAGAATCAACATTATTGCCGGCTTCATACTTCTCGTTGTGCTGGCTACCGGGTCGTTAACCGCTGAAACTATCGTGGAGGAAGCGGATCTTCTGACAATCCGCATAGATGATCAGGGCCACTTCTGGTGGCAGCGCCGGCTTGCGGCTCCCGACAACATGCCGCGAGTGTTACCGGAAAGTACAGAAGGCTCCGACACCGGCTCATTTCGCCCCAACACAACATATCTCTATGACTTTCTTCTGGCCGAGAATATGCGTAATCCGGACCTAATGACGCGGGTATTGGTTCACCCCGGGGCCAGTTATGTTTGGCTGGATACGCTGTTCGGGATATTTGATCGCCTCGAGGCAGTAATCTCCGGACCGCGGGCTCATGAGGCATCGGCGACTCCCGAAGATCTCGCCAACGCAACCATGTATCCGTACCGATGCTCGGTGCGTGAATGGAACGAGAGGGACTATAAGGTTGCGGCCTGCTTGACGAAGGCGTCAAGTGCGTCAGACTCGCATTCCGAGGCAATCAGCAGCAGCGATAAGTTTGCGGAGCGGGTTCGTCGCCGGTACTGGAAAGACCGTGAGGACTGGTTTGAGCCGCTTACAATTGAGCCCTCGATTCTGGTTCTCCTCCGTCCGGCCGTCCCGCCCGGGACCAATTCCAGCAACGCCCGGGCAATTTATCCCGACGTCCTACCGTCCTTCGTTCATATAGAGGAACCGACAGCCGGTGCGGCTGACAGTAGCGAAAGTCTGCCGGAGCCGGTGGCGGTCCGGGCGCTCATTTCAGCAGACGGCGAGCCGCTTCATGTCATTCTGTCTCGACCTTCAGGCGACGTGCAATACGACAGCCTGGCAGTGGAAGCAGCCCGGCGGTGCCGGTTTTCGCCGGCGATGCGCGACGGTCGACCCGTGTCCGCGTGGATATCTTTCAAATACAACCGCCGTTGACGGTTGTCGACTCCCGACCCGAATATACATCCCTCCATCACACAAGTCATTGATTGTCGCCTGATTCCGCCTATATTAGGGCACCCGGGAGTGATAACTGCGTTTAAGAGTCGGAATGAATTACAAAGATTACCACATTGGTGTGCTGGCGCTTCAGGGTGATTTCGAGCGCCACCAGTATCAACTCAATCTGCTCGGCGCGCGAAACCGCCTGGTGAAACTGCCGCGCGATCTCGAGGGGCTTGACGGGCTGATCATGCCGGGCGGCGAGTCGACCACGATGAACATCCTGTTCGACCGGTTCACTCTGCGGGAACCGCTGACGGAGTTCGGTCGTTCGAAACCGATATACGGCACCTGCGCGGGGATGATCATGCTGGCCAGGCATATCGATGACAATCTGTCCAGGGTTGAGACGCTGGGGCTGATTGATATCGACGTCGAGCGTAACGCCTACGGCCGTCAGGTGTTTTCATTCGAGGACGAGGTGCCGGTATCGCTGGATAACGGCACGCATACGGTGCGGGCTACATTTATTCGGGCGCCGAAAGTCGTTCGGACAGGGCCGGGGGTGGAAATTCTGGCTACCTACCGGGATTCGCCGGTACTGGTCTGCGAGAAGCACATACTGGCCGGTTCGTTTCATACGGAGCTCGAGGATGACACGACGATACTGCGATACTTTTTTTCGCATTTTTTAGCTGACAAACGATGATTGCAACGTATATTACATAGATGCAAAAAGTCCAGTTTCAAAATCGCCCCGAAAAGAGCACATCGGCCGACGCGCCGTTCCCGATCGCACCGCCGGTAAAGGAGCGGTTGAAAGTCCCGCACGAGCGGCTGCCGAAATGGATCCGGATACGGCCGAGTTCGAGCCCGAATTACGAGCGGGTGAAACACCTGATCAAGTCGGGCAAGCTGCATACGGTTTGCGAGGAGGCATCGTGTCCGAATATTCGCGACTGCTGGGACGAAGGCACGGCGACATTCATGATTCTCGGCAAGCACTGCACCAGAAGCTGCAATTTCTGTGATGTGCTCAAGCTGCCGCCGAAGCCGGTGGATCCGGAAGAACCGCGGCGGTTGGCCGAGGCGGTTGCCGGACTGGGACTCAAGCAAGTAGTCATAACGACAGTAACACGAGATGACCTGCCCGATGGGGGAGCCTCTATTTTCGCCCGGACTGTAGAGCTCCTCCGAAGGCAGGATAAAGATGTCAAGATAGAGCTTCTCGTTTCGGATTTTGGCGGGAACAAGGAGAACCTGGAGGTCGTACTCGACTCGCACGTGGATGTCCTGGCGCACAATGTCGAGACGGTGGGACGGCTGCACAAGCGCGTGCGCGGTGCGGCCAGGCTTGACCGGTCGCTGGAAATGCTTCACCACATGTCGGAATACCGGCCGCGTCCCGTGGTCAAGACCGGATTCATGGTCGGCCTGGGAGAGACGTTTGACGAGCTGGTCGAATTGATGTGGCAGATCTATGCCGCGGGGGTGGATATCGTCACGATAGGTCAATACCTGAGGCCATCGCTGGCACATCTCCCGGTGGAGAGGTTCTATCACCCGGATGAATTTGCGGAACTGGCCGGGATAGGCCGTGAAATCGGGCTGGCTCACGTGGAAGCGGGGCCGCTGGTTCGCAGTTCCTACAAGGCATTCAATCAATCGCGGAAATTACTGGAGCACGGATGATAAAGAAGATAATCGTGGCCCGCCATCACGGCTTCTGCATGGGCGTGAAGCGGGCCATAAACATCGCCGAGGAAACGGCGAAGGTGCACACCGACCGGGTGACCATCCTCAAGGAGATTGTGCACAACGAGGCCGTTGTGGAGCAGTTTCGCAAGGAGGGCGTGGGGCAGGCGTTTTCGGTGGACGATGTCAACGAGGGAACGCTGATCATCTCGGCTCACGGGATTGCCCCGGCGGTCATCCGCCAGGCGGAGAGCCGGGGCTTGCACGTGGTCGATGCCACCTGTCCGCTTGTCGAACGGATCTACGATATTATCGAGAAGGTGGTCGCCAACGGTTATTACGTGATTCATTACGGCGATCCGCATCACGATGAGACCGACGGGGTGCTGGGGCATGCACCCGACAGAATCACGGTCGTTCCCGACAAGGAGACACTGGATTCATTGCCGGAGTGGGAAGATCGCAAGCTGGGCTTTACCATCCAGACGACGGCCGACATGGAGCAGGCGAACGAAATGAAGCGGCTGGTGAAACAGAAATGGCCGCATATCGAAATTTTCGACACGATCTGCAATGCCACCAATCAACGCCAGTCGGCCATCATGGAGCTGGCGCCGCATGTCGATTTGATTCTTGTCGTCGGTTCGCAAACATCGGCAAACTCCAAGCGTCTCCAGAAGATTTCCGAAGCGATTACCGGCCGGGCATACCTTATCAATTCCGAGCAGGACATCGAGAAGGAGTGGTTCACCGGTGAGAAGCCGGTTGAGAAAGTCGGGCTGACCGCGGGTGCTTCGACTCCGCAATTTCTGGTGGAAGCCGTGATAGACCGCCTCGTAGAAATGTCAGGCGGTACGGCTGAAGTCGAGCACCAGGAGCGGCGGAAACGTCGGCGGGAAAAACCGCAGGACGTGGCCTGACGAGGATACTTCCCCTGCAGAATTAACGCCTTGAGGACAATATGACTTATCTGGGTAACTACTTTATCTATACTGCAGCGCTGTGTTCGCTGGCATCATTGATCCTCTACTTCTTGGCCTGGCGCGGCCGGGACGGGCTTGTCCATCTGGCCAGGAATTTCTTCCGGCTCACGGCTGTTTTTGCCTTTCTGGCGATGGGGACGCTTCTTTACCTGATTTTGACACACGATTTTCGGGTGGCATATGTCTTCTCGTATTCCTCGACCGATCTGCCGTTGTACTATTTGATCGCCAGTCTCTGGGGCGGACAGGAAGGGACATTTCTGCTCTGGCTCGTGTATATCGGAGTCATGGGGACGGTGATGATCGCCACGGCGCGACAGTTCGAACGCGGCAACATGTTCTTCATTAACCTGTTTGCGCTTTCGCTGCTGTTTATCCTTATCAAGAAGTCGCCCTTCGAGGTGTTGCCGGTATTCCGCGCCGAGGGAAACGGACTGAACCCGCTCCTGCAAAACTACTGGATGACAATACATCCGCCGATCATGTTCATTGGTTTCGCCGCCGCGGCGTTCCCGTTCAGTTTTGCGCTGACGGCGCTGGTGGAGCGGAAATATCAGACGTGGTCGGAAGCCGCGCGAAAATGGACGCTTTTTGCCTGGACAGCCCTCGGGGTGTCGCTGGTCATGGGCGGCTACTGGGCTTACGAGACGCTTGGATGGGGCGGATTCTGGGCCTGGGACCCGGTCGAAAATTCGTCGCTGATTCCCTGGCTGTTCTTGACGGCGCAGGTACATGCGCTGTTTATCAAAAGACAGCGACGCGGGCTGCTCAGATTTTCGCTGTTCGTCGTACTGCTGTCGTTCTGGGCAGTATTGTACGGCACGTTTTTGACTCGTTCAGGGGTGCTGGCCGATTTTTCCGTGCACTCGTTTGTCGACCTGGGAATCAATCAGTTTCTTGTCGGCGGGTTGATGCTATTCGTGGTGATCGGCGTTTTTCTGCTGGCGTTCCGATGGCGGGATATCTCACCGGAACCGTCGTTTTCGAAAATCAACTCACGTTCTTATCTCGTGGCACTGGGGATCGTAATCATTACACTTGGCGGCGTACTGGTGCTGCTGGGGACATCCTCGCCGCTTCTGACCCGTTTTACCGAGAATCCTTCCAATGTCGGCAAGCCGTATTATTTCACGACCATGACACCGATCGGTGTCGCCCTGCTGCTGTTGATTGCGCTGTTTCCGAGTTTTCGCTGGAACCAGGGGATTTCGCGGCCGAGATTGATGGTCATCGGCGGAGGTGCGGCCATTATCACGGTGGGAGTGCTGTTGCTGCTCGGGGTGACGTCTCAAGTACTCTACCTGTTGCTGTTCGGTTTTGGGGTGTGGGCAGTGGTTGCCAACGGTGCGGCCCTGGTCGATTCCTGGCGGCGGGGCAAGTTGACAGCCGGTTATCTGTCCCATGTCGGTCTGGCGCTGGCGCTGACAGGCGCGGCCGCATCGGCAGGATTCACGAAGAGCGAGGTTATCAATTTGCCTCAGGGACAGGCGGTCACGGCGATGGGGTATAATTTCAAGTTCGTGAACATGACGGATACCCCGAAGGGGTTTGATTGCCATGTCGATGTGACGAGGGGCGATGAGCATTTCCGGGCCGTTCTTCCGCACGAATTCCCTCGCAATATGGAAGGCGTGATGAAAAAGCCGTTCATCGCGAACTACCTGACATACGATCTGTATCTCTCACCGCTCTCGGTGGACCGTCCGCAGGGCGCGCAGCCGGGAGAACTGATCCTGACCAAGGGAGAGTCGGTAACGCTCGACAAGTATACGATCACCTTTCATGATTTTGAGATGAGCGGACACGGCAGCGGTGATTCCGAGATGAGCGCCGCGGCGAAACTTACGGTCGAGCACGACGGGCTCAGTGAGGATGTGGCGCCGATGCTCAAGGTGGTTTCGCGAGAGGTGACCCCGGTGACGGCATCGTTCGATAACGGACACGCCGAGGTTTCTATCAGCGGGGTGAGGCCGGAGGACGGCGGCGTGGTGCTCCAGGTGGCCGGTGATTTTCTCGATGCCGGCGGGCAGATGGCCACGCTGGCGGTCGATGTTTCCCGCAAGCCGCTGATCAACCTGTTCTGGCTGGGTACCATGATTACATTCGCCGGTGGCATCGTGAGTCTGGCCAAGCGCCGTCGCCGCAGACAAGCCGAGAGCACAGAGACGGCCGTCGATGAGCCGCAGATGTTGTCCCGACGTTCGGCCTGAGGGGCTTCGCGGCAGCGGCAATTGTCTTATCGATTCATTCTGATGCGGCGACTTCCGGTAAAAACCATTTGAGATTCGGCCGCGATGTATTATCTTAGGGTCTCGATAAGCTGCCCTCACCGGCCTGCATTCAGCAGATCCTGCCATTCAGACAAGTCGGCACAGGTCGCCTCGAAGGCTAATTCTGGAGTTAAAAAGGCAACGCGATGGTTGATAAAATTGATAAGTATTTGAAAGATATCACGCCTGACCGCCATCCGGTCCTGATCGATATGGAGGACTACGCCCGGGAAACCGGGTTTCCTATCATCGGTCCGCTGGTCGGACGATTTTTGTACCAGATGGCCCTGGCTACGAAGGCCAAGAACATTCTTGAACTCGGGTCGGGTTTCGGCTATTCGGCGTTCTGGTTTTCCCTGGCGACCAAGAGCAAGGGACATATCATCATGACCGATCTGGATCGCACGAACAAGCGGCGCTCGTTCGAGTATTTCAAGGAAGCGGGGTTGCAGAGCCAGTTTGATTTTCGGGTCGGAAATGCTTTGAATACCATCAAGAAGGTGGACGGCCCGTTTGACATCGTTTTAAATGACATCGACAAGCAGGATTATCCGCTCACGATTGACCTCGTGGCGACGCGGTTGCGCAAGGGCGGGTTGTTCATAACGGATAATGTTATCTGGGACGGGAAGGTCACCGAGAGGAAACAGGATAGGACCACGAAGGCCATTGTCGAGTTCACACGACTGCTGTATCAAGACAGCCGGTTTTTCACGACGGTGATGCCGGTGCGCGACGGAATTGCGATCGCGATTCGACTGTAACTTTCGCGTGGACAGATATATCCCTGTTCCGTGAGGATCGGGGGTGGTCGTGCGACGGTGAATTTTGTGATGTGGCGCGGTCATAATATTGCGGACGCCGCCCGAATTGTGGAACTAAAATTTCCGGTCAAACGTTACAACCTTAGAGAGAGCCGTTAAGAGTATTCAGTGCTTTTCCGATACTTTTATCAAGGCTTTATCCGACCGTGAATCTCGGAACTAAGCAATCGGTTTTCCCGTTACCAACTTTCAGTCATTCTCCGTGCGACAGCAGTTTCGCGGAGCGATGTCGCAGGGGTCAGGATTAGAGACTATTGGTCCATGAGCTGAGGTTTTGCACCGCTGAAAGGGTGAGACCGCGAGGATTGTGGCAGTAATTATTAGTTGACAAAAGCGCGTTAAAAACGTTTTTATAGTGTCCCAAGACGCTTTTAGACCTGGAATTCACTTCAAGAACATTCCAGGGGGTTCAGGTCAGGTTAGAGACTGGCCTCAAGTTCTCGCAGAAAATCAGTAATCTGTAGGCCTCGACTTGCTGGACAGGGTTACGCATCTGGAAATGAAGGAGGTCACATGCCTCTAAAGAGAGTAGAATTTATATCGTACGGCAACGACACGCAGTGTGAGCAGACGCAGAAGTTCATTGTGGAAGCGGGCATCATTCTCGATATCCGCGACATCGGCAAAACGCCTTTGTCGGAACGTGAGATCGATCGCCTGATCGGCCACTTTAATCTTCAGCACTTTCTCAACCCGCTGTCTGAGGCGTACAAAAAACACGGTCTCGATAAGCAATTACCGGAACGGGAAGAAATCATCAAGCTTATCGCTGAGGACCACACCTTGTTGCGTCGACCGATCATCCGAACGGGTCGACTGGTCACTGTCGGGTGCGACAAAAAGAGCATTTCCGACATGTTACAGCTTAACGCCAACGGAAACGGAAACAAGCCGAGCGGCCACGAGAGAAAATCTCAGAAGGGTCACTCGCGCGTATCCGCTTCCGCGGCCAAGTAAACGGTCCCCGATGGCTTTGGTCTTTCCTTTTCAGTGATGTCTTCGTATATTCCGTGGACTCGGCGTCATTAGCAGTCTAATGGAAGGTGGGTCTATGGATATCGAACGCGAAATTCTCGAGACAGACATACTTGTTGTTGGAGCCGGACCGGCCGGTTTGGCCCTTGCCTATAAGCTTGCCCGGCTGGTGGCTGAAGCGGGGGTCGACATGCCTGAAATACTCCTGATGGAGAAGGGTTCTTATGTCGGCGCCCACGCGCTTTCCGGGGCGGTGATGGACCCGCGCGGTCTGGCCGAACTCATTCCCGATTTTGTCGACAAAGGGGCTCCGCTGGCGGCAAAGGTGGAAGCGGATTCATTCTACTATTTGACTGAATCAGGCTCGCTCAAAGCGCCTTTCATGCCGCCTCCGCTGCAGAACCACGGCAACTACATTGTCTCGCTGAACAAGCTGACCGGCTGGATGGCCGAGCAAGTGGAAGCGGCCGGAATCGACATCTACCCGGGGCTGGCCGGATACGATCTCTTGATCGAAGACGGCCGCGTGACGGGTGTGCAGACGGTTGACATGGGGCTCGACAAGGAAGGCAACCCCAAGGCGAACTTCGAGCCCGGTTCACTTATCAAAGCAAAAGTCACGGTGCTGTGTGAAGGCGTCCATGGCTCACTCACAAGGCACGCGTACGAAAAGATTCCGGAGTTGCTGGCCAACGCCGAACCGCAGTCGTACCTGACCGGTGTCAAGGAAGTCTGGGAAATTCCCGAAGGGCGCATCAAGGCAGGGACGGTAATTCATACGGTCGGATTTCCGGCGGCGGATTACGAGTATGGCGGCGGGTGGATCTACGCGATGTCGGACAAAGAGCTTTCGGTCGGCTACGCCGTGGGCCTGGATTCACCTGATCCTACCTCCGACCCGCACATGAAATTCCAGCGCTATAAGACGCATAAGTTACTTCGGGGACTGCTCGAAGGCGGCACGATGCTGCACTACGGTGCGAAGGCGATCCCTGATGCCGGGTACTACAGCATTCCGAAACTGTATCACGACGGCCTGATGTTGTGCGGTGATTCGGCCGGGATGCTCGATCCGTCGCGGCTGAAAGGAATACATCTCGCGATCAAATCCGGGATCATGGCCGCGGAGACGCTGTTTGACGCCGTGAAGCAGGGTGACTATTCCACGGAAGTTCTCAAGGGATACCGTGAACGGTTCGAGAACAGCTGGGCAAAAGAGCAATTGATGAAGTCGCGCAATTTCCACGCGGGTTTCAAGGGCGGCCTGATGATGGGGATGTTCCACGCCGGGATGCAGATGGTTACCGGCGGGCGGGGACTGTTTGATCGTCGCGAACACGAGCGCGATCACGAGTACATGATGAAGATCGATGAGTTCAAGCGGCGGTTCGGAGAGGCCCCGAGGAAGCCGGAACTCAAATTCGACAATAAGTACCTGTTCGATAAGGTGACCGATGTCTACAAGTCGGGCACGATGCACGAAGAGCACCAGCCGCCGCACCTGGTGATTGCGGATTACGACATCTGCAATAACCGCTGCACCGAGGAATACGGCAACCCGTGTCAACACTTCTGTCCGGCCCAAGTCTATGAGATGGTTGATGACGGCGACAGGCCGGGCAATGTGAAACTGCAGCTGACACCGTCCAACTGCGTACACTGCAAGACGTGCGATATCCGTGATCCCTACCAGGTGATCCGATGGGTTACGCCGCAGGGCGGAGAAGGGCCGAATTATACGGATTGTTGAGCACTTGCCGTATATCAGACTATTCCGGTATCCGCCCGGCTTTGCAGGATCGGGGTATATCCGGGGATCGGGGCAACATGTGAGTCGGATTCTCTCCCGGGCACAGAAAAACTATCATTGGACTGAATATACGGGCCGCTTCACACGTATTTGAGATATGCTGACTAAAGTTGTTGCGGTTCAGGCCCGGCTCGGAGAGCGGCTGACTCTTGAAGAAAAACTCCACATTTTTCGCGAGCGGCCGGACTTCGTCTGTCTGCCCGAGTACTACCTGCTCGATGATACGGTCCATGACTACCACCGGGCGGCTCTTCGACGAACGGAATTTCTTGAATACCTGCAACGATTGTCGGATGAACTCTCAACCTGCCTGGTAGCAGGCACAATTGTCGAAGCCGAGGGAGAGAAACTCTACAATACATCGTACCTGATAGACCATGGCGATATCAAGGGCCGATATCGAAAACGAAATCCGGTGCCGGGTGAATTGCAGAAGGGGATCACGCCGGGTGATGAGGCTTATGTGAGCGATATCGATGATGTCCGGGTGGGGATGCTGATATGCGGCGACGTGTTCAATATGGATAATTATCGCGACATGGCGGCGGTGGATGCCGACCTGGTGTTTGTGCCGACGACCTCGGCGCTGAGGCCGGATGATTCGTGGTCACACAAGCAATTGCGGGACCGGAAGTACTTTCAGGCGGGCGCCGAGGCGGCCGGGGCGTTTGTGATCAAGGTGTGCGGTGTCGGACGCATTTTCGGCAAGCCGCTTCAGGGTCGCTCGCTGGTGGCTGCTCCATGGGGTATTCTGGCACGGACACAGATGATCAACGAGCAGGATAAGCGTATCATATCGATCACGCTCGGTATCGATGAACTCAGGGAATTTCGCGTCAAGTATCGCGGCGCCTCTGGAGAGACGCGCAGCCGTTCGGACGGAGATTATGAAGAGAACCTGCAGAAAGTCACTGCCAGGCACTCACATCGCAATCGGCCCGATTGATCTCCGCATTTTTCAATCTTCCATCACGACAGAAGATGCCGTATGTTTGCAGAGCATCTGCTTTTTGCAACGTGAGGAGGCGTATGTCGCCGGAATTGATTGGATCGGTAGGAGTGGGGCTGTTACTGCTGGCCTTTGCACTGAACGTGATGGGAAGACTCTCGGAGCAGGGAGTATTATACTTGCTGATGAACCTGATCGGCGCCGGGCTGTCGGCGTGGTACGCATTGGCGAGCGGTTCGCTCCCGTTTTTGGTTCTCGAAGGCGTTTGGGGGCTGGTAGCCCTGTTGCGGCTGTTGCTTAAAATGAAAACGGGTTCTCAGCCGGCGGCAGAGAACCCGTGAAAATCGGTTGCACGCGTATCAATACATCGATCCGTCGGTCTCGGCATTCATACTGGCGATGTTATTGACGATATCAGATTTTTCCACGAGATGCTGATACCATCCGTTCAGCACTTTCTGCTGCTCCGCGAACTGCAGTGTCTGCATGACGGAATCGCGTTTTTCGGTGAACGTGCTCAAGTCGGGAGTGATGCGTTCTTTGAGCTTGAAGATCACCACGCCGGCCTGTGACTCTACCGGTTCGCTGATCTGGCCGGGTTCCGTGAGCGAGAAGGCGGCGCCGATGGCGGCCGGGCTGCTGCCGATACCTCCCTGGATATATGACTTGCGATTGAACGGATTCGGTTCCAGGAACTGTCCGCCGTGTTCGTCGGCGACGGTCTTCATGTCCTTGCCGTTCTTGATTTCGTCGTATACCTCCTGACCGGCGGCCAGCGCCATGTCCACCATCTTATCCTTGACAATAAGATCCTTGACACGAGACTCGACGTCCGCAAAGGGGGCGACACCTGCGGGTAATTGCTCTTTGAGTTCGGCCACGAAGTACATTCTGGAATTGCCGAGGATGTCGGACAGAGCACCCGGCTTCTGCTGGAATGCGAAGTCATTGAGTTTTTGATTGAATCCAATCTTGCCGATGGGCTGGTCCTTCCCGAACGGGCCTGTCTCCTCAACTTGCAGGCCGTATTCAGCGGCCGCGGAGTCGAATCCTTTTTCCGGTACCGATGCGACGAAGTCGTTCATCACTTCGAAGAGGCTGTCCATGGTCTCGGTCGACGGTACGGTCTTGATGAGAATATGAGCGACATGGGCCTCTTCCACTTTCTCCTTCTTGCCGTTGACATCCTTTGTGTCGGTGCGGTAACCGAAGTGCTTGATAATGTGCCAGCCGAACTGGGTGCGGAAGGGTTGCGATATGTCGCCGGCTTTCATGGTGAAAGACAGCGAATCGAACTCGGGAACCATCCGGCCCTTCTGGAACCACCCGAGGTCGCCGCCGTTCTTGGCGGAGTTGTCCTCGGAGTACATCTCAGCCATTTCGGCGAAATCCGCCCCGGCCATCAGAGAATCATAAACGATGCTGATACGCCGGTACGACCTTTCCCAGTCTGCCTCCGAGGGCAACTTCAGCAGCGACGCAACCCTGAGAACTGCTCGTTCATCGACCTTGAACTCTTCCTTGTGCTTTTGGTAATAAGTCTGCATTTCTTCATCGGTCGCCGTCGGCGGCGGAGTTGAGAACAACTTCAGAGGCAAGAGGACCACGTCGACTTTCAAGGATTCCGCACTGGCGAGGAAGTTCTGTCGCACCTGATCGTCGGTAACCTGAACCGTCTGGGCGATATACTGCTGGACCTTCAATTTCAGGATATCATTCCTGACGAGGCTTTCGACGGAAGCCCAGAAAGGCGCGGCCTGAGGGTTCAGCATAGCCTGGAGATACTTCTGGGCGTCGAACTTTCCCTCGGTCTGAAACTGAGTCATTTGCTGGAGATAGGGCGGCGGATTATATCGGAGATACTGATAGACCTCGTCTTCGGTTACGGTCAGGTGAAATTTTTTCGCCTGCTGCAGGAGCAATCGGTCCTGGAGAATCTGCTGCCAGGCTTGCTGTTCGATCTGCTGTATTTTCTCGTCGGGGAGTTCTTCGTCGGCACCCTCAGCCGCCTGGCGATAGAGATCCTGGTAAGTGCGGTTATAGACTTCCCAACTAACCTGTTCGCCGTTGATTTTGGCGGCGAACGTGGCGCCCATGCCGGCACGATTACGGCTGGCATATTCCAGGCCCCACTGCAGGACGATGAGACCGACAAATGCTAAAAGAGCGATGATCATAATGGGGACAATCATCCGGCGTAGAAATGCAAACATTCAGTACTTCTCCTCAGTTATCAGAACGCAAAACTTTGTCGTTACCCGATTGTTGCCGAAACAGGCCTTCAAATATAACCAAAATGCCCGATTTTGCAACAAGACGTTGTTGCATATTATACTATTGGCTGCTTTATTTGGTACGATAGACAGACTGCACCGTATAACATCGTAGAATCAGACTGCTTGAGGCTTATGCACAAGATATCGACCACCCGGCTCGTTTTTTTACTGCTCTTATTCTCTTTCACCACAACAGCTTATGCTGCGACCCCGCAGTGGCCGCTGAAACGGCAGGTTGACCTGTCATCCGGCTTTGGCGATTACCGCCAGAAGCGTTTCCACGCCGGTCTGGACATCAGGACCGGAGGGAAACCGGGTGACGAGCTCCATTCACCGGTCGACGGTTATGTCTGGCGGATCAAAATGTCCTACGAGGGGTATGGTAAAGGCCTGTATGTCAAGGGGGACGACGGATATATCTATGTTTTCGGGCATCTCTCGGATTTTGCACGCAGGATTGACCGAGTGGTCAAGCACGAACAGGTGGCGGCAAAAAGGTATTATGTCGACCTGTACTTTCCACCTGATTCTCTTCCGGTCAAGGCGGGGGAGGTTATTGCGTTTACGGGCCAAACCGGTTCCGGTGCGCCGCACCTTCACTTCGAACGGCGAACGTCGGACAATATGCCGGTAAACCCGCTCCTGCACGGCTATAAGATAGGCGACAAGACGAGGCCGACCTTCACGCGGGTCGGTTTCAGACTCACGGATGATCATTCACTTCTCCCGGAAGGCACACGGGAGGCATTTTACGGCGTTACCAGAGAAAAAGCGGGTAACTACACGCTGGATACGATGCTGTATTTCAACAGTCCTTTCGGTTTCGAAGTCGAGTGTTTCGACCAGATGCGACCGGGAGGGATGAAGCAGGCGGTGTATTCCTTGACGTTGAATATCGACGGCGAACCGTACTATGAAGTGCTTTTTGATACCCTTGATTTTGCCACCGGTCGCGCGGTTGATCTTGTGTATGACTACCGGCAGGCTGTCGACGGCGACAAACGAGTGCGGCGGCTTTATTACCGGGCGGGCAATACTTACCGGGGCGCCCGTTCGCTGACTGACCCATCAGGTGTATTCGGGCTCGACCCGACCACGGCCATCGGTCGTCACGAGGCGAAGGTAGTGGCGCGCGATTGCTACGGGAATACGTCTGAGCTCAAATTTGACTTCCTGTGGGGTCCGCCGGGGTATGTCTACACCAGGGATTCGACGGTGAAGCCCAACGACACGACATTCGTTTTCCATTTTTCGCCGGTGAAAGGCTATAAGAAACTCGATATCGACTCGGTGATGGTATTGGTCAACCGGGGAATCGAGTGGGGGCCGGTCGAAGGCTACACGATGAAGCGGTATGATGACGGCAAATTCAGCATTGAAGCTGCGGGCTTCGGCGTGATGCTCGCAACCGCCCGGCTGGGGCTGATGACCAAGTCCGGCGCGTTTATCATCGACAACCTGTTCAGCGGCGTGGACCGTGCCGCAGTCAAGAAGCCGCGCATGCAATATGAGATTATCGAGGACGGCATGCTGGTTACGATAACCTGCGATAATCTTCGTGCGAGCGATTTCTATTTACGGCTGTATCGGAACGGCCAAATGCTGGCGGCGCTCAAGCCCACCCGGTTAATAACGAAACAGATGTATGCGTTTTTCATTCCCCCGAAGCCGGAATACGCGAAGATAGACTACCTTGACATAGCGCTGGACCCGGAGTATCCGACCAATCCGAATTTTGGATGGGATGTCGGTATTTTCGTGGCAGGGATGAGAGAGGACGAAGAATTGACCATTGACAGCATGCTGGTGCTGCATACCGGCCGCGAGAATTTCTACACGCCGAGTTTTGTCGCGATCGAGAAGCAGGTGGTGGAGTTGCGTTTCACCAAGAAGGTGAATTCAGATTTCTACCGGGTGAAGCCGGATGCATTTATTACGGCCAGTGATTTTGACATATCGTACACATTTGACAGCACCGCGTACCTTCCGGAAAAAACAGGGCTGTGCTGGCTTGACGAGAAGGACAACAAATGGGTGTGGCTGGATGACAATGCGGGGGACGGCACGATGTTAACGGCGAGTTCGCAGGGCGGCGGTCCTTTCACGGCGGTAATCGATGACCGTCCGCCGACGATCAGCGATCTTTCGCCGCATGAAGGATGGAACTACCGTAATCCGCGACCGACGATACGATTTCTGCTCGATGACGAGATATCGGGTATTCGCGATGATCGCAACATAAGTATCAGCATCGACGGCGAGTGGCTCATTCCCGAGTATGAGCCGGAGACAAAGATCTGCCGCAGCCGGCCGCTGGAGGACCTCAGCGAAGGGTTCCACAAGCTGGACATCGTCGTGACCGACCGTGCCGGTAACATGACCGAACAATCAGTGACATTCAACGTTGATAAAAACAGGTAGCAGAAACCCAATCCAGAAAATCACCGAGTTTCCGAGTGCTATTTCCGATCCGTGATGACAATCCGACTTATGGCAAGCCGTATGTTACAGTAGGCTTGATCATTCTCAATGCCCTGGTCTTTTTGTACACGAGGTCGCTTGGTGCGAGGAGTTTCGAGATATTCCTGTTTCACTGGGGCTACACGCCGGATTTCATCTTCGGTGATCTCGCTTCCATGGCGCCGGCATCGATCTACCTGACACCATTGACCTCGATGTTTCTCCACGGCGGCTGGCTTCACTTGATCGGCAACATGTGGTTCCTGTGGATTTTCGGCAACAATGTCGAAGATTATTTCGGTCCGACGAAGTATATACTGTTTTATCTCGTGTCGGGTATCGCCGCGATTGCGTTGTATACGCTGTTCAATCCTGGTTCGCAGGTGCCGCTGGTAGGGGCCTCGGGAGCCATTGCGGGGGTCATGGGGGCATATATCGTTCTTCACCCGCGCGCCGATATCACCTGTTTGCTGTTTTTCTTTTTCATCACATTTGTCACGCTGCCGGCCAAAATCGTGCTCGGGCTGTGGTTCTTCTACCAAATACTCATGTCGTTACTGGGCAGCACCTCCGGCGGCGGAGTCGCGTGGCTGGCTCATGTGGGTGGTTTCGTTTTCGGCTGGGCATTGCTCAAGGCGGTCATACGGTTTCGCGGCGGGGGGACAACACCACGGGGAGGGCAGCGCGTCTATAAGATCCAGTGGTAGTCGGTTTGCCGTATATTTCATTCGAACGTATTTCCCGTCAGATATTAAGCACGGAACTATAACTTATTGTGTTATAGTATACTGACGGTTATGTTCTGGCGGTGATTGACCGGTGTAGAAGATTATGACTAAAACGGCTTGACTATTGATAAAAACCTCATATCTATACCGTGCTTGTGAAAAAAATAACCAATATAATTGGTGAGAATATCAGGAGTTAGATTCCATGGTTACCAAACAGCAGGCCCTGGATTATCATTCCAAGGGCAAGAGGGGCAAAATCGAGATCAACCCTACCAAGCCATGCAGCACGCAGCTTGATCTGTCCCTCGCTTATACTCCGGGCGTGGCGCAACCCTGCCTTGAGATACAGAAAAACCCGGCGGATGTATACACATACACTGCCAAGGGAAACCTTGTAGCCGTAGTGTCCAACGGCACTGCCGTGCTGGGCCTTGGCAATATCGGTCCGGCGGCCGGCAAACCGGTCATGGAGGGAAAGGGTGTTCTCTTTAAACGGTTTGCGGATATCGATGTGTTCGATATCGAACTGGCCACGGAAGATCCGGACGAAGTGATCAGGACCTGTCAGCTCCTGGAGCCTACGTTTGGCGGTATCAACCTGGAAGACATCAAAGCGCCGGAATGCTTCTACATCGAAGAGACGCTCAAAAAGACGACGAATATCCCGATTTTCCACGACGACCAGCACGGGACGGCCATCATCTCAGCGGCCGCGCTGTTGAATGCGCTGGAACTGGTCAAAAAAGACATCGGCAAAGTTCGCGTGGTATTCTCCGGGGCCGGGGCGGCTGGAATTGCCTGCGCGAAACTGTACGTTTCGCTCGGCGTCAATCCGGATAACGTGCTGATGGTAGACTCCAAGGGAGTCATGTATGAAGGCCGCGGTGATACCTACAACAAGTACAAAGCCGAATTTGTCCGCAAGACCGACCGGCATACGCTGGCCGATGCCATGAAGGGCGCCGATGTGTTCGTCGGTGTATCGGTGGCCGACACGGTGACGAAGGATATGGTCAAGTCGATGGCCAAGGACCCGATCATCTTCGCCATGGCGAACCCGGATCCGGAGATCACTTATCCGGATGCGCTGGACGCCCGCAAGGACGTGATCATGGCCACGGGTCGTTCCGATTATCCGAACCAGGTCAACAACGTGCTGGGCTTTCCGTTTATATTTCGCGGTGCGCTCGACGTGCATGCAACGGCAATTAATGAGGAAATGAAGATAGCCGCCGTCAAGGCGCTGGCGCAACTGGCGAAGCAGGATGTTCCCGACGACGTTGCCAAAGCATACGGGGTCGATCATTTCAGATTCGGTCGCGAGTATATCATTCCCAAGCCGTTCGATGATCGCATACTGGAGTGGGAGTCGGCGGCGGTCGCCAAGGCGGCAATGGATAGCGGTGTGGCGCAGAAGATGATCGACATCGACGAGTACCGGAAGGAACTCCGCACCCGAATCGGGCGGGGCCGCCTGATTATGGATGTTATGACCGACAAGGCTAAGCGCCATCCCAAGACGGTCGTGTATCCGGAAGGGAATTCCAGCCGGATTCTTCGCGCCGCTCACATGGTAAGCTCGGAAGGTATTGCCACTCCAATCTTGCTCGGCGATCCGGAGGAAATCAAAAAAGTAGCTACTGAGCATGAGATCGATATCGACGGTATCACGATTATCGATCCCGCTACTTCGGAGAAGCGGGAGGAATACGCCGAGAAGTTCTACGTGAAGCGCTGTCGGCACGGCATCACGCGTGAAAGAGCATCGCTGATCATGCGTGATAAAACATATTTCGGGATCATGATGCTCGATCAAGGTGATTGCGATACGGTGCTCTCCGGCATTCAATCTGACTATCCGAACACGATGCGGCCGGCGCTGCAGATTATCAAGCTGCGCGAGGGTGTCACGCGCGCCTCGGGCCTGTTTGCGCTGATCCAGAAGGACAAGATATACTTGTTTGCGGATACCACCGTAAATATCAATCCGACCGCAGAGCAACTGGCCGAGATCGCCATGTGTTCGGCCAACGTGGCCCGGGCATTCAGTATCGAGCCTCGAATCGCGATGCTTTCGTTCTCGAACTTCGGCTCGGCCCGTTACTCGGAATCGGAAAAAGTGGCGAAAGCTACCAGGATCGTCAAGCAACTCGCGCCGGACCTTATTGTCGAGGGTGAGATGCAGGCGGATACGGCTCTCACGCCGGAATACATCAAGCGGTACTTCCCGTTCTCCGAACTCAAGGAAGAAGCCAACGTTTTCATCTTCCCTGACCTCAACTCAGGCAATATCTGCTACAAGATGGCCAAACGTCTGGGTGGTATGACGGCAGTTGGTCCGATTCTGATGGGATTGTCAAAGCCGGTGCACGTACTTCATCCGAGTCTCGACGTGAACGAGATTGTAGACATGACCGCCGTAGCGGTGGTTGATGCACAAGCACTGCATCTCAACGCCAGCAAGTAGGCGCAGAACCTGCCCTTAGCTGAAATATCAAGGGCGTCCGTCGCTACCGACGGACGCCTTTTCTTGTGAGTCACGAGAGTATCGCCTCACTAGGAAAGCACGCTCAGGGGGTCCCCGGTTGCGGGCGCAAGAACTGCCAATCTTTACTGTCTCAGGGGAAGGTCAGCATCCATCGTGGATCCGACTGCGAATCCGAGAAGGGTGCTGACGATATCGATGTGCGACGCATTCACACGGTTGTCCCACAGCAGCGAAATTCGGTCGGCTTCCGCTTTTTTGTTGCGATTCGGCAGGTTACCTGCTAAACTATTGGCGGTTTGTTTCGATATTATTGATATCGTACAGACCGTATGTCGCATCAGGACTACTGAGTAAAGGGATTTACGTGGGTTTCTTTGATCTGCTTTCTAACGATATCGGCATCGATCTCGGTACCGCCAATACGCTTGTGTACGTGCGCAACCAGGGCATCGTGCTCAACGAGCCGTCGGTGGTGGCGATCGAGCAATCGTCCGGCAAGATTCTGGCTATCGGCTCTGCCGCCAAGGAAATGACGGGCCGCACGCCGGGGGGCATCGAGGCTATCCGGCCTCTAAAAGACGGGGTGATTGCCGATTTCGAAATGTCCGAACGGCTCATTGCCGATTTTATCCGTCGCGTGGTCAAACACAAGTACCTCATGAAACCGAGAGTGGTCATTTCCGTGCCGTCCGGTATCACCGAAGTGGAGAAACGCGCCGTCCGGGATTCGGCGGAGAATGCCGGCGCCCGCGAGGTTTACCTGTTGCAGGAACCGATGGCAGCCGCTATCGGCGTGGGGTTGGCGGTCGAGCAGCCGACCGGTATCATGATTATCGATATCGGCGGCGGTACATCGGAGATTGCCGTTATCGCGCTGAACGGAATCGTGAACGATACGTCTATCCGCGTCGCCGGGGACGAGTTCAACGAGGCCATCATCAATTATCTCAAGAAAAACTACAACCTGCTTATCGGCGAGCTCACGGCCGAGGATATCAAGATCAAGATCGGTTCGGCGCACACGCTGGACAAAGAGCTCTCGATGGAAATCAAGGGACGCGATCTTGTAGCCGGAGTACCGAAAAACCTCAAGGTTTCGTCGGTGCAGATTCGCGAAGCGCTTTCGGAAACGCTGGATATTGTTGTCGAGGCGGTCCGGCAGGCGCTGGAGCGGACTCCGCCCGAGTTGGCCTCGGATATTCTCGAACGCGGAATCGTGCTGACCGGTGGCGGCGCGCTGCTGAGGGGACTGGACAAACGACTGCGGGAAGAAACCAATCTTCCGGTGAACATCGCCGAAGATCCGCTGACCTGCGTTGTCCGGGGTACCGGCAAGGTGATCGAGAATTTCGAGAAGTATACGAAGGTGCTCGAACGCAGCCGCAAAGATTGACATAAGTTACTATCAGATATTCGATTAAGCCGGAACCTCAGCCGGCTTTTTTCATTTCAGCAGACAGGTATTAATCTTTTTGGTGGAGATTCCGGTCATAAGGTCGGAATTTGTATGTATGGCAAGCGCAGACCATGAGGAAATACAGCAACTTGTTGAACGGGCTGTCGAGGGCGACCGAGCGGCCTACTCAAAGATCGTGAGAATAATGATGAAACCGGTAGTAGCACTGGCATATCGAATGACCGGGGACCGAGAAGCGGCGAGGGACCTTGCACAGGATACATTCGTATCGGCCTGGCAGAATCTCTCGCGGTTTCGCGGCGAGGCGAAGTTCGAGAGCTGGCTGTACCGTATTGTCTCCAACAAGACGCTGAATTATCTGCACTCGCAAAAACGGTTTCAGTCGCCCGACGACTCTGGAGTGCCGGACGGGGTCTCGGAGATTGACTCGCCCGACCGGACACTTGAAAAAGAGGAACTCCATCGGAATGTCCTGGCCTTTATGGAAAGTCTGCCGGAACAGCAACGACTGGTTTTCAACCTTCGGTTTTATCGCGAGATGCAATTTGATGAAATCGCCGGTGTTCTCGGCAAGGCGGTCGGGACGGTGAAAACGAATTATCGCGAAGCAGTTCGCAAACTCAAAGAGCTGGCGGTGGAGAAAGGGTGGCAGTGATGAGACGCGATGATCACCCCGATGACAGGGAGCTTCTCTTCACGCGGAAAGGGTCTCCGGACAGTAACCTGACCCCCGAAGAATCGGCGGAGATGCGAGAGCTGGCCGAGCTGTTGGGCTCCGACAGTGACTTTTATCCGGATGATTTCGAGGCGGGCGTTCTTCTGGGCAAGATCAACGAGGCGATCGATGCCACCGGGGAGAAAAAGATTTTCCGGATGCCGTGGATCCGGTACGCAGCAGCCGCAGCGGCGATCGTTCTGCTTCTGGGCACAACCATGATCGGCTATTTCAACCGCCGGTCGGCGAGTACTCAACAGAGTGAGACGGCTGCCGACGTTACTTCGTACGATCTGAACAATGGCGCCCTGCTGGCCTCGGTGATCGATGATACGTACCAGATGTTCGATGACGAGTCCGTGAATCTGCTGCTCCAGGATTACGCGTCCGGAGGTACCTACTCGGCCAGCGAGCATCTCGTCAACGACCTGACGACCGAGGAACTCGATTATCTTCAGAAAAACTTTGACGTGGGAGATATACTGTAATGGCACGTTTGAAATATGTTATAGCGGCAGTGTTAGCGATTATGCTGACAGCCGCGGGGGTCGGTGCGCAGGCTCCGCTACCGCCGGATGAAGAAATTGACTCGACCATGCAGGTTCGGGATGAATTCAGGCCATGTTTGTTCGCCCAGGGCGAAGAAGATACATCCCGTCCGCTGCCGGGCATGGGCATGGGGCGGCCGGACGGCCCGCACGGTCGTCGGTTGATGGAGCAACAGCGGAAACATCTCGAACAGTTCCGTATGTTCGAACTTCTCAAGCTGCTGAATCTCAAGGAAGATCAGGAAGTTGAATTCCTGACGATGTACAAGAATTATCGTGATAAGCAAAATGATATTGATTCCCGGCGGCGTGACCTGGTCATCCAACTGGGTGCGGGACTGGAGGCCGACAGCCTCGCGGACAATGAGATCCAGCACATGGTGCAAGAGATTTTCACTCTTAACGGCGACAAGGTGAAGGCGGCGGAGCAGTTCGTGAAAGAGGCGGGTGATGTGCTCACAACTCAGCAAATCGGCAAGCTGGTAGTATTTCAGGAACGGTTTGAATACGAGCTGTTGAGCCGGCTTCGCGGATTCCGTGACCGTAACCAGATGCAGGACAGGTAACGACGATTTCGTAACCGGAAACCATGGTTTTTTAGAGAATTATGAACACGCAAAACAATACGAGAGAAAGAAGAAAGGAGATGACACTCATGAAAAAGGCAGCGATTTTTGCGGTGGCGGCGTTGATGCTGTTATCGACGGCCGCATTTGCCCAGCCAGGGCCGGGACATCCCGGCATGGGCAGGATGGGTGACTGCGATTTTCACGGTGGCCGCGGTATGGGCATGCGGATGGGCGGCGGGACTCCCGGCGTGCAGATGTTACTTGCCCACGCCGACGATCTCAATTTGACGCAGGATCAGAAGGACAAATTGCAGTCGATGATGGTGGACTTCCAGACCCAGCGAGTCGACAAGCAGGCCGCGCTGGAAAAGGCGCAGATCAACCTTCGTTCCCTGATGATGAACAACGCGTCCGCGAACGAAGTTGATGCCGCTATCGATAAAGTATCCGGTGCGCGCGCCGACTTGCAGAAGATGCGATACGCGCATCGTCAGCAGGTGAAGAGCGTGCTGACCGAGGATCAGTCGACGAAGCTGAAAGAGCTGTGGAAGGATCGTCCGTTCGGCAAAGGCTTTGGCGACAGGAACTGCACCGGCGATCAGACACGTGCCCGTCAGCACAGGAGCACGGGCAGCGGACAGTAATTTATCGTACTACCTCCACGGAAAAAAGCCCCGCCGCTTGGCGGGGCTTTTCATTATCCGAATATTCGAACGCCGATGGCCAGGTCATTTGAAAATCAACTCACCGTAGGTACTCGGATTGTAGGACCACGGCGGCTGCAGGCCGGCCCAGTCACCGAGTCGCGCCTGTTTGCGCCGGAATTGTATGCGCCAGTGGTCGCCGTTCGACGGCGTGGCTCCCAACTGGTCCAGCGGCAGTTTTACCTCGACTGTCCAGTAGTCCGGTCCCTTTGTGGTTTTCACGTCGAGGTTCAGGTTGTACGTGTTGTTGGAGGTCCAGTACCAGTCGCTGCCGGGATAGAGCTTCTGGTCATAGATGGTCCCCAGCGGGTTGATATAAATCTGGTAAGCCAGTTTCGGATTGGTGCCCGGGTGGAGCATAACGCCGAAGCAATCCTCACCGTAGACATCGTTATCCCTTTCAGCCATCTCCGCCCGAAGTGAATCCATGTGCTCATCGTGGCAATAGGCGGCATAATAGAGGTTGTCACCGTCGTAGGCGAAATAGACGGCCGTGGAATCGATTTCACGTTTTCCACCGTCGGGCCCGATCAATTGAACCGGCTGACCCTGCCAGCAGGCATCGGAAAGGTCGCCGTCAATAACCGGCGCCGATGTTGCGTGAACACAGTTGACCTGTCGTGAAGCCTCGAGCGTTTGATCGACATTGGCAACATATTCCTGTGTATACGGCAGATGCGCTGCGACTGAGGGCAGCGGAAACAATGAGCCGGTACCGGTGATGGTGAAATCGACAGTACCGGTGCCGCCCGCCGGGACGACAAACGCCTGTTGAGCAGGTTCCACCGTCCAACCGTCCGGAACGTTCCACCGAAGCGTGTCCCTGGCTTCGACCGGTCCTATCGTGTTGTCGACCACCAGGCGGACGAGAGCGTGATCAACGGCTAAATCGCCGTTTATGGGCATCGGTTGCTCGAATCGGAGGCCGTGATTGTCGAGAGTGTAAATCAATCGCATCTGAGCGGCGGACAGGTCATTCCATGGACGGACGCCTCCCCTCTCGATCGGTACCGGATGAACGCCATCGCCGTCGACGGTAACCCACCCGAAATGATAAAATAGTCCGGTCGGAGTGGGTTCGGTCTCACCGCCGGAGCTGCCAATCGACGTATAGATAATGCCGTCATACTTGCCGCTGAAATACTGATGCATGTGCCCGTTGAAAACGGCATCGACACCGTACTTCACAAAGATATCATGCAGGAAGTCCGGCATATTATCGCCGAGGCTCCTGTACCAGAACGGCTTGTGCATGAAGACAAGCGTGGCGGCGGCATCCTGGTGCGCTTTGAGATCCTCGGTGACCCAGTCGATTTGTTCCTCCGGCCACTCCTCCGTTACCTCCCACCGGCTATTATCCATCACAACGATGTGCACGCCGCGATAGTCAAACGAGTGGTACGGTTTCCCGACATACCTCTCGTACATCGGCTGCATGTCATCGAACGTGATATCGTGGTTGCCGGGTGTGAAGTAGATTGGGCAGTTGAGATCTTTCACCAGATTAAAATACGCAGTCCATTCCTCGTTGAGCTGAGTCGTGTCGGATGTGTAGCCCTCGATCATGTCACCAACGGTGATAATGAACTCGGGGCGAAGACGTTGAATTTCCTCCAGTACCTGTCCGTAAACACCCTCCTGGTGTTCGCCGGTGCGGTCGCCGATGATCGCAAATCTTACCGGGTACTGTGACAGGTCCGTGAGACCGGCCGATGTTTGCGAAGCGGCTGTTCCGGCGAAGAACGCTGGTATTAACAGGAGAATTGAAAGAAGAACCCTGGTCCGCATGTGGCCTCCCATGTAGTGAGTTGCGATAGAGAAGAATAATAATATCGAGAACGGTCTCTTATACAAGTGATTTTTGTCCAGTTGCCGCATTCTTACTCGGTCTGAGTGGTGAGGGGGGAGTCCAATGTATCGCTAAATCTGCCAATCTGGCACGAGACTGCCAGATATTCTTGACATTGACTCTGAGCACGAATATGTTGTTGGTATGGCAAGAGAGCCCAAAGAGATCATTCAGTTTATCCGTTCGAAGTCCGATTATCCGATGCGCATAAAAGAGCTCGCAAAGGCGATGGACATTAGCGATTCGGAATATCCGGCTTTTCGACGAACGGTGAAGAAGCTCATCGATTCCGGTGATTTGGTCAAGCTGAAGCGGGGTCGAATCGGACCGGCGGATCAGCTGAATGTGGTTGTGGGTGCGATCAGCGTCAACCGAAGCGGAACCGGGTTTGTGCCTCGCGACGGCGATGAGCCGGACGTGCTGATTCCTCCGCCCGACGTGGGTACGGCGATCGACGGCGACAAGGTGATGGTTCGGCTGACCGGAAAGGTGCAGGGGAGGCAGGCCGGTACCGTAATTCGCGTTCTCGAGCGTGCCCGGCGCAATATCGTGGGCGTATTTCACACGGGACGCACATTCAGCTATGTCGTCCCGGACAACCCACGCATTCAGAGAGACATATATATCAATCCCGAGGAAACGCTCGGAGCGGAAAACGGCGAAAAGGTGGTGGCGGTTCTGACCGCGTGGGAGAATCCGTATCTGAATCCGGAAGGGCGGGTAACCGAACGGATTGGCTTCCCCGGACAGCCGGGCGTGGACATGCTCGCGGTCATCAAGAGTTTCAACCTTCCGGAGGCATTTCCGGACGAGGTAATCGACGAGGCCGAGGAAGCGGCGGCGATCGACCTGAGCGATGAGTTCGCGCGTCGGCAAGACCACACCAAAAGGCAGATTTATACGATCGACCCGGAGGACGCCAAGGACCACGACGATGCGGTTACGGTGGAGAGGACGGGGACCGGGTATCGGCTGGGCGTATATATAGCCGACGTTTCGTTTTTTGTTCGGGAGGGCACGGCCCTCGATAAAGAAGCCTTCGAGCGCGGCAACTCGGTCTATCTGCCCGGTATGGTCATTCCGATGCTTCCTGAGGCGCTGTCCAACGATGTGTGTTCATTGCGGCCGAACCGTCGACGGTTGGCGCATGGAATTACGATTGAGTTCGATTCACACGGCAAGATGCTGGATTGGACCATATTCGACGCGGTTATCAACTCGCGCGCGAAATTGAGTTATGAGGAAGTACAGCACTTTTTCGACGGCGGGGAGGTGACGCAGAAAACAAAAAGGATAGGTGACAACCTCGTAGCCGCGCGCGAACTGGCACAGATCCTGACACAGCGGCGATTTTCGGAGGGCTCGCTGGACTTCGACCTGCCCGAGGCAAAGATCATCATGGATGAAAAAGGGGAGGTGATCGAGCTGAGAAACCGGATTCGGCTCGAGGCTCACCGGTTAGTCGAAGAATTCATGCTGGCGGCCAACCGGGCGGTGGCTCTCGATGTTTTTCGGAGAGCAAAGCCGTTTCTCTATCGTGTTCATGCTAAACCGGACATGGAGAAACTCGAGGGGTTTTCCTATCTGGTCGGTCAGCTTGGTTACAAGTTTCCGGTATCGCCCAACATGCGGCCGATTCAGTTCGCGCGTTTTTTGGACAAAATCAAGGACACGCCCGAGGCAGATTTTATTAACGAGTTGATGTTGCGCTCGATGCAGAAGGCGGTGTACCAGCGAGAGAATATCGGGCATTTCGGCCTGGCGTTTGCACACTACACGCATTTTACGTCGCCGATTCGTCGCTATCCGGACCTGATCGTGCACCGGCTGCTTCGCAAGTTGCGTGAGGGCAAGTACACCGCGCCGTTCGCCAGGCGAGTGATATCGGTGATTGACCATGTCGGCGAACATTGCTCGGAGACGGAACGGGTTGCGGAAACTGCCGAACGACAGGCGGTGAAAATCAAACAGGTCCAGTACATGGCCAATCGTCTCGGGGATGAATTCAACGGCGTGATATCGGGCGTGATGCCATACGGCTTTTTCGTGCGGCTGGAAAGTGTCGGGGTAGAGGGCCTGGTGCGGATGTCATCGATCGACGATGATTACTACAACTACGATGAGCGACATTACCGGATTACGGGCCGGCGGCACGGACGGTCTTTCAGGCTCGGCGACCAGGTGAGAGTCGGGGTGCTCAAAGTCGACACGGTACGAAACGAAGTGGACCTGTTCCTTGCCGAGAAGAAGCGCGAGGCTAAGGCCAAAAAACAGCCGGTCAAGATGAGCAAGTCAAAAGGGATAAGGAAGAACGATAAACGGAAGCGGACAAAATCCACGCGGGCGGAGCCGAAGAAGAAGCGTACCGGAAGGCGGCGAAAGAAATGATTTCGTCGGTACCCGGCTCTGACTGTAACCGTTCTGTGGAGATATGCACTCGATGACAAACAGGGTGATCATACTCGCGGATATTAACTCACAGGATGGAGTCCAATGGGACAGGCTCGGTACGGTCGTGACCGAACTGTCCGAATTGTATCAGTCGGTAAAGGAGTCGACGTTCGAACTCTTGCTGGTGGATGAGAACCGGATAGACATGACCCCCGGCATTGCCATGAAGCTGCACCGGTACAATTCACTTATGGATATCTGGAGTCTTGTCAGCGACGAGTATCCACCGGCGCCGGTCGAGAGAGTGTTCGATGGTCAAATCAGCCGGAATCTGGGACAGGAGGGGCTGGCCAAGAAGATCGGGCGGATTCTCGAGGATAAGGAGCTGATGAGCCGGTACCGGATGATCGGCCGCAGCGCGAAACTGAAAGCGGTGGCGCGGACCATTCAGCGTATCGCGCCTACGGATGTTTCGGTGCTGATAGTGGGGCCGTCGGGCTCCGGCAAGGAACTGGTGGCGCAGGCGCTTCACCGAGAATCGGACCGACACGATAAGTCGTTTGTGGCGATCAATTGCGGGGCGCTGGCGGAAGGGGTGCTGGAATCGGAGTTGTTCGGTCACGAGAAGGGTGCCTTTACCGGGTCGGTGGCGAAGCGGGAAGGTTTGTTTCACAAAGCTGAGGGGGGCACGATCTTTCTCGATGAAATCGGCGAGATGAAGCCGGACACGCAGGTGAAGTTGCTGCGGGTCCTGGAGGATGGTACCTACTACCCGGTAGGTTCCTCGACTCCGAACCGCGCCGATGTTCGGGTGATCGCGGCGACCAACCGTGACCTGACCGAGGCGATCGCCGACAAAAGTTTTCGCGAGGACCTGTATTTCCGGATCAGTGTGGTAAAAGTGATTGTGCCGCCATTACTCGAACGTAAGTATGATATTCAACCGCTACTGCATTATTTCTGGAAAGATCATCCGGGGCTGACCTACTCGGACGCTGCCCTGGAGCTTCTGATGCGCTACAATTGGCCGGGGAATGTCCGGCAGTTGCGGAATTTCGCGACAAGAATGGCGGCGTTCAAGCAGAAAGGGACGGTCGACAGGGAGGATGTCGAGCGCTACCTGTCGGAACAGTATGCGACCGCGACGCACCTTCCGGTGTCAACCGGCCGGACGGTGGAAGAAGCCGGTCACGAGTTGATTTACCGGGCCATCATGCAACTGGGCAACGAGATTCGGTTGTTGCGGGATCTCATTACCTCGCACCTGCCGTCGGAACCGGCGCCGGGCGAATTTGGCGAGGAAGCGGCCCGGGTTGGCGAAGCTCAGACTATGGACGACATGGAACGAATCATGATAGAACGCACGCTGAGAGAGACCGGCGGCAACCGCAAGGAAACCGCGCGGCGTCTTGGTATCGGCGAAAGAACCCTTTACCGAAAGTTGAGCAAGTACAACATAACGTAGCATGATGAAAACAGTCCGCGCCTTGACAGCTGCACTGGTGCTTCTGTCGGGAGGGGTTGGTCGGACACAGCAGTTATCGACGACGGTATTCCCTTCCGAAGACGAGCTCTACGAAGCACTCCAGAATAACGAAATCGACTATTATCAGTACCTGATACTGCGGGAAATTGCCCAGCACGGCATCGACTCGGGCACGCAGTACCTTCTCGACGAAATTCCCAATCTCCTTTTTATCCAGTCAGATTCTACCGGCACGCTGACCGCCCTTGAGTCCGAGCAGGCTGCCTTGTTCAGGGAAACGAACCGGGAGGAACGTGCCAGGCGATGGCGAATTCGGTATGGTCATTACCAGTCGCTGGACGACGAAAGCCGCCGGCAGTATCGACTGTCGGTAGCGACGGAACTGAACTCGCACTGGCGCGCAACATTTAACATCAATCGGGAGTACTCCGGGCGGGAGCGCTGGGTGCGCCGAGCGGTGGCGTACCGAAATTCACGTGGATCGGTGCGTCGTTTTGAACTGGGTTCCTTGAGTGCGCGTCTGGGGCTGGGAACGGTCATTGGTTACCGGGGAAAGTTGCTCGGTTTCTCGGACCAACTCAACGGTGAATCTTTCTTATTTCCGGACTATGGTGGAATAAACGGGGTGTATCTGGACACGCGGGCCGTGGGTATAAGAACACAGGTAGTCGGGTCGGTGAATCGTGATGAATCGCATTCTCTTTTGACTGCGGGCAGTATGGTTTCCAAGGCCTCGGGTCGGCTTCGGCCGGGAGTTATTTTCGGAATGAACCGGTTGAGGAATCGCACTTCTGGTGAGACGCTGGTTGATTTCAAGACGGCGGGCAATCTGTATTTCAGATATGGCGCCGGTGTGGTCACTATCGAGGCAGCCGAGCAGTTTACCGACCTCAGGCGAAGTCGCGCCGCGGTCGTAGAAGGAAAACACCGGCTATCGATGGCGGAGATTGACTATGCGCTGTGGTCGTATGGACGCGATTACCTCGATCTTTCATCGGGCAGCAAAGCGGTGTGGTTGACATGCCGGGAAGTTCTCGATCCGGTCGGCTACGAACTGTCTACGCGGCGAAAAGGTCAGACAGGTTTTCTGGTCAGGACGGTGGTTCAACTCGAAACAGGCTGGGAACTGGCCAATTCGGCTATTTTGGCACGTTTGAACCGGGATACCTCGAGGGCAGAGCTGTTCAGCTCTCTTCGCAGGCAGTGGAGCCAACGCTTTTCCACGCAGGTGGATTACCTGGCCAGAAACCGGGAACGAAACGGGATAAGCGGCTATCGGAAGGATTTTACCCGGAGAGTTCGCTTTGAGATCAGATTTGCCACTGGTGATCTGTCCTTTAGGAGTTATATTGGCTATACCACTGACAATCAAGAGGGTGACTACATTTCGCTGTTTGGTGCGATACGAGGTCATCTGAAAGGATTTGGCGTAGTGGAAGCCTGGTCGAATGTCAGCCGTTTGGCCGACAGCATTGAATACTGGTACATGTTCTTCCGATATAAACAACAACTGGTCGATGACATTACGCTGGCGGTGAAATTCGCGACAGAGTATCATTCGGGTGGTAGTGACCGGTTTCGCCCGCTATTGTCTGTGGAGATAAACTCGCAGCTATGAAATATCTACCGGCGGCATTCTTCTCGCTTATGGTGCTGATCCTGTCGGCCAAACCGGCATCGGCAGGTCTCGTGATCAACGAGGTCCTGGCCAATGAACCGGGGCAGGAGACAACGCTGGAGTGGGTGGAGCTTTACAACGACAGTTCCGAAGCAATCGACCTGCTGCCTTATGATCTCTATGTCGACGGCTTACAGCGACGGCTATCGGGTGTAATCGAGCCATATCATTATTTCATCGTCTGCCGCAAGCTCTTCTCCGATACTATCTCGCGCGGGTTTGAAGGAGTCTGGGGAAACAACTCCGGAGTCTGGGGCGACAGTCCCGAAGAAAACTACGCGCGGCCGTTCCAGACTTCGTTTTCGCTGCGCAACTACAGCGGCTCGCTGGTGATAAGGGACAATTTCCTGACAACGATATCGGTCTTTTCCTGGAATCAGAGCGGAGCCGACGGTAAATCGTGGGAACGGGTTTCCCCCGGCGTGTCGACAATCGGGCAGTCAATAGATTTCAGCGGCTCAACTCCCGGTACGGTCAATTCGCTGACGCCGCTTTCGAATGATCTTTCGCTTGATTCGGCGGCAGTGGCATCCGAACTCGGCGGAGCGAGGCTTTCGTTTATCATCCGTAATCGCGGGTTGAATCCCCTTTCCGGAAAAGACCTGACTGTCTACCGGTACAACCCGCAGGATTCGCTCGATGACAGCGATGTTCTGGCGACACTGGATGTCCCGGGGCTGCTTCCGGATTCGGTCGCTATTGTCAGTACGACGGTTACGCTCAGCAAGCTCTATGTGCACCTGGGTGCGGTGCTCCAGGATGACGACCGCCTGCGGAACAACCGACGCGACTTTTATGCACCCGGAGCGGACTACCCGCCGGTGCGACTTTCCGAGTGTCTTCCGAATCCAACCGGCAACCTGCAGTCGGAATGGATCGAACTGTACAACCGTCATGATTCGACAATAGACCTTTCAGGCTGGTATATCGGTGATTCGGTCGGCAGTTATCTGATTACGGCCGGTTCACTGACGGTAGATGCCGGGCAGTACGTTGTTCTGGTGCAGGACAGCGTGTATTTTTCATTTTTCTATCCGGATTTTGCCGGTCAGTATTTCGAGCCGGCGCAGTGGCCAACGCTCAACAACGATGGCGACGTTATCCGTCTGATCGATACGTACGGTATCGAGGCTGACCGATTTGCATATGAATCCGCCTATGACAGCAACTACACGTGGGCTCGTTCGGGACGGACCGGACAGGAGGACAGGTGGGGTCGCTCGGTAACATCCGGCGGATCACCCGGCGAGCCGAACAAGATTGTCCTGTACAACGGAAGCACGAAGATTTACACGGAGCCGCAGATATTCAGCCCCAACAATGACGGTATCGAGGATGTCGTGACGATCGGGGTGGAAGCGCCCGAGGCGGATACTTACACTCTGAAGATATATGATCGGCAGGGTCGGGTGGTGAAGACATTCCTTGACGGTCAGTCATCGCTTCAGGCCGAGTTTGTATGGGATGGGAAGTCCGACGACGGCAAGCAGCAGCCCATAGGTATTTATATCGTCTATTTTGAAGCCGTCGGTGTCGAGTCGACCAAAACAACCGTTGTCATAGCCCGGTGACCATGAAAAGAACCGTGTTGACGATCATTGTCGTATTGGCTGCATCGTCGCAGATCGCGGCCTTCGACTTCATCCGCGGCCAGGGAAACGGCATGGGGCAGACCGTGATGCTTTCGCACTCCTCGCCGACAACGCTGGTGAACGTACCATCGGGAGGTCTGTCTCCGGGTGAGTGGCGGATTGAAACGGGCTATAACCGCATGTACGACCTCTCGGAACTCGATCAGTTTTTCCTTGCCGGGGCATACCGATATCGATGGCTGATATTCTCGCTGGGTGTTTCGAATCTGGGTCAGAGTGATCTGTATTCGGAGCTTACCGGCAAGCTGGGTGTCGCTTACCGCTATGACTCGCTTTCGGTGGGATTGACCGTGTCGGGACGGAAACTGGATTTTGGCGGCGGGTACGGCAGTCTCAACGCGATTACAATGGGCGCGGGTGCATCGTACCGCACAAAACGATTTTACGCCGCAGTGATCGGCGACAATCTCATCCCGCCGAGCTTTCATCCCAACGCAGTCAAGGAGAATCCGTATTTCTCGCTTTACGGTGAATTCATGGGAAAGGAATCGTTTGCCGTAACCGGCCGGATCACGATGGAGAAGGATCAGGACGTGCAGCTTGCGCTCGGTCAGAAGATATTCGTGTCCGACTATGGCTCGCTATTTTGGGGAATCGGTTCCAATCCACTGGAGTTCGGCGGCGGTCTGGAGATCGTGTACAACAACAGTTATATTTCCTACGCGTTTTCGAGCCATCCCGTGCTTGGCCTGTCGCACACTATTTCCGTATCTTATGGCATGGGAGCCAAATCACGTAGCCAGGGTGATGACTTTAAGTAACCGGATCGATATCGAAGCGCGCGAGCGCGAAACGTTGGCGTCGTATGCCGCCCTGGCGGCGGAGTCCCGCGGCCGGGTTTTCCCACAGGCTGAACATCCCCTGCGCACCGCTTTCCAACGCGACCGCGACCGGATAGTCCACTCCACCGCTTTTCGCCGCATGGAATACAAGACGCAGGTGTTTCTGCCGCATGAAGGCGATCACCTGCGGACGCGTCTGACTCATTCAATCGAAGTGGCGCAAATCAGCCGCACGATGGCGCGATGCCTTCGACTCAATGAGGACCTCACCGAGGCGATTGCGCTGGTTCACGATCTCGGTCATACGCCGTTCGGGCACTCCGGGGAGGACGTCCTCAATGATCTGCTGAAAAACTCGGGAGGGTTTAACCACAATTTACAATCACTGCGGGTGGTCGATCTATTGGAACAACGGTATCCCGAATATCCCGGACTCAATTTGACCTATGAAGTTCGGGAGGGGATAGTCAAGCACGAGACCTGGAAGCGGATTGCGCATCCGGATTTCACCGAGGCGGACCACCCGACCCTGGAAGCTTCGCTGGTCGATACCGCCGATGAAATCGCCTATAACGGGCATGATATCGATGACGGCATTCGGGCGGGGATGATTACGCTCGATGAAGTTCGCAAACTCGCTATCTGGCGGGCCGAGCCTGACGGCTTCAAGAATCCGTTTACGAGCGGTCATAACTTTGACTCGCTGTCGCAGGACCAGAAACGGTACGCCGTGGTGCGGTTTCTGGTCAATCTCATGGTGACCGATGTTCTGATCGAGACCGAGAAACAGATCGATCGTTTTGATATCGCGTCTGTCGATTCGGTCCGTCACGCGCCCGAAAAGATCTGCCGGTATTCCGCCGAGATTGCGCGGTTGGTTGCCGAGCTGAAAGCGTTCCTGATGGAACATGTTTACCGGAATGAACAGTTGGTCAAGAAGGCGGAACGGGCGGAGAGGATCATGCGGATGTTATTCGAGAAGTTCCGCGAGAATCCGAAGCTGATGCCGGAGCGGTTTCAGGAGATGCTCCTGACGGAAGACACCGAGATAGTTATCGCGGATTATATCGCAGGCATGACCGACCGGTATGCCGAAAAGCGGTATGAGGAATTGATCTGATTGCTCAACAATCTCTCGTTGTCCTGACTGCATGCTTGCTACAA
>CAYNEO010000013.1:66098-71549 GCA_964396245.1 uncultured Ignavibacteriales bacterium
GCCTGCGCCGGCGACGAGCTTCCGGACACGGGACCGTCGGTGCATGAGTACGTTCTGTTCAGCCCTACCGACACGTTCTCATATCAGTATGATTCACTCGAGGGGACATTCGCGCTGTCTGACCTGGACAGTGTCGATATTACCGAGGTGCCGCTCGGACATGATTTCATAATTCGTGCGGGCGAGGATATGATTGTTGTCAAGGGCACGACCGATTCCAATCGGGTCATGCTCCTGTCGCCGACCGACACGGTGCTGGAGATCATTCGGTTTTTCAAGGACAAGGTAGAGCTGCTCCGGGACTACTCGCAGTTCGGAACGGAGCCGGTCAAGGGGATCGACAGCTTCTATTATGAACCATCGACCGACAGCCAACTGGTGGCACTGAGAGAGAAATACAATCTGGACTCGATAGCGGGCGACGGTGACGAAATCGAGCGGATTATCAACCTGATGGTCTGGGCGCATGGGGTGGTGCGGCATGACGGCAGTTCCAAGAACCCGGAGCCGAGGAACGCGGACAACCTGATTACAATTTGCCGGGAAGAGGATCGCGGGGTGAATTGCCGGATGATGGCCACTATCCTCAACGAGGCATACCTGGCGACCGGTTTCAAATCGCGTCATATTACCTGCCTTCCATATGACAAGGCCGATCAGGATTGCCACGTGATTGACGCCGTTTTCGCCGAGGGTCTTCACAAGTGGCTGTATATGGACCCGACGTTCGAAGCGTACTGGATGGACAAGGACAGCAACCTGCTGAGTATCGAGGAAGTGCGGATAATGATGATCGACGGCGAGACGCTACTGCTCTCGGGGAATGTCAACTGGAACGGCGAGCCATACGGCGAGAAGAACTATCGGGAGTACGTGGCCAAAAACCTGTTCCGCTTTTCATGTCCGCTGGTGAGCGAATACGGATATGAATCAAGCCCGGGTGATCATGTATATGTTGACCTGATTCCGGTCGACTATGATCCGGACGCCGCGGGGACGGTGGATTCAACCGGCGAGACGGGCGATCAGTTGATCACGTATTACACTACCAACGCGGGCTTTTTCTGGCAGATGCCGGACTAGAGCAGGGTTCAACTCGAAAATCGTCTACCCAAGTTGTGAAAAGCGATGCAGTGCCGCCGGTATGGGGACGCGCCCATACCGGCGTATCTGCTTGTATAGCAATCGATAAGTATCCACAATCGAATACCGGGCAAGAGGGCACAGTCCTTGCCTTATAGGCGGGCATGGAATGCTTCTTTGGCTCGCTCTCACTGCCGAACGAAAACGACCTTGGGAAATCCTCGGTCGTTATGTTCACTATCCCGGAGATCGGGATTACGTTCAAGGCGCCGTTCGAGGCGGTTGATCCCGATCATTCCGACCTTGCGTCGCTATTGGCGCTTCTGGAGTTTATCGACTCCAACCAGAAGTACTTCTCCAAGCATACTTACCAGATCTATGGCAACAATCCGCGGATAATCAACCAGGTGAACCACCGGGAGCCGGCGCCGCCGATGTTCGCCGAGCTGCTCGAGCGCACTCGGAAATACCGCGACAAATACCGCTATTCGCTGGAGTGGGTTCCCTCGAGGGACAACTCTGCCTACGATTCGCTTTTAGATTGACCATCCGTTCGGAGTCGCGTTATACTATGACGTGATGACTCCCCAGCAGTTACTTGCGGACATTTCCGCCGGGAAATTCAAGCCGGTTTACTACTTCTTCGGCCAGGAGGATTATCGGATTATCGAGGCCGAGAAGTACCTGGCCTCGCAGTTCTTGCCGAACCGGCAGCTGACTATCAACTATCGCCGACTGAACGGGAAGAAGACGTCGACGAATGACCTCATCGCCGAGCTGTCGGTGTACCCGATGCTGGGTGAACGGCAGGTGTTTGGTATAACGGATTTCCAGAGCTACAAACCGACCGAGATAAAACGGATTCTCAGCCTCCTGACACCGGCTGACCCGAACCGGATAGTGGTGCTCAGCTCCCCCGCCGACAAGGCGCCGAAAAAAAACACGGCGTTTTTCAAAACGATGTCGCAGGCGGCGGAAGTGGTTGAGTTCCAGAAACTCACGCCCGGCGAGACACAGCGATTTGTGCGAGGCAAGCTTGAAAAGGCCGGTATGACGATTGAGCCCGGGGCGCTGCAACTGATCACGGAACTGATTGCCGGCAACCGGGGGGCGCTGGAGGCGGAAGTCGAGAAGCTCGTGAATTACAAGACCGAGGAGGGAAATACGAGCGTGACTGAGGAGAATATCCGCAGGCTTACCACCGGTTTCGAGGTCTACACGGTGTTTGATCTGGCCGATCATATCATTGCGGGCGATATCCGCAAGGTATTGAACCAGATAGCGATGCTGACCGGCGAGGGGACCAACCCGACCGGGGTGCTGTGGCATCTGGGCAATCACTTTGTCTCGCTGTACCTTGTCAAGAACGGGAAGCCGCTCGATGCCCGCCGCCGGTGGCTGACAAACCGGTTCCGGCAGCAGACCGGGAAATATTCAAACGCGGCCCTAGAGAAGATGATAATCGAGATTGCCGAAACCGACTCGGCGCTTCGCCATGCCAGCGGCGTCAAGGGGGAGATGCAGCTCGAGAGCCTGGTACTGCAACTTATGCGGGCGGCCGGATAACAAGTCATGGAAGAAAGAATTCGGGAAGAAAGCGGCGAGGACACTGTAGATAATACGGATACGGGTAAGTCGGTCGAGCAGAAACTGATCGAGGCGGCCCAGAATGGCGACAAGAAGGCTTTCGGGCAGATCGTCAGGCTGCACCAGAAGAGGGTGTTTCGGCTTATCTATGGTTTGACGGGGTCGTTTGACCAGACGGAAGATATTGTGCAGGAAGCATTTGTGAAGGCGTGGGGAGCGCTGAAGACATTCCGCACCGAATACGCCTTTTATCCGTGGATAGCTAAAATCGCCCGCAACCTGGCCTACAACCAGATTCGCCGCGAAGAAAAGAAAGACTCGCTCGACAGAATTCAGGAAAAGGGGTTTGACCCGGAATCGACCGAACTCGGCCCGCTGGAACAGATGCTGGATGATGAAGGTCAGAGAAGGTTCTATCAGGCACTTATGGCGCTTCCGGTGCAGTACCGGACGGTGTTTGTTCTCCGCCACATAGAGGAGATGGATTACGCCGAGATTGCCAGCTACCTGAAAATACCGCCCGGGACAGTCGACTCGCGACTCTACCGGGCGCGGAAGCTCCTGATGGAAGAGTTGAAGGATTTACTGTAGCGTTTATGGACGAGTCATATTTTAAAGACAAGTTGTCGGCCTATCTGGACCGGAGCCTTCCTCCGGAAGAGATGGCGATGATGGAGAAATATATCGAAGAATCGGAGGAAGCCCGGCGGATACTGGCCGAGTTCGAGAAACTCAACAAGCTGGTCGAGCGGTATCGCGACCTTGGTGACGACGATTACTGGGAGAAATCGGCGCAGAGGATCGAGCAGGCAATCGGCCTGGAGCCGGAAACCGAGGTCACGGATATTTCACCGCAAAAGGGCCGACGGGGGCTGATGTGGAAAATTGTCGCAGTAGCGGCATCGGCGGCGCTTCTGACTATTATTGGATTGCATCAGGATGAGATCTTCCACTACGAAGATTCCGGCAAGCCGCAGATATCGCCGGTAATACCAAAAGATGAACAACCGACTGTCTCGGATTCACTGGTAACCGACAGGGGGCAAATCGAGGATCAGGCGGAAGCGGGACAGGGGACGCCGGCCGAGACTGACCTGGAAATATCGATCGATACCGCCGCACCCTCGGCGCTGTCGTCGGAGCCGGAAGAATTGACGGCGCCTTCAGAGGGTAAGTCCGCGATTTCTGCCCCCACAACGCCCGAGGTCACCGCCGATCATATGGCAGAGACTCCGCCTCCCGCCGCCGCGGAGAGCGAGCAGCCGTCTAGTCAGAAGACGAAAATCACGAAATCGCCGACCACCACGACCGCCCCCGAGGAATCCGCCACGCCGCAAATAAGCATGCCGACTCCGGTGCCGCCTGAGACTACGATGGCAAAATCGAATTACAAGTCACCACCAAAGGGTGTCTCGCTGGGAGCGCTTGGGCGTCCATCGGAGTCGAGCGGTTACTTCCCTCCGCAGAGTAAGTCATATACGGGTGAGATCAAGCAGTCAGCCAAACGAACGACAGCGCAAGCTCCCGCGCCGGCAGAAAATGTCGACAGCCTTCTGGCGTTTTACCGGGCGCGTCGGGTCGAAATAGAATCCAACCTCGGACAGAGGAAAGAGCAAAAGTCGCTGAACGCGTTTGATAAGCGGCCTCGGAGTGAAGAAGCGACGGTCGAGAATACGCGCAAGATCGAACTCGAGAAAGAACTGATCACGACCTGCTATGAGATAGCGCGGCTGACCGGTAACGAATCGGAGTACAAAGAGGTTGTCGGGACCATCAGGCAGGTAGCGGGGGATGTCAATTCGCCGAATATGGCGCTGGCGGAAGATTATCTGAAAAAACTGCACACCGTCGGTCAGTAACCATATCGTATCCACGTAACATGCTGCGGGACGGTCGAATTTGCGTAACCTTCGGCGCCCCGTCCGCGTATACTGTAGGTGATAGACTGCTCTGAGAGAGGAGGAGAGAGAATGGAAAAACACCTCTATCGATCGCGCCAAAACCGGATACTGGGCGGTGTATGCGGCGGAATAGCCGAATATTTTGGTCTTGATCCGACCCTGGTCCGAATTATCACGGTATTGCTCATGCTGCTGCCGGGAATCGGCGTACTTACCTACGTTATCCTGTGGATAGTTATTCCTCCGAGACCGATCGGTGAAGAGATCGAGGAATCGACCAAACCGCTGTCATCGACCAACAGGTACCTTCCGGGAATAATCCTCATTGCCTTCGGTCTTTTGTTGCTTTTCCGGGAATACGTCTTTCATTTTACGTGGAGTGATTTCTGGCCGCTCGTGCTGATTGTGCTGGGCGTGGCCCTGATCATAGCCGGGAATGCCAGATCATCGGAACAGCATTCGTCCGAAATGCACTCGCAGCACATAAACGGACACAACGGAGGTGATGATCGATGACGCCATCGCGACTTCGATGGGGCTTGATCCTGATTCAGATCGGGCTCCTGATTCTCCTGGTGAATGTTGGCGTACTGAACTGGAACTTCACGATCGACCTGCTGTCGGCGATTCCGTTTTTTCTGATAGCGGTCGGTATCGAGAAGATTTTCACGCGTTCGAGGCTCCAGTTTATTTCCTACCTGGCGGTGCTGTTCATTTTCTTCGGCGGTTTGTATGTCGCTTACGAAGGCAGCTACGGTTCGGAGCGAACGAGTTATTTCAAGGAAACGACGTATCAACTGGACGCCAACCCGGAAGTCAAGACAATCAAGGCGGTGCTCAAGCTGGGTGAGGGTGATCTGACTATCCGCGACGCGACCGA
>CAYNEO010000014.1:0-69592 GCA_964396245.1 uncultured Ignavibacteriales bacterium
GAATCCCTACCTCTCCGCCATTTTGCAAAGGCATTTTGAGTCAATCACATAGCCACGAAGGTGGGCTCAATATCCGGGGCTTCCCTGTCAACGCGCCGTCCTCCCGCACAATGCCATTGTGAGGTTATTGTCAATTTCGCGGCACACAAGACGGAGAGATTTGTTTTGAAGGTGTCGGGTCTGGACCGGCGACTTTTACCTGATTATGCAGTTACGTTTTCATAATACAATGGTTGGTATTACTCCCAATTACGGAACTAAATCGACAGGAGGAGAAGTTGTCCAAAAGAAATCTCGGTCTGTTCATTGCTGCGGCAATGATGCTCATTGTTGTCTCCCGGCCGGCACTGGCGCAGGAGAAGCCGATCCAGCTGTCATTGTTTCCGCCGATCCAACTCGTTCCTGAAGACCAGGCCGTGTCCGGAATTCGACTCAGTCTGATATACGGGCAAAACACCTATGTCACCGGGCTGGATTGGGGACTAATCAGCCGCTCTACCTCCGGCATGTCCAAGGGTGTGCAGTTCGGGCTTGTCGGTATGGTCGACGAAGACTTTATGGGCTGGCAGGCGACGGTAGTGAACGTTACCCAGGGAGATTTTGAGGGGTTCCAGTGGGGCTTGGTGAACTACGCCGGCCACGCCAATGGATTTCAACTCGGGTTTGTCAACTACGCCTACACTATGAAGGGCCTGCAGATCGGAATAGTGAATATCATCAAGCAGGGCGGTCAGTTCCCGGTCTTTCCTATAGTTAACTGGTCATTCTAATAAGTTCAGGAGCCGGCGTCGAAAGTGGAACAATCGGGGCGAACAGCAATTTTACTCGAACTGGCATGTTCGCGCTGAGAAGACACAGAAGAGAATGCTCTCGAAGCGGATTTTCAGCAGTCAGACAATGGCCTGAATGTCATTCTCCCGGGGAAGTCGTGTAGGCCCGGTCGGCGGTGACCACGTCTTGATCTTTCGAGATGAGTCATCTTGTGTTTCTTCTGATTGTCATCCCAATCACCCGAACCCTATTGACGAACCGGGCCCTGTGGCTGTATCTTGTAAGCAGGATGTAACTCAGCCGCGCGCGGTCATAAGGATCGCGAAGCCAAACGTGGTTGACAGCACATCATCGAACGACTGCACACGGCTGCGCGTGAGCGGACCTCTTCAGGAAAGGAGCTGCCCATGCCAGTATCAAAACTCAAAGATTATCTCGATGAGAACAAAATCAAGTACGTCGTCATGAGCCATTCGCCTGCCTATGCCGCCCAGGAAGTAGCCGCCGCGGCGCATATCGATGCCAGAGAACTGGCCAAGACGGTGATGGTGAAGGCCAACGGTAAGATGATGATGGTTGTCCTGCCGGCCTCGCACCGGGTCGACCTCGACCAACTCCAGGACTGCCTCAAAGCGTCCAAAGTCGAACTGGCCACCGAAGACGAGTTCAAGAACCTGTTTCCGGGATGCGCCGTGGGCGCCATGCCGCCGTTCGGCAATCTCTACGGCGTGGACGTGGTCGTCGCCGACCGCCTGAGCGAGGATTCTGAAATCGCCTTCAACGCCGGCTCCCACACGGAGCTGATCAAGATGGCCTACAGCGATTTTGAGCGGCTCGTCAAGCCGCGCGTCGAGCACTGCACCTGATATCGAACAAAAAAAAGATGTAAGTCCGGCTCCTCTGCCCGAGACCGATTTCTCCCACGGACCGACCGGACGAACTGACAACATTTTAGCCAAGGAGGTTATCTATGCCGGAGAGTGTGTACAAGATTATCGAGCTTGTCGGAACAAGCAAAGAATCCTGGGAGAAGGCTGCCGCGGCTGCCGTGGCTCGTGCCGCTCAGACTCTCAGGGATATTCGTATTGCCGAGGTGGTCGAGCTTGACATGCAGGTGGCCGACGGCAAGATCGAAGCCTATCGAGCCAAGATAAAAGTGTCCTTCAAATATGAAGAAGGTTCTTGATTGTCATCGGTGTCTCTCCGCCGATAGACGAATTGTCATCGCAAAGTCACACCGAATTTTCGGCCCCGCTAACAGTAGCGGGGCCGTGTCATACGTGAGCCTCCTCCGGACTGCTAACAACCTGTTGGAGAATAGGTTAGAGTAACTACGTTATTGCCGGCCGGGCGCCCGTATATTATCTGCCTCCAAATTTGACAAAAAGGACTTGTTTGACGTTATTAGACATGAGCCTATTGCGGAGGGTATCAATATGTTTGGATCGAGATTCAGCAAGCGAACCACTCCCGTCGTTCTGTCAGTTTTCGCTGTACTTCTTCTCTGGGCAGCTTGCAGTGAGGAAGACTCACCCACCACCGGCCCGAGTAATACCGAATTGACCGCATCCAAAGTCACCGCCGGAGGCTGCAAAGTCTTTGAGAAGACCGGTGTCGATACCGGAATTACCGCTTCCAACCAGGACTGCATCGCATACTCCTATGATACGACAGGAACCCTGCATATCACCCACATCAATGCCACTTTCAATTGTTGCCCGGATTCCTTCATCGTGGAGCCGGACCTGGAAAAAAACGTCATCACAATCGCGGAAAAGGAAGATCTCACCGGCGGCGGTTGCGACTGTCTCTGCCTGTTTGACCTGGAGTATGCCATAAGCGGAATTCAGCCCGGCACGTACACCATCCGAGTCGTTGAGCCGTACTGGTCGGAGCGGGTCGGTCCGGCGCTCGAGTTTTCTGTCGACCTGACAACCTTGCCGACCGGGACATTCTGCGCTATCAGGACAGACTATCCGTGGGATGTCAGCTACACTCTGAACGCGGAGGTGGCTTCGTTGTCCGATTGCAACTTGATCCCGCCGGGCAACACGTCACAATCACTTCTCCAAAACTGCGTGCAGTATAGTCACGAGGCGGGCGTCCTGACAATCGACCACACCAATGCCGTGTTTAACTGTTGCGCTGACTCGTCCGATGTTACTGTTCGGGTATTCATGGACACGATCTTCATCGAGGAAGAGCAGTACTACGTACAGTCAGGCCCGTGCCGTTGTGTTTGCCCGATGGATTTGAGTTATCGCATCCTTGACCTGCCGCCGGGGCAGTACGCCGTGCAGGTTATCGGACCGTATGTACCGGACATGGACGATACGTTGAGTTTTACCATTGACCTGGTCACCAATCCATCGGGCGAGTACTGCGTCGACTATCCCTGGTGATTGTCCTCTGGCCGTCGAAAACAAGCGCTTGCCAAAAAACAAAGCGGACACATCCCCCTGATGTGTCCGCGGTCTGTGCGGCGCGGTAGTGCGTGGATTACCGCTTCACACTTACTCGTCCAAATCCACTAAACGAATTCAGTTTCTCTCTCTTGGTCCTGCTCAGGAACCCTCGTTGGCGCACCGCTGCGTCACATAATTGAAATTATGACCGTCAGAATTCACTCCGAACATAATGAACAGCCGCCCGGCCCCGTCGGCCGATGCCGGCAGTAACTTCTGGTAGAGCATGCTCGAAGTCGATTCGTACGTATCGTTCATCCATGCCCCGTGATTGTCCCGCACCTGCGCCGTCAGGGTTTCTCCTCCGGGTTGCCCGGTCCCCATGTCGATCGGCGTCACATACAACTCGCCGGTTGCCCGGGATTGCCGCTCGAAAGTGCCGTCGGCCATCAGTGTCGTGGTCTGGTGGAAGGTGATTGGTCCGGCCACATAGACATAATCATTCTCGCCGGCGCAGAACGGTTTCGGTACCGTCTGGTCGTAGGTAATAATGAGGTCCTGATTTCGGGTTTCGAATACCCGCTCGGCGGTAGACGCCAGATTGAGAATAGTCGCCATGCCGTCGGTGCCAATCGGCACATCTGCGGTGACGTCTTCGGTCGGGCCGCCGATGAGCATCCGAAGTTCGACCGGCAGGCCGTTGTAAATCTGGTAACGGATAGTCCGCCACGGCGAGGGATTGATCTGACCGGTCTGTGACATCGGGATATCACCGTCAAGCAGTCCGCTCCTCATGAAATCGACGACGACAAATTGCTCGGCAACTTCCCAGCTGATCACTTCGTGTTGTTCGGTCCCGGGTATCAGCACCTCGAAATGCGCCGCGCCGGCCGTCTGGTCACCCATCTTGAACAGGCGAATGTGGAACCGCGCGACCTGGTAGTAGCCGCAGGCCAGTTGAATCGTGCTGCCGGTCCAGCCGTCGGCAGTGCTGTAACATGACTGCTCGTCACCGATAGCGTCGTCCCACGTGGAATTGAACGGCGGCTCATCCGGAAAACCGAATGCCGTCCGGTCACCGTCGAGTGACAGCAGGGCGGCCCGGATATCTCTCGGGTCTGCCTGTCCGAAGAACAGAATATTGACCGGGTCTTTTGCCTCGCCGGGAAAACCGGTGCCGGTGAAAGGCCAGAATTCAACAGACTGTCCGCCGAACGAGGCGGTTACCAGGCCGGATGGTGCGCCGGAATTGACGATCGGTTTCGCCGCTGCCTTAAGGGATGCTATCTCCTGGTCGATCGATGAGATATCACCGGCGGCTGAATTCTTCGGATCGACTGATTGCGTACATCCGAATAGAACGAGCCCCGCGGCGGCGATGATGACTGTCGCGAACCAAAGTCTCTTCATCTCGTCCTCACTCTCTGTAATAGGTTTACCGTTTATCTGATTTGGGTTCACGCACTTTTGCCGAGCGAAAGGAAAGCATAAGCGATGCCAGTCGAATGGTCGGGGGTGCGCATTCATAACCTGTTGATTTCGCATGCGTTGCGATACCCGCGCAGAAACCGGTTCACCGTTCGCGTTGGTTAGCGGGTATCCACCGGACGATCCACGATCTGTCAGTAGCAGCACGAAGTCAGTCCTAACCATTGCAGAGACAATGAAATAACATAGTCAGTGCGGGTGGATAGCTGCTACCCGGTCAAAAAACACATTTGACCTGATACATTTGAGTAGTATCTTAAATCATAGAGAGGAGGAGCCCCTTTCTCAATGTCATCGGAATCAGTCGAACAGCCGGATCCAAAAAAGCTCGAGGCAGCTCTTAATGAGCTCCGCGTGATCAATCGTGTTCTGGACAAAATCTGCCGGGCGCGTGAAACCAATCACATCATGTCAATCATCGTTGATGAGCTGGTGGCCTACACTCAGGCCGACCAGGGTGTGATTCACCTGCTCACGCCCGGGACGTCCGATGACTTCGTCACCGTGGTCAGGCGCAGCCCGAACGGTCCGGAGGAGATTCCATTCACCCTCAATAACCTCATTTGCGGCTGGGTGCTCAAAAATAAACAGACATTGAAGATCGATGACCTGACTTCAGATGACCGTTTCCCGGGACTCAGTTCAAAAGATGGTCGCTTCAGCTCGATCCTGTGCTGTCCGCTGATTGTCAGGGGAGAGGTTATCGGCATTACAAGTCTAATACGGGGCAGCGTCAAAGGGCCGTTCCATGAGGATCACGGCAGGTTAGCAGGCATTATTGCATCGCAGTCGGCGCAGATCCTGAGCAATGCGCGCCTGCTCGAAGAGCTCGCGCGCAAAACAGAATTGCTGGAATTCTCCCAGAAAAAACTCCACGATGAGAACATTCGGCTTCGCCAGGAAATCGGCGCCACGTACGCTTTCGAAAATATCGTGGGCAAATCCGAACCCATGAAACGCGTGCTGACACTGGCCTCCAAAGTCAGCGGCAATGATGCTCCCGTCCTGATCACCGGCCCGACCGGCACCGGCAAGGAACTTCTCGCCGGCGCGATCCATCAGCGCAGCAACCGTCGCGGCAAGCCGTATGTCATCAAGAATTGCGGCGTGAAGACCGAGTCGTTGCTCGAGTCGGAACTGTTCGGCCATGTGAAAGGATCGTTCACCGGGGCCGACCGCGACAAACCCGGCCTTTTCAGGGCCGCCGACGGCGGTACGGTATTTCTCGATGAAATCGGCGACGCCCCTCTCTCGACACAGGCTGCAATTCTTCGCGTGCTCGAAACCGGCGAATATCGTCCGGTCGGCGCCACGAAATCCGAGTTCGTCGATGTCCGGATTATCTCCGCCACCAACCGCGATCTCAAAGAGTTGATCCAGAAGGGGCAATTTCGGCAGGACCTGTATTACCGCCTGAACACCTTCACCATAGACATCCCGCCGCTTTGCCATCGCCGTGAAGATATTCCGATTCTGGTCCACCACATTCTCCGCAAGCTGAAAGTCAAACTGCAGATGGACAACCTCAGTATCTCTCCTCGAGCGCTGGAAGTACTGTGCAATTACTCCTGGCCCGGCAACGTCAGGCAACTGGAAAACGAGCTCGAGCGCGCCGCTATTGTCTGTGATACCGACGGTATCATAGAAATCTCCGATCTCTCTCCCGATGTGCGCGGGCTCGGAGTATCGGAACCCGAGGTGAGAGAGTACCGGGGCCCTCTCAAGGAGTTGATCGAGAAAGTCGAGCGGGACACCATCGAAGCCTGCCTCGCCGAAACCCGGGGCAATATCCTCAAATCATCCCGATTACTCGGTCTGACCCGCAAGGGCCTCAAGGACAAAATCGCCCGCTATGGGATCGAAATCGAACGCTGACTTAACCCCTATCCGCTGCGCCACAACCGGTTGCTTCCCGCGTCGTGGCTCGGCCCATCGACCGGCCTGACGCCGCTCCAATGCCGAAAAATCCGGGTTAGCGTTTCAGGCAGTTTGGCCGTATGTTCTGGTAAATCCGGTTGCGAGTAAACCGCCGTTACCCTGTGGAGCCCATGAAGACCCTGCTGATTCAAAAAGACATCAACAATACCAACATCGAACACTTTCTCGACATCGCCCGACAGAAGAAGACCGAACTCATTTGCTTTGGCGAATTGAGCACCAGCGGATGTATGTACACCGCCCGCGAGGTCCCCGCCTTCGAATCGATTTTGAAGATCCTCGATAACTACGATATGCGCGTCATGCTCGGTTTGCCGCGCGTCACCGAATCAGGCACGTACAATTCATATCTGTACTACTATCAGGGTGAATCCCAGATTTACAACAAGATCAACCTGTTCCCCCCGATGAACGAACCGACCGTTTACCGCGCGGGAACCATCCCTGGTGTCTTCAAGACCGACTTCGGCCGGATAGGCGTCGCCATCTGCTATGATATCCGGTTCCCAACGTTGTTCGATGATCTCAGGAAAGAACATGTCGACCGCATATTCGTCCCGGCGGCCTTTCCCCGCGTGCGTATCGATGACTGGAAACGGATACTCGCGGAGCGCGCCACACAGACCGGCGTGCCGGTAATAGGCATCAATGCCGTCGGGGATGACGGCGAAAACGAATTCGGCGGATCCACCAGTGTGATCGACGCCGACGGAAAAGTGATCCGGCAGGCCGGCGAAACAAAGGAAGAAATCATAGAGGTTGAATTATGAATCGCGAACTCGACGACGTAGTTTTTTCGGGAATCGTGGCGGTCAGGGACCGACTGCTGCAACTACCCGACCCCCTGCGGCTGGAATCGGGCGAGCCGAGCTTCGATACGCCGCCCCATATCAAGGATGCCATGAATCGCGCCATGGTCGATAACCAGACCCACTACGCGCCGTCGACCGGAATCAAGCCGCTCAAGGAAGCGATCCTCAGGAAGGTCAGCGAAAAAAACGGAATCGGCTACCTCGACGGAATCGACAAGGTCACGGTCACCAACGGCGGCATGCACGCGCTTTTCTGCACGATGCAGACCATCCTGAACCCGGGCGATGAGGTCATCCTGCCACAGCCCAACTGGACCGCGACAGCGTGGATTATCCGCCTGACCGGTGCGAAGCTGTCATTCGTCAAACTTCGCCCCGAGCTGGCTTACCGCTGGGATATCAAGGAACTCGAAGAAAAAATAACCCCCAGGACAAAAGCGGTGCTGATCAACTCGCCCCACAATCCGACCGGCGGCGTGATGACCCGGCAGGACTTGACCGACCTTCTCGAGGTCGCCGCCCGGCACGGTTTGTATGTCATTTCCGATGAAGCGTACGAGGATATCATCTATGATCAGCAACACGTGAGTATCGCCTCACTGGCCGGTGACCTCGACAGCGGGGTCCGCGACCGCATTATTTCCTGTTTCACCTTCTCGAAAAGCTACGCCATGACCGGCTGGCGTCTCGGCTACACCGTGTGCAGCTCGAAATGGTTTGCCGACAATGTCAAGAAGCTCATCCTGTATACGATCAACGGCGTCTCGACCCCGACCCAGCACGGCGGCATCGCCGCGCTCGAGGGACCGCAGGACTGTATCGCCGAGATGCGCGACGCCTACCGGGGGCGACGCGACCTGCTTTTCGACGGCGTGAACCGGACCTCGCTCCTTCACTGTGACACCCCGCCCGGAGGCGCGTTCTACCTGTACGCCCGGGTATCAGATGAGTGGTCCGGAACCGCCTGGGATCTGACAAATCATCTCATCGATAAATACTCGCTTGGTTCGGTGCCGGGTGATATATTCTATGATGACGAGAAATCGATCCGTTTTTCCTATGCCTGCGCGACGGATATGATCAAACGCGCTATCGGAAATCTCACCGGCTCGCGCGAGCCGAGCGCAGCCGCCGAGAAGTAGACCGACTCCGATTGGCGGTAAAGTGATACAGCTGGAGGGTGAATGGACCATGCCATCGTCGAGGAACACGGCGATATAGCCGTCTTGCGCCTGAACAACGGCGTAACCAATGCTATCAACGGCGCCACCGTGCACAATCTCTCGGAGGCGTTCGATGAAATCGAAAACAGCTTTCGGGGATTGGTCTTGGCCGGCGGCGAGAAATTCTTCTCCATCGGTTTCGACCTTCCCACCATACTTCTTTTCACCCGTTCTGAGATGGCGGAGTTCTTTGCCGATTTCAACGCCCTCTCGGCCGGCCTCTACACCTGTGGCGTCCCGACCTGCTGCGCCCTCCGCGGGCACGCGACAGCCGGCGGCTGTATCCTGGCGCTCGCCTGTGATTACCGTATCGCCGCCTCCGGAAGAAAACTAATCGGGTTGAACGAGGCAAAGCTCGGCGTGCCGGTGCCGTTTTTCGCCGATCTCCTCCTGCGACAACTTGTCGATGACCGCGTCGCCACCGATATGCTCTACACCGGCGAGTTCCTCACCTCCTCCGAGGCCGAACAGGTCGGGCTGATCGACCTCGTGTGCGATCAGGAGGAGGTCGAGCAGCGCGCGATTGAGAAAGTGCAAGCCCTGACCACGGTCTCCGGGTCCGCCTTCAAGGCCATCAAGTCCAACCGCGTTGAAGCCGTCATACGCCGGTATGATCGGCAACGGGAAGCGAAGGACGGCTATTTTCTGGATTGCTGGTTCAGCGATACGGCGCAAATGGCGCTCAAGGAAGCCTCGGCCAGATTCTAGTGCCCCCGAACGCTACTGATTCTCAGCCCGGCCGCGCAACCTCTCGTGTCCGCCTTCGTACATAAATCATGGAGCAATAAGTCCTATAACCCGAACAGGAGGAAAACCGGCAAATGAGCAAATTGTTATCGGTTGTAACAGTATTGCTCGGGGTGTTAATGCTAACGGGCGCGGCCGTCGCCCAGGACACAGCAAACACGGTCACAGTCTCACCGATAAACGACCATCTCTACATGATCACATGCCTTGGCGGCGAGGAACTCAATCTCCCTCCGTACACGGCCAACATCATTGCTTCCGTCGGACCGGATGGTCTGTTGCTGATCGATGACGGCTTTCGGTCGACAGCAGAGGAACTCCGGGACACGCTGATGCGACTCAGTCCCGCCGGCAAGCGGATAATCATCAATACCCATTATCACGGCGACCACGTCTCGGGCAACCAGGCGCTGCGGGACAATGCCGTCATTCTGGCTCATCGCAACGTGTTGGATCGTCTGTCCGGGTACTACTTCAACCTTCCCGGTCCGCCCGATCCGAACCGGCCGCATGTCGGCTTCGACGACTCCCTTGTCCTGCATTTCAACAATGAAACCGTCCGCGTCATCCACGCGCCGGGCTGTCACACCGATGGTGATGTATACGTGCACTTTGTCGAATCCAACATTGTCTTCGTTGGCGACCTCGTGTTCGCGGATGCCACCCCCTATGTCGATCTCGGGGCGGGCGGAAGCGTGAAAGGCTCCATCGTCCAGGTCAACAATTTCATCGACGAATACTCCGACGACATCACATTCATTCCGGCGCACGGCCGACCGTGTACGCGGGATGATCTGCGGGAATACGTCGGCATGCTGACCGGCACCACCGAGGCCGTGCGGGCCGCAATCGCCAAAGGTCAAACGGTCGATCAGATGGTGGAATCCGAAGTGCTGGCTGCTTACAAGAGTTGGGAAGGGAACTTTCCGACTACTTCTCTTGCCATGTGGACCCGGACGGTCAATACCGAACTCAGGGATTTGGTGAACGCCAGGCCTTCGGTGTGCGATCCGCTGACAGCCACGCTCGTCGACGGGACGGGCAGGGATGCTGTCGGCCATTACCATAAACTGAAAGCGGCGGCCGCCGATGCGTACAATTTCAGCGAACGGCAGATAAACATGCTCGGCTATCAGCTGCTGTTCAGAGACCGTGTCGACGACGCGGTTGCCGTGCTGAAACTGAACATGGAGGAATACCCGGAATCGTTCAATGTGTACGACAGCTATGGCGAGGCGCTGATGATCAGCGGCGACACGGCCAATGCCATTGTCAATTACGAAAAATCGCTTGAGCTGAATGCCGATAATACCAACGCTACCGACATGCTGAAAAAACTCCGCCACGAGTTGTAACCGGATAACCCCGGCATTCAGCAAGCGGGATGGCGGATCACCGGCGAGTTCATTCACGCTGTGATCCGCTTTTCATTATCGCGGCAAGCGAATCGATTTTCCTGAGCATGGCCGGGTCGAACCGCGCACCTTCAGATTCCGGGGCCTCCGACACTATCCGCTCATAATACATGAAGAAAAACGGACTTCCCTGCTGCAGCAGCTTACCGAGCATAGCGTGACCGCCGCGATCGACTATTTGCCGGCTCATCGCATAACCAAGACCGTAGAACGGTCCGTTGGATTTGAGCCCCCGGTTGAGCAGAGACTCGGCCGTATCGAGATTATGAGCGACATACGCCGCGGTATACAGCGAATCGAGAATACTGTATCCCGTCTGCATCTTTAGCGTCTCGTCCCACGTGCTGTCAACGCCGCCGACATAGGTCGCCGTCCCTTCGAGCATCACGTAACTGATCGTCTCATAGAACTTCCGGTCGTCCGGGGACTTAAACCCGTAGAACACGAGGTCATCGAAAGAAGTGGGAGACCGTGACACCCGGGAAGAATCCACCGGGCAGATGCGCAGTTGAAGCCGATGAAATGTCTCGTGCGTGATCGAGCGGAGCATCTGTGAGTACCGGTCCTTGAACTGCACGATATTCGTTCCGAGACCATACGAAGTTGCCCAGCTCCGGATTCCCCAGTTGACCGCGAAACCGATACGTTCCGAGAAAGCGATGTCTGCCGGCGCGAACTCGTACATGCGGCCGAGTATATAGTCTCCAATATCGCCGCGGTGCGTTTCAAGATTCACCAGCAGGCGCGCATACTGCACACGATTCAGGTACAGATCGGCCAGGCAGAAATCATTCCACGGATTCAGCCACTTCCATACCTGGTCGACCGGCGCCGTACTCGCCGAGCGAAAAATGAACTCGGCCATGTCGCCGGTGTCGGGCAACGGTTCGGGAACGTAGCCAAGGTTGCGGCGATGCTCCAGCATATTGACCACGATGCCCGTTGCCGCAAGTGAATCCGCTTCCTCGCGGGTAGTCGTGCCCCGGTCATACAAGTCCAGCAGGGAGTGAATCAGACTCAGGTCGATGTCAACCGACCACCGCGGGGGGCGGGTATACGTCTCCGGGAGCGAAAACGCCTCGCCGGAAAAGTCGAGCGGGTACTGGAAATTCGACCCGGCGATGATCGTGGAGTTATGATCCCTAATACCGGACAAAAAGACAGCGCACTCGAGAATGCCCTCAAAGTCCTCAGGCACCGGAATTGTGTTCGAATCGGCAAAGTATTGCGGGATGATCCCGTAGAAGCCGCCGCCCCGCTCGGACTGATTCTTTTCGATCGCAGACAGCCGATAAATGTCATCAGGCTGCTTCAAACGAGACAGCTGACCCAGCAGAAACCGCGCATCCTCCATGGAGAGACTCGCCTGCAGCGAGTCGATCTTCGCGGTTACCGACGGTGATTTCAGCTCCAGGCGCAAGTCATCCCACTGCCATTCGGACTGGAAATCGAATGGACCCTTACGATCTTTTTCCTCCGAGACTACCGCACCGGCCAGGACTACTGCCGATGCGGCGACGACAGCTAAACAGCGCGAAAGCATGTCGGAAGACTATTCTCGCGGCAGACTTTTGTCAAGGCATTAGGGCATAGCCCATCAACTGGTATGTGGGCAGGACAACCTGCGCGGAGAGCGCAATGGTGATATCCTTGTTCACCCAGTCGTGCTGGTACTCGAAATCACCCAGTGACTGCCCGCAGACATACAGTTGCACACCGGCCTTCTTGAGTTCGCTGATAAGCTTGATATTCGGGTTATCCTTACCGAACTTCGCCTTGTACTGGTCATTGTTCAGCACGATGGGCGTCGCCGCGCTGTGAATGATTGCAACCACTTTCATCTTGTCCGGCTTCATTCCCGCGACCGCAAACACGTTGACAAGACGGCCGACATGAGCCAGCTGAAAGTTGTACTTGTCGGCTCCTTCGGTCTTGTCCATGCCGACGTCGCAGATAATCTTGTACTGCAGGCTGGTATCGGGCTGAACGGCGGCATCCGGCAGCGGAATTGCCGGGCCGTAACCTTCGATGACCGGATATTGCCAGTTTGGCTTCTGCGCCGTTGCGACGCACGAAATGCCGGCGACAACTGCCACCGCGACAATCAAGCGTACTGCTGCTTTCACAACTACCTCCTGAAAAAAACGGATATGCTGTTTGCCACTGGTGATCGAAGATGAGAATAGCGGGGTGGTCCCGTTGAGGTTATGTGGTGCTGAACCGTTCGGTGTTCATGCCACTTACGCCGTCGGTCGGTCGATGGGCGGGCGGTGAGTTGACGGCCTGTCTTCCAGAAACAACCCTTCGCGAACAGCGGTTCCGGGATTCGTCCTGAGATCCTGAGGCACCGCTGGAAAACGCAATGATCGGCCGGCGAACACGGATTATCCGGGTCCCCGAAGTTTATGGTTGACATACTATCAAACAACCGGCCAACTTGACGTCATATCCCATCCATAAACAGGAGGAATCGTCACATGGAACCAATCGGCATCAACTATCTGTCGGTACTCGTTGCCGGCGTAGCCTACATGGTTCTCGGCGCCATCTGGTATTCGTCGGCCATATTCGGGAAAGCCTGGATGAAAGGGATAGGCAAAACCAAAGAACAGGTTACCCGGAACTTTTCCGTGGTGAGCTATATCTGGACTTTGATCGCCTCGTTCGTACTGGCTTACGGCGTCGCCCGGATCATGCTCTGGCACGGCACGACGACTATCGGCGGCGGCGTGCTTGTCGGCGTGCTGGTCGGCGTCTGTTTCGTCCTCACCACGTTCAGCATCAACGACAGCTTCGAGCGCCGGCCCCTGGGCCTGACCATTGGAAATATCCTCTATCACATGATCGGACTGGTCATAGTCGGAATAATCATCGCTGCCTGGAAATAAAGGCGGCCGACCGGAAAGTGAACGGCTGTCGGGCCTTTACCCGACAGCCGCAGCATAAGACGAACTTGTCTTAATCCGCTATCGGTCTTGATGGCTATAACTGGAAATAGAAGGTGGCGCCTTTTTCCACTTCACCTTCCGCCCACACGCGTCCGCCGTGAAGGTCGATAATTCGCTGCACCAGCGGCAGACCGACACCCGTGCCGGGGAAATCGGTTACCGAGTGCAGCCGCTGGAACGGCAGGAACAGCTTCTCGGAGAACTTCATGTCAAATCCCGCACCGTCATCCCGGACAAAAAACGTCGTGCTCCCGTCGACCTGCGTTCGGCCGAACTCAATCCGGGCGGTCGGGTGTTTCGAGGTAAACTTCCACGAATTGCGGAAAAGATTCTCGATGACAAGGTTGAGGAGCAGCCGGTCGCCGTGTGCCGTCATCCCGTCTTCGATAACGAACGTGACGTCCCGCTCCGGCTCCGAGTCCTCAATCGTTTCGGCTATATCATGCGCCATCGCGGTAAGGTCAATATCCTCGCGATTGACCGCCGCCCGTGACACACGGGACAGTTGCAGCAGGTCGTCAATGAGCTGTGCCATCCTTTCACTGGCCGCGCGAACTCGATTGAGATAATCCCGGCCGTCTTCATCGAGCCTGTCGCCGTAATCCTCGAGCAGCGCCAGGCTGAAACCGTTGATGCTGCGGAGGGGCGCGCGCAGGTCATGAGACACTGAATAGCTGAAAGCCTCCAGCTCCTTGTTGGTTTCCGCCAGCCGTGCGGCATGCCGCGCAAGCATCTCGTTCATGGCTTTCATGTCTTCTTCGGCATGCTTGCGATCCGTGATATCAATGGCGGCCGATGTCACGCCGATGACCTCCCCGTCCTGATCCCGCAGCGGTTCGGCGGTCAGGTCAAAATAGTGCATGCCGTCGGCAAGCCTCAGCGGTACTTCTTCTCTGATTCCCGCACCGGTGTCCAGCACCCGTTGTTTGGCTGTGGACCACTCCAATGCACCCTCGGCGGGATTCACTTCCTCCATACGCCTTCCAAGCAATTTCCCCAGCTGGAGGTCTCTGGGTGCGTTGCTCACCCATGTATACCGAAGGTCGCAGTCAACCATGGCCACCGAGATTTTGGAATTAGTGATGGCCACGCGGAACCTCTCCTCGGTTTCACGCAGCGCCCGTTCAGCCTGCTTCTGGGCGGTAATATTGCGGGCGGTAGTCGCAGCCGCCACAACCTGACCCTCTTTATTTTTGATAGGCGAGATGGTAAGGGATACCAGAATACGTTCGCCGTTCTTGCGGACACGGATGGTCTCGAATTGTTCGATTCTCTCCCCGCGCTCCAGTTTCGCGACAATTTCGTCCTCCTCATCCTCCTTGTCAGGGGGTATCATGACCGTTATCGGCTGACCGATAATCTCTCCTGCCGAATAGCCGTACATTCGTTCGGCGCCCGGATTCCACGTGCTGATTGTGCCGTCGATGGCCTTGGTGATCATGGCATCGGACGACGACTCGACAATCGCCGCCAGACGGGACTTCGAATCAAAAGCGACTTTCTGGTCGGTAGTATCGTAGATCATGCCGACCATACGTATCACCCGGCCGTCGTGGTCACGTACGACGTCCCCAATTTCCTCTACCCAGCGAACCGTACCGTCGGGCCACACCACCCGATGCTCTTCCTTATAGTGATGTCCTTCGCTAACGCTGGCCTCCACCGCTTTTGTAATGCGCGGTTGGTCTTCAGGGTGCACGGTGTCGAAAAAGGTCTGGGCAGCGGTTTCTCGTATGTCTGGCGGCACTCCCAGTATGAGCGGCACTTCCTCGGACCAGATCAACCGGTCGTTGATAATATCCCAGTCCCAGGCGCCGATATTCGCCAGCCTCTGCGCGAGCTTAAGCCGCTCTTCACCCTTTTGAACTTCTTCCTGTGCCCTCTTTCGTTCCGTGATGTCGACATTGACGGCTACCGCCCCGACTATATTCTCCTCGGCATCGCGAATAGGCAGTGCGTAGTTGAGGATCGTCTTCCGCTTTCCGTCGAACGTCTCAATTTCGACTTCTTCCGCCTCGCTTTCTTCGCCTCTCGCTATAGCGCGCGCAAGTCCCCACTCATGAGCCTCGACTTGACGGCCGGTGTCGGGCCAGAAGGCCTTGTAAGTGCCATAGGACTCCGGCGAGTCCACCATCGGCGTCTCTCCTCCCCAGATCGCGCTCGCAGCGGGATTGGCCTGAATCAGCTGCCCTCGGGCGTCTGCGATCAATACCGCTACCGGCAGAGCATTAAGGACCGCCTCGAGTCTCCGGCGTTCAAGGGCTACCTCCGCATGAATTTCTTCGAGTATCTTGTCGGCGCGGACTTCTTCGGTAACATCGAGCAGTGAAAACACGAGACCCTGCACTGTACCGTCGGCATCTTTTACGGGTACCAGTGTCCAATCCCAATAGGTCGTGCCGCGTTCCGGTTGATCTATGTATTCGAACGGTTTCTTATGAAATTCCGCTTGCTCGCCGCTGTCACGAACCTTCGTGAAAATGGCTTCATTTGCCGGATCGGGGAAGAGTTCAAAATGGTTCCTGCCGATCAGTTCCTCCGCCGGCCGCCCGCACCCCTCGACATACGCCGAATTGACCCCGACAAAGTTGAAATCCCGGTCAAGGTAGGCGAGTTGCGTGCGCGTGTTCTCCATGATGATATTCAGGATGTCACGCTCGCGCTGGACGACGTCGGCCAGCTCCGCAGCCGCCTGTCGTTCCTCGACTAACTGGGCAAGCAGTTGCTCCCGTTCTTCTTCCGCTTGCTTGCGCTCGGTAATATCGACATTGGCGCCGATGTACGCTGTAATTCTTCCGGCATCATCTCTCACTGCCGTGGCGTATCCGGATATCCAGGTCACTTTACCGTCAGGAGTTATAAACCGATATTCCTTGCCCCACTTGCCCTCCGATGCCACCATCTGATTCCATGCGCTGGAGACTTCCTCGCGATCATCGGGATGAAGCGCCGCAGACCACCCATCGCCCAAAGCTTGTTCGACCGTCATGCCCGCCATGGCACACCAGCGCTGATTGGCATACGTACACTGTCCCTTCTCATTGGTGAGATAGATGCCGACCGGGGCGACCTCTGCCAGCGTCCGGAACTGCGCTTCGCTGTTCTTGAGCGCGATTTCGTTGATTTTGCGTTCGGTTATGTCACGCTGATTCGAAATCAGGCATATCATCCGTCCGTAGGCGTCATTGACGGCGGCCACGGAAGCTTCGGTGATGAAGACCGTGCCGTCTTTCGTGATATTATGCACCTCACCGTGCCAGGTACCATGCTCTGCCAGGGCCGTCATGATTTCAGTCCGCGTTTTCTGCGCATCAGGTGCGTTGAGGGCTGCAACCTCCTTGCCGATCAGTTCGCCGCGACCATACCCGAACATCCGTTCAAAGGCCGGATTCGCATAGATGATCGAGCCCTCGGCGGAAACAATCGTCGTCCCGTCGTTACTGGTGTCGACGGCCTTTTGAAGAATCTCGCGCTGTTCTTCCGCCCGTTTCCGCTCGGTGACATCGTGGGTGATCCCGAGTATCTGCCGTATCCCGCCATGACCATCGAGAACCGGTACGTAGGACGCGATAAATGTGTACGTGCCTGATTTCAGGGGCATGGTGCACTCGCCGCTTTGCGGCTGCCGGGTTTCGACCGACTTGATCAACAGTGGGAGAAAAGACCCGGTCACGTCAGGCGGCAGGATCTCCTCATCCCTCCGGCCGACAATGTCATTCGGTGAGAGCCCCATCAATGCGGCGCCGTAGGAGTTGATATACTGTATTCGGCGGTCGGCATCATAAAGCACAAACGTCGCCGGGTAATGATCCACCGCCAATCTAAACTGTTGCTGACTTTGCTGAAGGCCCTCGAGGGCCTCCGCCAGCTCCGCCGTGCGCTCATGCACCCGCATCTCCAGTTCATCGTTCACCTTCTTCAGGGCGGCCTCGGCGCGCTTTTTTCCCTCGATATCGCTACTGGTACCGAACCAGTTGGTGATATTGCCTGAAGCGTCCAGCTGCGGTTCGGCGCGCGCCACGAACCACCGGTAGCTCCCGTCCGCCATCCGGTAACGCACCTCAACTTCGTAGTCTTTTCCCTCGCTCAGGGATTCCTGCCATCTTTTCAGACAGCGATCGACATCATCCGGGTGCAACACTTCCGCCCACGCTGTCCCGAGCGACTGTTCCCTGGTGCGACCGGTATTCTTGTACCAGACGTCGTTGAGGAACGTGATGTTCCCTTCCGGATCACCGATCCAGAGATAGGCAGGGACGGTGTTGGCAAGTCGAAGAAACAACTTGCCGGCATCGCACAGGTTCTCTTCGGACTCCTGCGTCAGCAGCGTACCTGTGTCTGTCACCCGTCGTTTCGGGATTGGCGCCGGCCGGTCCTTGCGGGAAGATCTGTTTCCAGTTTTCTTGCTCTTGCCACCGGACATGGAAACTCCTCTTGTGCGAGTCTATGGGCAGTAATCAGTGTTATCTAATCTTATATGATAGCAGGCGGGCGACGGTTCGGCAACCGTCATATTCTTCATAATGGTATGGGTAAAACTGCATTACAGTGCGGACAGGATAGCGTCGGCGACCCCTAATCCCGACAGTGCGGCTCCTTCCAGCTTCTCACCGGTGAATCCGTCGCCGGCGAGAGCTATCAGCCCGGGCGCCTTGCATAAGACAAACGGCTCCGGATAGTTTGTCACCGGTTGGCTGTACCGCCACCGGTGGAGCTGCGTCTTCTGCGGCTCGGCCGTGACTATCTGACCCACGGAGTCTATCATCATCCGCACGATCTGTTCGTCGGCCGTACCCCACTGGGCATCGCTGAACTCCGGGTTTGCAAGCAATGTCAGTGCGCCGGGCTGACCCGATACCCCCTTGGTGTGATTATCTGCCAGCCAGTCAACGCTGTCGCTGTCGGGGTAGTCACCGCCCGGTGAGGGAATCTCCACCGAGTCGTCAAAACCGGCAAGAAGGGCGATACACCGTTCATATCTGATGTTCCGCAGTTGTCCGGAGACGTCGTCGGGAAGATCAATGTGATTGTTTTGAAGCAGCGCCGTCGTCTGTGGCATCGGCGCCGTAATAATGATTGAGTCGGATGCGAATGTCCTCCCGTCCTCGGTACTGATCTTCCAGCCGTCGTCCTCGGCCGACACCGATACCACCGTACTGCTCAGCCGGACGTCGAGCCCCGTTGCCAGGTATTTCGGGATGGCCGTCATGCCTCCGACACCGCAGTAAAAACCGTCCGGTGCATCGCTTCCCGGACTCTGGTGGCGTGCGAAACTCTGACACCATAGTCGCGCGACACCGGCCTCGACCCACGCCTTCACGAACGCTTTGAACTCCGGGTTTCTCGCGGTGAATGACTGCGCGCCGTGATCGAACTGCCACGACCCGACCCGGCGCGTGGCCATCCGGCCGCCGACACCGCGGCCCTTGTCGAGCACAAGGACACTGGCGCCGCTTTCGTTGAGTTTCTTGGCGGCCATCAGCCCGGCTATGCCGGCCCCGACGATCACACACCTGTATCTGTCAGATTTCATTTCGGCAATCGATCCGGTCATGAGATTGTGGCGGGCCGGAAAAATCTCCCGCCTTTTATTCGTAACACCAACGCCGGATTGCGGTTCCACCTTACACACAACGACACCGCGTGTCCCGTCGATAAGGTGTAAGTCTCTACGCGGATCCCCGAGAACCATCGGTCACCCGTAACGTTGGTAATAGATAAAGAATTCTCCCTTGTCAGATCATCTATCACCACCCAATATCGCAGCCTCTCATCGACCAACGGCAATGGAGACGAACAGAACGGAATAAGGGAAAAAGCATGCCCCAATGGCTGACAATCATCGCCATCATTTCTTTGATCGCCGGCGCGCTTTCGGCGATAGTCATTATTATCGATCTGCTCAACGGCAACAAACAGCACATGTGGATTATGAACCTGGTCTGGCCGATTACCGGACTCTGGGCGGGTCCGCCCGCAGTCTGGGCCTACTACCGCTACGGACGCGCGGCGAGGCACAAAGTGGTGATGGCTGCGAAGAAGTCGGGGGAGAAGCCGCCCTCCATGAAACAGCCCTTCGCGGTGGCGGTCGCCAAAGGCGCGTTACACTGCGGCTCCGGCTGTACGCTCGGAGATATCATCGCCGAATGGTTTGCGGTCGCCGTGCCGTTGGTTTTGTTCGGCCGCCTCATATTCGGCTCGTGGGTCTATGACTATGCGTTTGCTTACGTGCTCGGCATTATCTTTCAGTATTTCACCATCAAGCCGATGAGAAACCTGACCGTCGGCAAAGGGTTCGTCGCCGCTGTCAAAGCCGATACACTCTCGCTCACCTCGTGGCAGGTCGGCATGTACGGCTGGATGGCGATTGCCACCTTTGCGATATTCGGAGTCGAACTGCACAAAACCGACCCGGTCTTCTGGTTTATGATGCAGATCGCGATGTATTTCGGCTTTCTGACCGCCTATCCCACCAACTGGTGGCTCTTGCGCCGGGGTATAAAGGAACGGATGTAGCTTCCGTATCGCATCAGGAGAAGCCTGACTCATCCCCCCGCTGCAAAGTCACATTGGTGGCAATATTCTGTCCTCAAAGAATGGCCACGCGCTTGATATCAGCCACCGATGTCTTGGTCGTGCGGGCGTTGTGCTGGCCGACCAGGTGCCAGCTCTTCTGGAACCGCAGCGACGGACGGTCGATATCGATGTCCTCCTGCTTCGGACCGCGCGACTTGGTGGTAACGCGGACTTTCCTGTCGCAGACGATAGCGCCGTTGATCAGTACCGATGATACCAGGCTGCTGAAATCGCCCGACTCAGGAATTGTCTCCATCTGGTGCTTGAATGACCGGATGATGTCCTCCACGGGAAAGGGCTGGGCGACGATGATCTTCTGGACCAGGGCGTCGATGTCCTGTTTGTAGTCGCCGTTGACCCTGGCGCCCAGGACCTTCAATGCAATGACCAGGATAAGGGCTTCATTGATCTGCAGACTGTCGACTGATGCGGCGTGCTCGGTGTTCAACCGGTAAGCCCTGAGGTTCTTATCGTAGTATACGGGAATATTGGCTTCGGAGAGCGTGTTCAGGTAACGGTAGATAGTTCGTTCAGGGATGTCGCACGTTTGCTTGATCGTCTCAAGTGTGACATATCGCCGATTATTCAACAGGCTGATCAAAAGCAGGATTCGGTCTATGGCACTCATAATAGTGATTCAGGAGGGGGAGTGACCCCCCTCCATCCTCCTCCTTTAGGTTAGATACTTAAGGTTGTGAGAGCGAGCATCTGAAAAAGAGTACCCGCATCGTAAGTGCTGCTGCCCGCGTCGACGGTGGTCATGGTCGTGTCCTGTGGCACGCCGGAAGGCGGGATAATCGGATATCCATCGGCATAACCTTGTGACGGGATGCCTATCATGAAGGCGGCGCCCAGCAGGGCGGTAAGCGCTACCGCCGTAATCAGTCTCGCGAACCGTGATCTTGTTTCCATTTTGCGCTCCTATGCGTCTGAAGTTTCCTTGGCAACGACGCGAGGAGCCATTACAAGCCATATGCCGTCGCTTTTACGGCACGATCACGGTGGCGTAACTTGTTTAGATTGAGTGTGTTAGCGAGGTCGGTGCAAGGCAGACCGGCGGGAAAACCGGCCGGAAAATCTGCCACCTCTTGGGATCAAAAAATTAATCCCGTGTGACACAGTATGTTATGAAATGGAATGGTTGCCGATTATGTGGCGCGGCGGTAAATCTGGACCGGCTTATCGAGGTTTTGTGATGTTATGTTTTTTCATTTTTCTTCGAAGAGTCGTCAGCGGTAACCCCAGAAACCGCGCCGCACGCGACTGATTCCACCGGTGCTGAATCAGCGCCGAGTGAATTTCAGCCCTCTCCGCTTCCAGTGCGGCTTTCTTCGACGTCTCTGAACTGCTGACGACATCGCGCATCTCCGGCGGAAGCATTTCGCGCGTGATCATCCGCCCGGCGCCGGTGATACAACACCGCTCCACGAAATTCCGGAGTTCCCGAACATTTCCCGGCCAATCATAGGCCAGCAAGGCCTGGATAACCTCGCCGGCAAACCGCGGCGCGGCTCTGCCGGCTGAGAATATGGCGACAAAATGCTGCAATAACGGGATGATATCCGACCGACGCTCTCTCAGCGGCGGAATCTCGATATCAAACGTGTTGATCCGGTAGTACAGATCCTCCCGGAACCTGCCTTCTTTGACCATCTCGCCGAGGTCCTTGTTGGTCGCATAGATAAACCGCACATCCGAATACGTCGTACGATTACTCCCCACCTTCTGAAATTCCCTGGTTTCCAGGACCCGAAGCACCTTCGCCTGCGTTTCGGTCGACATATCGCCGATTTCGTCAAGCAGCAGCGTGCCGCCGTCGGCGGCCGCCAGCTTTCCATCCCGACCCTCGACACCGGTCACCGCCCGGTTGGCCACTCCGAACAGCTCGCTCTCCACCAGGTTTTCCGGAATCGCGGAGCAGTTCACTTTGACCAACGGCATTTCCCGACGGTGAGAAAGGCGGTGAATCATGTCAGCCAGTATTTCCTTGCCGGTGCCGCTTTCTCCCCTGATGAGCACCGACGCATTCGATCGCGCTATTTCCGGAAGCATGCTCAACAGCGCCTTGGTAACTTCATCGTCGGCAACGAACATTGCGCTGCCGCCCAGCTGGTTGATGTCCTCGATAAGCTGCTGATTGATCAGCGTCATGCTCTTGTACCGCTGAATGGTCGACAGCATGACCGACAGGAAATTCGCTATCGAGTTGATATACTTCACGTCCTGATCATCGAAAAGGGCCGGTATCGTGTGGTGATCGAGATACAGTGCGCCCATCACCGAGCCGTCCGCCGCAATCGGCAGGCAGATGACCGACAGGATATTATGGTGAATGATGCTCTTGAACCGATTGGTGCGCTTGTCGTTCAGGGCATTTTCGATCACCAGCGGTTCGAGTTCGCTGCTGACCCGGAGTGGAATAGAGGAACTGATACTCTCGATATCATCGAGACTGTCCTCGTCGCAATTCTCGTAAGCTACCACCTGCAGCTTACCGGACTGCTCCTTTTTGAGCAGCAGGGCGCCCCGCTCCGCTCCGGTGGCCTCGACGGCAAACCGCACCATCGCCTTCAGCGAATCGGCGTAGCGATCGATATTCTGGAAGATTTCCGAGATAACGTGAATGGAATGAACCAGTTGCGACTCACCTTCGGCGCTCGCCAGGGTAAGCTTGAGTTCGTCGTTGATCTTCGCCTGAAAGCTGTCGTTCGACAGCGCTTCGGCCAGCGTCCGTGCGCGCAGGAAAAACTTCCTCGCGAACTTGATTCTCGACCCGAGCAAATACAGCTGTCCGATTCGATAGGCGGACAGCATGCCGAGAAATTTCTGCTCGCCCTCCACGAGAATGGAATGAATTTCCTTGAACGTACGAATCTGCGCGTTCGGCGAATTATCCCCCGAGCGTACCAGATTGACCAGATTGAGAAGCGACCGTAAAACAGGCGAATTCGTTTTTGCATAAGGGTCGAGGAAAGGCCCGATCAGCTTGATCGCCCCTTTCGACGCAGTCTCGTCGGACGATAGCAGGACATAAAGCGCCGTCAGCACGGCATACATGCGGCAGTCGTATTTCAAAAGCTCTTCGATGCGCCTGAGGAGAGGAGATGCGTCCACCGGACCGCTACTGTAATAGACCTCTTGTATGGCCCTGATTGTCGCGATTTCAGCCAGCGAGCTCTTGTCGCCGATTTCTTCGAAGACCGCCGCGGCCGAGTTCAGCGCCGACGTGCACTCATCCATTTTCCCCCGGTACAGTGCGATTTCTGCGAGATTGTGGTATGCTTTACCCTGGTACGCCGATGAGTGCGCCGAGCGGAGCAGTTGCAGCGCCTGAACGCAGGACGAACGAGCCTGTTCGAGGTTGCCCGAGTTAGCTTTCAGAAAGGCATCATAGCAGTAGTGGGAGATAAGGGCGCTTCGGTCGACATCGACTGATTTCAGGTTGAATACGCGCTGGAGCCAGTACTCGGCTTTCCGATATTCGCCTTCCCTCATGTGGGCGGCGCTGAGCGTGTAGAACACGGCCGGCAGGCGGAGAGCGGCCAAAGGCGAAACCGCGTTCTCCTCGCTCATCTTGGCATATTCAATCGCTTTCCTGAACTCCGTTCGCTCGTGATAGATCATAGCCAGTAAATTGGTGATCAGCATTACGCTGAGCCGTGAGTCGGTCGTGCGGGCGCCTTTGAGACCGTTCTGGAGGTGTCTGACGGCAGCGGGCTTGTCTCCCTGCCAGAGGCTGAGAATCGCCCGCGTATAAGTCGCCATCGTCTCAACCTCGTGGTCTCCAATTTCTATCGCCTCCTCCAGGGTTTCTTCAATTGTCGCCGCCGCCTCTTCTAATCGGCCGCGAAGACCGGCGTCGAAAGCCTGCGATCTCTTCATCTGAAGGTAATACCTGGGGGTCTCCTTGAGCCTCTCATCGGCCAACGCACGCTCGACCAGTGTTGACCCTCGGTCATAGTCAGCCATTGAGTTATATCGAAGGACCAGCTCATACAGGAGTTCCGGATCAAACCGGTTCTGGCGCTCCACAATCTCCCGGACCTTCTCGTAGTATTCGGCCGCCCGCGAAACGCGGTTAAGGACCGTAGCCAGATAAGCGAGCTTGCGGTAAATCTGTTCCCGTTTCTCCGACCCGTCTTCTTCAGGATGATCTTCAAGCGCTGTGAGGGCGGTCTTGAGTCGCAAGTACGCTTTTTGGAAATGCTCGCTTTTCTCGTCATCGCCGGCCTCGGCCACCAGCCGGTCTATATCGACCCGTTCCGGTGAACTCACCAGCCGCGAAGGGCCCGGGCCCGACGCGATAATCCGCTCCAGCCGGCTATACGTTTTCTGAAGCGTGTCATCGTCGGCCGAAAAGTGCCAGTAATCGCCGAGACGGCTGATTTCCGCCTTCTGAAAAAGGAATTTGAACGCCTTGAGTGTTTCCAGCGGCCGATTGGAATAGGCTGCATTGAAATCGATTATCAGTTCTTCGCGAAGTCCCAGCACACGATTTCGCTGGAAAAACGATTTCAGGCTGCTGCCGGCGCCCGCAAGTTTCCGGCGCTCGCGACAAAAACCGGTGAGCAGGCCCATGGCCAGGACGGATTTCTGAGCCGACTCATATGCCGGTTCATCGATAAGCCCGTATTGTCTCAGTCCTTCGACAAGCGATCGCGGACGCCTGACCGGATCGTCCTGTGTGAGTTGAGCGGTAAATGCCCGTAATTTCTCGATATCTACTGCCGCCGATTCATCGGCCGACCTTGCCCGGGACTCGAGATGCTCGATTAGTTTGGCAAGCGATACACCGAGGGAATAGTTGTCGGACTGGGTGGTGATCCTGTCATTGGCCCGGATTTCAGGCGCAATATGCTCCGGTGTACCCAGGATTTTTGCCTTCGGACGGGAGTCGGTCTTGCACAAAAAATCGAGATCGACAAGGATAACCGACCGGCTACCGTTGACCGAATTCACCAGGAAATTTGACAGTTTCAAGTCGCAGTGGACCAGATCCAACAGGTGCAAGTAGTCTATTACGATACATATCTGGAGCAATATCGAACTGAAATCGGCCCGAAAGTCTTCCGGTGTCAGCTCCCGCCAGACCTCGGTGTCGAGATAAGGATACTCGACAAACAGATTGCCGGCCTCGAGACGCTTCCGCCGCGCCCACAATACCTTGTAGCTGTAGGCGCCCTTCTGACAGGCGAAAGAATCGCTCAGAATCTCCTTCAAGGCGCTGACATTAAGCATGTTAGTCGGCGAAATTGTCTTGATAAAACACTTCCGGCCGCTTGCGATGCGGGTGGCCCACCACGACTGACACATGTCGTTTTCCGCCATGAGCCGGTCGAATCGATAGGCCTTTGATTTCGGCTGTATCATGACAAAGTAACCCCGTCCATTTTCACGAGCCCCGTCTGTCGGGATGAATTACGGGAAATCTGACAGCGAGCCCGTACCAGCAATATAGAGAATCTGCCATTTTTTTCAAATTTCTTTGAAAAAATCAATTTCTACTGCCAGAAAGTGACAGTAGCCTTCCGTACATTAGGCCATAGGATGTCGACAAACCGTCACAGGCTCGACATTGCAAAGGGGGCCAGACGTTAAGTGGGCAGGGCAAGTAAATCCGTCTGAGGGGGGTAGGAAACTACCGATTGGAGCTTGCCCCTGCCCCTTTTATTTATCCTTAAGTATCGCTCTTTCTCCATTTTTGTCAAGAAATAGATGCCGATGCTTGCCTGTCCGCCCTCCGGGCTTGCCTCACGGCCAATTACGCCGCCGGATCAGTCGCACGTCAGACGGTCCATCTTCGCCGGGGCACTTGACAGCCGCGCAGCATGTCGCCATTTTATCTGTCACCATTAATAGGTGTTAACCATAGGCGAGGAGGTGTGTATGCTAAGGTCCGTCGCTGTTATTCTTCTCTTGCTCGTGTTTCTCCTGCCGGTGGCGCCGGTTTTTGCGTCGCCCGGAGACACGGTAACGTCCATTCCCACCCCCCGGTGTTGCCCGCAGGGTTTGACGTTCGATGGCACCCACCTCTGGAATGCCGACCGTCGAACCGACATGATCTATCGCATCGACCCGGCCACCGGCTCGGTGGTGGATTCCATTCCGACCCCCGGCTACGCGCCGCTGGGACTGACCTGGGACGGTCAGCGGCTGTGGATTATCGATGCCGACGAAGAGCTGATCTATGCTGTCGACCCGCAAACCCGCATCGTGGAAAAGACGATTTATTGCCCGGTCAGCAGCCCCGGCGGACTGGCATGGGACGGGGAGTTCCTCTGGATATCCGACGACGGCGGTAATACAATAGATAAAATCAGCCCCGAAGACGGCACTACGATCATTTCACTCCCGGCACCGTCGTCTCACCCCGGCGGTCTGACATGGGACGGTGAATACCTGTGGGTCGCCGACCGGGTGCAGGACATGATCTACATGATCACGCCGGATCGCGGCGACGTTATCATTTCGTTCGCCTCACCCGGTCCTCATGCCTGGGGACTGGCCTGGGACGGCAAGAACATATGGAGTGCGGACTACCAGACCGACCGCATTTATAAGCTGGTCGTGGACGACGGGACGTTGTTCTCCCGCATGAACGAGAAGACCGAGCGTGTCGATTTCATCCACCAGGTACGAAATTTCGGCCCGGATACCATGACCGTCCTCGATGTCTATCTCGCGGTTCCCGAAAACCTGAACAGCCAGGAGATCCTCGGCGAGATCAAATACGACCCGCAGCCAAAAGAATTTCTGACCGACAAGTGGGGACAGAAAGTCGCCCATTACGAGTTCACCAATCTGGGCGCCACGGAATTCCGGACGGTCACCATGACAACCGATGTCAGGCTGTACCAGAACCGGTATTACATCTATCCGGACAAGGTCGGTTCACTGGCCGAGATTCCGAAGGAGATACGGGAGAAGTATCTTGTCAACGATACCAAGTTCGACATGGAAAACCCGATCATCCGGAAAGCGGTACAGGCGGCCGTCGGCGACGAAACCAACCCGTTCTGGATAGCCCGCAGGATATTCAACTATATCATCGAGCACATGGAATATGAACGCGTCGGTGGATGGAATGTGGCGCCGACCGTGCTGGCCCGCGGTAACGGCTCGTGCTCGGAGTACACCTTCGTTTATATCGCCATGTGCCGGGCGGCCGGGTTGCCGGCGAGATACGCCGGTTCGGTCGTGATTCGCGGCGATGACGCTTCATGGGACAACGTCTATCACCGGTGGGTCGAAGTGTACCTGCCCAACTTCGGATGGATTCCGGTCGATCCGTCGGGCGGTGACTCGGAGTGGCCGGGTCAGCAGGCAAACAGCTTCGGCTACCTCAACAACCGCTTCCTCATTACCACCATCGGTGGCGGCGGTTCCGAGTATCTTGGATGGAGCTACAATTCCAATGAGGAATGGAAGTCGAAAGGCCGGTGTAAAATCGTCGTTGAAAACTTCGGCGAGTGGTCGCCTCTGAACATGGAAACAGAGTAGTCCAGGTACTACAGAGGGTAACATTCCGTGCGGCCGCCCCCGGTATCGGGAGCGGCCGCTTTACATTTGCGTGCGTTACTTCTGCTGCTCGGCGGTGTCCTGTTGTTCTTCGGTTGTCTTTTTCACGTGCGTCGTGTCGTCTTCGGCGTGTTTCAACTCGGTCGGCGTTTCGGCGGCCGGCACAATAGTGAACTGAAGGCCCTTCAACACATTCCCGTCTGCATCCAGCACCTTCACATCCCACTTGCCAGTCCAGTCGGGAAGGATCGCCTTGCTGCTCCAGGTCCGCCACGACGGACTTTTCACCGGCAGTTCAACCCTGGCCATTTCCTCGCCTTCGTGAGTCCAGACGTCGACTATCATCGTCGTGTCCTTCGCTCCCGTTACCTTGGTCCACAGGTATACAGTGTCGACATCGGCCGGGAACTCGGTCGCGGCGCCGACCGGCATCCGATCCTGTATTCCCGTGCAAACCTCCGCCTCGACCGTCATCACACCGGCGGTTGAATCAGCTGCTTGCGTAGCTTTCTGAGTAGTATCCTCGGCGGCTTCCTGGGCGGCTCCCAGGACCGGCAGCATGAGTATCGCCAGGACGGCGAAACGGACCATCATCTTGTACATGCCTACCTCCTCTTGTATTTGTGCGCGGATACACGGTGGTGATACCTATTCAAGTATATGCTTCGTACAATGTACGCAAGTAGAAAACGACGAAAATCGGACATCTGTCCGGTCTCCGGAACGGGAACCCGGCCTGTCAGAGAACGTTTATCGGGGCAGGGAGTTCCCACGGCAGCGCCGAGAGTTTGACAAACCGGATCGCTTTAGTATCTTAACCGGTGGCCCGATACAGGGGTATAAGACTTTGACCGTTTTAGCCGAAAGAATACAACATGTATAGATCAAAAGTAGCGGTTCTCCGGACAAATGCCGAACGGGTGGTCGAGGACTACGGCAGGCTTCTTGATTTGATCGAATATCGATCGATTATCGATTTCAGCCAGAAGACCGTTCTCAAGCTTAACCTCTCATGGACCAAGTACTTCCCTGCCTGTTCCTCGCAGCCGTGGCAGGTCGAGGGCGTGGTTCGGAAGTTTGTCGGCGACGGCATCCCGCGTGACAATCTTATCCCCGTCGAAAACAAGACCGTCGTCACCAACCCGATCAAAGGGGCAAAGAACAATCTCTGGATGCCGGTGCTCGAGAATTACGGCCTCGGGTTTACGCCGCTTCCCGGTGTCGAGTGGGTTGTTTACAACTTCAAGTCGAAGTTGCTGAAGCTCAACGAGATTTTCCCCGAAGGCATTCAGATCCCCAAAATGTACATCGGCAAACAGATCGTTCACCTGCCGACCGTCAAAACCCACGGCCATTCCACGACAACCGGCGCCATCAAGAATTCATTCGGCGGGTTGCTCAAGGAAGTTCGCCATTACGCCCATAAGTACATGCACGAAGTGCTGGTCGACCTGATGCTGATGCAGAAAGAACTGCACCCGAATATCCTGGCCGTTATGGATGGTACCGTTGCCGGCGACGGCGCCGGACCGCGCACCATGATCCCGCATGGCAAGAACCTTATTCTCGCTTCAGCCGATTCGGTCGCTATCGACGCCACCGCGGCGAAACTCATGGGATTCGACCCGCTGAGCATTCCTTACTTGAGGATGTGTCACGAGCGCGGGCTTGGCGTCGCCGACCCAAAAGAGATAGAGATTCTCGGGGAGGATATCGAAGAGATCAATTTTAACTTTCACACCAAGAAGTCGCTCGTCATCTGGGGAGACCAGATGCTTCGCAAGGGACCGCTGCGCTTCCTAGAGAAGGTCGCGCTCCACTCGCCGTTAGTCGTATGGGCGCCCATGGCCAGCAATATCTATCACGACTGGTTCTGGTACCCGACTGTCGGGAAGTCAATCATCCGCAAGTTCTCCGGCACGGAGTGGGGACAGCTGTTCGAGAAATACAAAAACTACCAGCCGTCGAGCGGCGTCGAAACCACCGCTCAATAATCGTGGGTCCCGACCACGAGTTCCTTACCGAAGTTGTCCTTTATTAACTGCGTGAGCTGATCGAAATCCAGTGGGCACTTCCCGGTCTTTTTCGCCTTGACCACACATGTCCCGAGATGGATGGTATCGAATTCATTACCGATCATGGTATTGATCTCGTTCATCAGGGTGAGCTTGGGCATGATCAGGCCCGGGCAGTCGCCGCAATCTCCGAGCGCCACCAGCTCGACCTCGCCCTTGTAGCGGGCAAACTCGCCGTCACGATTCTTCAGCGCCTTCAAACATTTGGCACAGGCGATGCAGAGATGATCCTGCACGCGCCGGCAGCCCACAATAGCGATTCTTGTCATGTACGTGGTCCTTTCTGTCGTCCGCAGCCAGTATAGTGGAGTGACCACACCATTATATTGTGGTGGCGTAAGAATATCAAGCAATTGCACGAAGATTTTGCGCCGGTCAGAGGATTGAACAAATTCCGGCGGCGGGGCTGTCGGGCCGACAGCCCCTACTGGAATGGACTCATCGAGTGTGTGAATTCTTCTCTCGATTCGTGCTGGGGCCGCACCCAATCGGTGAAGCCTCAAAACCGCCGGACATTCATTCCATGTTCGGGTCCGCTGAAACATGGACGAAAGTCTTTTGCTCCCGGGCGCTCAAATGATTCTTAAAAGTGTTTCCCGCCCGTGGCTCTCTCTAAACATAAGACGAGGCTCCCCATACGGTTGTTTAACGATCACGCCCGGTGACTTCCGGCCTGCGAGCATATCGCTCATCGCAAGTGCTTATAAAACATGCCGTTAAACGAATTCTACCCGGCCATTTGACGACCGCCGGCCATCGCCCGTCTCTTTAATACAGTCCTCACCATGAATACTGCCGTGCCAACGGAGTATATTCATCGAGGAGACTTCCAACAGCGGGTGCAATAGAAACAATGTGGTTCTGGGAAACAATCGAACGGCGGCTGAACTCCGGCGTCTCGCTCGAACGGGCCGGCGAAATCATCCGTCGAGCCGGTTTTGAACGACGCGGTGAGAGCTCAACGTATGCTATCTATCGAAAAACCGGAAACAGATGGACCCTCTCAGGCAAAGATGCGTCGCTCGAACTCGGCGTGGCTCGCTCGAACGACGGCCTGTACCTCTTGCTCCGCTATGCCTCGCCGTTAGTCATCCGCGATAGCGGTGAGCTGGTCCGCTTCGCCGATGAACTCGCCGCGCAACTTCGCTCCACCGGCGAGTGACGCGCCCCCATACCAATACGAACGTCACTTCGACGGAAACCCGACCGGCATCATCAGCAGCGTTGCCTCGCCGAGACCGTCGATATCCAGAAAATCATTCGCCGACTCGTCATTGAACGCACCGACCGCCACCGTCCCCATGCCCATCGATGTCGCCGCCAGGTACACGTTCTGACAGATGGCCCCGGTCTCGATATACGTGTACCGGTAACCGCGGTCGCCGTACTTGTGCGTCGAGCGGTCGAACCGCGCCGTCATCATCAGCGTCACCGGAGAAGCGCCGACCGACGCCTGGTCGTTGGCGGCCGTCCGGGCTCTCTCGCCGAAATCCCCGAGCTTGACCTGCTCGAGACTGCTGTCGGATACCTGGAAATGATAGAGACCGTTGGGCAGACCATCCACGCGCGTGACGACAACATAAATCTCCATCGGGTAGAGCGCGCCTCCCGACGGCGCCGCGCGCATGCCCCAGTCGCCCCGCTCGTGAGTGATACCGCCCGCCGACAGCAACAACCGCGATAGCTGCGCGAGTGACATCGCTTGATCCGAGAACGAACGGACCGACGTCCGCCTGTTGATTGCTTCATCGAGCGGCATGCTCGCCTTCGCCGGAGACGGCAGTTGTATCCTGGGCGCGCCCTCGTACGTTTTGTACTGCGCAATAAGGTCGCCGAAACGAACATGCTCCCCGACATACCCGTTGTCATCGAAACTCGTTTCCCGGTGAAAACGCTGCCCGATTGAAAGCGAATCATCCGCCGCCGCGGAAATCGGAAGCACGAGTAGAAGACACGGAAGTACCAGGGACAAAATCCTGTGACGCATAATCAGCCTCCCAGAATGAATCCTGTTTGCCTGCCTCTAATTAGTGCAAGTTAACTCATAAGGTCAAGAGCCGTCGGCCTCACCGGCGATAAATCAGACTGTTCAGAATTTCCTGCAACACCGCATATGTTTCTGTTGTTAAGACAGATACACAAAACGAACCGACCGGAGCGAGTCTCGTTCGCCTTCACCAGTGCCCCGCTTTCCGATCAAATTCCGGTTACCAGAGTCGATGTGATATGCTGCAGGATTTAAGTAATTTTCTCCACGGGAGCGCCGGCAAAAGTCAGGCCGTGCTGTATTCCATTCTTTTCGCGGTGGTGGCAATCCTTGTCGGCCTGTTTATCCACTGGATCGTCTCTCTGATTCTCCGCCGGTGGCATCATCACCGCCAGTCCAGAGGCGGTCGGGTGCGCCTCGAACTGAGTCATCTCAAGGCTCCGCTCCGCCTGCTTTTCCCGGCCGGCATTCTGGCCGCGGTCATACCGTTTCTTCAGTTCCCGCCGGGCGCCCAGAAAGTAATCGAGCGCATCATTATCCTGCTCGTCATCGCCGGCTTCGGCTGGCTCACCATACGCATTGTCTACATCATCCGCGACATGATCCTCCACCACTACGACATCGACCAGAAAGACAACCTCCGGGCGCGCGAACTCTACACGCAGGTCCGCGTGATCGACCGGGTCGTGGCCGTGATGATCATCCTCACCACCATCGCCGTCATGCTCATGACCTTTCCCGCCGTCCGCAAACTCGGCATCAGCCTGCTGGCATCGGCCGGCGTGGTCGGGATCATTCTCGGTCTGGCCGCGCAGAAAACACTCGGCAATCTTCTCTCCGGCATCCAGATTGCCCTCGCCCAGCCGATACGTATCGATGATGTCGTCATTGTCGAAAACGAGTGGGGGAGAATCGAGGAAATAACGCTGACCTATGTCGTCATCCGTATCTGGGACCTCAGGCGGCTCATTGTCCCGATCAGCTATTTCGTCGAGCAACCGTTCCAGAACTGGACGAGAGTTTCGGCCGATCTGCTCAAGACGGTATACGTCTACGCCGATTATCGCCTGCCCGTCTCGGAGGTGCGCGATGAACTCAAGCGCCTTCTCGATGCCAGCGAGTACTGGGACAAGAAAGTGTGGAATCTGCAGGTGACCAACTCGACCGACCGGACGATGGAACTGCGGGCGCTGATGAGCGCGGCGGATTCGTCGGCCGGATGGAATCTCCAGTGCGAAATCCGCGAGAAACTGATCGACTTCTTACAACAACGCTTCCCCGGCTACTTACCCCGCGTCCGATTGGAAATGGATACCAGGCCCGATCAATCGGATGAAGATAAAGCGGCGACGCAAGAGTCGTAATAAATCAATCATTTGGTGTGTCGGGTCATCGATAGGGGGCGCAAAGCCCAAAAGAAAAATACGCCCAGGAGGAGTCGAACCCCCAACCTTCTGGTCCGTAGCCAGACGCTCTGTCCAATTGAGCTATGGGCGCATCACATAAAAAGTGCAGACGTAAGTATACACCTTGAATAATCCTTGTCAACTGACTTTTTGGAGGGCTGTTTAACGGAATTGGGTGAAGTAAATAATAAGGGCGGCGAGAATCACAAAGACGAAAAAGATGCCGAATAAATATGATTTGTGAGAGCCGGAGCCGGTAACATCCGGACTCCCGCTCTCCTCCTTTTCCGCGCCGGCCAGGCGCAGTTTCTCCACCCAGGTATCCTCAACCGCAAGGACTTGGGCCGATTCGGCCGGCAGGGTGGCGACCTTAATGTCAGGCAGGGGAGACTCTTTGACCTCCAGAATTTCCAGAGCAATCACCGTCACGTTGTCAGCCCCGCCGCGATCATTGGCCATCTGTACCAGATCCTCGGTCATCTTTTCGATATTATCACGCGAACGCCGCGCGACCTCATAGATCTCATCATCGTCGGCAAAACCGCATAAACCGTCCGAGCAAAGCAGGAATACATCTCCCGGGTTGACCTTGATAATCCGGTAGTCAACCTCGACATTTTCACGCACTCCCAGGGCCCGGGTGATAACATTCTTGCCCACGAACGAGCTTGCCTCTTCCCGCGAAATACCCTGCGCTTCCTGGAATTCCTCGATCCACGAATGATCCCTCGTGAGCGGCACGAGCATCGTCTTGTCGAGCCGGTAGGCCCGGCTGTCGCCGACATGCGCGATCGTGGCGATATCCGCCTCGAACACGGTGGCAACCACGGTCGTTCCCATGCCGCTCTTGGCCGAGTCCGACGCGGCCATCGTGTAAATCGCACGGTTGGCCAGCCGTATCGCTTTCAACAACACCTCGCTGCTCGGCGGCAGAATCCGTCCGATATCCAGTTCGGGCGCTTCGATCAATTCTTTCTGGAAGACATTGAATGAATTGCGAAGTGTCTCGCCGGCCAGCATCGATGCTACCTCACCGGCCTGGTGACCTCCCATCCCATCACAAACGGCGTAAACGTGGTTGTCCGGGTCGAGATGCAAATAGTCTTCGTTGCCCGGTCTGACAAGACCTTTGTCCGTCTTACCGGCGACCTTTATTCTGAGCGGCACAAGCCCTTCCTGGTTGGAGTTAAACGCCCAAGGTATAACGATTATATCCGATGTACCCCTGTTTCGCAAGTTTATAATTCAAATTATCGGAAGCCTTTGCCCCCGATTTGAATTCGAATTCGTAAACGCCGAAGAAAAACGCACGTTCTCTGAAAACGCAGTAAAAAAAACCCCGGCCGTCGCCGGGGCTTGTAAGGTGGGGCAAATCTGAACTGGTAATTCGTTACTTCAGTAAGACCATCTTTCGTGTCTGGTAACCCATGTCGGTAACAACCCGGTAGAAGTACACGCCGCTGGCAAGACCGGAAGCGTCATAGGTTACCTCATGATCACCGGCTCCGAGGTTTCCGAGATCCCGGCTGTCAACATATCGACCGAGAACATCGATCACCTGAAGCTCAACGCGCGAGCGCGACGGCAACGAGAATTGTATGGTCGTGGTCGGGTTGAACGGGTTCGGGAAATTCTGGTACACCGCGAATCCGCCCGGAAGAATAGTGCCGTCCTCGTCATCGACATCGGTGATCGTGAAGAACAGGTCGACATTACCGTCGATTTTCACGGTCGGATCCAGCATCGAATAGACGCTGAACGACGCGTTATCGACCGTGTCGGCGCTGAACGTCGGCGAACTGATTTCAAAGTACACGTAGATCGTTTCGCCCGGCTCGGCATAGAACATCGTATCCTGAGGCAGGGTATTGAATCCCGCGAGGCTGTTCGTGGCCGAAACACCGTAGAAATCGAGCCCGTCACCGTCGTTGCGGATACCGACCTCGAAACGCACCGTGTCGTTAAATGTCACCGCTTTCGCCGTCGGCAGCTCGATCGCCGTCAGGGCGATAGTCGCGGTCGCCGAGAGACGGACATCCTTCTGTGCCTGGTCGGTGAATGTCGGATCGCCCGACACGACCGTCGCCGGTCGGCCGTTAATCTCGAAACGGATCGTATCGCCATCCTCGGCGCCTTCGTCGGGAACGGTCCCGCTCTCGTCACCATAAACAGGCATGAACCCGTAGTAGCCGGCCGTATGGACGGTATCGATTCCGCACAATACGTTGTCGGGGTCGTAGGCGGTAATAATCGAACCGGGGACAAGCGGCTGGCCAAGATAGGTCGAGGCGCTGTCGTAGAACGACGTGAAATACGGCGTCGGGCTGATCTGCGCCGTGGCGGCGCCAATGCATACCAGCGTGAGGATTCCGGTTATCAGTAGTTTTGTTAATACCAGTTTATTCACAACTTCTCCACCATTTCTCTCCGGCCGGGTGTTGACCCGGCCGGACTTATATATGACAGCAAGAGATTACTTCAACAGCATCATCTTCCTGGTTTCAGTATACTTATCGGTTGACAGGCGGTAGAAGTAAACCCCCGAAGCAACCTGGTCACCGTTCATATCGCGGCCGTTCCAGGTCACGACATTCTCACCGGCGGTAGCCATACCGTCGAACGGTACCGCAACGACCTTACCGAGGACGTTGTACACCGTGATCGTGGCCTTGGCCGTTACCGGCATGGTGAAATTGATATTGGTCGTCGGGTTGAACGGGTTCGGGTAGTTCTGAGCCAGCGAGTACGTCGTCGGGAGCGTGTTGTCCGACGCTGTCTTGGAGGTCAGGGCGCCTACCTCGATCCTGTCGCCATTGGTGGTCCAGGTGAACCGTTCAGTGGTTTCCGCGCCGTTGACGGTCAGGTAGAACGGATCGCCTCTCTTGAGACCGGTGACACCGCTGTTATTGGCGTCGTCGGCATACACCGGCATGAACCCGAACTTGCCGGACTCCATGACGGTAAATCCGCCGATCTTCTTGCCTTCAGTGCTGTACGCGGCGATATCCGCGCCGGGCATGACCGCCTTGCCGTCAAGCGTCAGATCGGCTGAGTAGACGTTCACCCAGCTTGTGGTCGGCGTCACGTCAGGGCGCACCAGTTTCGCGGCGGCTTCAGCCTGACGATCAACACCATGAGAGGCAACCACCGGACCCTGACCCGGGTAGATCAAGTCGCCGTCGGCGCTGACCTTGACCCAGTAACCGAAGCACGGGCCCATCTGCTCGAGCTTGTTAAACTCGGTCTGTCCCGGAACAAATATCTGGATACCGGCGTCGAACCCGTAAGCAATCATCACGTCGCCCAGGATAGATTCGAGGGCGGCATCGGGAGCCAGCGTATAGTCGGGCAGGTAACTGACCAGGTTCCATCCGGTCGTGACCGGAATCGGAGTGTTGGACAGCACCGGCAGTCCGCTCAACTCGAGCGTAATCCCGTCTGTGCAACTGGTGTCAACCTTGATCCAGTAGCCACTCATATGATCGACATACCAGAGGGTCGAGAACTGCTGGAGATCGGGATCGTAGGTGAGACCGCCGCGTTCGAAACCGAGAATAACATCGATGCAATCCATGTACGGGCCGAGAACATCGAGAATGTTATCCGTCTCGGTGTTCACCGACCAGCTCACGAGGTTCCAGCCGGGGGCGAGGTCGCAGGTCTTGGTGATGGTGGCACCGGCTGAGAGGCAAACCTGCTTCTGAGCATATGCAGGCGGATAAATGACGTCGCCATCGGCCATTGCTTCTTCGCCGTTGACGTAGAAGCTGATGATATCGTCGGTCGTGGCGCCTTCATCGATAGCCGAACCCGCCGAGTCACGGTATACCGGCATGAAACGGTACTTGCCGGGCTCGTCGACCATCTGCTGGCCGCAGAGCACACCGTCCGGATCGTATGCTTCGACAATCGATCCGACCGGAAGCGGTACGCCGAGCAGGGTGTTGGTTTCGCAATAGTAATCAACCCATTGGTCGGTCGGGGTCAGTTCGGCGAGCGGATGCAGCACAATCTGCACGCCCTTGTCCCCGAAATTCAGATTGGTAACGGTGCCGGGATAGTAACCGGCCTTGTAGGCATAGAGATCGAACGGGATCGTGGTGAAATCCGCAAAAGCGAAGTTGCCGGCCCATCCGGAGCTCGTCTGTTGAATAGCCTCGCCGTACGGGAAGTCGGCATAGAGTTCCACCATGGCGCCTTCGACACTCTTGAATCCGCCGAGTCCGTCGGGTTCAACAACCCAGCCGCAGACATAATTGGCGCTCGTGTCGACCACAATAGCGCCGGCGACAAACTCAGGCGTCTTCACTTCGATGCCACCGCCGCAGTCGCGGTCAAAGAAGACCGGGTCGACTGCGAGGGGAGCTCCCAGACCAAAACTAACCGTTCCCGGACCAATATCACACGAAACGGTGAAATGCAGATTGGCCCAGTTGTAACCGGAACCGGGGAGGAGCGGCGTGGCGGAAGTACCAACCTGTTCGCTCAGCATGACATAGGATTCGTCATTGTTAATATCCACAATGTGATCGAAATCAGCGATATCGGAACCGGCATACGATACCGAATCGAGATGTACCATTCCGGAAGTCCAGTTAAGCTGGAGCCCGGCGCCGTGCAATTCGCAGCTGCTGGCGAAAGTCACCGGTACGGTAACCTGCATGCCCGGTACAGCCGGCTCGGTGGCCACAATGACCGTATCGGAGCTCGGCGCCGGGAAGACCTGCAGATGAACGGTAAACTGCGTGAATTTCGGATCACACACGATATCGTCGGTCGACGTGACTATCACAATAGCCTCATACGTGCCCGCGGCGACACCGTTCGGGTCGACATACAGCGGTACCGTTGCCGGGGTCGCTCCCTCGAACGGGCCGGTTTCTCCGAAACTCAGCCAGGCGGCGTCGATCGGTTTCGTGGCCGTAAAGGCAAAATTCTCGTTACTGTCGGAGCTGTACACCATGACGGAATCGAAAAGCGGCGCGAGATACTCGGCGCCCTCGATGGCCGTGAAATTCACCAGCGTATCCGACACCAGCACATTGACGCACGGCTTTTCGTTAACAACGATGTTAAGACAATACGTCGCCGACGAGAAACAGGTGTTCTCTGCGTTTTCGGCGCTGGAGAAAGTGATACAGGCCTGATATTCACCCGGCGTATCATACTGCACGTCGTAGCCCACAATCACGGTCGCCGGGGTGACATCGCCGCTGAACGAGACGGCGAAATTGGTATCGGCATCCATCACGAAAGTGATTTCGCCGGGGCCGGAACTCGTGACCTCCAGTGTATCGGTGAAATTCGTGGTCTCACCGGCCGTAATCTCGACGGTGGCCGCAGTATCCGAAAGGACAAGCGACGGACACGGCAATATGACCAGTTTCACGTAGGCATATTGCGGCGAGTTGAGCACTTCTTCCGACGACACCATGACGCTGTCAACATACGTGCCCGGACCGACTCCGGTGGCATTGATATTGACCGTCACGTCGGAAGGCGTCGTGCCGGCCGAATCGGCAGTCAGCCCGATCCACGTGGACGCCGTGGTGGCGACAAACGCTACCGCGTATCCGCCCTGCTCGTCGACATTAAAGGTATTGGAGGGATAACTGACGTCTCCCTCGGAAATTTCAAACATCAGAGTGTCGGGCGTTATAGTCAAATACTTGCCCGGCTCATTCACTGTCAGCGTAACCGGCACCTTCAGATCTTCTTCCGCATCGACCGCTGCGATGAGAACGGTGTCCTCGTACACTCCCGCGGCGACGCCGGTCGGGTCAACGGTAACCAGGACCTTGCCCGGCGTGGTATCGTCGGTAACATTGACAGTCGTCCACGCCTGCGTGGCGGTAGCGGCGAATATGATTTCAAATCCGCCCTGCTCGGTCACTGTCAGGCTGTCGAGCAAAGCTGTTGTCGAGCCCTCGGTAGCCGTAAAAGACAGGCTCGTCGGGTCGACCTGAAGGAACTTGGGCGGTTCCACTATGGTGAATTCCACCGGTACCTTTATCGACGCGGTCGGAGCCGCCGCACTGATGGTCACCGTATCCCGGTAAGTACCGGCGATAAGTCCGGTCGGGTCCGCCGAAACCTGGATACTGCCCGGGGTGGTGTTGTCGAGCAGGTTAACACTCAGCCACGCTTGCGCGGTCGTGGCGCTGAACGTAATCTCCGCTCCGCCCTGCTCGGTGACCGCGATCGTGTCAAGCAGTGGTCCGGTATCCCCCTGCGTGGCGTTGAAGGACAGGCTGGTCGGATCCGCAAGCAAAACCCTGGGACCCTCCACCACGAGCTGGACTTTTACCCACTGCGGCGAATTGACCGCTTCTTCCGAAGAAACCATCACGGAATCGGTATATGCTCCTTCAGAAAGCCCCGTAATATTGACATTGACAGTTACATCGCCCGGTGTTGTTCCCGTCGGGTTGGTCAGTGAAATCCAGGAGGAAGTCTCGGAAGCAGTATAGGCGATATTATCTGCCGATGCCTCGCTTACCGTGAAATTCTGTGGGGCGGGATCAGCGTCCCCCTGGATTGCCGTAAAATCCAACTGTGATGGGGAGACCTCCAATTGCCCGGTCACCGGAACATAATCACAGTCACGAATTTCAAGGTTTGAATTGACATAGGGCAAGTAAGATTCCAGATCTGGATAATCAATGAATTGCACTTTGACACCGGCGGAGTAAACCGTATCCTTGACAAAAACGACGTCATTGACGCTCCAGTCCGAGAGGGTGAAGTTGTAAGTCGCCCAGAGACGGCGTTCCGGAGCCGGGGGAATACCGAATTTCCCCAGTCCAAAGGTGATACTCACAAACTGAAATCTGCGCTTCGCATTCGTGGAGTCCAGAGACGACCGATCATAAAAAAGAAGCTGGTCAAAGTTGTCCTTAGCCAGACTGCTTGGCGTGGCTCCGGTCATGGTCATGTTTGGATTGCTCCATGTCCATCCGATGGAAGCCGCGAACACCTGGTTGGAGTCATTGAAGGCCCAAGCTTCAAGGACGACGTTGAAATCACTGCTCGATGCACACGGCGTGATGGTAGCCTCGAGCGCCATCGTATCCATGGCGCCCAGGTCGCCTGCCGCCGCGGCCGGCACTGCCAGTGCCGTCAGCAGGCCCATGAGGATTACGACTAGTTTTAGCTTCATCTCGAATAAAGCCTCCCGACAAAAAGTTAACGCTTATTGCTTAGTTTCAAATTGGACGTGCCGCACTGATCCGAAATTGACGACTGCCCTTGTCCGGGATATCCGTTCGCCGCCACCGCTGAATCCGCGGGGGCAAAGTAACCTGACCGAACCGGGTGCCGGAACCGGGATACCACGTGCACTGTAAGCAGCGCCGGATAGTACTCTTCGTCAATCATGAATGCGTAAATTTTATTGCCTAGCCAGCTACGTTAGACCAAAAGAAGAAGGAAATCCTTGCAGTAGAACACACCCGGCAAGTATTCCCCTATCAACCACCTGAATATATCAAAATGCGCTTTAATGTCAAGGTTTTATGCCTCCTATTTATGCGCAACTTTTGCGCATATACCGCAGTTTTTCAGCCCTCCGGAGTCCCCTTCCGGCGATGTCTCAACCACATGAAAACAATCACCAGGACCGACCCGAGAAGGTCGGTGGCGACATCGGCTACATCCGCCTGACGGCCCGGGATAAATCGCTGATGGTACTCATCAACCACGGCAAAAATCGATAGAAACAAGATTGACAGAAGCAAGGCCAAATTTACCCCGATTCCTTCCTTTAGACGCGAAAAAGACCGAAATGTAAGAAACCCGAACATTGCGTACTCGATAAAATGCGCCAGCTTGTCGACCGCGAAAAATCTCACCGACGGTGTCTTTAGATTGGGGACCGATGAAACCGCAATCACGGCGCCGGCATAGAGAATTACCGGAACATGATAGGTCAGCATGTTTCTCCAGAACCCCGAATTGGTATGCCGTGAGACCATAGAGCCATTCGGTACCAAAAAACGTTGAAATGGTCAATAACAAATTACTGCTCAATCCGCATAAGGTCTCCATTAGCGCCACGTTCAATTTTTAGTGGCATACTCTCGGCACCGGACCTACCTTAACGGCGACCATGGAGCCGTATTACATCTCATCACAAGTCAGTCCGTTTCGGAAACTGCAGATCGCCGTGTTGGCTGCCATGGCCATTGTCGCCGCCGGCACAATCGGGCTGATGTACCTCGAGAACATGCCGTTTCTCGACGCGCTCTACATGGTAATCATCACCCTCTCGACCGTCGGTTTTGGCGAGATCCGGGAACTGCATACCGACAGCCGCGTCTTCGTCATGTTCCTCATTGTCGTCGGCGTGTTGCTCGGTGGGTATCTCGTCACGATCGTGGGACAAATGGTGCTCGAGGGGCAGTTCCGGGAACTGGTTTCGAGGAGAAAGATGGAAAATCGAATAAAAAAACTGTCGGATCATTACATCATCGCCGGATTCGGTCGCGTCGGCCGACACGTGGCGCAGGAATTCCAGAAGAAAAACGTCAGGTTCGTTGTCGTGGAGAAAGAACCGGCCTCCATAAGCAGGCTGGTGTCCGACGGCTACCTGTTTGTGGAAGGTGATGCCACCGACGAGGACATCCTGCGCCAGGTCAATATCGAGCAGGCACATACGCTCGTCTCCACCCTGCCCGAAGAGGCGCAGAATGTTTACCTGACTCTGACTGCCCGCCAGATGAACAGCAAACTCAAAATTATCGCCCGTGCCGACTTCGAGGAAGGCGAGAAGAAACTTATCCGTGCCGGGGCGGATCATGTTGTCATCCCGCACGTTATCGGGGGTATGCGGATGGCCATGGCCTCGCTACGGCCGAACGTTGTCGATTTCATGCAAATTGCCGCCGTCGGCGAGGAAGGACTCTCGCTCGAGGAAGTCGTCATCCCCGGCGAATCGAAACTTGTCGGCAAAACCGTCCTGCAGTCAAATCTGAAATCCGACTACGGCGTGACCATCATGGGCATCAAGCACGCCGGGGAGAGGATGACACTCAATCCGGAGCCGTCCACGGTGCTGAAAGCCGGCGACGTCATGATATTGATCGGGCACACCGATCAACTCGAGCAACTGAACAAAACTCTCCGCCTGTAAATTCGGGGCTCCGGGTACCGGATCGCCGTATGTCGAGCATCAACGGGGGCACGGGGGATTTTTCGCAAACCCCCGTCTACCCGCAAGTGACTGTATGGCATCGACTTGGTTTTTAATAAGGGAAAAACGCCTTGCCAGACCGGAAACAGGTGGGTATTATAAAAAGTTATGTCAAAATATGGAGTAATCTAGGAATAACATGTGATGCCGCCTGCCCGACGGCGCGTTCCGGACCTGTTGCCTCACGCAACCGGACAGTCCGAGCGACAAAAACATACGCGCCGCGCACGTAATGATATAACGCAGGAACGGCACACCAACCGGCTCTTCCCACAGCGGAATGAAGGAAACAATACCGGAAGAGCCAAACACGTGGAATAGCATGAGCGGAAGAACAACAATCTTACTGCTGGCAGGAATGCTCGCCGGTATCGTTCTGGGATTTCTCCTCGGAACCTACGCGCCCGGCTTTATGCTCGCCATCAGCTTCATCGGTAAGCTGTTCATCGGCGCCCTGACCATCCTCGCCGCAGTACTCATCGTTGCCGGCCTCGTCGTCGGCATCACGCGCCTCGGAGACTATCGAAAGCTCGGGCGCTCCGGAAGCAAGTCGCTTCTGTATTTTGCAGTTACGGGGGTTATTGCGGTGATCCTCGGTATCGCCGCCGGTTATGTATTCAATCCCGGGGGCGGATATGTGATCCCGGGAGGAGCCGAAAATCTCGGCGCCGTCGATGTCATCGGTCAGGGATACACCCTCTACAACACCGTACTCCCGGACAACGGCCTCAGCGGAATCGCGGGCGGGCAGTTCTTTGGTCTGATTGCCCTGGCCATAGCATTCGGCGTGGCCCTTCTTCTAATGGGGGCCAAAGCCCGGCCGGTCGTTACCTTCTTCTCCGGCGTGACATCGACCCTGGGTAACATGGCCACGGTCATGTTGTACGCGGCCCCCCTGGGTCTCTTTTCTCTCATCGGGACGTCAGTCGCCGGCAAGCAATCGGACCTCGGCCAGGTGTTCACTGTCGCCGGCGGCTTTCCATTCGCCGTGATTATCGCGGTATTGGTTTATGGCGTCATCATCCTGCCGCTTGCCCTCAAGTTTTTCGGAAAGCGTCCCATTCTGAGCTATCTCGCGAGCCTCGCACCGGCCGTGACGGCCGGCTTCGGAACAGCATCGTCGACCAGCGCCATCCCGTACACTTATGAAGGCGTCGTCCATCGGCAGAATGTCGACCAGCGGGCCGGCAGCCTGGTCCTGCCGCTCGGTACCATTGTCAATTTCGGTCCCACCGCCATGATTGTCGTGCTGGGCGGTATGTTCCTCGGTCAGGCCATGGGCATGCCGCTCGGTTTTGGAAGCGTCCTGCTTCTGGCCCTGCTGGCCATCCTGCTTTCGCTGGGCCTGGCCGGCATCCCGGGCGTTATCACGCCCCTTCTCTATATGACACTGGGGCTGGTCGGCACCTCCGAAGGGTTGTATGCCGGTATCATTATCGTTGTCGCCGCCGACTGGCTAATCGACCGCGTTCGCGGAGCGGCAAATACCTGGGGTGATGCCGTCGGCGCGGCCGTAATCGGGGAAACGTTCGAATTCAAGACGGCGACCCGGGCTCCCGCGCGGGAAGAAAGACGGCCAACACGACCGATTCGTAAAGGACGAGAAAAGCGGCCGCCGACATCAGACCGTAAACCGGACCGGACTGATAAGCGCCGTCCCGACCGTCGCAGCGGCTCCCGTGAAAGGACCGACCGCCCTTCGTGGACCGACCGCAGAGACTCTGACCGTCGATCCGGCGGCCGGACGGACCGGGCGGACCGGCCGGACCGGTCCGGCAGCAAGCCACGACAGCCGGACACGGGTCGCCAGCGCGAAACAGGCAAGTCACCTTTCCAGGTAACCAGCAGCACCCCGCCCGCACTCGACGTTGAATCGGAGAAGCCGTCTGAACCGATGACCCGGTTCGACCAGAAAAAATCGGCTCCCCAGAGAACATCGCCGCCGGCTCCTTCGCCGCGCCCCAAAGAAGCGCCGGAGAAGCCGCCTCAGGAAAGAGCCCGGCTGAGCCGCGAGAAGGCAGAAGAAGAGCTGGCCCGGGTGTCGGCCCAGCTCCGGTCACGTCGTGAGACCGCCGGACCTGAACCAAAACCGGAGCGGCACGAAACGGCTGAGGAAGCCCCGCAGGAAAATCACTTCCATCCTGAAACCTCCGTTACGCCGGATGAAAGCCCCTCGGAAGACGCCACCGGAGTGACGGCCAGAACCGAACAGCCGTCAACCGAAACCGAGCCGCGAAGAATCGAAATGGAAACTCCGCCGGAAGCCGACCGGGAACAGGCTTCGTCCGAGGCTGAAATCTCCGAAGAGGAAGAGCCGGCTGAAGAGGAGATCGCCCGGGTCTCAGCCGAGGAGGAAGAACAGCCTGCCGAGACCGAGACGGTGGAGTACCTCGAAGAGTCGGAAGAAGAGGCCGAAGAAGAGGAAGAACCTGAGGAGGAAGAGGAGCCCGAAATTCATTACGGGCGGACCAAATCCCGTCGGCGGACGCCTCATCCGAGCAATGAGGAAACCGAGAACGAGGGAGACTCCGAGGCCGAGGACGGCTTCTCGAAAGAGGGCATATCGTTCGGGCGCGGGAAGCGAAAACGAACGAGGTAGCCGCCGCAAAAGAATCTTCACCAAGGAGCCGGACCAGGTCCGGCTCCTTTTATTTAACCCCGTGTCGCGGAACTTTTTGGCCTCTCTTACGATATACGCAGTAGGAAAATTGTTTGACCGGGGCAGGGTCAACGCTTTTAATTGATAACGAGGTGGTAATAATATGAATTCTCTTAAAGTTTTTCTGCTGATGGTGGCCCTGCTGGCCCTCTTCATGTGGGTCGGCTACATGTTCGGCGGCACCAACGGCATGATCATCGCCTTTGCCATCGCTACGATAATGAACCTGGTCACCTACTGGTACTCCGACAAGATGGTCCTCAAAATGTACCGTGGACGACAGGTCACCGAAGCCGATCACCCGCGCCTGTATCGGATCGTTAAAAACGTCGCGACCAAGGCCATGCTCCCGATGCCGAAAGTGTATATCATTCCGACCCAGGGACCGAATGCTTTTGCGACCGGCCGTAATGCCGAGCACGCCGCCGTCGCCGCAACCGAGGGAATCCTCGAGTTGCTTGGCGACGACGAACTCGAAGGCGTCATCGGTCACGAAATGGCTCACATCCAGAACAGGGACATGCTCGTAGGCACTATCGCAGCTACGTTCGTGGGTGCTATCGGTATTCTGGCGTCGATCGCAAGATGGGGCGCAATCTTTGGCGGGTACAGCCGCGACAATGATCGCGGCGGGCTGTTCGGTCTCCTGGCGATCGCGATAGTGGCCCCGATCATGGGCATGGTGCTCCAGGCGGCAATATCACGCCAGCGAGAATTCAAAGCCGACGCCGAAGGGGGACGGATCACCGGCAAGTATCTCGCGCTGGCTTCCGCCCTCCAGAAACTGCATCGCTCGCCGGTGCGGATGAACCTCGACAAGCACCCGGCCACGGCCAACCTGATGATAGCGAACCCGATTTCCGGACGCGGCCTCACGTCGCTGTTTTCCACCCACCCGCCGGTCGAGAAGCGAATTGAGCGCCTGCGGGCCATGGCGCAGCAAGGGGTGTATCAGAGTTACTGATGAATATCGCCGATAGCGAGCCGGGCGGTCAACCCGGGCCTGTCAAAGTCATAGAGGCTGCTGAACACCATGGACGGTAGCCTCACTCTCGAACTGCTGGCAATCCTGGTGCTTATCCTGGCCAATGGATTTTTCGCATTGGCCGAATTTTCCGTCATCGCCAGCCGAAAAAGCCGGCTGCGGCAAAAAGCCGAAGAACGCAAGCCCGGCGCTGAACAAGCCGCCAAACTTCGCGAAAACCCCGAACGATTCCTCGCCACGATTCAGGTGGGAATCACACTCGTGGCTGCCATGGTAGGTGTCTTCAGCGGCGCCACCATGGTCAATAAGCTCGCCGAGGCTATCAAACTCATCCCGATTCACGGTATCCAGAATGCCGCGACCGGAATCTCGATGGTGTTGGTGGTTGTCCTGATCACTGTCCTGTCGGTCGTCCTCGGCGAACTGGTGCCCAAGTACCTGGCCCTGTCTTTCCCCGAGAGATACGCCCGCTATGTCGCGCGGCCGATATCATTCTTTGTCAAGGTCACATCCATATTCTCACGGCTGCTGAGCGGCACGGCCCTTTCCATTGTCCGCATGCTTGGCGTCCGAAGTGACCCGCAACGCGGCGCCGTGAGCGAAGAGGAAATCAACCAGCTGGTCATAGAGGGCCGGGAAGAGGGCGTGTTCGACGATACCCAGAGAGAATTCATCCGCTCCGTGTTCGAGTTCGCCGACTCCACGGTGCGACGGGCGATGACTCCTCGGACCGATGTGATCGGCATCGACATCGACGGCAAGCCGATTGATATCGTCACCCTGATGGTCGAGCAGGGATACAGCCGCTACCCTGTCTTCAAGGGCAACATCGACACTGTCGTCGGAGTCATATACGCCAAAGACGTCCTCCAGAAAGAGATGAATGCCCGCGACATAGACGTCGCCGGGATTCTCAGGGAGGCGCTGTACGTTCCGGACTCCATGCCGTTGTCGAAACTGCTGCGTGAGTTCCAGAAGGGGAAAAATCACATGGCCGTCGTGCTCGATGATTTCGGCGGCACCGCCGGCATCATCACGCTCGAGGATATTCTCGAGGAGCTCGTCGGCGAGATACAGGACGAGTACGACACCGAGGCAAAACCGCTGGTCAGGCACTCGGATACCGTCGCCTTTGCCGACAGCTCGGTCTGGCCCGGCGAAGTCAACGATTTGCTGAACTCAAACCTTCCCGAAGACGATGTCGACACGCTGGCCGGCCTGTTCATGGAAGCGGTCGGTCGCCTCCCCGAACAGCACGAGACCGTCACGATTGCCGATGTCAAACTGACCGTGCTGGCCAAGGACGAGAACCGTATACTCAGGATCAAGGCGGAAAAGATCGTGCCCGAGAGTACGCCGAGGGAATAACCGAGGAGATCTTCTTCGATGACAAACATACTGCGCGCTCCTCTGGTCTGGAGCCGTCGGCTATATGACTGGGTCTTGAGCTGGGGCGAGAAACGTCACGGTCAAACCGCGCTTTTCTTCCTCTCGATGGCGGAAGCCTCCTTTTTCCCCATTCCTCCCGACGCCCTCCTGATTGCCCTCTGTATGGGTTCGCATCGCAAGTGGGTCCGGTTTGCGATCGTTTGCTCGATAGGCTCGATAATCGGCGGTATGCTCGGCTACTTGATCGGATATGCGGCGTTTGAAGTGATCGGCCACAAGATACTGGACTTCATCGCAACCATTTCCGGCGGTGACCCGGATCAGATGCTTTCCGTGGCCCGGTACTGGTTCGATGAAAAGCGGGTCTGGGGCATGCAGGTGGGCGCCTGGGCAGTCGGAATTGCCGGGTTCACGCCCATCCCGTACAAAGTCTTCACGATCGCAGCCGGCTTCTTCTCTATGAGCTTCCCGATTTTCGTGATCGCATCGGCCGTCAGCCGTTCGCTCCGATTTTTCGTTGTCGCGGGACTCGTCGGGACCCTCTTCGAGCGCTACGGCGTGCGCATTAAGGAGTTCATTGACAAGTACTTCAATGCTCTCGCCATCGCCTTTGTGGTTCTCTTGATAGCCGGATTCGTCTCGCTCAAATTTATCGGTGCCGACTGAAAATCTCACCGCATGACCGACTCTTTTTGTGTTTCTTTGTGGGCTTCAACCGCATTTTTGTGTATATTAGTCAACCTTTAACGTGCTCGACCGCAATAGATACTGACTGACAAACTGATGAGCGAACTGCGAAAGAAACTGGTGGAACTGGAAGTAACCGACCTCGCCTTCGACGGTAAGTCGGTGGCGCATCAGGAAGGCAAGGTGGTCTTCCTGCGCGGCGGTCTTCCGGGAGAAACCGTCCTCGCTGAAATTACCCGCCAGAAGCCCCGCTACAATGAAGGCGTCGTAAAGGAAATTGTCGGCCAATCCGACATGCGGACGCCCGCAATCTGTTCTCACTTCGATATATGCGGCGGCTGCACCTGGCAGGACCTGCTGTACGAAAAACAGCTCCAGTTCAAGAAAAAACAGGTCAATGACTGCATCGAGCGCATCGGCGGACTCGAATCAGTCGTGGTGGAAGACGTCATCGGCTCGGTAGAGATTTTTAACTACCGCAACAAGATGGAATTCTCTTTCCACACCTCCGATGACGGATTCACTCTGGGCCTGCATCGGCGCGGACACTTCGACCAGGTTTTCGACATCGACAAGTGCCACCTCCAGTCCGCACAGTCCAACGCCATCGTGGCGTGGATTCGGGATTTCGTCAAGCGGAATGACATCCCGGTCTACGACGTCAAGAACCACACCGGCTTCATGAGATTCCTTGTTATCAGAACCGGCAAGCGGACCGGCCAGACGATGGTCAATATCGTCACCAATTACGGCGATTTGCCCCGCCACCAGGAACTCGTGGAACAACTCCGCGAGGCATTTCCCGACGTTACGACCGTCATTCACAGCCAGAACGGCCGGAAATCCAATATCGCCACCGGCGAAATCGAACACATTCTCTATGGCTCGGGCTATGTCGAGGAAAAACTCTTTGAGCGTCGTTTTCGCATACGGGCGAACTCGTTCTTCCAGACGAACTCGATCCAGGCCGAGACTCTCTATCGCACGGCGTTTGATATGCTCGACCCGAACCGGACCGACCGGATTCTCGATCTGTACTGCGGGACCGGGTCGATAGGTCTGCTGATTTCGGACCGTGTCGCGGAAGTGGTCGGCGTTGAGTTAGTGGCCGATGCCATCCGCACCGCACGGGAAAACGCCGCCGTCAACGGGATAGAGAACGTGACATTTCACGAGAGCGACGTTAAAGAGTTCCTGAAGTCCTCGCCGGAGGCGCCGGAGCCGTTCGACGCGGTTATCGTTGATCCGCCGCGCGCCGGACTGCATCCGAAAGCCCTCAAGCGACTGATCGAAATCCGGCCGAAAAAGCTGCTCTATATATCCTGTAATCCATCGACTTTCGCCCGCGACGCTAAATCGCTCGTAGACGCCGGTTATTCCTTGCCGCGCGTGCAGCCGGTCGATATGTTTCCACACACAATGCACATAGAGGTGGTCGGACGGTTTGATCGCGGGGAGTGACGGACCAGGCCGAATAAGGATTTTCAGTGATCTGCCGACCTACATAGCACCAAGGAGGTCAAAACTTGCGCACGGTTAAACAGACCACAGCCTTGCTCATAGTGATAGTTTTCACGACGGTTCTTTTCTCGCAAGCGGTGTTCGCCGCCACCCAGAAAGAAAGATTCGACAAACTCTCCGGCGAGATTCTTGAACTCATCCAGTCCTTCTATCCCGTTCAATCGACCATGATGGGAATCCACAGCTATGACCATCGCCTGGGCGATTTCTCCGCGGCCTCGGTCAAGTCCATGGTCAGAAAGCTGAAGGACTACGAGGTCAAACTGCACAAGATCAATACTTCGTCGTTCTCTCTCGAGGACCGGACCAACTATCGGCTGATCAAATCCAATCTCGATATCGCGCTGCTCAATCTCGACAAGATCGAATGGCAGCGGTTTTCGCCCGGCCTGTATGTCGATGAGGCCGTCAACGGCGTCTATTATCTCGAATTGTCGCAGCACGCCCCAATGTCGGAAAAGCTGTATTCGATCATCGACCGAATGAAGGCCGTGCCCGACCTGTTCGAAACCGCCCGGGAAAACCTGCGCCAGGTGCCACCGGTCTATATCGAGACGGCCGGCCGGTCACTGCAGTCCGGGATGGATTTCTACCGCCAGATAGCCTCCGAGATGATGGCGGAATTTCCTGACCGGGCCGATGAAATCCTGAAAGTTTCCACCGTCGCACGCGAAGCCATGAATGATTTTCTGAACTACCTGTCACAGGTCACACCCGGCGATGAAAAGGGATTTGCCATCGGCAAAAAGAACTTCGATTACATGCTCTCCAACGACTACTTCCTGGACTACGATTCCGATTCTCTTCTGAAAATCGGCGAGCAAATGTTGGCCGGTGTTCAGCAGGAATACGATGAACAGGAGCAGTATCTCGCGGCCAACCAGAACGGCCAGGATTCGGTGTTCGTGCCGCAGTGTTTTTCCCGTGAGGACTTGATCGACTATTACGGCTGGGAAATCGACCAGGTGAAGCTGTTTCTCACCGAGAATGAGATTGTCAGCATCCCGGAAGATATTGCTCCCCTCGAAGTGGTCGAGACGCCGCCGTTCCTCAGCACCATGATTACCAGCATCGCCTACGAGCCCGCCGGCCCGTTTGACGATACCCAGCGGGGACTGATCTATATTCGGCCGATACCGCAAAATATGGACCGTCGGCAGCTGGAGGCGCGGTTCCGTTATGTCGATCGGCGTGGTTTCCGCGGGTCGGTCGTCCACGAAGGGTATCCGGGACACCACCTGCAGATGCAAATCGCGGCAAGAAACGCGAGCGCCGTGCGCCGATGGCAGACGAACCCCATGATGATCGAAGGATGGGGACTGTATTGCGAAGAATTGATGTACAACGACGGTCTGTACGGCGCTGATGACCCGGCACAGCGGCTGAAAGTGCTCGGCGGCATTCGCATGCGGGCGGCGCGCGTGATTGCCGACGTGAAGTTGCATACCGGGCAGTTCACCGTCGACCAGTGTGTCGATTGGATGACCGATGTGCTCGGTATCGATACCGAGTCCGGTCGGCAGTTTATCGCGGGCGAAGTAAGACGCTACACGCTGACTCCCACGTACCAGATGTCCTATCTCATGGGCAAGCGGGATATCGACCGGCTCCGGCAGGCCATGGAAGAGCGCGAGGGGGAGAACTTCTCCGAACAGCAGTTTCACGATGCCCTTCTCGCCGAAGGATCGATTCCTACGGCACTTATGTGGGACCTCCTTGGCTTGAGCCGTCCTCATTAAACCCGATCGGCATAAGACTGATAATACTCAGCCCCGGCTTATCGCCGGGGCTTTTTTGGCTTATGAAGGTCTCGTCTTCCGGCGGCAGTCGTGCCCGTAAACAACTGTTAGACAACCGGTTGTCGTTTCCAGTATGAATCGGGGCGGGCCCGGATAAGGGGCTTAATTCGGACCGAACCGGTCAACTGGCTATAGGGCAAACGAATAGCGGCGATTGAATTTTTGTTTTTCCTTTATTTCATCGCTCATTTGTTTATATTAGCCACATATGGATAACAATATTCTCTGGGCGCCCTGGCGTTCTGCGTTTGTGCTGGCCAAAAAAGAAAAGGGATGCCCACTGTGCAAAGCTCTCGAGGCGGAAACGGACTCGGTCGAGAATCTCATCGTCTATCGCGGCAAGACCTGCTTCGTGATTCTCAACAAGTTTCCGTACAACTCCGGTCATGCCATGATCTGTCCCAACCGTCATCTGCCTGACCTGAGAGATTTGAACGAAGAAGAATCGGCCGAGCTGTTCGAACTGGTGCGCACTACCGTAAGATTGCTCCAGGAGGTCATCAAGCCCCAGTCATTCAATCTCGGGATGAATATCGGCGAAGGTTCCGGGGCGGGGATTCCGCAACACCTGCATATGCATGTCGTCCCCCGGTGGAACGGCGACACCAGCTTCATGATGGTCCTGGGCAAGACAAAGGTCGTTTCGGTGCCGCTCGATCCGGTTTATGAGAAGATGAAGGAAGCATTCGACAGGTTATGAGCCCCAAAAGGAAGATGCCGACCAAGACCGAGCTTCAGCAGCTGCAGAAGCTGTACAAGACCGATGAAAAAATAGGCGAACGGCTCGGCGGTGTGCCCGCCTATCTGGTAGCATACTGGCGGCGCAAGAAGGGCATCCCGAAATACTCGCTCCCGAAATTCTCCGAAACCGAAATCCGCAATCTGTGGGAGAGGTACGGCGACGACGAAAAAGCCGGACTCGAACTCAGCCTGTCAAAGGCCGCCTTCTATAATTGGCGGCGGCGCTACAACATTCGTGAAAAGCCCGCCTTCCTGAAACTCGAACAGCTCGAGTTCAACTTCCCCGGCGCCAAATTCAGCTCCTATGCCGGGTCCCTGTACGGCAAGCAGAGCGTGGCGCAGAAGATACTCGCGCGGGCGGCGGGCGAAGAAAAAGTCGAAGTCGGCCGGACTCTTCAGGTTGAACCGGATATCGCCCTGTTGCATAAGCACGCCGAAGAAATCATCGACGCGTTCAAAAAGTCCGGCCCGGAATATGTCTGGAACCCCAATAAGGTACTGGTCACTCTCGATTACTCCCGCTGCGACGGTGGGGGTGACCCGGCCGAAGTTCACAAGCTTGTCCGCGAATTCGTCAAGCGGCAGGGGATCAAAAACTTCTATGACCTCCGCGAAGGTACCTGTCACCAGGTGGTGGTCGAGCGCGGCCATGTCATGCCCGGGCAGCTCATTCTCGGCACCGACGGCCTCACCACCTCGTACGGTTGCCTCGGTACGATGGCGGCGAATATCGATGCCGAGCAGATGCTGGCGCTCTTCAGCAACGGCACGGTCGACATGAGTGTACCGCGCACGATCTGCATCAATATCACCGGCAGAAAAACCCGCGGCGTCTACGCCAAGGACATCGTCCTCTGGATTCTCCGCCAGCTCGGTTCCGGGACCGCCCACGACCGCGTGGTCGAGTACGGCGGCTCGGTGGTGTCGCAGATGTCGATCAGCGAGCGGTTTGCCCTTTCCAATATGTCGGTCGAACTCGGGGCGCGCTCCGCAATCTGCCCGTATGACGCCACCACTCGCCGGTATCTCAACGGCCGCGCTATGGGACAGTACAAGCCGGTCGTACCGGACAAGGACGCCGAGTACGAAAACATCTACCAGGTGAGTATCGACCAGCTTGTGCCGCAGGTAGCCTGTCCCGGAGAGGAACCCTCGATCAAACCCGCGGCGGAAGTCGAAGGCCTGCCCGTCAACCAGATTGTCATGGGGACATGCAGCAGCGGACGATTCGATGACCTCCGGGTGGCGGCTGATATTCTCAAGGGGAAAACGGTTAGTTCTGATTGTCGGATGTACATATACCCGGGCTCGCGGGCGGTCTATCTCGAAGCCCTCAAGAAAGGCTTGATTCGCGTCTTCGTGGAGGCGGGTGCCATGGTGATGAATCCGGGGAGCTCGCCGTTCATGTCCTCGCAGGACGGACTTCTCGCCGACGGCGAACGGTGTCTGGCCACCACCACCTGGCAGATTCACGCCCCGAAGTCAGGCAAGGCGGAGGTATACCTCTGCTCGCCGGCGACCGCGGCCGCATCGGCGCTCAACGGCGCCGTGACCGACCCGACACGATTCGTCAGATAGGGGATCGCCATGACAGAGCACACCAGGCGATTGTTCGAGTACAATGGCTGGGCTAACCGCGAGGTGTCTAATTCTCTCAAAGCGGCGCCCGAACCACCCCCGTCTTCCGTGCACATTCTCGGCCACATCGTGGCCGCCGAGTGGCTGTGGATCGGGCGGCTGAAACGTGACCAGACCGCCGTGGTCGTCTGGCCGCAACTCACTCTCGACCAGTGCGAGGTGCAGTTTTCCGACCTGGCGCGCCTCTGGCGGGAATATATGAACGACCTGACAATTGACAGATTAATAGAGACGGTCTCGTATCGTACCAGTGCGGGAGAGGAATTCACCAATAACGTGGGGGACATACTATCGCACGTCATCATGCACGGTGTGTATCACCGGGGACAGATCGCCCGGGATATGCGAATGGCCGGGCTCGAACCGCCCTACACCGATTACATCCACGCCGTGCGCAACGGACTGATCTGAGAGAGTAACACTCGATCGATCCGGGGAGTTAACGCTGCACGCGCAGCACATCACAAAATCGTAAATGCGTTCTCAAATGAGGGCCGGGAGGCGATCATGCGAAAAATCTTACTGGTAACGGCAATCATCTCTATCATCTGCGGATCCGTCGCGGGATTCGACGGTAAACGCAAGGGGTTCGTCCTGGGAGGCGGGATCGGTTTTTCACCCTACATCCACTGGGCATTCGATGATTATGCCTCGAAGGACGAAGGCGCCGGGATCGGCCTGCAGATTATTATTGGCTACGCCTGGGATGACCGGAACATGATCGTTTATGAGGAACAGGCATCCGGTTACTCGGAGGGCGGCGGAAGTATAGTTCAAGGCGGCAGATTCGTCAGCTGGCATCATTATTTCGGACCGGCCGGCCGGACTTTCTTCACCACCGCCGGTCTGGGACTTTACACCTGGGCGACCGGTAGCGACGATTTCAACGACTCCGGGGCGGCGTTGCTGGTCGGAGGAGGCTATGAATTCCACCGGCACTGGCAGGTGGGGCTTTTCATGTCCACCGGTAAGAGTAGTCGCGGAAGCTATGGAGGAATGACTCACACCACTGTCGATTTGATGATCGGCGGCGTGGCCTTTTAAACGCAATCTTGTGTTAATGATCTAGCTGTAAATAGAAACGGCGCACCCTCGGGCGCGCCGTTTGTTCCTTTGTATCAGGCAACTTCGGGTTTCCAGATTTCCCAGACCTTGCCGACCAGGTTCGGGCCGACCTTCAACGTCGGCTTGCCGGGCTGCCATTCGGCCGGAGTCGCCTCCGCGCCCTTGGTTGACCGGACATGCTGGAACGCCTTGATCTGCCGGACCGTTTCGATGAAATTCCGTCCGACCGGCGGCGTCAGGATTTCCATCCCCTGCACCACGCCGTCGGGATCAATAATAAATCTCCCGCGGACATCCACACCCGCATTTTCATCATACACGCCGTACACGCGGCCCAGATGACCGCCGGCGTCGGAAAGCATCGGGTACGGGATACCACCTTCAACCATCTTGGACAACTCCTGTTCGTGCCAGGTCTTGTGCACGAAAATGGAATCGACCGAACAGGCATAAACGAAAACGTCGAGATCCTGAAGTGTTTTGTACGAAGCGGCGACCGTCGCTAGCTCGGTCGGTCAGACGAAGGTGAAGTCACCGGGATAGAAACAAAGCAGCGCCCAGTGACCGAGGGCATCGGAGAGTTTCACCTGCGTGAACCCACCCTTGTGATACGCCGGCGCCTCGAAATCGGGAGCCTTGCGGCCTACCATGATAGACATCTTCGGTTCCTCTCTTTCGGTTGGGTGTTCGGGAGTCGTTTCCGGTTCGGTCTGCCCGACCACGCGTCCGGTGGGACGGGCGCAGCCTACAGTGTCAGCCATACGACCTCCTTTCGATATATTAACAACGTGTCTGGTTCGTGGCTCTGCCTATCTATATCCAGAAATCTCCCGCAACGCAAGTAGTTCACACAAAATAACCCGCACTCAGAAGTACAGCTTCATCCCTGAGTCACGCTCAATTGTTTTTGTTGAAGTCTCTCACCACCCTGTGTAGCATATCCCCATGCACTATCAACCGCTTCCACGCCTGGACACGGACAACGACGATCTCAAGCAACACTTGCTGTCGGTGTGCCGCCTGCGCCCCGGTCAGGTCTGGCACGACCCGCTCGGACGACATATTGTCGGCTGCGGCGATGCTACCGACCGTCGCTTCGTACTGTCACTCTTCCGGCGCATGAAACGCGCCACGCTCGCGGTGCAGGACCCCCCGTACAATCTCGTCATGTTCGAAAAGCAATCGGTCGAAGAGTTCATCGCCTGGTGCCGCCGGTGGATCGATGTCACTCATCATGTCCTCGACCGCGACGCCGCCCTCTATGTCTGGCTCGGCGCCGACCAGCGCGACAATTTCCAGCCGTTGCCGCAGTTCATGATGATGATGTCGGAGACTGACTTTAATGCCCGCTCGTTCATCACCATGCGAAACCAGCGCGGCTACGGAACCCAGCACAACTGGATGTCGGTCAGGCAGGAGCTGCTCTACTATATCAAGGGGCGTCCCGATTTCAACGTGCAGTACACCGATATCCCGAAAATCCTCCGCGGATACTACAAAGACGTGGGCGGTCGGACCACCGAAAACCTCGAACGCTCCAAATCACCGACTATCCGCCCCGGAAATGTCTGGGTCGATATTCAGCAGGTGTTCTATCGGATGGAGGAAAACGTCAACGGCTGCTACGCCCAGAAACCGTTGAAAGCGATTGAACGAATTGTGGAAGCGTCATCGCGCCCGGACGACGTCGTCGCAGACTTCTTCTCGCACTCCGGCACCACGCTGTTAGCTGCCGAAAGAACCGGGCGGCAGTGCGTAACATGCGAAATTGATCCGATTTTCGCCGAGATCACGATCCGCCGTTTGGAACACTTCCGCGAGACCGGGCGCACCGGATGGCAGGCCGGCAACCCGTTCGAGAACGAGCTCCCCGACCGATGGTCCGCAATAAAAGTCGAGAGCGCCTCCCGGCGTGTCTGGTAAGTCGCGACAAATTCTTACTGCTTTGCCCATGAGTAGTGCTGCTGCACCACCCGCCAGTGACCGTCCTTCTTCTGCACCACCCCCGTCCACCGCGTGTTCAGCCAGTTGGCCGGCTTTCCGTTGATTTCATTATAGTCGTCGAGCACGCAGTAAAACCACGCTACGTCCCCTGATTCCGACATGTGGATATTGAGATCGTGTACTTCATGCTTGATCGCCTTGAAAGCCGGATTGGACCAGAACGAGGTATCCTGCTTCACGGCATCGACCCCGAACTTGACCCGTTGATACGGCGTCACGCTGACAAAATTGGAATCATCGCCGATACTGCTGAAAAACAGATCGAAATCTTTATTCACCGCCCAGCCAATCACGTTGTTGATTGTCTTCTCGATCTCCTTCATCTCAAGCGCCTTTTTAGCTTCTGTCTGATAACCCGCTTTCAAATCGGCCTTGAGGCCGGCTCCAATAGCTACCAGACAGACCAGCGACACGGTCGCAACCAGCACACGACGTGCAGCGAATGGTTTCATCTTCCTGACCTCCACAACTGTGTATGAAGAGCTCATCCTGCCGGTTCGGCAATCGTGATGTCTCCCCTGGTGCAGCTTTCCATGCGCCCGGCCTTAACCTGGCTTCATATACGTAGCCGATGCCTGAGAATTTTCAAAATTGTTTGCGCGGGATAGTAGTAAAGGCTGACCCGGACTATTTCAAAGATACTCCAGCCTCGTCTGACCGTCCGCGATCTTGACATAGCTGAAATGATTGATAAAATCGCCGGTGTTGATATAGATCCCCTCGGGCCAGGTGTGAACCACCGGGATATGAAGGTGCCCGATAAGAACGATATCAAACCCCTCCGCCAGTTTGGCCTTCGCATAAGCCTCGTATTCTTCGACAAAGATATGGTCGCGTTGCGAGGTATACTGCCGCGACGATCCCGATACTTTCTTGGCGAGAGGGATAGCCCAGTCGGGCGGCAGCTTGCGGTACAGCCAGATATTGAATCTGTTGCGAAGGATCTTCTTGAGGAAGCGATACCCCCGGTCCGCCTTCGCAAGGCCGTCGCCGTGCGTCATGTGTATCCGGTTTCCGCCGTATTCCATGTTGAATATGTCGCGGTGAAGCGTGATGCCGATCTGCGTTTCGAAAAAATCCCCCATCCAGAAATCGTGGTTGCCGCTGACATAATCCACCGGAATCCCGCCCGTCACCAGCTCCCGAAGGCGGAAAAGGACGTCGTGGTGGTCTTTCGGGATGGCGTGACGGTACTCGAACCAGAAATCAAACAAGTCGCCCAGAATGACAAGCCGGTCGCCGTCACCCTTCACCCGGTCGAACAGCCGTTCGATATGCTCGAGCTTGGATTGTTCCTCTTCGGGTGTCCCGGAACCGAGATGGGCGTCGGAAAAGACATATAGCGCCATGGCGACAATATACGCGATTAGGTCGGCAAGGGAAGTTTCAAAATCGCGGACTAATGAACCTACTCAACCCGATCCATGAACCGGTTCATGGAATTGTAGAACACGTCCGACAGCGACTCGATATCGACGTCGATCAGGTCATTGACAACCAGCCGTTTTCCCGTAACCGTGCCGATCTTGACCGCCGGAATGCCCTTTTCGGTGAAGAACTCCACGAGGTCAGCTTGATCCGTCGGGCAGGTCACGATCACCCGCGACTGACTCTCGCCAAACAGCAGGCAGTCCCGCCGAATATGCTCGACCATCTGAATCTGCGCTCCGATCTGCCGGTCCCGGTTCGAGATACAGCATTCCGCCAGCGCGATTGCCAGACCGCCGTCCGAAACATCGTGCGCCGATTTCACCATCCCCGCCCGGATAGCCTCGAGCAGTGCCTCCTGGAGCTTCTTCTCGAAATCGAGATCGAGCGCGGGGACTTCACCGCGTGTCATGCTGTGGATCGTGTGAAGGTACTCGGTGCCGCCCAGTTCCTCCTCGGACTCGCCGAGCAGGATAATGTCATCCCCCTCGTCCTTGAACCACTGCGTCGTGATATGATCTAGCCTCTCGATCAGGCCGATCATCCCGATCGTCGGCGTGGGGAAGACGGCGCGGTTGGGATCCTCGTTATAAAACGACACGTTGCCGCCGGTGACCGGAGTGCCGAACACGCGGCAGGCTTTGCCCATGCCGGCGACAGCTTCGGAGAAGCCGTAATAGATCTCCGGTTTATATGGATTGCCGAAGTTAAGGCAGTTGGTGATCGCGAGCGGTTTGCCGCCCGAACAGACAATGTTCCGCGCCGCCTCAGCCACCGCCATTTCCGCCCCAAGACGCGGATTGAGATAGCAGTAGCGCCCGTTGCAGTCGGTGGTCATCGCCAGCGCCTTGTCGGTCTTGCGAATCCGAAGCACCGCGGCGTCGGAGCCGGGTCCCACGGCCGTATTGGTGCGGACCATCGAATCATACTGCTCGAACACCCATCCCTTGTGACAGAGGTTCGGTGAGCCGAGCATCGTGACGAGTGTCTCGTTCCAGTCCCGATCATCCGAAATTTGGCTCATATCGAGCGTCTTCAGTTCATCCATGTATGCCGGGCGCTTCGTGTCCCGGTGATAGACCGGCGCGCCGCCGCCGAGTACGAGGTCCCACGACGGTACCTGCGAGACTGCTTCGCCGTTCAATTTTACCGTCATGAGGCCGTCGGATGTCACATGGCCAATGATAGTTGAATCGAGTCCCCACTTGTCGAAGACTTTGCGGACCTCGCCTTCCTTGCCCTTCTTCACGCAGACCAGCATCCGCTCCTGCGATTCCGACAGGAGAATCTCGTACGGCACCATGCCTTCTTCGCGCACCGGCACCAGGTCGATATCGAGGACGACACCGGCCTCACCTTTGGCGGACATTTCCGATGACGAGCAGGTAATTCCCGCGGCGCCCATATCCTGAATACCGACAATCAAACCTTTTTCGATAATCTCGAGCGTGGCTTCGAGCAGCAGTTTCTCCGTAAACGGGTCGCCTATCTGCACCGAGGGACGTTTCGCCTCGGATGCTTCTGAGAGTTCTTCCGAGGCAAATGTCGCCCCGTGGATACCGTCGCGACCGGTCTTCGAACCGACAATCATCAACGGGTTGCCCTCACCGGTGGCAATCGCCGATGCCAGACCGTCGTGCTTGACAATCCCGACCGCCATCGCATTGACCAGCGGGTTGCCGGTGTACGCTTCGTCGAAATAGACTTCACCCGCCACGGTCGGCACGCCGAACGAGTTGCCGTAATCGCCGATACCGCGCACCACGCCGTCGACAAGATATCTGACGCGTGGATTGTTGGGGCTCCCGAACCTGAGGGAATTGAGCGATGCTATCGGGCGTGCACCCATGGTGAAAATGTCCCGAAGGATACCGCCGACACCGGTCGCCGCGCCCTGATACGGTTCGATTGCCGACGGATGGTTGTGCGATTCGATCTTGAACACAACCGCGAGACCGTCGCCGATATCAACCGCACCGGCATTTTCCTCGCCGGCTTTCGCCAGGAGCGCTTCGCCTTCGCGCGGAAGCGTTTTCAGCAGCGCAATCGAGTTCTTGTACGAGCAGTGCTCCGACCACATCACCGAGAAGACACCCAGCTCGGTGAAATTCGGTTCGCGGCCCAGTATCGTCTTGATCCGCTCGTATTCCTCGTCGGTAATTCCGTGACTCTTAACGGTTTCGAGTGTCACCGGGGGTTGGACAAACTCTTTTGCCATGCGCTATTGCTTCCTGCTCGTCGGAGCCATTGTCTGCCGGACCTTGGGCCGTCCCTCGACCGCTCGCAGCCGACAACTTCCGGCCGGATTCACTCCTGCCGGTTGGTGAAAGGCGGAATATAGACTGGAATTACAGGGAGGTCAAGAGGCACGGCACACCCAACGCCGTCCCGAACCAATTCAACGCGCCGCTACCCGGTCCTCTCTGGCTTTGCGAATCTCGTACGTCCCGAAGACGTGATCCCAGAAGGAGTTGCTCACGCCGTACCGAAGGTCCTCGTGCTTCTCGCTGAAATGGTGAAGCAAATGATGGCGCTGGAGCTTCCTGGCCCACTTCCACCGCGGCTTGCCGTGATGCAAATAATAATGGGTAAGGTCATATGCAATGTACCCGACAGTGAAACCGGCCTGAAACGCCCAGGCGTAGGGCCCGAGTATCAGCCGATAGATGCCGAGAAAAATCAGGAAAAGCCCGATACTGATCATCGGAGGCATCACCAACCTGAGCGGGTCGTTGGGCCAGGTATGGTGAATTCCGTGCACCCAGAAATGCATCCGCTCACCCCATTTTGCGTCCGGAATCCAGTGCATGATCGTCCGGTGAAGCCAGTACTCCACCAGCGTCCAGGTGAAAATACCGGCGACCGCCAGAAGCACGCTGTTCACCGGGGAAACCCCGGCACGGGCTATGCTGTACCAGATCAAAAACGCCGACACCGGCAAGAAGATTGACGGTACTACTATAGGATGTGTCCGGGTGAACACCTCGAGAACAGGATTTTCGAACAGTCTGGGAGTCCCCGGTTCAGGATGAATTTGACCTTGCATAACGATATATCCCTCCGAAAGTCGTTCTCACAAAGCACCCGGACGCATTGATTCAGCTGTTGTGGAAAATGGGGGCGGTGCCTTCCGGCGCTTCAACACGTACAACAAAGACCCATACAATATTGTTTCCCCCTAATCTAGCCGACGTTTTGCCGGTGCGCAATGGAAAATGTGGGGCCGTGACTCTCCGGCGACGCGAACAATGACTCACCGTGAGACTTTTTATCTTCCGTTTCATCGAATACCGGCTATCTTGATACTGATGGATACGGCGCGCACAGTCAGAGAGACAATTCGCGACCACAATCTGGTCACCGTCGGTGATTCGATACTCGTCGCCCTCTCCGGCGGACCGGATTCGGTAGCGTTGCTGCACCTGCTCAGCCGTCATCGTAAGTCAATGAAACTCAACCTGACAGCGGTCTATATCAATCACCAGATCAGGAAGAAAGCAGCCCTTCTGGAGGAGAAATTCTGCCAGAAGCTGTGCGACTCTCTCAAAGTCGAGCTCGATATCGTCAGCGAGGACATTCCCGCGCTGGCCCAGAGACGGAAAATGGGGCTCGAAGAAGCCGCCCGCGAATTCAGGTACGAACTGTTTGACTTGCTTGCCGTTGAAGACCATCATGACCGTATCGCGCTCGGCCATCACGCCGATGACCGCGTCGAAACCATCCTCTTCCGGATTCTCCGAGGTACCGGCACCGGCGGCCTTTCCGGCATCCCGATAAAACGCGGCAAGATCATTCGCCCGCTCTACTACCTGACCAAGCAGGACATCCTGGAATACCTCTCGAAGCAGGACCTCGAGTACTGCATAGACCAATCCAACGAAGGCGTCGATTTCCGGCGCAACTATATCCGCAATCGCCTGCTCGTGAACATCCGCAAGGAACTGAACCCGCAGGTTGACCGGGCGATTCTCGGCCTGTCGGCAATCGCGGCGGCCGATGATCGCTTTCTGGAGCAAGTGACCGAGAAGGCCGCGGCGAATACACTCCGATGGACCCCGGGGGGGAAAATTGAACTTGATTTGACACGTTTGAGCTCTTATGATACCGCGATTCGCCGCCGTCTGCTAAGATATTGTCTCAAAATGCTTTCGGCGACCGGTGAGGCCCCCGATCGGGTCGTCATCGAGCGTCTGGAACATCTTGCGACTGCAGGCGGACGGGCCCTTTCGGTCCCCGGCAGACTCCGGGCAGTCAGGGCGGGAAATATGCTGGTGATCCATCGAACGGGCCGGCTTTCATTTCAGAAGCAGTTCGATCCGGGCCGGACACTGCTTCTCGACCGGCCGGCAATAAAGATTCGCTCCGAAGTGGAAACAAATTGGACAGCACAGCCGATTAAAGAAAGAGGAACGCGAAAGGTAACGCTGGACCTCGAGAAGATTAAACCGCCGCTGGTGGTGAGGAGTATAAAACCGGGTGACAGATTCCGCCCGCTGGGACTCGGCGGGAGTAAGAAGGTCGGCGACTACCTGACGGACAAAAAGGTAGAGGCGGTCTTTCGCGATGAAATCCCGGTGATATGTGATGCCGAAGGCATCGTATGGCTGGTTGGATTTGAAATTGATGACAGGGTAAAGGTAGATGTGCATACAGGGAAGGTCATAACACTTGAAGTCAGCGACAGGAAATCAGGTGCAGCCGCAACCATTTGAAATGGTGCTCGATCAAACCCGGCTCGCCAGGCGGATCGGCGAAATGGGCCGGGAGATCAGCCGCGACTACGAGGGAAAACCTCTCGTTCTGCTCGGCGTCCTCAAGGGATGCATGGTTTTTATCGCCGATCTCGTTCGGCATATCACGATCCCGGTCGAGGTCGAATTTATCTGTCCGGCTACTTCGCGAAGCCGGATTCGTGAGGAAGGTGATATCATCTTCACCGGCAGCGCCGCGCGCTCGATCAGGGGCCGCCATGTGCTTCTCGTCGAAGGAATTGTCGACACCTGTCGCACGGCGTCGGTCGCCCTCGGACGGCTGCGAAAGATGGAACCGGCCTCGGTCGAGATTGTTACGCTGTTAGACAAACCCGGCAGTCATCGTGAGAAGCTGGAGATCAAGTATAAAGGGTTCTCGATAGGGAACGACTTTGTGATCGGGTTCGGGATGGACAACGCCCAGAAGTACCGCAACCTGCCGTTTATCGGGCGCGTAATAGACTCATGAGCCCACACGTCACATTGCCACTTTGTGAATTATTGCGTACCTTTCGAGTATAACAGGTGAGAATATTAATTTTAGTTATGGTGATAATTAAGTGACCGATCTGAACAATAACAGAGACAACCGACGGCCCCCGCGAGGCAAAGGGGGCAAAGATCCCGGCACTATCCGGGGGACCGGCCGCTCACTGATTTTCTGGATTGCCTTGATGGCGGTCATCCTGATCGCATACACCTATTTCGATTCGTTCATGTCGCAGGATGTCGCCCAGATTACGTATTCGGAATTCGTCAATCAGATAGAGAAAAAGAATATCGCCGAGGTGACCTTCACCGAAAAGGATGTCGAGGGCAAACTCGCCCAGCCGACCACATTCACCTCGACCAACACCAGCACGAACTTCACGCGGTTCAAATCACGCATTCCTTTTGCGGACAATAATTACGAGCTGATCAATCGCCTCGAGCAATCCGGCGCCAAGATTGTCGCCAAGTCCGAGGAAAACTACTTCGGGATTCTCATCTCCATTCTCCCGTGGGTATTCCTCGTCCTCATATGGCTGTTCTTCCTGCGCCAGATGCAGGGTGGCGGCGCCGGCGGTCCCAAGGGCCTCTTCTCGTTTGGCAAGAGCAAGGCCAAGCTGCTCACCGATGAGCGGCCGAAAGTGACCTTCAACGATGTTGCCGGAGCCGATGAGGCCAAGGAAGAACTTCAGGAAATCATCGAATTCCTCAAAGAACCCGGCAAATTTCAGAAGCTCGGCGGCAAGATTCCGAAAGGCGCGCTCCTGCTCGGTCCTCCGGGAACGGGCAAAACGCTTCTCGCGCGGGCGGTCGCCGGTGAAGCCGGCGTCCCGTTCTTCTCCATGTCCGGCTCGGACTTTGTCGAGATGTTTGTCGGCGTGGGCGCCTCCCGTGTCCGCGACCTCTTCGATCAGGGCAAGCGTAACGCCCCGTGCATTATCTTCATCGATGAAATCGACGCCGTCGGTCGCCATCGCGGCGCCGGACTCGGCGGCGGTCACGATGAACGCGAACAGACCCTCAACCAGTTGCTCGTCGAGATGGACGGTTTCGAATCCAATGAAGGCGTTATCCTCATCGCCGCCACCAACCGTCCCGATGTCCTCGATCCGGCCTTGCTGCGTCCCGGCCGGTTCGACCGCCAGATTGTCGTCGGTACCCCCGATGTCAACGGTCGCGAGGGAATTCTTACGGTACACGTGCGCAAGATCAAGCTTTCCGATGACGTCAACCTCCAGGTGCTGGCTCGTGGTACACCCGGCATGTCGGGCGCCGATCTGGCCAACATGGTCAACGAGGCGGCCCTTCTCGCATCCCGCCGTGACCGCGATTCAGTGACGATGCGTGACTTCGAAGACGCCAAGGACAAAGTCCTCATGGGCTCGGAACGCCGTTCGATGGTGATCAGCGACGACGAAAAGAAAATCATCGCCTACCACGAATCAGGCCACGCTTTGGTCTCGAAGTTCCTGCCCGATTTCGACCCGATCCACAAGATTACGATCATTCCGCGCGGCATGGCCCTCGGCGTGACCCAGGCCTTGCCGCTCGACGAGCGCCATACCCACTCGAAAGTCTATCTCGAGAAAACACTGGCCTCACTCATGGGCGGCCGTGTGGCCGAAATGATCGTCTTCGATCAGGTTGACACCGGCGCCGGCAACGACCTCGAGCGCGCCACCAAACTCGCGCGTAAAATGGTCTGTAACTGGGGTATGTCCGATAAACTCGGACCGGTAACGTTCGGCAAAACCGAAGAACATATCTTCCTCGGCCGCGAGATGGCCACCCAGAAGGATTACTCCGAGGACACCGCCGTCATGATCGACCAGGAAGTCCGCGCTCTCATCGAAAAAGCACAGGCTCGGGCGAAAGAGCTGCTGACCAACAATCTCGATAAGCTCCACAAGCTGGCCCACGCCCTGCTCGAGAAAGAGATTGTCGACGGCCACGAAATGGATCAAATCATCGGCATGGCCACCGGCGACTCCGAAGAAGTCACCGAGTCCGCCCCGACTCCGTCAAAGTAGCCGACCACAGACTTGAAAATTCACGCCCCCTCGTATGAGGGGGCTTTTTTATCCGTGAAATGATGATCCATACCCCGAACCAATGATTAAACTTGCGCCGCGCGAACGATTTGTGCAATATGCTCTCAAACCGACAGGCGGATCTCTTATGTCCAGGCAAAAACTCGTCAACCAACAAGAAACGCGGGCTATCCCGCTCGCCAACGGCCGCCGGTTGCCGCTTGACCGGCCGCTGGTCATGGGCATTCTCAACCTGACGCCGGATTCCTTCTCCGACGGCGGCCTCCATCCCGATAGAAACTCAGCCATCGACCACGCCGTCCGCATGGCCGCCGAGGGCGCCGACATCATCGACATCGGCGGCGAATCCACCCGCCCCGGTTCCGAACCGGTCAGCGAAATCGAAGAACTCGAGCGCGTCCTGCCGGTGTTGAAAGCGGTTCGGTACGAGGTCGACTTCCCCATCTCGGTCGATACCTATAAATCCAATGTCGCGCGAGCGGCCCTCGATGAAGGCGCCGACATCATCAACGACATCTCCGCCCTCCGCTTCGACCAACAGATGCCCGCCCTCCTCGCCGAACGCAACGTGCCGGTCATCCTCATGCACATGCTCGGTACTCCGCGAGACATGCAGCAGCACCCGCACTACGAGAACTGTATCGCCGAAATCACCCAATTCCTCTCGGAACGCATCGCCTTCGCCGCCGAGCACGGCATCGACCGCGCCAAAATCATCATCGACCCCGGCATCGGTTTCGGCAAGCGGCTTGTCGACAACCTCGACATCCTGCGCAACCTCGCCGCCTTCAAATCACTCGGCGCGCCCCTACTTGTCGGCGCCTCCCGGAAAGGCTTCATCGGTGCGCTCAACCCCCAAAGCCGCCCCGCCGCCGAACGAATCGGCGGTTCCATCGCCGCCGCCGTTACAGCCGTCATCAACGGCGCCGATATAATCAGGGTGCACGATGTCGCTCCGACTGTCGAAGCCCTGAAAGTCATTCAGGCCATACGGAAAGGAATCTAACGCGTGGAGTGGGGATTTATCAAATTCGGCGTGAAAGACGTCTTCGACGTCCTCATCGTCTCGTTCATCATCTATCAACTGCTCAAACTCACCAAGGGCACCCGCTCGGCGCAGATTATCATCGGCCTGTCCCTGCTCGCCGTCATCGCCTTTATCGCCTACTGGTTCCAGCTCGAGGGCCTCACCTGGCTCTTTTCCAATCTCGCCACCGTCGGCTTCCTCGTGCTCGTCATCGTCTTCCAGCCGGAACTCCGGAGCGCCCTCGCGCACATCGGCCAGAACCGATTATTCCGCCGCTTCGTCACCCTTGAAAACAGACGCGTCATCGACGAAGTCAGCCGCGCCGCCCTCCGCCTCTCCGAACTCAACTACGGCGGCCTCATCGTCATCGAACGGCGCACCGGTCTGCGCAACCACGTCGAAACCGGCAAGGAACTCGACGCCAAACTCTCCTGGGAAACCATCGTCACCCTCTTCACGCCCTATACGCCCCTGCACGACGGCGCCGTTATCGTCTCCAACGATTTCATCACCGCCGCCGCCTGCTCCCTGCCCCTGACCTCCAACCCCCGCTACCGCAAACTCTTCGGCATGCGCCACAAAGCCGCCATCGGCGTCTCCGAGGTCTCCGATGCCGTCGTCGTGGTCGTCTCCGAGGAAACCGCCAATATCTCCATCGCCTACAACGGCATCCTCGAATCCGATATCAGCAAAATCGAATTCAAGGACCGCCTCGCCAAATACCTCAAGATGTAACCCCCGCCACATCCATTTGACAACCGAGCGTATTTTCCCTACCTTTCGCGGCTCGCCTGAGGACACTCACTAATAGAATCTGTTTCCCCCTCCGGCGGTATGATAGATATGACCGACGAACTCAAATACATACGCAACTTCTCGATCATCGCCCACATCGACCACGGCAAATCCACCCTGGCCGACCGCATGCTCCAGCTCACCGGCACCCTCACCGACCGCCAGATGCGCAGCCAGGTGCTCGATACCATGGACCTCGAACAGGAACGCGGCATCACCATCAAGGCCCACGCTATCCGCATGGAATATGCCGCCCAGGACGGTCACAAATACCAGTTCAACCTCATCGATACCCCCGGCCATGTCGATTTCACCTACGAGGTCAGCCGCGCCCTGGCCGCCTGCGAGGGCGCCATCCTCGTCGTCGATGCCACCCAGGGCATTGAAGCCCAGACCATCTCGAACCTCTATCTCGCCATCGACAACAACCTGGAAATCATCCCCGTCGTCAACAAAATCGACCTCCCCGCCGCCCACCCCGACGAGGTAACGCAGGATCTGGTCGACCTGCTCGGATGCAAACCCGAGGATGTCCTCAAAGTCTCCGCCAAAGAGGGGATAGGCATCGCGGCCGTCCTCGAGCAGATCATCACCGTCATCCCGCCCCCGGTCGGCGACCCCGAGGCCCCTCTCCAGGCCATGGTCTTCGACTCCCTCTACGACAGCTACCGGGGCGCCATGCCGCTCGTGCGAATCAAGAACGGCCGCCTCCACACCCACGACCGCATCCGCTTCTTCTCGCACAGCAAGACCTTCGATGTCGACGAGGTCGGCTTTCTCAGATTGAACACCATCCCGCAGGAACAGCTTGCCGCCGGAAGTGTCGGCTATCTCTTCGCCAGTATCCGCGAGGTCGCCGACACCAAAATCGGCGACACCATCACCACGACCGATAATCCGGCCAAAAACCCCCTGCCGGGATTCGTCAATGTCAAGCCGATGGTCTTTTCCGGGCTCTATCCCGCCATCGCCGAGGATTTCACCGCCCTCCGCGAGGCGCTCGAAAAGCTGAAACTCAACGATGCCTCACTGGATTTCACGCCGGAATCATCCGCCGCCCTCGGGTTCGGTTTCCGGGTCGGTTTTCTCGGCCTCTTGCACATGGAGATTGTCACCGAACGCCTCTCCCGCGAGTACGGCCAGACAATCATCAACACCGTCCCCAATGTCGTCTACCACGTGCACAAGACCGACAGCGAGATCGTCGTTGTCGACAACCCCGCCAAGATGCCCGACCCCGCCGAGATCGAATTTATCGAGGAGCCGTATGTTGATGCCCAGATTATCGTCCCGTCGGAGTATGTCGGCCCGATGATGAAACTGGCGACCGAACGGCGCGGCGAATACAAAACCACCGAGTATCTCTCCGCCACCCGCGCCAATCTCTCGTATGCTTTTCCGCTCTCGGAGATCATTTTCGACTTTTACGACAAGCTCAAATCGCTCAGCCGCGGCTATGCCTCGCTCGACTACGGCGTGCCCTATTACAAGCGCTCCGACCTCGTCAAGCTCGATATCCTTATTAATGGGGAGCCGGTCGACGCCCTCTCGGTGATCATCCATCGCCACCGGGCCTACGACTGGGGCCGCGCCCTCAACGACAAGCTCCAGAAACTGATTCCCCGGCAGATGTTCGAGGTGGTCATCCAGGCCGCGATCGGCAGCCGGATTGTCAGCCGCGCCACGGTCCGCCCGCTTCGCAAGAACGTCACGGCCAAGTGTTACGGCGGCGACATCACCCGCAAGCGCAAGCTGTTGGAGCGCCAGAAAGAGGGGAAGAGGCGGATGAAACAGGTCGGCAAGGTCGAGATCCCCCAGGAAGCCTTCCTCGCCGCACTGCAGATCGAACGCTAATTATCGTCACCCTGAGCCTGTGGAAGGGTCACCCTGAACTGTACCCAAGTCACCCTGAGCCTGTCGAAGGGTGCCGTTATCCTGAGCGAAGTCGAATGACAGCGTAATCTGGAATCGCTCCTTATATCATAATGGTTGGATCCGGGCGTATTTCTGGCTTGCGTCGATCTCCACCCACAATTTTCTTGACCCCTTTCCTTAAACACTTTA
>CAYNEO010000015.1:0-22494 GCA_964396245.1 uncultured Ignavibacteriales bacterium
CTAGAACACCGAGAATTTGAAATACCGCCTCGGGTTTTGCTCGATATTATCCATCAACGTCCGCGCTCGCACGAGCAGATTGGTCAACTCGACATATAGCGTCGTGTCGTTGACCATCATCCCCATACTCCCCTTGGCGTCGTTGATCTTGGTCATGATAGTATCAAGCTGCGCCGATGTCGCCGCGAGATTATTATAGAGGTCCGGGTTGTTCATCAGCTTGCCAATAGTCCCCCGGTCCTCGGTAATCTGGTCTGAAAGATCGCCTATCGAATGCGACATCCGCTCGACCGAGCCTATCACCCGTTCCTGATTTTTCTGAAGGTCGGCGGTGAGAGCTGTCAGATTGGCCAGAAGGCGTGTCATGTGCGTATAGAGTTGCTTGTCGGTGGCGAATTGCCCGAGCGTTCCCTCGCCCCGATTCATGCGTTCCAGCAGCGTATCCAGATTCTTCGCCAGTGTCCCGAAATCTTCGAATGTCTCGGTCCCGGATGAAAACAATGCTTCGGCGGTCGGCGCCTGCACCGAGGGAATGACATCGCCAGGTTTGAGGAGCGGCAGTCCTTTGCTCCCCGGGAGAATCTCGACGTATTTGTCCCCGAGGAATCCTATGGTGCCGAGTTGGACTTTGGTGTCCTCGGTCAGCATGTACCAGACCGATTCCTTGGCCCGACAGGTCAGCTTGACACGGCGTTTCGGATCGAGATTGACGAATTCCATGCCAACAACGTTGCCGACCTCAACCCCGGCCAGCCACACGGGCGCCCCGGTAACCAGCCCGTTGACATTGGGAAAGTAACAGATGAATTTGTCTTTCGGCTCGAAAATGGAAGTGCCGCCGCCCGAAAAGGAAGCCCAGAGAAGGATAAGGATAACGGCTATCAGCAGCAGTCCAACCCAGAGTGAACTCCACTTAACATTTATGGTTCGTCTCATATGCTCATTCCATCTGTTTACCGGTGTATGGTCAGCTGATCGAACGGCCGGCGGACCGGCGTTGTCAGACGTTATTTACGAATTTACGCTTTCGCACCACGTCGACGCCATTTAAGAACGGCTCGAGAAAATTCATGACGCGGGGATCGGTGCACTTGCGTAATCCCTCGCCACTACCATCAAAAGCAACCTCGCCGTCGTAGATGACTATAAATCGATCTGCCATACTCAGGGCGTCGGCGATCTGGTGTGTCACCACAATGGTGGAGATAGAGCGCTCCTTGGTCAACCGATTGATCAACCGCAGAACGTTTTCGGTCGACTCCGGATCGAGACCGGTCGTGGGTTCGTCGTATAGCATGATCTGCGGATTGGTTGACAGAAGCGCTCGGGCAATCGCCACGCGGCGCTGCATCCCACCGGAAAGGAATTCAGGAAGAACGTCAATAATCTCGGTGGCATTCAACCCGACAAATCCGAGCATCTCACGGACGCGCCTCTCTATCTCCGGCTGGGGCAGATCGGTGTGCTCAAACAGATAATAGCCGACATTCTCACCGACGGTCAGCGAATCGAACAGGGCGCCGTCCTGGAAGACCATCCCGATTCGCTTGCGGACCTCCTGCTTATCGCGCTCCCGCATCCGGCAAATGTTGCCTTCATTGACATTCAACTCGCCCTTCTGCGGGCAGTTCAATCCAAGGATGAGCCTGAGGATGGTCGACTTGCCCGATCCGGAGGGACCCATGATGACGGCCGACTCGTCGTCCTCGATGCAAAACGAAACGTTTTTCAGAATCGGGCGGTCGCCGTACGAAAATGATATATTTCGCAGCTCGATCATAAATAACCCTTTAAATACTGAAAAACGAGTTTTGTGAGGAAGAAGTTCACGATCAAAATCGTAATCGATGTAAATACCACCGAATCAGTTGTCGAACGACCGACACCCTTGGTGCCGCCCCGAGTGGTAAATCCTTTGTAGCACGAAATGAACGCGATGAAAAACGAGAAGACGAACGGCTTGAAAATGCCGATGAACATATTGCCGAAGATTAGTCGCTCCTTCACCGATGCCCAGTACATGTTGGACGAGACATGGGAAATCAAGACCGATACCATCCATCCGCCGAGAATCGCAATGACATCCATCACCATCGTCAGTACCGGCGTCATCACCATCAGTGCAATCAGTCGCGGAGCCGCCAGTTTCTTGATCGGATCGATCCCGAAAGCAACCATCGCATCGAGCTGATTCGAGGATTTCATGGAGCCAATCTCGGCGGTGATGCCTGAAGCCACCCTCGCCGCAATCATCAGTCCCGCCAGAGTTGGTCCGAGCTCACGGACAACGGCTATGGACATGATTCTACCGAGGTAGTTCTTCGCCCCGAAATCAGCCAGTTCAACCGAAAATGCCAGGGCAAAGCCCTGACCCGCAAACGTGCCGGTCAGGATTATCAGGAACAACGAGCCGATACCAATCAGGTACATCTGTTCGAGCGTCTCGGCGACATACAGGGGACGGCCCGCCAGGGAGCGCAGGACCTTAAGGGAGAAAAAAAAGAGCCCCTGCAACTCGTGGGCAAAACGCTTTAAGATATCGAGTAAGAACCTGATAATATCCATGGGTTTTCCGCGCAACTTTCCTGCAATTGTACGGGCACAAACCCCTTAAGTCAAGGCAATTTGGCCTTTTAACGATATGCCAAAGATCGTATATTGTCGGCCAATAAATGACAACCCGGGCGCGTTTATATTGGTATATTAGAAAGCGATGGACCATACACCGATGACAGATCAGAACAATACGAAGCGCGGCCACGCGATCGCCCTCTTTTCGGGCGGACTTGACTCGGCGTTGGCGATCCTCCTCGTCATGCAGCAAAACGTTGAGGTGACCGCTCTCACCTTCATGACGCATTTTGGGTGTGACCTTGGGGACAGATCCTCCTGCGGCGCAAATCCATACCCGGCCGCCGAGAAATACGGATTCAATGTCAAGCTGATGCACCTCGGACAAAAATTTGTCGATATCGTCGAGAATCCCAAATACGGGCGCGGCAAGAACATGAATGTCTGTGTCGATTGCCGGATACTGATGCTCTCCGAGGCAAAGGCGTATATGGAAATGGTGAAGGCCGATTTCATCATAACCGGCGAGGTGCTCGGGCAGCGACCGTTTTCACAGGTCGGGCACCGCCTCAACCTCGTAGAGAAAGAAGCTGGTCTGCGAGGTAAACTGGTTCGACCGTTGTCGGCAAAACTGCTGCCGGCGACCGGACCGGAGTTGAACGGATTGATTGACCGCGAAAAGTTGGAGGGCATCTCCGGTCGTGGCCGCAAGAGACAGATGGAGCTCGCCGACCAATTCGGCCTCGAAAACTACCCGACTCCCGCTTCGGGATGTCTGCTCACCGATAAGGGTTACTCCAACCGGCTTCGCGACCTTCTGGAGAACACCGGGAGGTTGACTTTCGATGATTTGAATCTGCTGAGAGTCGGCAGGCACTTCCGGCTGGATCGTCAGACCAAGGTCATAGTCGGACGCAACGAGGAAGACAACAAGAAGATACTGCACTATAAGCAGCCGGGGCACCACGTTTTGGAGGCTGTGGATGTCGGCTCACCCATCACGCTCCTCGTGGGACCGGCGACAGAAGAGAATATCCGCAAGGCGGCCATGATCACTGCTCGCTACACGTCGGCCCGGCGCGAACCGGCTGTCCGGGTGACAATGAGAAACGAAAGCGGCAGCGTAGAGGTATCGGTTCCTCCGGCGAAAGATAAAGACCTCAGCTTCGTGGCGCTCAGGTAGCAGACTCCCCCACTCCAGATCAGAATTGCCAAAAAAAGAAGAAGGCCCCAGCTCACGCCGAGGCCTCACTCACCTCACAAATACCGGGAGATTACTAAGCAGTGTAACCGCCAAGAAAAACTGCTTAGATCGTCCAAGAAAGCATATAATCGGGGCTTCCTTATCCAAGGTAGCTTCCCGAGTGCTATACCCGAATGATTGCAATTGCCGTGCCGATTCGGACACTATGACAGCACTACATTGTACAACAACAATTTACGCAATAATTTCAATGTGGCAGATGAGGTGGTCGGGCGGAGATATCGCAGACCCTGCGATATCGGGAGAGTTTCGCAGCAGAAATTGCGCAAAAAAACAGACCCCCGCCTGTAAGCAGGGGTCTGCAAACCTTTATTGAACGCGATAGAGTCGAATCTCTGCAAAAAAGTTCTACGAAATCACTTCAGCAACATCATTTTTCTGGTGTCAGTGAAGTCGCCGGCTGTCATCTTGTAGAAGTAAACGCCGGAGGCTTTGCTGGAAGCATCCCAGTTAATTTCAACCGTACCGGCATCCGCCTGACCGGAGAACTCATCAACTACCTGACCGAGGACGTTGAAAATGGTCAGCGTGTAGTCCGACGGTTTCGGCAGGTCGAACGAGATCACGGTGGTCGGGTTGAACGGGTTGGGATAGTTCTGATTCAGCGCGAAACGATCAGGCACATTATCGCCTACGCCGCCTGACAGCGAGATAGTGACGGGTTCGAATTTCCCGTTCTCAACACGCTGATCGACAACCTTGTTATCCTGGTATTCATGATAGATGAACATCAGATTGTGGGCGGGCCTGCGCGTTTCCATTGTCTCGAGGGTAATCTGTTTCACCGACGGATCGGTGACCTCGAAAACCAGGTTGGCTACGGGACCGTCACCGGCCGCCAGGTCAGGCTTGCTTGTCGCCGTAATCTGGCTGATGAGACCAATAGCCACAGTGTGATTTTCGTTGTCGATGTCGGCAATCTTCAAGTCGAAGTACTCGACTCGAGTCTTCTCGAACGTCACTTCTTTCAAAGTCACGCCCTCAGAGAATTTGAACGGGATGTCCACCGCCATCAGTCCATCCTGGTTGCTGATAGAGACCGGGACCGTCACCGTATTCTCCGCCACCGTCGCTTCTTCGACCACCAATTTACTGGCTGCAAAGAGCATCGACGGCAACACCAACAGGACAACGAGAACCGTGAGTACCGAAAAACGTTTCAACAAAACTCACCCCCTCAGGGCTGTTCTGGTTAATCTTTTGGCTGACAATGGCTCAATTCCTAAGCACCTATCAGCCGCTTCTTCATCCGCAAAACGATTCGTTGAAGTGCAGTTACCCTGAATGCTTTCACAATTCAAGGTTAAAGAGGCGGCTCCTTTCGTTATAAAGTACCCCTCCTGCTTATCTTTGTCAAGGACTTTCACAATAGCAAGTTGTTTCACAACAATGGATACAGCACGACATTCAGATCAAAAGTCGGATTGGGCTCATTACCTTTACCCCTGATAAACCCCTATCCTGTTACTTCTACACCGGTTTGGCCGTCTTTGTTCCTGATTGAATGTTAGAAGACCATCAGATTCAGTTTCCAGTCAACACGCTACCGGCGCCATTCTTGCGCCGGAAACCGGTCTTTTGGCCAATTCCGACCTATGGTATAGCATACAACGTACCGGATTTTGGGATTTTACCGGGTCAGAGCCCGCAGTATCCCTCGGGTCTGATCCCTGGAAGACTAATTCCTTGACTTAACAGATAACAGGGACAATCTTAGTCAAATCAACTGGATAGCAGAAGTTCGGAGGCTCCTTGGACACAGCCAACAATCGGTCAGACAATTCCACAGAAGAGTTCCAGCCATTCATTCCCGCTGAAAAATCGGTAGCCGAAGTCACCTGGAAAGCGATCATTCTGGGTTCGATCATTTCAGTCGTTTTCGGCGTCGCCAATGCCTATCTCGGCCTGAAGTTCGGCATGACCGTCTCAGCATCCATCCCGGCGGCGGTCATTTCGATGGCCGTGCTGAGGCTGTTCTCTAAAAATGTCACGGTGCTGGAAAATAACATCGTTCAGACCATCGGGTCAGCCGGTGAGTCGCTGGCTGCCGGTATCATATTTACGGTGCCGGCATTTTTCATCTGGTCGGCCAATCAGCAGCTCGTGGCCGCCGGGTATCATCACGATGTGACCAAAACCCAAATTTTCTGGCTGTCGATGCTCGGTGGCGCACTGGGCATCCTCCTGATGATTCCGCTTCGTAAATACCTGGTCCAGCGCGAACACAATAACCTGCGTTTCCCCGAAGGTACCGCCTGTGCGGAGATCATTGTGGCCGGTGACGAGGGCGGCGGCAAGGCGAAACTGGTTTTTGCCGGTATCGCTGTCGGTGGTCTTTTCAAGGGCCTGATGAACATGCTCAAGGTCTGGTCCGAGTCGGTGAACTACGACTTCAAGGGCTTTCTCAAGGGAGGTACCGTTGGTGTCGATGCTACTCCGGCGCTCCTCGGCGTGGGGTACATTATCGGGCCGCGGATTGCGGCGTTGATGCTCGCGGGGGCGGTGCTCGGATATCTCGGTATCGGTCCGCTGCTCGCATTCATCGGCGATCAGATACCCGGCATTATCATATCGCCCGGAACGATTCCAATAAGCGAGATGAATCCGGCCCAACTGCGAGATTTTTATATCAAGTACCTCGGTGTGGGGGCCGTCGCTGTCGGAGGCTTCGTGTCCCTGATCAAATCCCTGCCGGTTATCGTGTCATCATTCAAGGAAGGGTTTGGCCAGTTGATAGGAAAGTCAACAGTCGGAACAGCCACTCCGCGCACTGACCGGGATATACCGATGAAATGGGTGATGCTGGGAGTTATCATCGTCATCTTCGGCATCTGGATTTTGCCGAGCACGGAACTACATATTGTCGGCGCCGCTCTCGCAGTCCTATTCGGCTTCTTTTTCGTGGTGGTGGCCGCCCGGATTGTGGGTATCGTCGGGTCCTCGTCCTCGCCCGTATCCGGAATGACTATCGCCACCTTGCTGGTCACGGCACTTCTGTTGCTCAACTTCGGGATCAAAGGCGTGGAGGGTATGGTGACGGTGATGTCGGTCGGGACAATCGTGTGTATCGCGGTTTGCATGTCGGGGGATATTGCGCAGGACTTGAAAACCGGCTTCCTGCTCGGTGCGACACCGGCCAAGCAGCAGTTAACTGAATTTATCGGGCTCTTCTTCCCCGCCCTCGCCATGGGTTTCACGCTGTATTTCCTCAACAACGCTTTCGGGTTTGTGCAGGGCGCCACGGCACGCACGCCACTTCTCGCGCCGCAGGCCAATGTGATGGCTACAGTTGTTCAGGGTGTGATGAACGCTAACCTTCCGTGGGAACCGATAATTGTCGGCGGCATGATCGCCCTGGCGGTGGAGCTGCTCGGGATTTCATCGCTGCCGTTTGCGATCGGGCTCTACCTTCCCCTTTCGCTTTCGACACCGATTATGGCGGGTGGTCTGATCGCCTACATGATGAAGAAGACGGCCAGGACCGCCGATATCCGCAGCCAGAGGTCATTGAGAGGAATACTATTCGCCTCGGGGATTGTCGCCGGTGATGCCCTGCTGGGCGTGACCGCTGCATTTATGATCGGTTCCTGGGGATCATACGAGAGATTTTATGACGCCCACGACGGCATGATGTTGACGCTGACCGGGTCCTTCGGCCCTTGGCTGTCATTGATCATGTTCGCGGGCCTTGCGGGCGTTCTCGCGCTCCTGGCTTACCGAGGGTTCGGGAAAAAGTGATTTAGAACGTGTTGCCGCGCGGATGGTCAAAGCCCGCGCGGCCCCTTACTGATGTGTATTCGTTGAAATCCTTCCTCAAAAAGCAGTATCCGGGGCTGTTGGCTGCAGCGGCGACGATTGTCGTGCGCCTCATCTATCTGCTCCAATTACAAAGCAGCCCGACATTTCACTCTCCTCTTGTCGATCAACAGTGGCACTGGGAGTGGGCGGGTGACATTCTCAGCGGCTCGTTCTGGGGCAAAGGGGCATATTTTCGCGCGCCGCTCTATGCTTATTTCCTGGCGTTCCTCCGCCTGATAACGGACAGTTCCTTCTTCTGGGTTCGGTTCCTGCAGGTGCTGCTCAGCGCCGGCAGCGCGTTTATACTCGTGAAACTCGCAGAAAAACTCTTCAACCGGACAACTGCCGTCGTCGCCGGATTAATCTATGCCCTCTACGGTACGCTGGTGTACTTCGACACGACACTGCTTATTCCCGTGCTTTTCATCTTCCTCTCAGTTCTCGGTATTTATCTTCTCATCACTCATCGGAAGTCGTCGTCCTGGATCGCATGGCTGATGGCGGGTTTGGTCCTGGGACTGGCGGCAATCACTCGCCCCAACATTCTTGCGGTAATCCCGTTTCTGATTCTCTGGGCAGTGCTCAGGGACCGGGCTGTTCTCTCGAAATCAGTACGGCTGAAAACTTCCGCGATCATGGTGCTGGGGATCATCCTGCCGATCATCCCGGTGACGGTCAGGAACGTTGTGAAATCGGGCGATTTTATCCTGATATCATCGCAGGGGGGCATCAACTTCTACCTCGGCAACAATTCCGATGCCGACGGCTTAACGGTAGTCATGCCCGAGTTGGAGCGCACGCAGCTGCCGAGCTGGCAACAGTTCGTCCCGACCACCAACGCCATTGCGGAGCGTGAATCGAGACGGGGGCTGTCGGAAGGCGACATCTCGAGCTTTTGGACGCACAAAGCGCTCGACTTTATCTCAGATCACCCCGGAGACTTTGCGGTTCTCACGTTTAAGAAGTTCGTTTACCTGATCAGCGGCTTCGAACACAGCAATAATGCCGACATCTATTTTGACCGATCCCAATCGAGCCTCTTGTCAATCCTCATCTGGCGAGGTCCGATCTATTTTCCGTTCGGCCTGCTGTTGCCTTTTGCGCTTGCAGGTATCTGGCTGTATCGAAAAGAAACCCACACGCTGTGGCCAGTCTATATATTTCTGATTGTCTACGCCCTCACTGTCCTGGCATTCTTTATTACCGCCCGGTATCGTCTTCCCCTGGTGCCGTTTTTGATACTCATCGCATCAGCCGGGATGGTACGCCTGGTGACGGTTATTCGCGAACGCAAGAGTCTGGAACTGAGCGCGGCAATTGTTATCATGGTCGTATCTGTTCTCGCGGTCAACCGGACGTATTTCGATGAGGGGTTCAGCAACCAGTTTCAGAATTACCTGAATGTGGGAGCAGCATTCGAGAGAGCGGGTAAACTGGCCGAGGCAGAGCAGCAATACGCAAAAGCGCTCGAGTATTATTCCCACTCCGGGTCAGCATATAATGACCTTGGCTACGTGCAGATGATGCAGGGCAAGCTCGATCAAGCGTTGAGCAACCTGCAGACGGCCTTGAAGTACGAACCTGATAATCCGAAAATCTACAAGAACCTTGGCCTGCTGATGCAACGGCAGGGGAAACTGAACGGAGCACTGAACGATTTTCGGCTGGCCGTGCAGAAGAGCCGTCCGGGGGTGACGTCGAGTGAAGAATTGAGCCAATATCTTCTTAACGTTGCGGTCACCTACGACGCCCTTAGGGAAAGCGATTCTGCGTCCGCATACTATCGTCGCTCGATTTCGACCGCACCGGGTTTTGGACCGGCTTATGCCAAAGCAGGCAGTTTCTTTTCCCGGGAAGGTGACTATGCGACTGCGGACAGCATGTTCGCCGTGGCGGACAGCATGAATGCCCTGGGCGCCGGCGACCTGTTCAACTGGGGTCTATCGCTGATACGTCGGCAGGAACATCGGTCGGCAAGGCAGAAACTTCACGCTGCGGTGAAAAAAGACAACCGCATGTACCAGGCATACTATCTCCTCGCTGCTTCCTATCAGGATACCGGCAGTCCGCCCGATAGTGTCCTGACTTATCTGAATCTTGCGTTGGAGTATAATCCCACATATCAGCCGGCGCTCCGGCTTCATGAGCAATTAACGCAACAGCATCGAAAATGAGAAATCGATCAGTACTTCTGGCGGCGCTCGATCATGAAGTTTGAGCCGGGCATCTGCTTGGTGGCCTTCTTGAGATCGGCCAGCATTTTCGACAGTTCCCCGATATGCGAGAAAGTACCGCTCTTGTTGACAATGACGGCGATCGATATGGTGAGAATGTTGTAGTTCTCTATTGTCCCTCGCCGACTCACGGTCGTGATATACCCACGCTCGCGATCTTCCGGCTCGTAACGGTACGGTATGAATGCATCGAACGTGCGAATGATCCATGAGCACGTGGTTTCCACCAGGTCGACAGGTATGACAAACATGAAATCATCGCCGGCGATATGACCTACGAATCCCTCGCGGCAGGTATCGAAGACGACGTCCTTGATGATCTTACCGGTCATCCGGATAATGCGGTCGCCGTACGAATAGCCGTAGTAGTCGTTATAAGCCTTGAAATTATCGAGGTCGGCATAGCAGGCGGCAAATTCGGTTTGCATGTCCAATTGCCGTTGGAGTTCCTGCTCGAGCATACCGGGTCCCGGCAGAAGAGTCGAGGGATTGATAGACAGATCCCGGTGACTGCGCTCAATAACGCGCCTGATGCGTACCTGGACCACCCTGTCCAGCCACTCACCGTGGATGAAATCCTCCGCGCCATTCTCATAGGCCGCGACCACGACATTCACTGAAGGCTCTGGATGATAAAGAATTACGGGGGTAATCGAAAGAAAAGAATTAGCCTTGATGGCCCGGAGCAGTTCCAGTTCCCGGTAGAAGTCATCCTTGCCGCCGATTATAATGGCGCTGATCGAGAAACGCTGACAAACCGTGACGAGGCTGTTGAAATCGCTGAAATAGTGGAATGAGATCTCCTGGTGCCGGAAGAACTGCTGCAGATGAAAGTCAAGATTCACCCCGGTCTGTTTTACGGCGAAGTGGTACGCCGGTCGTATCGGCATCTCGGGAGCCTGATCTCCCGGCCATTTCCCTGGGGTGATACTTTTTGTGCTCTGCAATGATATAATCCCGGTCAATTCTGGTGTATATCTCGGTAGTCGATATATCGGCATGTCCGAGCATTTCTTGGACAATGCGCAAATCAGCCCCCCCTTCCAGCAGGTGAGTCGCAAACGAGTGCCGGAAGGTATGGGGAGTAACCCTTTTAGTAATATCGGCCCTGAGCACCAGTCGCTTGATTATTTTCCACAGACCGACCCGGGAGAAGCGTTTTCCGGTCCGGTTCACGAAGATGCAGGTGATATTCCGGCCCGGATGAATCGTCTTTCTTCGTTCGAGATATTGTGTGAGAGCTTCGCGCGCATATCCGCCGAGCGGCACCAGTCGCTGCTTGTTGCCCTTTCCGGTGATTCGCAGAAAACCGGCCTCGAATTCGACATCGGCAAGTTTAAGATTCAGCAATTCCGACAGTCGCAGCCCGCTGCCGTAGAGCAGCTCTATTATGGCGCGGTCGCGGTCCGCTTCCTTTGATTCCGGGTCCACGGCCTTGATGATGCGTTCGATCTCCCGTGGCGACAGATAATCAGGGTGATAGCGGGATATCCTCGGCGCCGAGTAAGCTCGAGCCGGATTCTCGACGACTATGGCATCGTCTTTCAAATACGAGAAGAAATGTTTGATACTGGAAATCTTACGGGCCAGTGTGGCCGGCTTGCGACCCATGCGGGTAAGCAGCCCGAAATAGTCAGTGATAATCCGCGGGGTGACCAAGCGCGGGTCCTGGACTTTGCAGGTTTTCGCGAAGTCGGCGATGTCTGAGCGATAAGCGGCCACCGTATTATTCGACAGACCCCGCTCGAGTTGCAGGTGTTGAATGAAATCTTCGAGCGTGTGATCGAAAACCGTTGCCATATCTACACCCCGTGTGCAAGGGCAATTACTGCCGGAACGTCGAATCCCGTCTCTTGAAGCTCCCGACGCGCCTCACGGACAGTAGCCCCGCTCGTCACCACATCATCGACCAGAATCACCCTCTCCCCCGATTCCGGTTCACGAGAGACCGCAAAAACTCCGCTGATGTTTTTCGCACGTTCTATCTGTCTCAGACGGGATTGCGGCCGGCGACGCTTCGCGCGGTAGAGGGTTTCCTGGTCGACAGGTATTTCCAGCGCTCTACCAAGCTCGATTGCGATCAGCAGAGCCTGATTATATCCGCGTACATATTCCCGGCTGCCGTGCAGAGGAATGGGGACCAGTGCTCCCGGTTTGAGAGACATGATTTGCTGTCCAAACTCGTCACACAGGCGCCGGGCAAAAATGCCCGCGGGCGACGTAATCCCCTTGAATTTGAACTGGTGGATGATCTCTTTCATCGGATCAACATAATCGGCAAACGCATACAAAAGAAAGGAGTCGTCCCCGCACACCGGGCAGCCCGCGCCCGCCATGACGTTTTGCCCGCACGACAGGCAGATAGCCGAACTGAATGTGTCGATGGCATCGTCACATGCCGCGCAGACAGGATCGCCCGATTCCACATAGGCGCCGCAACCGAGGCACAGCGGCGGGAACACAAAGTCAAGGACGCTGTGATACCAGGGGACCGGTTTCAACGGCTCTTCCATCATACCGGTAATAAACTAACGATCAGGCGTGTTTCAATACAAAACTTCGCAAACGGGCGGTCAGCCAGTTGGTCGTGTAATAGAGGATAAATGCAGCCAGAACGATGGCGCAAGCTGTATAGAGCCATGTCCATCCGGTTTCGAAGCTGCCAAACCGGTAGGCGGCCGTCACATTAAGCCAGCCATACAGGTGATCCAACAGAAGACCCGCCCCGATCGCGACAACAGCAATAGAGACGACATAACGCAGGGTGGCACGGAAACCGAGCATTTTTCGGACAACGACGATGGTAGCGACATTGGTGGCGGGGCCGACCATCAGAAATACGAGAATAGCTCCCGGTGAAAAACCCGAGGCCAGCAAAACCGCCGCGAGCGGTGTCGATGATGTCGCGCAGACATAAAGCGGAAGACCGATCACCATCGCTGCTGCATATCCGAGCCAGCCGGTGCGGAGCGACTCCGGTATGTGAGACGCATCCGCGCCGAGCAGCGCGCCAATCAACCCGGCCAGTACGAATCCAACAAACAGGCTGGGAGCAAGATCTTTGAGCAGATCGGTGAAGGCATAGCGGACGCCGCTCCATACACGAGTGTACCACCTCGAATACGGCCTATTATTCGGTGCTACGGCACAACCGCAGTTGTCTGAGCACTCCGGTCCCTCAGTCGCGACGGGTGCATTTTGCGCCGGGAAGAGTGTCTCGGTAAATCCGGCCACGATCGCCGTCAGGAAAGCCGTTACCGGGCGCGCAATAGTGAGCAATGGGTCGGTAAGAGAATAGGTCAGAAGAATCGAGTCGACGCCCGATTCCGGCGTCGAGATCAAAAATGAAACAGTCGCCCCTCGTCCCGCCCCCGAGCGGGATAACTGGCTGGCGACCGGCAAAACCGAACAGGAGCAAAGCGGCAGAGGAATTCCTATGGCTGCGGCTTTCAAAATTCCGGTCATACCTTCATCGCGAATCAGCCGGGCTACGTTTTTTTCGTTCATCACCAGCCAGATGATACCGGCCAGTATCAGGCCCAGAACGAAAAATGGGGCCGATTCGAGCAAAACCTGCCAGATCGACCCCAGCCATGTACTCAGAAACTGTATCGCCGAATCAGCCATCGAGTTGTTTTAACAGGTCCCGGGCGGCATCTGCAGCACGCCCGCTGGGCTCCAATGAAAGATATTTATTCCAGTAGAACCGCGCCGAATCGGACTGTTGCTTTTCATAGTAGACAATCCCAAGATTGAAATGGGCGATGGCGTGATTCGGGTCCCGCTGCAGAACCTTGTGAAATTCCTCCAGCGCACGGTCGGGCAAGCCCATGGCATGCAGGCAGGCGCCGAAATCGGTGCGCACGTCGACCGAGCTCCCGTCGATATCAAGCGCCCGTCGATACGCCTCGGCAGCGATTGCATAATTGCCCTGATCCATAAAGGTATTTCCGGCGGTCACAAGGCCGTCGTAGTCGCCCGGCAAATCCGGCATAGCGGCGGCCATATCACCCATCCCCGTTTGACTCGTCTGCTGCTGCGGTTGAGCCGGTGGAGCGGGCATTTCCTGCGGGCTTCTGAGAATTATGTATCCTATCGTGAATATCAGCAGAACGCCTGCAATAGCCACGGCATCCCGCATATTGTTGCTTCGGCTTGTCGATTCTGTCATCCGTGCTCTCTCGTCGTTTTTCGGCGTCGCCTAATAGCGAGCGCCGCAGTCCACATTACTGTCGCTAATCTAATGGCTGCAATCCGATTTGTCCACCTCCAATTACGGCGTTTATACAAGAATTCGATGACATTCGGCTGACAAAAATGTATAATCAGCCGGTTATACTCTCGGCGGTACAAAAAGGAAAGGACGTTATGGCGCGGTTGTTCTTGATTCTCATATCGATACTCATTTCCGGCGCTCTGGTTGGCCCTGCTCCGGCTACGGCCTATGACATATCGGCGGACTCGGTGCACAAACACATCGCTGTCCTCGCATCGGATTCTCTCGAGGGCCGTGAAACCGGCGAGATTGGCGAGTGGAAGGCGGCGCAGTATATCGCCGGCGTGTTCAAGGCGGCAGGATTGGAGCCGAAGGGCGATTCCGGCACCTATTTTCAATCGTTCGAATTCGTCAAACGAATTGATTTCAGCGACAACAACCGACTGACCGTGAACGGCGTCGAATTGTCGCTCAACGACGAATTCCAGCCGATGCTGCAATCCGCAAACGCGACATTTAACTTCGACGAGATAATTCCGGTGAACTACGGTATTACCGCCGAAGGAACCTCATACGATGATTATGCCGGTAAAGACGTGGCCGGCAAGGCTGTCCTGATCAAGAGATATTCTCCTTCAGCCGACGAGAACCCGCACGTTGATTTCGACAAGTATGCGGCAATCGTGGACAAAGTCATGAATGCTCTGAACCATGACGCATCCGGTATTTTCTTTATCACGCCAACCGATCATGATGACACCCTGATGTCCATCGGTTTCACCCACGTGACGCCCAAAGACGTCCCCATTGTCTGGATCAGGCGCGCCGGTCTCGACAAGCTGGGGCTCGATCCGGACAATCCGGAACTGCTGTCCGCCGAGGGAGAGACAGAGCTCATACACGTGCGGGACACGGGGTACAATGTGGTCGGATATCTGCCCGGTACGAGCGACACGACAATCATCCTGGGTGCGCATTACGATCACCTCGGCTGGGGCGGTCCCGGTTCGCGCTATCTTGGCGAGGAGCCGAAGATTCACTATGGCGCCGATGACAATGCTTCGGGAACGTCCGCCCTTCTTGAAACCGCCAGGTATTTTGCCGACAAACGCGACGAGCTGCAAAATTCGCTGCTTTTCATCGCCTTCACGGGTGAGGAAAAAGGCATTCTGGGTTCGAGTTACTACGCGAAGCACATGACTGTCGATTCCAATGCCATCAAGATGATGATCAATATGGACATGATCGGCCGGCTCAAGGACCAGGAAAAGGGCCTGGCAATCATGGGGACCGGCACCTGTCCGGAGTTCAAGCAATATTTCGACAGCACGCTCAAAACCGACCTGAAGCTTGCGTTGCGTGAATCAGGTACCGGGCCCTCCGATCATACCGCTTTCTATAATCGCGGCATCCCGGTGCTGTTTTTCTTCACCGGCGCACACAAGGACTACCATAAACCGGATGATACCGTCGACAAGATCGATTTCGACGGAGTCGTATCCGTTGCCGATCTGGCCGCCGATATCGCGGCTTATTTCGATTCGTATCCGGGCGAACTTACTTTTCAGCGGACCAAGGATGATTCCGCGGGCCAACGTCGCGCCTCGTTTTCAGTCACGCTGGGCGTGATGCCTGATTACACGGCCGAAGTAAAAGGCCTCAAGATAGATGGCGTCACCCCGGATCGACCGGCTGAAAAGGCAGGGATTCAGACCGGTGATATCGTCATCAAGATGGGTGAGTACAACGTGGACGATATCTACACCTATATGAACTGCCTGAGCAAGTTCAAGAAAGGCGATTCCACCGTTGTCGTAGTCAAGCGCGGCGACAAGGTTCTGAATCTGAATGTCGTTTTCTAAACAGCAATTGAGATAAATTCGAAGAAGCACGGTCACATGGCCGTGCTTTTATATTGTTACTGTGCGGAGGACTTTTACCGAATCATTCAACTGAGTCGGGGCGGCGGGAGCGGTTGACGCTGATAACGCCTTTGACTTTTTTGACCTTATCGATAATCCGGTTAAGGTGTGTCAGGCTGGAAACTTCGACGACGAATCGTCCCTCGGCGGTGGTATCGTGGGCATACATTTCAGCGCCGCGCACGTTGGTGTTTGCATCGGCGATGGCCTGGGTGATATCTCTCAGCATATTCTTGCGGTCCTCGACCGTCATGTCGAGCTGAACCACAAATGACTGGTTCGGACCGGTGTCCCAACTGACCTCGATCCGTCGTTCGGGATTGGCGTTGCTGATATCGATGGCTACGGGACAATCCGCCTGATGGATAGTCACGCCTCTCCCCCGCGTAATGAATCCCACGATATCGTCGCCCGGGACCGGCTGACAGCATCCGGCAAAACGGAACATCATGTTGTCCAGCCCCTGGACTTTGATCCCTTTGGAGCCTCTCAGCCGTTCGAGGACGCGGCCGACCAAACCGGGCTCGACCGCTTTTTCGTCGGGCTGGATAAGTGACATCAGCGATGCCGTTGATTGTGAACCATTACCGATCCCGGCGAAAAGGTCATCGATTGTCTTTCGGTTGAGCTTCTCGGCGTATTCCTGCAATTGCTCGTCGGGCGGCATTTTAAGATGCAGTTCCTTAAGGCGACGTTCGATGATCTCCCTGCCAAGCGCCGCTGATTGCTCAAAACCGGCCTGTTTCAGCCAGCGGCGGACACGCGTGCGGGCCGAGGACGACTTGACGAGCTTCAGCCAATCGTGCGAGGGCGTCCGGTTGGGGTTGGTGATAATCTCGACGGTATCGCCCGACTCCAGCACAGTCGAGAGCGGCTGAAGCCGCCCGTTGATCTTGGCGCCGGCACAGTGGATACCCACCTCGGTGTGAATCTGGAATGCAAAATCGAGCGGGGTGGCGCCGCGCGGAAGGTGAATCAACCGTCCGTTCGGCGTGAATACGAAAATGTCTTCAGAATAAAGATCGACTTTGAGATATTCCAGAAACTCGGTCGGGTTGGTGAGGTCTTTTTGCCACTCGAGAATGTCGCGCAACCACACCATCTGGCGGTCATCGCGGCTCATCTCCCGACGTCCTTCCTTGTACAGCCAGTGGGCGGCGATACCGTTCTCGGCGACATAGTGCATCTGATGCGTACGAATCTGAATCTCCACCTTGCGGTTGTGCGGCCCGAAAACTGTCGTGTGCAGCGAACGGTAACCGTTCGGCTTGGGGTTGGCAATATAGTCGTGGAAGCGTCCCTGTACCGGTTTCCACATGGCGTGAATGATCCCCAGGGCGTGGTAGCATTCCCTTTCGTTGTTGACAACCACGCGAATCGCCAGCAAATCATAGATTTCGTCGAACGGCACCTGTCGAATTTTGATCTTTCGGTAGATTGAATCCAGATGCTTCGCCCGTCCATAGACCGTGGCGATAATCCCGTCCTTGGAGAGTGCTTCCTTGATCGGCTGGGCAACTTCCTGGATATAGGCTTCTCGTTCCTCGCGTTTCTCTTTGACCTTCCGCGCGAGGTCATCGTAGACGTCCGGTTCGAGATACTTGAGCGCCAGATCCTCGAGTTCGATTTTGGCCTTGTTGATTCCCAGCCGGTGTGCCAGCGGGCAGTACACGTCGCGCGTTTCCTGGGCGATACGCCGACGTTTTTCTTTCGGGAGATGTTCGAGCGTTCGCATGTTATGGAGTCGGTCGGCCAGCTTGATCACGATGACCCGGATATCCTTGGCCATGCTCAGCAACATCTTGCGGAAATACTCGACCTGCTGTTCTTCGATGGAGTTAAACTGCATGGCGCCGATTTTGGTCACACCGTCGACCAACTCGGCGACCTCGTCGCCAAATACCTGCCGAATGTCTTCGAGCGTCACCGACGTATCTTCCACGACATCGTGAACCATGCCGGCGGCAATAGTCGCCGAATCCATATGCAGTTCGGCAAGGAAGAAAGCGACCTCGATACAATGGTCGATGTACTGGTGTCCCGACGAGCGCATCTGTCCCGAATGAGCCTTTTCCGCGAATTCGTAGGCCCGTTTGATCAAGTCGATATCGATATTGGCGTTGTACGACTCGATCTTGATTACAAATTCCGCCAGATTTGCCGGGATTTTATCGCTCATGACTGTCGGTAATTGTACACCTTTAACACTTGCTTCAATACTTCATCCACCGGGATGGTGTCCATACGAATAAAATCGGCGTTCGGCGTTTCCTCGCCGGACAACGGCGGCTGGATGACGCGGTGACCTTTGCCGAGCGGTCCCCACCGGACCGGCGACATGATTCGCTTGTTCGGGTACAGACCCACAACCTTGGTTCCGACCGCCACCGCCAGGTGCAGCGGGCCGGTCGAGTTAGCGACCACCGCCTGCGCCATGGACAACACCGCCGCCAGTGTTCTCAAGTCGGTTTCACCAGCCAGATGATTGACCTCGATCCTGAGCCGTTTCGACGCCTTTTCAATTGTCGTGCCTTCCTCGGCTGATCCCGACAGGACCGTCTGTATGCCTTGCTTTCTGAGCCGGTCATAGAGCTGAAGAAACTTATCGAGCGGCCATCGATCGGCCGAGCCGCCGGACCCCGGGTGCACGACGACGAACTTTCCGTCGACACCGGCCTCCTTGAGAATCCTTCGGGCGTTGCGAAGGTCCTTCTCCTTGGGATATACGGTCGGAGTCGTAATGGTTGGACCCTTCTTGAAGAACTTCAGGAAGTCCAGGTTGTATTCGTACTCGTGCTTCTTGTTGGCTTTGCGGCTGTGGAACAGGTGGTAGTTGAAAAACACCGAATGAAATCGCCCGACCGTACCGATACGAAAGGGGATATTTGCCTTGTAAAACAGCCGGCAAATCTGGCGCTCGGGATATAGCGCCACCACGACCTTGTACTGCCCCATCTTCAGCTTGTGCAGCATGTCCTTGCGATACAGTTTATTCGATCGCAACTGGTCGTTCTGGACGCGCATGATCTTGTCGATACGCTTGTTGTTCTCGAGGATTGGCGAGGCGTAAAGGGAGGACAGCACCTCTACCTGGCATTCGGGATAACGGGTCTTGACCGTTTCGACAAACGGCAGCGCGAGGATAAGATCACCGAGCCGGTCGGTGCGGCTGATAAGTATTTTGTCTCCCGGATGTAAGTCGATAACCTGTTCTTTAGCGCGCGTTGCCACCTGATATATCCCTTCGATTCATATCCCTCAACTTCGCATATTTCGCCAGCACGGCTATCGACGACAGCACCGAGATGATAAATCCTTCCATGCCATCGCGAAAACCCTGCTTGCTTACATAATGTTTAACAAAACTGGCCGGCGGTCGAATCAAAATATCAAACCAGTTTGCCCGTTTCCCCTGCCGGAGAGCTTTCTCCGCGCCCATGGTCGTGTACCGGTTGAACTTGGAGAAATAGCTGTCCAGCGTCGGATAGCTGTAGTGGAGCAGGTCCGCATTGAGCTTCCCGACCGGACCGCTGACATCGACCCGCTCGTGCACGTAGGCCTCGTCAAACCGTCCCCGCGACTTCCTGAACAAACGCAAGATCCGGTCCGGATACCAGCCGCAATGGTTGATCCATCGGCCGAGAAAATTCGTCCTTCTCGGCATGGTGTAACCGTCGTACTCACCGTCACCGTGAATTACCCGCTTAATCTCCTCGGCCAGCGGCTCCGAAACCGCTTCGTCGGCATCGAGCGATAAAATCCATTCGCCGGTAGCCAGATCCACACCTGCCTGCTTGGCCGGCCCGAACCCCCGCCACTCAACCGTCGAGACCCGGACACCGCGTGTTTTGGCAATCTCTACGGTTCTGTCTGTCGAATGACTGTCGATGACGATCACTTCATCGGCCCAGGTCACTGAATCCAGGCAGCGCGGAAGATTCTGCTCTTCATCTTTGGTAATGATCACGACCGACAGCCTGTTCATTTCTCAACCGGTTTCCGCTTTTCGACCACCTGAATGAACGTATCAAACACCTGGTCGACGGTGATATCGAAAATGTTGTCATCGTTTCCGGATACGACGGCGCCGACTTCCTGATCGAACGGCCGCCACAGGAGAAAGTTTTTCATAAAACGGCTGTACAGCCCGACAACCGGCACGTGAAAAGAGCGCGCGATATGTACCAGCGACGTATCCGGCGATATCAACAGGTCCAGACGTGATATCACCGCCGACGCCTCTTTGAGACTCAGGTTCGGCGGAACCTGATAGACCCGGTTATCGAACTGCCGCTGAAGGTTATCGCCGCGCCACCGGTCCGGCGGAGCGGTGAGCAACACCACCCGGGTGTCATCACGGTAGTTCAGGATACGCTCCACCAGTTGCCGCGATTTCTCCTCAGCCCAAATTCGCGTGCGCGCACCGGCCGAGAGATTGTAGCCCACTACGAGGGAGTGGCTTCCACTGCTGTCCCGTACTTCAGTCAGGAAGTGATCCGCCTTGTCAAATGCCGTCCGTCCTACGTAAGGCTCCGCATATGGATTGACCGAGTCAGGGTTAATCGAGAACGCCGCCAGCAGTTTGAGGGTATTCTCGATTATGTGACCGGTGTCACCGCGACGGTGATCGTAATTGAAATCATAATACTCGCGGTACTTCACCTTTCCGACTCCGATTCTCGGCTTTCCCGGAGCGCACAATTGCGAAAGGAATAAGGCCGTCACGGAATCATCGCAGATCATATCGACAACCGCGTCGAACTTCTCGCGTCGAATGCGAATGACCTCCCTGATATCACGAAACGGATGTTTCGTATACATGAAAATCTTGTCGAAACGGGGATCATCCCTGATTATCGCCTTATTGCGCGGTGAACCCATGATGGAAATCTTGATATCCGGATAGCGGCTCTTGAGCCCGTCGAATACCGGAAACGAGATGATCATATCGCCCAGCTTTTCGGGTCTTAGAAACAGCACCTTCTTCAGGCGAGTGCCGTCGAGCGGCTCGAAATCCACCCGCCCTTTCCTCAGGAACATTCTGGTCAACCTGAAGAACAAGGCTTTGAAAGCATGTTCAAGGGGCTTAAGTCTTTCCATGAGCCGCCTCTCTGGCGATACTCTGAAGGTAATTCTCGATCCGTTCGAACATCGTCTCCGCCTGAAATTCCATCTCAAAACGCCTTCGCGCTCTCTGTCCCATGTACGCCCTCAAATCGGCGTCGCCGGCCAGCTTCGAAACGGCATTCACCAAACTGTCCGGGCTTCCCGGCCTGGTCATCAGGGCAACATCGTCTTCGCCCACCACCTCCGGAATACCGCCAACCCGCGAGGCGACAATCGGTAGTCCGGCGCGCATTCCCTCCAGAACGGCAATACCGAACGGTTCTTCGATCGACGGATGGACCATCAGATCGGCGCCGGCCAATTCGGCATCGACATCATCGAGCATGCCTGCAAATGCGAAGTTATTGTCCACGCCGGTTGCCTTCATGCGGTTGCGAAGCGATTCTTCGAGTGGACCGGATCCAAGAAGAAGAAATCTCAACTTCGGAAAGGCGCCAATGAGTTCCGAGGCGGCATCGATCAGGTGCACGTGTCCTTTTTGCTCGACAAACCTGGCCGTGGTAACGGCCACCACGGCATCCTTCGGCAGATGGTATTTCTTCCGCAAGGCATCGGCTGCGGCCGGATCCGGACGCTTGAACGGTCGATCGGGAATACCGATCGGGATGACGTTTACAATTTCTTCCTTGATATACCCCAGTTGGGTTATCTGCGACTTCAGTGATTCCGAGGGAACGATGACACCGTCGATCAGCTTCGGCGTGAGCCATTTGTGAACGACACTGTCTTTCGTGATGTCAAGTCCGACCGACCAGACAACGCGAACATCCCGGGTAAGTCTGGCGGCGAGACCACCGAGGCGTACATCCTTGTTGAAATTGACCACGAGAAGGTCAATGTTGTTCTCTTCCAGGTACCGTTTTATCTTTGCAATCGTTTCGGGGTGAAAATCGCCGGAAATATCGAGTTCCAGTGTCGGTACCGTCGTGTTGGCCGCAATACGCCGGAGGAATCTCGATCCCGTCCGTCCGGCTACCGCCACTGTATGCCCGCGCGCTGTCAGACCGTCCGAGACCAGCTTGATCCATTCCTCCATGCCGCCGTACGTCTCTTTGTCGATGGAATCGAGAAACAGAATGTTCATCTGGACACCTCAAATTGCATCGTGTACAATCTCCGGTACAGCCCGTCCAATTCCATGAGCATGGCGTGCGGACCGATCTCGACAATCTCACCTTTATCGATAACCATGATGCGATCGGCGTTTTTGATGGTTGAGAGCCGATGCGCTATCACGAGAGTCGTGCGGTTGGTCATCAGCCGGTCGATCGCTTCCTGTACCAGCATTTCCGATTCCGTGTCCAGCGATGAAGTAGCCTCGTCGAAAATCAAAATCTGCGGGTTTTTCAGCAGCGCCCTTGC
>CAYNEO010000015.1:22594-68146 GCA_964396245.1 uncultured Ignavibacteriales bacterium
TGATAATTCGCGATCCGGCATACAGCAGGATGATCACCCCGGCAACGGTAGCCAGGGTGTCGTTTATCGGTGAAGCCAGGTGGCGGACCCGTGTCATGTGCAAGACCGAGCGGAAGAAGTCCTGTGTGGCCCGAAAGAATTTCCTCGACTCGAACTTCTCCATCGAGAACGCTTTGACTATGCGCATGTTGTTGACCGTCTCCTCCAGCACCGAGGAAACATCGGCCATCTTCTGCTGCGAGCGCTCGGAGTATTTTCGAAGCTTCTTCCCGACATACCAGATAAAACCAAAAACAGCCGGCAGGACGATCATTGCCAGCAACGTCAGTTTCCAGCTCAGGATGACAAGGAATCCGGCCAGGACAAGCACGGTTATCGAATCGGTGACAAGACGGTTGAAACCGACATCGATAGACTCGTTGAGCACGATGACGTCGTTGGTCACCCGCGAGATAATATTGCCGGTTCGCCGTCGGTGGAAATAATCGAGCGACAGGCGCTGGTACTTTTCAAACAGGTTGTCGCGGAACCCCCGCATCACCGCCTGTTGAACATAGGCCATGAAAAACCCCTGCAAATACAGGAATAAATTCTTGGCGATCACTACCGCGAGAATGAGCAGACAGAAATTGATCAGCGTATCATGGCGGCTTGACCCCGTCACGAGGCTGTCTATCCACCCTTTCATGGTCTCCTTCACGGAGTCTATCCACGACCCGAATCCCTGAACGATATCTGCGCCCTGCGCCAGGCTGTCTGCCGACGCCGGGGCGACCTGCTGGACCTGCGGAGAGACTGATGATACCCCGGGCACCGACTGGATTTGAAAGAGGGTCATGAGAAGCGGCCCCACCATCCATACCAGCATACCGGCAAAAATGGCATGCAGAGCCGCCGATGACGACGCGATCACCAGCTGTTTCCAGAACGGTTTGAGAACGCTGAACGTTCTCCGGTACAGGTTCATTCAGTCACTCCAGATATAGTACAAGCTATAATAATCGGATTTTTTCGGCACCTTGTCAACTCGCTTAAGTCTAAATAAATCAGGGTATTATGCGTACGGCCCCGGGCGGGATAGCGACCGTGAACTTTTCGGGCGAGAGGCCGGTGTCTTCGCGGTATTCGCGCCGCCGGGCGACCAGATCATTCCCGTGACCGTCCTTGAACATGAACTCACGTATTCTCCAGCCGGTGGAGTGATGGTCGTACGTGACCTCGAGCAGCCACGGACAGCCCGGCAACGAGATCTTGAACGTGGGGCGGTCGCTGTTCTCGTAATCCGATTGTACGGTGATACTCGAGTCCAGATCAGCCGAATCCGGCAGGTTACGGAAAAGGGCAACGATACTGAACGGCGGAACCGTGATGAGACATTCTTGCGATTCGAGCAGCTCGGTGACAGGTTCGAGAACGTATTCATCGGCCGACGGGAAATAGACTTTCAGCGTGTCGGCAGTCAGCCGACCCTTCAATACACCTTTACCCAGATAACCTCTCCCTCCAAGGCCAAGAACTGAATCGGATTGGTAGATCTCCAGACGGAAGCTGTTCCACTTGTCCTTTCGGTGAACTTTCGCATCGAAGAGATAAGCTTCTCCCCTGATCTCTTTCGTCTGTGCCGTGGGCGGCTGTTCACCGACCGGATACCGTTTGCCGGAAGTGCAGCCGACGACGACTATCGAGAAGACTATCAAAAAAGTCGAAAGAGCGAATCGAAAAATGGAATGATATTGTGTCGCACCCATCCCTGCCTCCTGCCGTCAGTAACCGAGGAACACCCGGCTCAGGACTAATACGGGCGGAAAGATGATATAACCGAGAGCGCCGGTGAACAGCAGGATAATCAAAAGAATCGGGGCAAACCGATTGATCGATTCATACGTGAGCTGATACCGCAAAGGCAGCAAATTCGCAAGGATATGAGAGCCGTCGAGAGGAAACAGCGGTATCAAATTGAAAAATGCCAGTGTCAGGTTGATGTACACGAAGTTCTGCAAGATGAGAACCAGCGCCTCGGGTGCATTCATACCCGCCCCGGCGACCGCGCGGTAAATCATACCGGCAATGAACGCCAGCGCCATGTTCGATACGGGACCGCCCGCCGACACGATGATATCATCCCGACGGGGGTTGGAAAAATTCCTCGGGTCGACCGGCACCGGTTTGGCCCAGCCGAATCGAAACGACGTGATCACCATGACTATGACGCCGAAAAGCTCCAGGTGGGCCAGCGGATTGAAGGTCAGCCGCCCCATATCACGCGCGGTCGGGTCGCCCAAACGGTACGCCAGGTAGCCGTGGAAAAACTCGTGGACGGTCAATGAAAATAGAATAACCGGCGCGGCGAGAATCAATCGCTGTAGAAAATGAGCATCAAACATCTGTTGGTATTCCTCAATTGCCCGAATACAGGTTCAGGACTTATACGCAGCCTTCCGTGCATGTTTCGGTTTTCCGGACGATTTGCCCGGTTTCGAGAGAGATTCGGAATGAGCATCGAAGAATCGCCAGGGAAGCTCCGCGCCTGAATTGATCCCGATACGCTTCGATACGCCGATATCTTCCGCCGGTTCGTTGTGATCTTCGATATAGAGCACATCGCCGGTCAGGTCGAGACCGTTCTGCTTGCGGGTCAGGCCATAGGAACGGCAGAACTTCCCGGGTCCGCTCAGTAAATGGTGTTTTCTCGAATGCGGCGAATTATGGGCCATCAATTCAATTCCATCCCGCGGCTCAGCAGCCCGCAGCAGGACCGCAGCCGGAAATCCTTTTCGCTCGGTTACGAAATTGAGACAATAATACATTCCGTAAATGAAGTATATATAAGCCACTCCGGGTTCACCAAACATAACTTCGTTGCGTGCGGTCTGTCCCCTTGCGGCGTGACATGCGGGGTCATCCTGACCGATATATGCCTCGACCTCCACAATCCGCGATGACATCCGTCCTCCCGGAGATTCATATACGATGTGCTTGCCGATCAAATCCTTTGCCACCTGAAGGGTGGGACGATTATAGAATGCCCGGGAGAGTTTCTTCGGTCGTTGAACAGCCATGTCGCCTTTCGTCTAGTCGTCACACCCGGCGATAAACGCCGGCGCCAACGCCGATGCGGCTTCGAAATCAAAGCCGATTTGTTCAGGGCGATGGGCATCGGAACCGAGACGGCGCACCGCCACCCCCTCGCGCCGGGCAAGATTGATAATCTCGGTTCTCGGGTAGTACTCACTCAGCCCCTTCCTGAGAGCCGCCGTATTTATTTCAAGTCCGGTGCCCGACTCCTTGAGAGCGGTAAAGACATCGGCCATATAGGGCTGGTGAACCGCATTGACGGCATCGCCGTAGTAATCCCGCCCGTATTTCCGGTAATAGTCCAGGTGCGCTATGGTGTCGAACAGACCCGAGCGGATAGCGCTGAGCACGTGACCGAAATACTTCTGTGCCATCTGCTCGACAGAGTATCTTTCAAAGCAGCGCGCATACAACTCGCTGCAACAGAAACAGACATTCTCTATCTCGTGGATACCGCAGAGCATATAATCAAATCCGTATCGTTCTTTGAGCTTGATCACCGCCTCTTCGCATCCGGGATACCATCCGAATTCCAGTCCCAACTTGACCGAAACGCCCTGCACGAAGTACTGGTCATGCGCCCGGCGTACGTGTTCGACGTATGCCTCGAGAGAATCGGGACTAACGGGCAGACGCTCGCCGTTAACACGGATGAAATTCGCCCCTCCGTGACCGTCGTACGAGTCCGGGTTGCTGTCGTAGTGCGTGGTGAAGCAGATTTCCGCGAGATTCCGCTCGATAGCAGCGTCGCAGTACTCCTCGATGGTGCCCCTGGCGTCAACGGAGTAGTCGGGATGAATATGGTAATCCGCCACGCCGCTGAGCGGCAGCGGCTCGATGCGAGGCTTATCAGGCAAAATATCCTCCAGTCAAAAACGGGTTGTTGTTCCGCTCGGCGCCCACAGTGGTCTGCGGGCCGTGTCCCGGGAAACAAACGACGCTGTCCGGCAATCGCATGATCTTTTTTCGGATCGAGTCGATCAGGGTTTCGAACGAGCCGCCCGGAAGGTCGGTCCTCCCGATTGACCCCTGAAACAGCGTGTCGCCGCAAAAAAGCCAACCCTGCTTCTCATCGAGGTAACAGACTCCCGCCGCCGTGTGTCCCGGGGTGGACAAAACCCTTAAACACACCGGTCCGATCACCAGTTCCTGTTCATCGACAACGAGATAGTCCGGCTCCGGCGCGACAATCGGTTCAGACAGATACGCCGAGGCATTACTGGTCGGATTCGCCAGCATGCCTTCTTCTCCCTGCCCGATATACAGCGGGATGTCATAGCGCGTCTTGACGGCTGACACCGCCGCGATATGATCGACGTGTCCGTGGGTGAGCAGTATCGCCCGAGGGGTCATCCCGACCTCCTCAACCTGTTGAATGATAAACGAATCCTCGTCTCCGGGGTCGATAATGACGCCGTCGGATGTTTCGCTGTCCCAATAAAGATAGCAATTGACCATAAACGGACCGACAGCCAGCGCACGAACCTGTTTTGCCATGCCACAAGAATAGCGGCATCGGCAGATGTGTCAACCGGAATTTGTGTTTTAACGTCTTGTTTTTTATCAGCTTAGCGGCATCCAAATAACGCCGGACGACCAGAAAAAAGTCTGGACATCCGCCGCTAAAACACTATATTGTGCTTTCTTTCACAAAGGTGACTGAGGAGATGACATGATTGCCGATATCAAAAGCAAGCTGGCCGACCTGACAGAGCGAGTAGATAACCTCGGGAGGTATCTTTGACCTCGAATCATTGAGGAAAAGAATATCCCAACTTGAAAAAAAGACTGCAGAACCCGGATTTTGGGATGACAACCAGGCTGCCCAGAAAGTGACCAAGGAGATGGCCCGTCATCGCAAGTGGGTCGAGGGTCACGCTCAGCTTGAACAAGATATCGCCGACCTGTCCGAACTCGTCGACATGGTGGAGGAGGATTCCAGTGAGGCCAGAGAAATCGAAGATTCGCTGGATGTTCTCGAAGCCAGGGTCAATGAAATGGAAATCGAGGCCCGCCTGTCCGGGCCGGATGATTACCGCGACGCCATTCTTACCATACACCCCGGAGCCGGGGGCACCGAATCCCAGGACTGGGCCGACATGTTGTTCCGAATGTACAACCGATGGGCCGAGCGGCACGGCTTTGAGGTCGACCTGATGGACCATCAGCCGGGAGACGAAGCCGGCCTCAAGTCAGCGACCATGGAAATCAAAGGAGATTACGCGTACGGCTATCTCAAGTCGGAGTCCGGCGTACATCGTCTGGTAAGAATATCCCCCTTCGATGCCAACTCACGTCGGCACACGTCGTTCGCGTCAGTCCATGTCTTCCCTGTTGTGGAAGATAATGTCGAGGTCGAGATCAAGGACGAAGACGTGCGCGTGGACACCTACCGCGCCTCCGGTGCGGGCGGTCAGCACGTCAATAAAACGTCCTCGGCTATCCGCCTGACCCACATGCCCACCGGAATTGTCGTGACCTGTCAGTCAGAGCGAAGCCAGCACAAGAACAAGGAATCCGCCTTCACGGTGCTGAAAGCCCGGCTGTATCAGCTCAAGCGTGAAGAGGAACAGAAGAAGCTCGAGAAATTCGAAAAGTCAAAGAAGAAGATAGAGTGGGGATCGCAGATTCGCTCTTACGTCTTTCACCCGTACAACATGGTCAAGGACCACCGGACGTCGGCGGAAACATCCAACGTGCAGGCGGTGATGGACGGTGATATCGATCAGTTTATCGAAGCGTTTCTGTCAGATCCGTCTCTGAAAGACCAGGTAGTGTAGAATCTACTGTAACGGTATGGAGATAGCATGAATGCCGTTGAAGCAATAAAAGAAAAAGTCAAGGCGAAGAAGCGCCGGGTGGTCCTGCCGGAAGGCACCGAACCACGGACTATCATCGCCACCGGCAAAATTATCGCGCAGGGGATTGCATCAGTCACCGTGCTTGGTGACGAAACGGCCGTTCGTGACCTTGCGAAAGAACACAAAGTCGATCTATCGAAGGTGGAAGTGATCGATCCCGTTAGTTCCCCGGACTACGACGCCTATGTCGCCGACCTCATGGAGTTGCGCAAGGAAAAAGGCATTACCGAGGAACAGGCAAAACAGGCCATGGCCACCACGCTGTATTTCGGCGCCATGCTTGTGCGACACGACAGGGCCGATGCTTCGGTTGCGGGCGCTGTCAACACGACCGGCGACGTTCTCCGCGCCGCCATTCACGTCCTTGGCCTCGCACCGGGTATCTCCACTGTCTCAAGCTCCTTCATCATGACACTGCCGAAGTTCCGGGAGGTCGAGAACAAGGTATTCCTGTACGGTGACTGCGCCGTCGTACCGAACCCGAACCCGGAGCAGCTGGCATCCATTGCCGTGTCCACCGCCGATACCATGCGCAAACTTATCGGCGAGGAACCGCGCGTGGCCCTGTTGTCTTTTTCTACCAAGGGATCGGCCAAGCACGCCGATATCGACAAGGTCCTGGCCGCCCTGGATATTCTCAAGAAGACTCATCCGGAACTGAAGGTCGATGGTGAGTTGCAGGTGGACGCTGCGATCATTCCCGAAATCGGCAAACGAAAAGCTCCCAATTCAGAAATAGCCGGCGACGCCAACGTGTTGATATTCCCCGATCTCGACGCCGGCAATATTGGCTACAAATTAACCGAACGTCTGGCGGGTGCGACCGCGACGGGCCCTATCATTCAGGGACTGGCCAAACCGGCCAACGACCTGTCGCGCGGCTGCTCGGCGGATGATATTGTTGACGTATCTGCGATGGCTTTGATGTTGAAAGGATAATTCGATGAGCATCAGTCAACTTGCTCTGGAAGTACATGAGTCGCCGACTCTGGCCCTGAACGAAAAAGCGCGTCTTCTGCGCGAACGCGGCGACCCCGTCATACATCTCGGCGCGGGCGAGCCGAAAAGCAAGGTGCCGATTGACGCGATCCTCAGTTGTGCCGCCAAGCTGAACACCGGCGACGTACGCTACACTCCTACCGAGGGCATCCCCTCCCTGATCAAGGCGATTATCCGCTATACCGAGGAAAACTACGGCCGGGTCATCGGACCGGATCAAGTAGTCGTCGCCGCCGGAGCCAAGCAGGCGTTTTACAATCTCATGATGACGATTATCAATCCGCAGGACGAGGTGCTTATCCTCGCCCCGTACTGGGTGAGCTATCCTGAGATCGTCCGGATGGTGTACGGCGTGCCCATTATCGTTACGCCCGAGGACGGTCGCTTTGTGCCCAGGATGGAAGATATCGTCGAGAATGTGACCGGCTATACGAAAGCGATCATCCTGAACAGTCCCAACAACCCGTCCGGCGCCGTGTACCCCGAAGAACTGATCGGTGAACTGGTAGAGTTCTGTGAGAAAAAGGGCATCTACCTTATTATGGATGACATCTATCATAAGCTGGTATTCGACGGCAAGAAGGCGGTCTCGGCTTACAAATTCGCCAAGGACAACAGCGACAGTTCCAGGATTATCGTGATCAACGGCGTCTCCAAGATGTACGCGATGACCGGATTCAGAATCGGCTGGGCTATCGCCAATCCGAAAATCACCAAGGTGATGATCAATGTCGCGGCGCAGAATACATCGTGTCCGTCTGTCATTCTCCAGGCGGCCGCCGAGGGTGCCCTGACCGGGGTGCAGAGCTCGGTCGAGAGTCTGCGGCTGCATCTCGAGAATAACTGCAAAGTGATGTTGAATGAATTGCATTCGTTCAACGGCATCAAGATCATCCCGCCGGATGGTACGTTCTATTGCCTGCCGGACTTCCGTGCCTACAGCAAGGATTCGGTGGCGCTGTCGAAGTTCCTTCTGGAGAAGGCCCTGGTTGTAACCGTTCCCGGTAAGGAGTTCGGGATGGAGGGACACCTCCGCCTGAGCTACTGCGGCACGGTGAAGGAAATACGTGAAGGAGTCGCCCGTATCAAATGGGCGCTCGATCCGGAGTCACCCAATGAGATCTATATTGGTGACCGCAAGATGAGGAGAGACTGGAAATGAAGAACAATTACATTCTCGACATCAAGACTCCGGCTCAGAACGAGGCCAAGGCTGTCAAGAGTGATTACGGCCTCAAAAATCACGGCCTGCGGAATCTGAACAACGTCTACTGGAATCTCCCCCGCGAAGCGCTCTACGAAGAGATCATCTTCCGGTCGGAAGGCAAGATGTCACACCAGGGTCCGATTGTCGTCGATACCGGTGTACATACGGCCCGTGCGGCGAACGATAAATTTGTCGTCCGCGAACCAAGCAGCGAAAATCGTATCTGGTGGGGTGAATACAATCGCCCGTTTAACATCGACAAGTTCAATGCCGTCTTTCAGCGCCTCCAGGGCTTCCTGCAGGGGCGGGACCTCTTTGTGCAGGATTGCTACGCCGGCGCCGACCCGCGTTACCGTCTGCCGGTGAGGATCATAACCGAATTTGCCTGGCACTCGCTCTTCGCCAAGAATATGTTTATCGAACCCGAGACTCACGATGAAATGCGCCGGTTCGTCCCCGATTTTACTGTCATGGCAATTCCGTCATTTCATGGGATGCCGGAGATCGACGGTACCCTCTCTCCCACGTTTATCCTGCTGAACTTCGATCAGCGACTCTGCCTGATCGGCAATTCAGGATACGGCGGAGAGATCAAGAAATCGGTATTTACCGTGCTGAACTATCTCCTCCCGATCGACAATATCATGACCATGCACTGCTCGGCCAATGTCGGGAAAGCGGGCGATGTCGCACTGTTCTTCGGACTCTCGGGCACGGGTAAGACGACCCTATCCGCCGACCCGAGCCGGAATCTCATCGGCGATGACGAACATGGCTGGAGTGATGAGGGGATATTCAATTTCGAGGGCGGTTGCTACGCCAAAGTAATTTTTCTCTCCCCCACCGCCGAGCCGCAGATCTACGCCTGCACGCGTAAGTTCGGGACAGTGCTGGAAAATGTGGTCTTTGACCCGGTGACGAGATTACTCGACCTCGATGACGAGAGTCTGACCGAGAACACCCGCGCGGCGTATCCGCTCGACTATATCGACAACGCCGTGCCGGAGAAGATGGCCGGTCACCCAAATAACATCATTATGCTCACGTGCGATGCTTCGGGTGTAATGCCGCCGATCGCGAAACTCACGCCTGAGCAGGCCATGTATCACTTCATATCGGGTTATACGTCGAAGGTCAGCGGTACTGAGATCGACCTTGGCAAAGAACCGGAAATTACGTTCAGCGCCTGTTTCGGGGCGCCGTTCATGGTTCACCACCCGTACTACTACGCCGAGCTCCTGAAGAACAAAGTCGAGAAATACGGCGTCAACTGCTGGCTGGTCAATACCGGCTGGAGCGGCGGACCATACGGAATCGGCAAGCGCATGAGCATCCATCACACGCGGACATTGCTCAACGCGGCTCTCGACGGTAAACTCCTCGATGTCGAGTATCGCACCGATCCAATATTTGGATTTGAGGTTCCGAAGTCTTGCGAGGGAGTACCCGAGAAGGTGCTCAATCCTGTCGAAACCTGGGAAGACCCTGATGCTTACCAGGAGAAGTATCTCCAGCTCGCAGCGCTCTTTATCGAGAACTTCAAGAAATTCAAGGAAGGTTGCCCGGAGGAGATCATCAAGGCGGGTCCCCGCAAGGAGAAGTTCGCTGCCGTAGGAAAGAAATAGCCCGGATACATGGTGAGCCCGATAGATAGATATCGGAAACGACGGCTTTGTCGTTTCCGATTACCATAAGGCGCTGGGGGCGAACAAAGTCGCCGCTTCCGTGTTTAATGTTGATGTGGCTTGCACCTGCCGAAAATCAGCGGGGAATGGCTTCGGAAAGACAGCATAAGGACCTCAGAAATGCCAACATATCAATATCGATGTAAGGATTGCGGCTACGAATTCGAGGAATTTCAGTCAATAGTCGATGACGCGTTGGAAGTATGCCCGCGCTGCGGCGGGCACGTTCACAGAGTGATTTCAGGCGGCGCCGGATTGATATTCAAAGGCTCCGGTTTCTATATCACCGACTATCGCAGCGATAAGTACAAGGCCGATGCCTCAAAGGAGAGATCGTCATCGACGACTACCCCGAGCAGTACATCATCATCTGATAAATCGAGCGCGAAGACAACCGGCAGTTAATCACTCCTTCCACTACACCTGGCCGGTCGACCAGCATTATGAAAGATGTGTTCCTACAGGAGTTGCGAAAACAGCTTTCGAATCCGGATTCGCTCATTGTCGACCCGGCCGATTTCGACGACTACACGCACGATGAAACCGCCTACCGCCAGACCCCCATCGCCGTGCTTATGGCGGAGACACGCGAGGACATCGTAGCGGCGGCCCGACTCTGTCACAAGCACCAAATTCCAATCACGACCCGGGGGGCGGGGACCGGACTCTCCGGCGGTTGCGTGCCGTCGGAAGGCTCGCTGGTCATCTCCACCATGCAAATGGATAAGCTGGAGATCTATCCCCAGGACCGGGTGGCTATCTGCGGGCCGGGCGTGATCACCAAAGAACTGCAGGACCAGGCGGCCACGTTTGGCCTCACCTATCCCCCCGATCCGGCCAGCTATGCCGAGTCCAGCCTGGGAGGAAATGTCGCCGAGGGCGCCGGCGGACTGCGCTGCAAACGGTTCGGCGTGACCAAAGATTATGTCATCGGTCTCGAGGCGGTGACCGCCAATGGTGACACCATTCGAAGCGGCGTGCTCAGCGGCACGCGGGGGCTCTCGTTCGGTGACGTTCTGATAGCCTCGGAGGGCACGCTGGCGATTATCACGGAGATCGCCGTCAACCTGATCGCCTTGCCGGGCCGCGGAACGACCATTCTCGCGGCGTTTGAACGTCCCAAAGATGCCGCCGCGGCCGTCTCTATGATTACCACTTCCGGGATAGTCCCAACCGTCCTCGAGTATATCGACGGCGATACGGTCAAACTGGCCAATCAGTTCGTCAGGACCGACGGTATCGACAATGCCGAGGCGGTACTTCTAATAGAAACGTCCGACATCAACATGGAACAACAGAAAGCCAGCATCGAGGAGATCTGTCGACACAATAGAAGCTCCTTTCTACGTGTCGAGAGCGATCCGGAACGAGCCGAGCTTTTCTGGTCTATCCGCCGCGATATCTCCAAAGCCGCGGCCGCGGCTGTTAAAGTCAAGATTTCCGAGGACGTTGCTGTCCCGAATTCGAAATTTCCGGTGCTGGTTGAATTTGTCGCCGAGATGAATCGTACGAGCCCGCTTCGGATAAACTCCTATGGGCACGCCGGCGACGGCAATCTCCACGTAAATTTCCTGTCGCTGAGCGGCGAGGAATTCGAACTCGACTCGGTCGAAGAGGCTATCGGCCGGCTAATAAAGAAAACTATCGAGTTGGGTGGTACGATTTCGGGTGAGCATGGCATCGGAATGGCAAAACGACAATACATGGCGTTCGAGTTTGACTCCCCGACCCTGGCCGCCATGCGCGCTTTCAAGGCCATTTTTGACCCCGAAAACCTCCTCAATCCGGGCAAAATCTTCCCCGACCAAAAATAGTTATCTGCATAGTACCGGATATGCTTGACAAGGCCGGAGGCGTGATATAATTTATCGCGATAATGTGAAATGTTTCACATCATCTGGAGTTGATCTCAGTCAACCAATATATGACGCAAAGGAGTTCAGCATGGCCAAGACATTGAAAGAGAAGCTCGGTGAACAGATACCGAAGCTTCGGGAAGATCGGACCAAACTGGTCAAAACACACGGAGACACTGAAATCTCCAAGGTATCCATTGCCCAGGCGATCGGCGGTATGCGCGGCGTCAAGGCGATGGTTTGTGATACCTCAGTGGTCGAGCCCGATAAGGGTCTTATCATTCGCGGCATTCCGATTTTGAAGCTGACTGACAAGCTGCCGGAAGAGATTTTCTGGCTGCTCGTCACCGGTGAGCTGCCGTCGGCCGACGAACTCACGACGTTTCAGTCGGAACTGAAGGCACACGGCGAAGTCCCGAATTACGTCTGGAAAGTTCTCAAGGCCATGCCGAAAACATCGCACCCGATGGCCATGCTCGACACTGCTATTCTGGCGATGGAAAATGAGTCCGCATTCCGCGAGCGCTATGCCAAAGGAATGACCAAGACAGAATACTGGGAACCGACTCTCGAGGATGCCATGCGCGTGATGGGCACCATTCACACGATCGCTGCCGGCGTCTATCGCATCAGGTACAAGAAGGGTGATCTGATCGAGCCGACAAAGAAAAACGACTGGGCTGCCGATTATGCCAAGATGCTCGGTCTGCCGCCCAAGAAGGGCGTCACCGCCGACATGATGCGCCTCTACCTCGTCCTGCACTGCGACCATGAAGGCGGCAACGTCTCCGCCAACACCTGCCATACGGTGGGTTCGGCGCTGTCTGACGCCTTCTATGCGGTCTCGGCAGGATTGAACGGCCTCGCCGGCCCCCTGCACGGACTGGCCAACCAGGAGTGCTTGAACTGGGTTCTCCAGACCATGGAGAAGTTCGGTGGCGCCCCGACTGAAGACGAGATTCGCGACTATGCATGGGAAACGCTGAACGGCGGCAAGGTGATTCCGGGCTACGGTCACGCCGTTCTCCGTGTCACCGATCCTCGCTACACCGCCTTCCTCGAGTTCGGCAAGAAGCACCTTCAGAAAGATCCGGTCTACCAGACGGTCGCGCGCGTGTACAAGGTCGTACCGGAAGTGCTCAAGGAGCACGGCAAGGCTGCCAACCCGTGGCCGAATGTCGACGCCGGTTCGGGCGCCATCCTGTACAACTTCGGTTTGAAGGAATTCGAGTACTACACGGTGCTGTTCTCGGTCTCGCGTTCGATGGGTATGCTGTCTCAGCTGGTCATCAACCGCGCTCTCGGAACGCCGATCACCCGGCCGAAATCCGTCAGCACGAAGTGGCTCTGGGATCAGGTAAAAAAGTAAATCACCATCATCCCATAAAAAAAGAGCGGCCCTTTCCAGGGCCGCTTTTTTTATTCGGCTGAATATAGCGGCAGGGTGATCTTGAAATCGGCTCCTCCCCACTCACTCTCGCCGACAGTGACATCGCCGCCCGCATCGGTAATGATCCGGTGCACCGTGGGCAACCCGAGTCCCGTCCCTGATTCCTTTGTGGTGAAATACGGGCTGAAGACTTTATCTCTTATGTCCGGTGAAATCCCCGGCCCGTTGTCAATAAAATGGATGGTGCAGACCGAGCCCTCCGCCGTACCCCTGATACTTATTTTCCCCGGCCTGCCGGCGAAGGCTTCTTTGCTGTTGTTGAAGAGATTCAGAAAAACCTGCCGAAGCTTGTTTTTGTCGACCGCGACGCCGACATCCGGCATATCCCCGATTGACAGTTCAATGTTGAGCTTTTCCGCCTCCACTCTCAGGAAATCCGCAACTTCGGTGATGACGCCGTGAAGCATCACATGCGCCTGTCCCCGCCGATCTTCGCGAGCCAGGGCCAGGAACCGCGTGATAATGTCATTCAGTCGCCTGGTTTCCGAGCGAATCTTTTGCGTGAAGCCGAGATATTCGTCTGACCGATCGGTCGGCGAGAACTCCGACGCCAGTCTCTGCGCCGCAATTGAAATCGTATTCAGCGGATTGCGAATCTCATGGGCGACCCCGGCCGCCAGATTGCCCATCTCCGACAGACGTTCCTTGCGTGTGGCAGCGAGTTCGTATTCTCTGAAACGCGTGATATCGTAGGCAACCAGGACAAGTGACGGAGGACCGGCGGACTCCTCTTCCACTTTTGACCCAACAATAAGGAGCCGTTTGGTACCGTCCCTGCCCGGGAGGCTTATTTCAATTTCATCCGGTTTCGCGCCGCGCAGCGCATATTCTTCCAGGCTCAGAATTTCGACCGGGACAAGTTCGGTAAAACGCTTGCCGGTCACCCCGTGCATGTCGAATATCGCTTCGAAAGCCCGGTTAGCCATGGTAATGACCCCCGCACCATCGACGACCGCAACGCCCGTATGCATTTGCTCGAAGATACGGTCGGTCACCGATTTCATCCGCGTGTACCGAAGGCTGATCTCTTTTCGTTTTTCGCGGCTGTTGAGATACAGAAGGACAACGAGCAGGAGAACGAACAGCACGACTGCCAGGGCGAGCATCTGCCGGTCGAAGCCGCGTGAAATGGAGTAATACTCTTTGAGTGAAAGACCAACGCGAAACAGCCCGAACGGGTACTGCTCGGTTGAAAACGGACGCACCAGTTCCAGCACCCGCTCTCCTTGAAAGTCGTTGACACGGCTGACAATGCTGTCGCTGTCGAGAGCCTTCTTCAAGAACGGATCAGACTCGATGGCAAGGAGGTTGCCGGGTTTCCGCGAGGCAAAGATGATTCCGTCGGTTGACTGATATATGATATATACCACCCCCTGCTCCTGCGCCATCTTCTGCGCGAGGTAGCCAATCCCGGTTTCTTTGAGCGCTTCACCGTAGTAGAGCGCATCGACAGCTATTACCACGACGCGATCCAGACGGTTCGTAAGTTCGAGATAGTAGTGCGTCATTTCTCCGGCGGGGCCGCCCTCGTCGAGCAGAAGCACATAGTTGGATTCCGGATTGGCGATTAGTTGCTTGACTTCGTTCTCTACGAAAGCCGGCGGCCGCGTACGCGGACCGCGGGCCATGGCTTCGTGTGCGAGAGTGGAATCGAGCCGGTAGACGTAGACGCCGTAGATATCGTGCATCTGGGCAAACTTCATCAAGTCGGCATCGGTCATCTTATCGAGGTCTACTTCCGCCAGTGTCGAAACCAGATCGCTGTACCGCGAGGTTACCAGCCGGTCATAGAAACCTTCCGACGTGATGGCGTTCCGTGATGCCTGCGCCAGCGCTTCGGTAAACGCTTTGCCCTGGACAACCAGCAGCCGGAAAGAGTCGGTTCGGCTCTCGCTAATCCCGACCCAGGTCAGGCCGAACACGGCCAGCGCCAAGGCGACGGCGACAAAAGACACAAATCGCCGGCTGAGCCCCATCGATTGAGGTTTATCTGAAATCGCCATGGCTGAAAGCTATCCAGTCCGGTATCGACTGGCAAGAAAAAGTTCGGTTACACTGTCGCGTTGGCGTTTGCAGCCGGGGTCGTTTCGGGGGACCCGACCGGTAAGTGCTCGAACGGAAGCGTGAAATAGAATTTTGCGCCCCCATCAGGCTCGTACCCGATATTGCCCGCGTGGGCGTCGACAATTCGGCGGCAGGTTATGAGGCCGATTCCGTGTCCCTTGCGTTTGGTGGTAAAACGCTTCTCGAAGAGATCTCCGCGCCTGTCCTCAGGAACGCCCGGACCCCGGTCGGCTACTTCAACCCGGGCGTAATGTGTACCGGCGATTTCAACAACAGACGTTTCGACCGTGACTGTCCGGTCGACACCTTCAGCACTAACCGCATCGGCAGCGTTGAAAATCAGGTTCACCAGCAATTGCTGAATCTGACCGGGATCAAATTCCACCAGAGGAAGATCGGCCGAGAGTGAGGTTTTGAATTGAATTTCGTCGAACCGATTCTGGGGTTTGAGAAATGCCAGGATATTTTCAACGAGCTGGTTGAGATCCGCCTTTTCGAAATAGAGCTGATCCTGAGGTAGGTCCATGAGACCGTCGGCGAAGCGAGCTATCTTGTCGACCGTATCGCTCATGATCTGCAGCTTTTTATCGATCTTCTCGCCGTCCCCCTTGCGCAAAATGATCGGCATCAGGTCCAGATTTCCGGCGAGAATAGCCAGGTAGTTATTGATTTCATGCGCAATATCCCCGGCCATTTCTCCTCTCGTACAATATCGATCGATACGTATCATCATCTCCTGGAAGCTGGCGCTCTCGGAAATGTCACGAATGATGTACAGGTATGCTGTCACATTGCCATCGCGACCCACAACCGGTGCATGGACGACGTACGCCGGGAATGAGGATCCGTCGGCGCGGCGACAGCGAGCGTCAAAGTCGGCTGCTGCGGAGGCATCATCGATGGCAGCGGGTCGATCTTTCGGGACGCCGGCGAAGAGGCCGGTGATGGGCTCACCTACCACCTCACTGTTGGCATAACCAAACGCCTCGGTTGCAGTGCGATTGAACAGCATAATCTGTCCGTCGACCGTCGCGGCGACCACCGGAAACGGAGACGAATCGATCAGCGTGGCCAGGAACAACTGGGATTCAATCAGATTCAGGTTGATTTTCTTAAGCCGCGTCGTATAAGCCTTCAGCTTTTGCTGATTATCCCAGAGTTTGCGGGTCATCCGATTGAAAGCGCTGACAAGGCTGTTGATCTCGTTATCGGTGTCCGTTTCGATCAGGTAGAACAGTTCCCCGGCCGCTGTTTTGTCGAGTCCCCGCATCAGTCGCTGCATCGGTATTCTCACGCGAACGTGAATCAGGTAGACCGTCAACAGGGACAGCAGCGTGGAAACGAGAAATAGCAGGAATATCGCGTACCAAAGGTTCGAACGTTCTGAAACGACGAGCCCCGGCTCCGAAATGGATATCAGCACGGCGGGGCGTCCCGAGAAATCGCCGAGACTGGTGTAAAAAACCGATTGCGGCGTTCCGTGATTTGTGGAGAGAGTGAATCCGGCCGGCTGTTTTACGACATGGGCGGCAACCGAATAATCGATCAAGCCTGCTGATTGTGTGGCATCGCCATAGTCCTGCCCCTCTTCGCGGTCGTAGAAGTAAGCGCTCTCCAGCCGGGCCTCTTCACCAAGGCGAAGAATGCTCGCCGCGGCTACCCCTTTGTGGGTCGCCAGAAGATCGTTTATTCGCCCGGCGAGACTGTCGCTCACGATTCCCGGCTTCAGGTTCTCGGATGACTGACTCAGTTCAGCGACTTGTTGACCAAGCGTCAGCACCTGTCGTTTCGTGACTTCGAATCCGGATTCGACCGGGCCGTGAGAACGCGGAAAGAAAACGACAATCACCACGGCGATGAAGACGAATACGACCTGAAGAAATATGAGGCTGCTCAGCCTGGCGTAAAACGACGGCTTCTTGTCTATGATGCTCACACCCATAGTTAACTTCGCAGTTAACCGTTGTATCGGCACCAGACGGATTTATTTGATGGAATGAAAATTAAAAAGTAGGGAGTGGTGGAGGGGGGATGCCCGACTCTAACGTCAGGTGGCTGGTAAACCAGCACTCACCACTCCCTAAATTTTCGCTAGAGAAACTTCTCGAATAGTAACTGAGCAAGATACATGCCCAGCCTCTGACGGACAGGTAAATTGAATTTCCGGTTTAAATATAAGCCGTAACATACGTGTTGGCAACCTTAAAAGCGCCACCCGAGGGCGTGAGGCCCTTGTCGGGGTACCAGACAACGGGCAATCATATGCAGTATTCTGCAGAGTCCCCCCGATTATTATAGTATCCTGATCTGATAAATTTTTGGGCGGCATGTAGTTAGTCTACAGAACGATAGCGTCGTCGAAATCCTCAATCGGATGAGAACTGCCGGCGCAAGGGCTGCGACGAAGAACTTTCTTGGCTGGAATCCGGAGCAAAAAAAGGCCGGCGTGATCGACGCCGGCCTTTAATTCTCTATCCAACAAATGTCAGAATCTGTCAATCTTGCTGACTATTACCTTCGGGAAACCGCGCAGATCAAGGTCGCTTGATTGGGTCCACGGGGTCATGGTAATGCTCACCAGAGACGAGGAGATGGTGCTCCGACTGTCGGGCACCGATTGAATGAACACGAAGAGCGGGAAGTTGCTATTTGAATTGTAGTTATCCGGCTCGAGCGTAATGAAGACTGTCCCCACGTTGCCGCTGGAAAATGGCATGAAATTCACGCTCGAGACCCCAAGATCAGCCATCAGTGTTGCAGAATCGAGGAAATCTTCCCCGGGGTACTGCGGCCACTGATCGGAGACACCATAACCGCTACCGTCGTCGTCAGGTTCGGTAATATTCGTGAACGCACCTGTCGTCAGAAGGGCTCCAGTCGCCCCCGGAATGTAGACGTTGTTGGCCGTATTGTACGGCCAGGCAGGCGGGGTAAGACGGGCGTCTACGACGTTCGTGTCGACATAAGGAGAGACTACCCAGCCCTTGTACTTCCATCCCCAGGCAGAATAGTCCGGCAATCCGAATTCATCCTGAGTGAAGATATCGAGTACATCGGTGTGCGGAATCGTATCGAATGAGTCGAACCTGATAGTCCTCAGCGTGTAAGGCGGAATTGAGTCGATGAGACTGTCAATATGGTAACGAAAACCTATGTGCTTGCGGACCGGGCCAAGAAGCAACGTATCCGGCCCATAAACGACGTCTGTGCTGTCCAGCCACGTGGAATCGACAGCCCACTCCTGCAACTCATAAATCTGGTCTTTGTCGAGAGTGTCGCAACTGATAGTATCGATAACGAGCGGAATCACCGATGTCGTTTCAACCTGACACTCGATGGTGAATGTCCGCAGCCTGGTCGAATCAATGGTGATCGTGGCGCCAACAGTATCCGGGTAGTACTTGTTCCCGACCTGGTACGATGTAAACCAGACACCGTGGCCGTCATTGGAACTGCGACTTTGATCGGATACGGCTTCCATGTTAAACCGTACGATAGCCTCGTAAAGGGTGTCCTTGTCCGGGAAAATCATATTGATAGCATTCTCTTCCGGATTGGTCACGGCGTCAAGAAGCATGATCGGCCCGGGGCTGGCCGTATTGTTGTCGGGGTTTGTTTCCACCGAAATGAACATGCTCGAATAGTTGAAGATATCTTCCTCAAGTGTAAAGGTCGACGACCGCGGGCTGCCGTCGAGAGCAAGGAACTGCGACTCGTCGGAATTGTACTCAAACTTGCCCAGAGAAACGGTGTCGTTATCGTCGGCCACCCACAACTCGTAAGCCATCCCGGTGGGCAGGGTCGGCAAACGTTGAGCGGAGAGCGAGACTTCGGTTCTGGAGACGCCGCTCAGCACGTCGTCGGGCTGGCTGCAGCTCCAGATGAAGGTGATAGCAATAAGGCTTAGTGCCAGGAAAACCAATCGAATGTTGCGCCTTGGCATGTATCTCTTCCTCCTCCGGCAATCCGGAATCATTAACCCATGTTCAAAATCGCGAAGTAAAAGTATAATACGCCGGCTAACCGGGTGTCAAGCCTTTATTCGCGATGCAATTGGCCGTCATAGGGACGATTCAGCCTCCCGAAACCGTTTAAAGAAATTGCTCGCGTCGTCGATATTATTCATAAACTTTCACTTATGGCTGACAGGTGGAAATCCTTGGAAAAAAATCGCGAAGTGCCAACGGACGAATCCGGCGATCGGCCAGACCGTGACCATCACGACGATGCGGTCGCCGAAAACGAAGTCTCCGCCCAGCAACAGAGGCCTTCTGCCGAGGATGATGAATTTGAGTTTGTCGTTACCGAGGCGCATTCAGAAGGCCCCGACTTTGTCGGCACGGCGGGGAGGAAATCAACCGACGATGATCTCGGACTTGAATCTCCGGCTGAACAGATGGAGCACCGGGCTGCCGACACACCTCCGAGTGCGCCGCTACCGAGCGACTCAAAACCAATTGAGACACACCCCATAGGCGAATCGACCCCTCCCCCGCCGGGATCAGGAGCGTACCCTATAGGTGATTCCTCGGAAGACTCGATTGGTGATACGGACCCGGAAATAACTGCCAGCGGCGTCCATAGACTCTCGGACGAAGAAGTGCGGTCTATCAACGAGAGGATGTATGCCGATTCATCCTACCTGAGTCCGGAGGAAAAGGAACGTCTTTTCAACCACTCTGAATCTGCTCAGGGCGAAAACAGGCCGTTTGACAATGCACCGATCGAACCGCTCAAAAGAAGTACGGCCGATCAGCAGACACCGCCGGTGAGCGAGGCACCCCCGGCGCCGACGCCATCTACTCCGGAACCGGTGTCTCAGCCGCAGCAGACAGCCTCCGTTGAACCGACACCGGCCCCACCGGCCGGGCCGAGTCCGATACCCGCTGAACCACCGGCTCAGCCACAGGCGACTTCCCCAAGCCCCGCGGCTGCGTTCCAAACCCCTTCAGAACCTGTCTCGGGGCCACTTCAGGCTGCGGCTGCTCCCGTAAACGCGGCGCCCCCCCCTCCTCCGCAGACAAAAACTGAACCGGTCGCCCCTGCCCCGATGACGGCGCAAGCGGAGTCTCCTCAGTCGGCGGCTCCAACACCACAGCCGGCGCAGGCGGCACCCGCTCCACAACCGACCGAGACATCCCGTCAGGCGGCTGCACCGGCCGCTCCGACGGCGGTGCAATCCGATTCTCCTGCGCCGTCGGTTCCGTCTTCCACGCCGGCTCAACCGACAGCGGCCCAGCAGTCCGCTGCGGAACCGGTCCAGGCGGCGACACCGGCCCCACAGACGCCGCAGCCGGACAGCGAAACACTCGGCAAACCGGCCATGGCCCGAAGACAGCGCGGAGTCGCATTTTTCTATCGGAATTTCATCGAATTGAAAGGTTCTCAGCAGCTGGCCGACAATGACCATCTGACAGTGAACGATCGCGAATATGTATTAAAGAAAAAGACCCTGAGCCCGAAAGCGATCATCACCCTGGCCGCGCCGGTCTTCCTGATACTCCTGTTCATCATCGGCGCCCAGTTTGTCGGAAATGCCGGCAGCGGCGAAGGCCAGATTATCGGGCTGGTCGTCGATAAGAATGGGCAGCCGTACATCAAGACCGCGGTTGTCAAGTTTCCCGACCTCGGCCAATCGTTCAAGACTAACGCACAGGGATTCTTCAGAACCGGTGATCTCCCTGCCGGCAATCACCGGATGGAGTACATCATCGACGGCGTTTCGGTCGGCACCGACTACGCTACCGTTACCAGCGATGAGATAACCACTATCCTGCTCAAACCAACGAGCCATGAATTGGCCCGGGTGACAGACGCACAGCCGGCGAGTTCGGTGCAACGAGTAGCCGACAGACCGACCCCTGAGGAATCGCCGGCGGCGGATGAAGGGAACCGGGCACGTGCTCAGCAGAAGGCAGGTTCCCGCGAGGGGTCATCGAAGATTGTCCTCGCGGCCAATGTCGATGAAGCTCGACTGACTATTGACGGCAGGGTGCTCGGCGCCGGGAATCTCACCTACTCAAGGCTTTCCTCCGGCCGTCACAGCTATTCCGTTTCAAGGGACGGCTTCGCAACGGTCAGCGGGTCGATCGAACTGCGAGCCGGTAAAACGTCGCGGCTCGAAGTCGCCCTGACGCCGCTCACCCGGGAAGCCAAGCTCGCCACCTATGAGGGCGACGATTTTTTTCGATCCGGGCTGGCGCTGCTGCGTGAAGGGCAATATGAGTCGGCCATCGCCGATTTGACCGAAGCCATTAGCAAGCAGCCCAGCCGAGTTGACGCTTACACGGCCCGCGCCGAGGCGTACAATGCGCAGAGGCAGACCTCTGAGGCTTATGCCGACTACCTCCGCGCCGCCGAGATCTATCAGATTCAAAACAATTTCAATCAGTCTATCACCGCCTTCACTAAGGCCATAGAGCTCGCCCCCGGCGAAATCGCCCCCCTGCTCGGACGCGGTAACGCATTTCTGAATAAGGGCGAGCACATTGCGGCTACTGCCGATTTCGAGTCTGCCGTTCGCCTGGACGAAAAAAACGTTCAGGCTCACTTCGGCCTGGGGCGGACGCGTTTCGAACAAGGGTATTACAAAAAAGCCATAGATCACTTCAAAGATGCCCGGGCGCTCGAGCCGGATAACGCGGCCGTGTACCAGTACCTGATGCTGGCCTATCTGGGCGCCAATGATATCAAGAACGTCAAGAAATCCTACGAGAAATTCACCGAGGTGGCATCCGGGCAGCAGGTTCGACAGCTCCAGAGCGACAGCCGGTTTGCCGCCGTCATGAAAGTCATAGACATGGGCAATTGACGAGGAGTCATGACTCAGAAACTGAATTGCTGGCAGTACAACAATTGCGGACGCGAAGCGGGGGGGCTGTTAGCGGATGTTCTGGGGGTTTGTCCTGTATCACTCAGTATGAAACACGATGGCGCCAACGGCGGTCAGGCCGCCGGCCGGGTCTGCTGGAGAGTCTCCCGTGCCTCCCAACGGCGCGAGATTAGCGCCACCGGCCTCGGTAAGCCGTGCCATCAGTGTACGTTCTTCATCCGCGTACGATACGAAGAAGAAGGCGAGAGTTATGCCACCGGAGTCACAACCATCGAGACTCCGGCAACATGCTGCGTCTCCAAGTCTTCGTAAGTCACTGAAATCGCTGCGTATATTTCCTGTTGCCTCAGGGAAGATTTGCCCGTATTATCAGTAACTAAGATGAACTAAGTTACTGTAAGAGTGAACCTTTCACGGAGGCATACGTGAGTTATTCTCCCTCGCTAAGACTGCTGCTAAGTTGCGTTTTGATCGTGTTCGCGGCTTCTTCGGTTCTCGCCGTTGAACCGGCAGAACAGGCTTCGCTCCTCAACAAGGCCGAGTACATCCCGGACATCGGGACTTTCCTGCAAATTGGCCAGGCCAGTCCAACCGGCTACACGTGGGATGGTCAGAAGGTCTTTTTTACGTCATCGATGTCCGGAGCCCCACAGGTGTACCGGATCAATCCGGAAGGATGGCCCTATCAACTGAGCGCCTTTGCGGACGGCATCGATTTCTTCGTTCTCAGCTATGGCGGCGACATGGGTATTGTCGGCGCGTCCGTCGGCGGCTCGGAGCAGTCCCAGTTGTACCTGATGGAGGCCACAACGGGACAACCCTATCAGCTCACGAACTACAACGACGTCCAGTTCGGGTCGGTGGCATGGGCCAAGGATGATCGGTCGATTTTCTATCGGTCAAACGAGGAAAACGGCCGGGACTTCTTTATTTACCGGATGGATATCACGACCGGAGAGTCGAGAAAGATATTCGGTGATACGGCCGGCGTTACGGGCTACAATGCTGTCGCTGATCTGTCGCAGGACGGCCAGAAGATGATTGTCACGCGATACGTATCCAACGTCAGCAACGTGCTCTACCTCCTGGACCTGACGACCGGCGAATACGAGCAATTAACCGAGTCACAGCCGGGCAAAGACGTCATCTATGCGGACCCGACGCTCATGCCTGACAACAAAACGATCTGGCTCATATGCAACGACAACCCGGACGGTATCCTGCGTCTGGCAAAAATGAAAGTCGGTTCGCCCGTGGTCGAATTCGTCAACGATGGTTGGATCGATCCGAAATGGACGGTCGACGGCCTCGGAATTTCGCAGGATTATCGCTGGATGACCGCGCTTGTCAATGAAAACGGCTATGTCGAACTCAAGCTTCGCGAGATTGAGACCAAGCGAGAACTGCCTTCGCCCCAGGGATTGCACGGCATCATGGGCTACGGCAAGTTTGCGAAGGATAGTAGCTGTTTGATCTCATTCACCGGTCCGACACGGGCGCCCGATGTCTGGAAGTGGAATCCCTATACCAAGGAATTGCAGCAATTGAGCTTCTCGACCTACGCCGGCATCAACCGCGATTTGTTCACCGAACCCAGGTTAGTCACGTACAAGAGCTTTGACAGTCTCGAGATACCGGCTTTCCTGTACCTTCCCCCCGGCTACGAGGAGGGTACGCCGCTGCCGTTTATTGTCGACGCCCACGGCGGTCCTGAAGGGCAGTTCCAGCCGTATTTCCAGCGGAATATTCAGTATTTCATGCTCAACGGTTTTGGCATCCTGGCTCCGAACCCTCGAGGCTCATCGGGATATGGCATCGAATACCTCAACATGGACAACTACAAAAATCGCAAAAATTCGCTCAAGGATTACAAAGCCGGCGTTGAATATCTCATCGAGAAGGGGTACACCAAGAAGGGGATGATCGGTATTCGCGGCGGCTCCTATGGCGGATACGTAGTGCTGGGCATGATAACCGAATATCCCGACCTCTTTGCGGCAGCGGTTGACGAAGTCGGAATTGCCAATTTCAGGACATTCCTGGAAAACACCGCTCCATATCGTCGGGCTTTGAGGGAGGCCGAGTATGGTCCTCTCTCAGATACCGCTTTCCTGCGCGAGATATCGCCGATATACAAGGCCGGCCAGATCAAGACCCCCCTGTTCGTCATTCACGGTGAAAATGACCCCCGTGTCCCGGTGGGCGAAGCCAGGCAAATCCTTCAGGCCGTGGCCGATGCCGGAGGCACGGTAGACTCCCTGATTTTCCCGGATGAGGGGCACGGAGCCTCCAAAAGATCGAATATCATCGAGGAGTATCGCCGGCAGGTGAAGTTCTTTGATAAGTATCTCAGGGGACAGGTGAATATCGACGTGAACAAAGAGTGACGGCGCCGCGCCACAAGATATACTGAAACGGCGGGACAAATGTCCCGCCGTTTTGCATTTTGGAGCTCGCCGGTCCTATGGAATCGGAATCAGCTCTGATAATCGACCCACGCCTTGACCGAATACCTGTCGTCGATCTGGCGTTTTACCACATTGGCCTCGGAAACGGTGTCATACGGTCCAAGCCGGACACGATAGAAGCGCTGACCATCCTGGTTAAAAGTAGTCAGAAATGGCTGATAGCCGCGTTTTTGATACTTATTAACGAGGTAGTCGGCGTATTCGCGCGATTCGCAACTGGCCACCTGAACCACGTATCCGCTTTCTTTCGCCTGCGGAGGTGTCGGGACCTGGGTTTCGGTTGGAATCGCTCCTGCACTCATGGCCTGTGTGTCGACGAAGGCCGTATCCTGTGCGGCAGTGGCCACCGACTCGGGTGATTCGGGCGTTTCTCCCTGCCGTTCCGTCAACTCCTTTTCCAATTTGGCTGCCTCTTTCTTTTTGTCCTCAGAGCAGCCCGCCAAAACAAGTAATGCCAGTGTAACTAAGAGCGCTGACCACAAAAATCTCATAGCTCCTCCAGGTCTCAGGAGAGTCGGGCTCCGGTGGTCTGGGCCTCAACTCCCAAGTCATTCATTACGATAGAAATAGTAAGCCCCGGCTGGTAAACATGTCAAGAGAAAAGCAAAGCCCGATCTGTGCACGAAATGCATTGAATTGATGCGTTTAATTGTATAACATAGCGGGAAATGGAGAAGCCTCACGATGCGTACGAATGAAGATATATGCAGCCTCGTCGGTCATACGCCGTTGGTACGGCTCAAAACCGGCATGCCGGAGAACGGACCGAGAGCCTATGTGAAGCTGGAGTTTTTTAACCCGACCGGCTCTCTGAAAGATCGGATGACACTGCACATTATCCGTAAGGCCCTGTCCGAGGGAAAGATCAAACCCGGGGACACCGTTATCGACAACACCTCCGGCAACACCGGCTCGGCCCTTGCAATGGTGGCCGCAATTCACAGCCTTAAAGCAATTCTGGTTACGCCGGAAAAAACCAGCCACGAGAAGATCGACCTGATCAAATCCTATGGAGCGGAAGTTATCATAACGCCCGAGGTAGATCACGACCACCCGGACAGTTTTTATGCGGTCGCTCGACGACTCGCGAAAGAACACGGCTACTTCGACGTCGATCAATACCACAGCCAGGACAATGTCGAGGCTCATTACCTGTCAACCGGCCCGGAAATCTGGGAAGATACCGACGGTGAAGTCACGCATTTTGTGGCTGGAATCGGCACCGGCGGGACCTTTTCGGGCGCGGCTCGCTTTCTCAAGGAGAAAAACCCCGCTATCAGGGCCATCGCAGTCGATCCCGAGGGGTCTATCTTCGCCGACTACATCCGCGATAACAAGGAGACAGTCGGCTACGCCTACAAGGTCGAAGGAATCGGTTCCGACGTAATTACCCGAGCTCTGCACAAAGAAGTGGTAGATGAAGTCATTACCGTTTCTGACAAAGACTCATTCAATCGGGCGCGGCTGATCGCGCGCCGCGAAGGTATTTCCGGCGGCGGCTCATCGGGTGCGGTAGCCGTGGCAATGGAACGAATCGCCGCCGAACTGGGACCCGAGGCCTTTATCGTCGGGATTTTCGCCGATGCCGGCATTCGGTACCTCAGCAAATGTTACAATGATACATGGATGCAAGAACACGGATATCTGGCAACATCGGATCCAGGCATATGCGAACCTTCAAGCTGATCCTTATCGCGTTTTCTATTGCAGCGCTTTTCGCAACCGGTGACGTTGCGGCGAAGTCTCAAGGCAATCTTGAACACGGGCCGACGGTATACAATTTCGGCCATGTCGGTATCGATTACACCGTATATCTCGAGTATGAATTGTGGAACACGGGCACGAGAGCCGTTCATATAATCTCGGCCGTGCCTTCGTGCGACTGCTCGTACACCACGGTCAAGGATAGCCTCATTCAGCCAGGCGATACCGGGTATGTTCTTCTGTCTTACAATACCCGCAATTTCTATGCATCGACATCGCAGTCTTTTACCATCACCACCGATGACCCGCTGGAACCGCAATTCAAGGTGTACTATCAGTCGATAGTCGGTCAATGGATTGCCGGAATTAAACCGGACCCTCTCTCCGTGATGTTTCTCCCGGGGCAGAAACCCAAGGTAATCGCGATTGATAATAGGCACTTTGCCGAGATGTCGGCGGAGCATATCGATCAGGCCGATACCACCTTCACGGTGAAATTTCTCAGCTCGGAGGCGAACAAGGGCGAAAGGATCGAGATGGAGATCTCGCCCAACCACTCGCTCGAATCCGGAACTTATGACAGCAGTTTCAGGATACAGGTTCGCGTGCCGGCAATCGAAGATCCGGTTATCCTCAGTATTCCCGTGAAGGTAGTTGTGTATTGAGCGGCCAAATACGTGGACCGGTAAGGATTTCTTCACTTCCGTCGATAATTAAAAATACTTGACACAGGCAGGCGGGAAACCTATACTCAGCGAGACACGTACCGCCTCAAAAGTTGAAGAAAAAAAGATAGCGATGAGGGTGACTCTCTGCTGTCCCTGGGTAGTTTCCTAGCCCCCTCTACCCAACCAGAGTAGCACCCTCTTTTTTTTGCCTTGTTCTCCCTGCTCCCATCCGAATGAAATGTGGCCAAAAAAAAGCCGCCTGCAGGAAACAGGCGGCGAATAGAGCTTCTATATCTTATCATCAGGCTTTTTCAATGCAGTCGACCGGGCAGACAGCCACGCAATGCGGACCGTCCTCCTGGTCTTCACACTCATTGCAGGTGTCCGGATTGATAACATAGATGTCGTCTTCCGAGATCGACTCTGTCGGACATTCCGGCAGACACAGCCCGCAGGCGGTGCACTCATCGGTGATTTTCATTGCCATGTCTAAAAACCTCCAAAATCCTAAAGCAAGTAATTACGTCTCAATGAATAATTCACGCAAATATATACATTCTACACAAGAGGACAACCATTATTTGGAGGTTTTTTTGCGGAATTCAGTGAAGGGCGCAGAAGCACAACTCGTTAATTTATACAAGTTTGTAGGGAATTCAAAAAAGGAGCTTCGGGGCTGACAGCCGAATAGTCCGTATCATGGCATCACTGACAAATTCCGCACCGCCAAATAGCAGCGGCCGCCCCTTCTCAGGGACGGCCGCAGAATACGCGCAGGTTTTGAGCACTGAGCAATTGCTTACCACTGCTCGCATGGTTTCGTCGGTGCGTGACTGACATACACATTGTCTATCAGCTTGGTGATATCACTAAGCGTGATAGAGTGATCCTCAGACCCATCGACATTGCCCTCATACATACAGCAGAGTGCCCGGTGACTTATGTAAACATGATCGATCAGGACCGTGATGTCGGCCAACGTATGCACGTTCTCGTAGTCACAGTCGGTATTACCCGTATACAGGCCCGAACAACACGTGATCTCCGGATCGAGACAGGCGCAATCGACCAGCGAATCGGACGGCCAGATGCCGTTGGCCACCTGGGTGATGTAGTGAATGTCGATATAGTTTATCATGCAATCGCCGTTAGCATCACCGTTGGCCTTCGGACTGGGCGCCGGACCGCTGGAATCGATGGCCTGATGCAGGAACAGCACGTCAGCCATCGTTATCAGGCCATCGCTGTCGGCATCGCCCGGATACTGGCCGATACAGGTATCCGGCACACTCGGACCGCCCGTTATCACGAATGAGAGATCGAGCGAGCGTTCGAATTCCGGAGGCTCCCGGAGTTCCATCCAGCCAGGTTCACCAAGTTGACCGGCCACGGCGTCATCGTTCCAGTGGTCGACCGAAGATTTCCAGCCCCACTGCGCTTCCTGTGTCCCGCCTATCATTGCAAAGACACCCAACCAGTAGATGGTGCCTTGCTCCTGCGGGAACCATTCGACTGAATCCAGCACGATATCATAGCGATAGAACATCCTGTGATCTTCGAGCAGGACAGTCTGCGGGAACGGATCGTACCAGCCTTCCCACACCGACGGTATGATTGGCACCGCCTTGAATTCCGTAATTTCTCGCTGCCAGAGCACGTCGCCGGGATGGCTATACATCCCACCTGCGGGATCCTCCGGTACGTCGCTGTAAATCGTGATGACGAATCCGAGCAGCGGTTCCTCTATTTCATGCATCCACGAACCCCAGAAGTGGATATCCTTGACCCAGCCGGTCTCGGAACACATCCAGTCATCTGCGACAATCGCAGGTGGCGTCGCGTTGACATCCCATCCCGCTGAATCAGGGGTTTGTGCGAAGTGCATCTTGGCCGGATCGCCCGGTTCCCAACCCTCACAGGCATCGCCCGTGCCGTCACCGTCCGAATCAACCTGATCCGGATTGGCTATGGTCGGACAATTATCACAGACATCGCCGTAACCGTCGCTATCGAAATCGGCCTGATCGGCGTTAGGCGTGTTCGGGCAATTGTCACAGGCGTCACCGACATTGTCCTGATCATCGTCCTCCTGTCCGGGATTCGGCACCGTCGGGCAATTGTCTTCACCGTCAGGAACACCGTCGTCGTCCTCGTCGGGCGCCTCCACCGGACAGATCACCACGGCATATTCGATTATAGCGTGAATCGTCATCATGCCGGGAGGCACCGATGGATTCTGGTTGATCAGGTTAACGCCCTGGAACGGCAGAACATTCTGGTTGTTGACCGGATAGTTCGCCAGTTCATAAGCCCACGGCATCGTCCCGAGCGGCACACAAGCGTTCGGAATAACATCGTATCGATCGTGGTGCCTGGTCAGATGCGGTCCCGATACGTACCGGGCGTCATTGTGGACGCTGGCCCCGTGAGCGGAACCGGCGGGCGGTTCACCTTCGTTGGCGTCGAAATATGGATCAGATATACAGAACGCTTGCGTCTCGATATCGGTACAGGTTCCCGCCACTGTTACCCAGTGACCGCCTACCCGTTCGCAGTAACCTTCATCCACTTCGGCATAGAATCCCACGAGCAGGATGACATCCTGGCTGATCAGCACCTGCTCGCGGAGGAAGTTGAAGTCCGGCCACGGCGCCGCGGGATCGATGGCGATGGCGTACTGATTTACGGTATAGTAGTTGGACAATCCGGCCTTGTTGATCCAGTTCTGTGCGCCCGCAGCCAGATCCTGAACCGTGGTTCCGCTTTGCGCCGCGTTGGTCTGACAGTACAGCGCCAGGGAATCCACGAACGGTATGACGTTGTTCGTGTCGTGGTCGTCCCACGACCCGTACGGATCGACAAGCGGATAATTGTTGCAGACTGTCGGCGGCGGAGTCGTGCAGGTTTCAAATTTCGAGTCGAACCACCAGAGGCAGTTGGCCAGCGCGACCGGTCCGCAATGGGTCCACTTCTGTATCGGCGGATTGCCGTCCATGATGAACCAGTTGTCCTGTTTCTGGTCGAAGTCGGGCATTCCATACGGGGCATAGTCCTCGTACGGTGCTTTGTAATAGTCACAGGTGTCGATGACGTCGGGACACTCGCAGGGCTCGCAGTTTATTATCAGGAGATACGGTCCTTCTGAGCCCGCCCTGGCTTCGACCTTGATGTACAGTTGGGTACCCTTCGGATGACAGTTCGGGTCAAGACAATCGTACTGCGAATCGTGACCCTCGGCGTCCGGGAAAGTCCCGTTATGGTCGTCACTGGTGAACACGATCGTGTTGCAGTCACTTTCGTAGACGGTCAGGATCGGGTCCAAACCACCGCCGTAAGCGTACTGGTTTCGGGTATCATTTCCGAGTACCCTGACATGCAGGCAGTAACAGGTATCGCCGGGAAGATTGACTACCCACCAGTCCTGATCGGCGCCGGTCACCACACCGCAGTAAGCAGCCTCGCACTGGGCTTGATAGGCCTCTCCGCAGTTGTCATTGGGCTCGGCCTCGGAGCCTTCCCCGAACTTATCCGGCGGAGGATTCTCGCCACAATCCCATGGCGCCTCGCCCGTGACAGCCACATTCTCGCAGAATTCGGAGGTGTTGAGATACAGGTCAGTCGTGGTTGCCGTGACTTCGTCACCGACGGCGAGGCCGGTCACGGTCAGGCTCCAGTTTCCGGCAACATCGACCGGCGTGGTCGATCCGAGATAGACTTCGCCTTCACCATATCCGGTGGGATCGGTTCGTGCCCTGAATACCTCAACAGTTGCCTGAGTGGGATCAGTATCCACATTTATCGTACCGGTGATTACGGTTGAGCCGCCTGAATACGCGGCGCTGCCGATGACCGGAAAATTCAATTCCTGGTTACCCGCAAGATCCGGATCACCGGCATCATTGGCCGTCACCCCGTCGTTCTGTAAATCGATTCCAAGGTTGCCGTTATCATAAATAGAATTCTGCGTGATCCGGTTATGGTCGGCGTTCGCATTATCGAAGCCGCTTTCCCAAACCGCGACGCCATCGCCTCCGTTATTCGCGATGATATTGTTTGATACGATGTTGTCAGGGGCAAATCCCCACTGGCTCGGCGCCGGTCCCGGCGGACCGTATTCGCCTATCGCCACGCCGTGGTGACCGTTCGGCAGCGGCGTGACGCCGTCGGAAGCCACCCCAATCATGTTGCCCGTCACCGTGTTGCTGTCCGTATAGATCGGCGGCGCCTGATACGGGGCATTGTCATATCCCTGCATCCCCACGCCGTCCCAACTGTTTCCGGAAATGAGATTGTCGGCGACGATATTATGATGAGTCCCCTCGCTCATCTCGACCCCCTCGTGGTCGTTCCCCAGATTTTTGCCGCCGCCGATGTCCGTGCCGATGTAATTGGCTACGACCTGGTTGTAGCCGACATCGCCGGGGTCCAACGGCCCCTGAATCGCGACTCCATCAGCCCAATTGCCGGATACGAGGCACCCGGCCACGGTGTTGGAGTCAGCCACACCTCCGGGCTGGTTCTGGATTTTTATACCGGCCCAGAGCGTCGGGGTAGCCCGACCATTCCCCTTATCGGCGACTCCCCCGAGATCGGTGCCGACGAAGCAGCACTCGATGAGATTATGATTCGCGAAGGATAGCCCTTCGATTCTTATGCCGTCCGCCTCGAAGTTGTTGATCACAAGCCCCTTGATGTGATTGTTGTTGGACTGGATCAACAAGCCGTGAGCCAGACCGGCACCAACGCCGTCAATTTCGATCAATAGAGTCGCCGTTGATGGCGGATTTGAACCACAGTCAGCCCCGCCGGGCTGCGTGATTCCGTCGATGACTACTCCCTGCATATCCGTCAGCGCCGGGAGCTGACCAGCGGGAAAAATCGTGTAGGGGCCCGCGGGAAGGATACTGAAATTAATCGTATCCGCCCCGGGAAGTCCGTTGGCCTGGTTTATGGCCCATCGCAACGTCCCCGGAGAGCCGTCATCGGCCGTGCTCGTCACTGTAAACGTCGCTGCGCTTGCTCCGCTCCCCAATACAAGCAGCAGGATTCCTCCCCGCCAGAGAAGCTCTTTTACCCTGCGCAGCATACAACCTCCAATGCTGTTAAGTTGTTTTTGGATAATATGTTATACGGATACCTCTCCGTGTGAACCGGCTACCCAGGAGGCTCGGTATGTACTCATGCTGCCACTGAAGGCGGCAGGCTATGCATGATATGAGAATGTGCTCGTTGTCAGTAGGATAAGAATCGCCCGGATACTTTATGGACTGCTCTGCCCACAATATAAAAGCCGTCCAAACAGGCGTCAAGTGAAATAGGATGGCTTTGCGGACAAAGTTGTCCAATTTGTGTCTACCGCAGGTACTGCCCATCGCCCTTTCCCTTCTGAAGAATCATTCAGAGAGGGCAAACGACACGTGCGAGCGGAAGAGAGATTTTGGGGGGAAAGAAAAAGAGGCGCCACCCGGATTCGAACCGGGGAATAAAGGTTTTGCAGACCTCTGCCTTACCACTTGGCTATGGCGCCTAAATTAAAAAAGCGGGAAACGAGACTCGAACTCGCGACAGCCACCTTGGCAAGGTGGTGCTCTACCAACTGAGCTATTCCCGCTTTATGGTGGCCTGATTCAGCCACAAGCGGCTATAATATATATCGGCGAAACGCGTTGTCAACTGATTTTGAACTCTCCCCCTGCGGCATCAACGACCCGCCTGCTTCCGTTTCATCTGCTCAACCGCCAAATTGACAAGGGTGTCCACCCGGGGCCAATACCAGGGGATGTTCTTCTTCAACCACTGCTTGTGGATCTCCGCCTTTGCGGTATCTCCCATGAGCATTGCATAACGATACATGTTGCGCTGGGAACCAAACAACATCGAATCCTGTGAGAGGACGCCGTCCATCAGGGCCATGGCCTCGGTGTGCCTCGACAAATTGCCGTACGTTGCGGCCATTTCGGATAACATTTCCAGATTGTACGGCTGGCCGCAGGCAACAACGGCGCTGTCGAAATATACAAGAGCTTCCTTGTTCTTGCCTTTCAGGCGAAGCTCGAGTGCCTGCTTGTAGTAATCGACATACGCTACCGGATGAGTCGGAACAATTTCTCCCGTTATCGGGCGAACCTTCTTGAAGGCGGAATTCACGGAGCCGGGCCGATAAAGCCACGGCACGACTCTATATGACTCGAGAAACTGATCGTACAGCATCAGCGCCTTTTCCGCCGGCGCCGACGGCTTGATACCGGTAGAGAAGGTGATATAGTCCGGTCCGCGTTCGAGCAGATACCTGGAGTTGTGCTTTGTTTCTTTCCATGTGCTCTGCATCCCCGGAATCGGCTCTTCGGAGTGACGGGCTATGGTTGAATCGGTCAGACCAAGCATGTCGATTATATCATGTCCGAGGAGTTCGTATCCAAAAATCCCGATTGTCGGGATAGCTACCGAAAAATTCCGTGAATCGGACGCGTTCATGGCCCGAGCCTGATGAGCCATGCGAAAGGTGAAGTTTTTCTCGTATCGGTTGTACCGTGCGACAAAATCGGAAGGCAAATACCACGTGAGCGCCAGAAGCGGGATGGCGGCGAGCGACAACGCCAGGTAGGCGGTCCTGGTGTTCAGCCGCTGCACCAGCTGCCACAGAGACAGGGCGATCAATATCGCCGCCGGACCGAACACTGGCAGAAAGAACCGATGCACCTTCAGCACGTCTCCCCCGATTAGCACGATATACAGGGTGTAGAGCACCGCGAAGAGCCACACGCTCAACGCCTCACGCGACAATTTGCGAATGAAAACGATCGGCGCCAGAAACCCGATGCCGTAGAAACCATAGTGTGCAAGAAACCGTGCCGCGTATTCGATACCGCTTTTGAGGTGCGCGATACTCAGACCGGTCTTGGCATAGAACGGATTTGGCAAAAGAGACTTGTAATATGCGAGCTTGAATGCGACCATCGGCAGCGACAGCACAAATGCCCAACCGGCGGCAATCAAGGTGAATTTCGGGAAACGCCGCTCGGTAATGGCTTCAATAGCCAGAAGCAGTATAGCGACAAGGGCTCCCTCGGGACGAATCCAGACAGCAAGCGCCAGCGACAGGATCAGAAGTCGACTTCTGCTCAAAAAGAAATACAACGAGAGCAGGGCAAAAAACGCAAATGCGGCGGTTTCCAGCCCTGCGGGCGACCAGTAGCCGAGGGACTGATTGAAGGCCACGAGATATGCCGGAAGCAGCGCGAACGGCCATGCCTTTCCGGTGGATACCCGACGCGCGATGATATAGGTAAGGACGATTATCCCGGCACCAAATACGAAACCGGTGATTTGCGACGCGAGGATATAATTCGCTCCAATCGCTCCCCAGAGAATCAGGTAGATCACCCAGCCGAAGTTCGTGAAGCCCTCTACCCGTTCGCCGATATTGTACACCAGGCCGTCTCCGTTAAGGAAATTGGCGACGTAGCGATACGAGATATAGGCGTCGTCCTGGATAAACCTCAGGTGGTGCGCAATCAGCGCGTAAATGATCAGAGCCGGAATGATCAGGACAATGTGTTTATAACGCAGTTTCAACGCGAGTAACTTCGGTTCTCAGGGGCTAATCAGTGAGTCAAACAACTCAGCGTATTTTATGGCCGACGATGCCCAGGAAAAATCCTGCTTCATGCCGGCCTTCATCAGTTTCATCCACGGCCGCTTTCGCGGGAAGAAATCTACGGCCCGCTTGACAGCTTCGAGCATGGCATCGGCGCTATATTCATTAAATACGAATCCCGTGCCGTTGCCCGTTGCCGGATCAAAGTCCACAACCGTGTCGGCCAGTCCGCCAACCCGGCGAACTATCGGCACGGTGCCGTATTTCAGCGAATACAGCTGATTTAACCCGCAGGGTTCGTACCGGGACGGCATGAGAAACATGTCGGCGCCGGCTTCGATCCAGTGCGCGAGAGTGTCGTCAAACGTCAGATAGATTTTGAGCTTGTCAGGATACTTCTTTTCCAGATCGGTGAAGAGGTCATGGTATTTCTCGTCGCCCGTCCCCAGCAGAATCATCTGAATGTCCATTGCGAACAGCCCGTCGGCCGCCTCCTCTATCAGGTCGAACCCCTTCTGATCGGCCAGACGTGAAATGATCCCGATCAGCGGCGTGGTGTCTCTCACCGGGAGGCCCGCCTTGTTGATAAGCTCGATCTTCGTTTTCTTTTTGCCCGACAAATTGGCCAGGTTATACCGATAGGGTATTTTCTTATCCCGGGTGGGCGACCAGATAGTGTAATCGACACCGTTCACGATACCTGTCAGGTCGGCACTGCGGCTTCTCAGCACATCCTGGAGACCGGCGCCAAATTCATCGGTTGACTGAATCTCCTTGGCGTAGCTGTGCGACACGGTCGATATTTTGTCGGCCATGACAACGCCGCCCTTCAGGAAATTGACTTTGCCGAAAAATTCGAGCGGCCCGGTCACGGCGTAAAACAGTTCGTCGCTGACCCCTATCTTTTTGAACGTCTCCGCCGGAAAGACTCCCTGGTAACCGAGATTGTGAATGGTCAGCACCGTCTTGACGCCGGCAAAGAACGGATCATTGCGGTAGAGTGATTCCAGGTATACCGGTATGAGGGCCGCCTGCCAGTCGTGACAGTGAATAATGTCCGGTTTCCAGTCGCGCTTCTTGATTGCCTCGATCACGGAACGGGCAAAGAAAATGAAGCGCTCATCGTTGTCGGCGTAATCATTGCCCGTTGACACGTCGCGGTATAACTCATCGCGAGCAAACAGCCGGTCATTGCGGACGAAGCAGTACGTTACCCTGGTTCTTCGGTTTTTTGACAGTCCCGCCGTCATGTTGTACTGGTTGTCCCCGACCGGAATCGGCACCGTCCAGTCGAGCTGGATGATCTTCATTCCGGCGCCGGCCACCTGCTTGTACTTGGGCATGCACACGACAACCTCGTGCCCCTGACGTGCTAATGCCGCCGGCAGCGCGCCGAGAACGTCACCAAGTCCACCGGTTCTCGCAAACGGAGCAACTTCCGATGAGACTTCCAGTATTCGCAATGGTCTCATATTGTCTAATGTTTAGCCGCAGGGACCTTTTTGTCAACATCTATCCGGCGCAAAAACGCCGCCGCTTCTTCCGGGGAGGTCGGGTTGATATAGAAGCCGGAGCCCCACTCGAACCCGGCCACTTTCGTCAGCTTGGGAATAATCTCGATGTGCCAGTGGAAGATGTCATGATACTCTTTCGAAATCGGCCGCGTGTGAATCATGTAATTGAACGGCGGATTGTCCAGCGCTATCTTCAATCGTGTCAATGTATCCTTTATACACCGGGCGAGGGTCGTGTATTCCGCATCGCTCATCTCGAGATAGCTCGACTGGTGGGTTTTAGGGATAATCCAGGTCTCGAATGGAAAACGCGATGCAAACGGTTCGAATGAAATGACGGCGTCGAAATCCTGCACAATACGCTCTTGCTCGGTAATTTCCTGGCGGATGATATCGCAGAAGATACACCGTTCCCTGAATTCGAAATACTTGGCCGACCCGCGAAGTTTCTCCATGACCCGCTTGGGAATGATTGGAGTTGCAATCAACTGGCTGTGGGCGTGCTCGAGCGAAGCTCCTGCCGCCTCACCGTGATTTTTGAAGATCAGGATATACTGAAAACGTGTGTCGCGCCGCAAATCGACAAAGCGCTCTCGATACGCCCACAAGACATCGCGAATCTGGGGAACCGACATATCGGCCATGTCGAGTTTATGTTCCGAGGTTTCGATAATCACTTCGTGGGCGCCAACGCCGTTCATCCGGTCATAAATGCCCTTCGGCTCCCGGTTGAGAGTACCCTCGATCTTCAGCGCCGGATATTTGTTCGGGATCACACGCAGACGCCACCCGGGACGATTCGGCTCGGTACCGGGCTCGCGGAACGCCAGCACCTCCGGCGGCGTGTGATGCTCATTTCCGGGGCAGAAAGGACAGAGGGTGACATCGTCGTGACGCCGCACGGTGCTGAAAGAGGAAGGACGGCGACCGCGCTCGCTGGATATGATCACCCATCGGCCGATTATCGGATCTTTACGAAGTTCAGGCATAGTTATCCATTTCCAAAGCTACAAAAATACACCTCCACCCGACCGCTGTCAACAGTGAGTACCGGTCCCGGCTGCCGGATCGATCCGATCAAAACTCCACTATCCCTTCCGAGGGCTGTGCATTTTCATATACGGATCTCAGTACAGCTTCCTCACATTCGGACAAGGTACAGTTTCTACGCTCGGCCGCCCGCCGTGCTGTCACCATTGCTTTCTCGAATTCATATCCGACATAATTGCCCGTATTGCCCCACTGGAACGGTGGAACCTCCTTGTCCGATATCAAGCTTCCGCCGAACAGGTTACAGCAAACCCCGATATTTATTCCCGTTGTCAGGAGTGTCCCGATACCGAATTTAGTGTGATCACCGATAAACGATCCGACTTTCATCATACCGGTATCGATCGACTCACCGTTGAGACTCACGCGGATGTTCGAGTAGTTGTTTTTCAAGTCGGAGTTGGTCGTCATGGCGCCGAAATTGACCCACTGGCCGACATAGCTGTGGCCGATGAATCCGGCATGGTACTTGTTTACATAGGCGTGGAAAACCGACTCTTCGATCTCACCTCCCACCCGGCAGGTATGGCCAATTGAGGAAGCGGTGACCTTACCCGCAAGAACAACCGAATTGGGTCCGATGTAGCATGGACCATAAATTGCGGCGTGCGGTTCGATTCTTGTATTCTGGCCGACATACACCGGCCCCCTGGTGGCGTCGATTACCGCCCCCGGCATTACCTCAACGTCATTTTCCAGCAATACGAGTTCTTGATTCAGGACATATGCACCGCTGTGGACCGAAACCCGTGAAGGCCTCCTGTAGTTCTCCCGGACTGTCTCAAAGTCCCGCACGATCTCCGCTTCGATGTCGGCCATGATTTCCCACGGATAGTGGTACAGCGTCGCGGATGTCTCAAAATCCGGTATGTCCTTACGCTCCGCCTGGAATTGATCCAGATACTCCTTTGGCGTTGCCAGCTTCGGAATCGACTCGACTGATTCACGCTTGAAGATCACGCCGACCGTCTCGTCACCGTTATGAAATACCGTCGTCAACCGCGACTCTGCGACCAGTTGAGCCAGATTGCCAAACTTGCGGATACGCCCGTTGAGAAAGAGCACATCTTCGTAGTTGCGCTGGATCATGCCGAGGGGAAAATCATGATGCTGTTCGGCGATCAGCGGTCCGATCTGATCCCGCGCCGCGAAGCTTATGTCCGATTCGGGGAAATACCACGTCGCTCGCCGGAATAGAGGGTAAATACCCGCCCGAAGCAGGTAAACCGGTCTCAGGTAAGTCAGCGGGAAGAACTGGGTGAACTTACTGTCCTCGTATATACAAATCCCTATGGGCATCGCAATTCCTCTGCCAGTGTCTGTTTAGGTGTATTTTCTGCTATATCGGCGTATTTGACTCTTCACCTGACTCCGTATCGGCTCCCCGTGTCCGGTAAAGATCGCAGACTTGTTCTTGCGGATCAAGTTTTTTCAGGATGCAGACCAAACCGCCCGACCAGATTTCCTCCTCTCCCCCAAATCGAACCCTACGCCGTAATTCGCCACTTCTTTGCCAGTTCCAAGGCCGTGTCTTTATGGCCAAGATATTCAGCCATAGCCAGCCCAAACCGCAAAGCCGCCCCCGGCCCCATGGCAGTGATAAGGTTGCCGTCGACCGTAACGGCTTCATCGGTGAGTTTCGCTCCGCCGGCCGCAAGTTTCTCATTGAACACGGGATCTCCGGTTGCGCGGCGGCCGGCCACAACGCCCGCGGCTTCCGCCAGAACATGGCTCGGCGACGCACAGATAGCCGCAACCATTCGGCCTTCATCGAAGTGCCTTTTCGTGAGTTCAATGACCCTCGGACTGGCCGCAAGAGCTTGCGCGTTTTTGGTTCCCCCGGGAAAGACGATTCCATCGTAGAGGTCGTCGGCCCCGTCGATCGATATATTTGTTCCGATTGTATTGCCGTAAGCACCCTTCACCGGCCCCTTTTTCAGTCCCGCAACAGTGACATCGACTCCGGCCCGGTTCAGGACGTCTATGGCCGCGACCGCCTCTACATCCTCGCATCCATCCGCTATCACGACAAGAACTCTCTTAGCCATCAAAATCTCCTTCCTGAGCGGACATTCCTTTCACTCCGATAACCGGCAGAGGTTCATTGCTTGATTGACTGGCGGTACCGTTCCTGTGATTCCTTGATCACCTTGATCGCGGCCTCTCGGTCACGCCATCCTTCGACACCGGTTTTCTTCTTTTCCAACTCCTTATAGATCTGGAAGAAATTCTCGATCTCTTTGAGCAGGTGGCTCGGCACCTGATCGAGTGTTTCGATTTCGTTCCACATCGGATCACCAATCGGAATGCAGAGGATTTTTTCATCGGAGCCTTTTTCATCCCACATTTTGAACAGACCGACCGGCTTAGCTTCTATCAAGCAGCCCGGGAATGTCGGTTCCCAGACGAGCACCAGCGCATCGAGCGGGTCGCCGTCAGGGGCAATCGTATTCATGATAAAACCGTAATCACTCGGGTAGTGCACGGCCGAGAAGAGCATGCGGTCAAAGCGTATCAACTGGCGTCTGGGATCGAACTCGTACTTATTGCGACTCCCCTTGTGTATCTCGACGAGGACTTCAACCGTCATCGACTCATTGTCAGAGGCCACCGGCGACTCCTTTGTTTCGGGAATAATGTCTGGTGAGCCCCTATAACACCGGGGTCAGGCTCGCGGTTTCCGAGTTCGCATCCACCTGGTGCGATGAGCCGATTGGCGCCTGCCCGATCTCGTGATGACGACAGCCTGCGGTCAGACGGAACCAGTGCCGTATTATGAGGTAGGAGCCGACCGGTTTACCCCATTCAGACTTCGCTTAGCAACGGTTCGGCCCGAACGTATGTGCAAGGCGTCAAGTTAGGGGGACACTTCCACCGGCGACCCTTCTTCCGTAGACTCGTCCTGCTGCTGTCCGGGTTGGCCGCAGATCGAATTCATGGCCGACACCATACGTTCATCCATGTCGAGCCGCTCCGGAGGTAAGACTTTGAAAGCCCGTTGGCGTACCTCCCAACATGCCGCCCTGTCTCCCTCGCGCGCCTCCACATCCGCCAGGATGATAAATGCTTTGAACAGGCTCACTCCGAAGTTCCGGCTCGCCATATCCAGCGGGAGCGTCGGATCAGCATACCCATCGTAGATGTACTGATCAAATAGGTTGCCGCGCAGAACGGCTTTGTCGATGTCCGCCGAGCTGGCCGGCACCAGGCGCATGGTAAGACCTTCGTACTGAAGGTGCGGAGACAACCAGGAGTAGTTGCTGGAAAAATATATCGGCCGACGCCAGTTATTTGCGCGGATCAAATCCAGCAATACCTGGTCCTGAATGAGAAGGTACTGATTGCCTGCGGTCGGCGGCACTCGAATCAGGAGTGATTCCGGTAACGGCTCCGGAGCGAGCGTATCCGTGTCCGCAAGGGCCACAGGAGGCAACGCCACAGCAACGGTGGTGTCGGACCACGGCCTTATAGAAAGCGACGCCATCTCCTGCGGCGTCAGCATTGTCGGGTAGTTGCTGTCACGCTCCATCACCTGCTGCCTGAACCAGGTTGTATTCGACAGCGGAAGATTGATGATCGTTACATCGGGGCGGGCGCCCACCGCGCCTTGCATATAGAAAAGCGGATAGGTGTCGTTGTCGCCGAAAGTAAACAGGATGGTATTGTCGGGCAGTGTCCTGAAAATGTTCGCCGCCGTATCTCGGGCAAACGTGTTGCGAGAACCGTCGACCGCCCGATAGTTCGTGAGGAACTGTGACCCGGCCGAACCAAGCAGAACAACCGCCACACCGGCGGCAACTGCCCAGCCGTACTTATCGACCTTCTGCCGTATCAGTTGAGCGAGGAAACCGGCCCCGAATGCTATGTAGACGCCAAAGATGATGAATGACGGCAGGTAGTGCCGGTCGAGCGACCTGAAGAAACCTTCAGTCACGTTGAAATAGAAAACCGCGCCGAGACTGGCGGCGAGGAAAAGGAGCGTGAAGGCCAGGCCAAGGCGCCAGCGTTTTACCCATAGACCGACGAATCCGATAAGCCCCAGCAGACCCGGGAGCAAACCGGCGATCCAGAGTCGGCCGTGAATATTCAGGAAATTGGCTGAGAAGATATCGACGTATTCCTTCACCTGGTAGCCCCAGAAAGGCGCTTTTCTTGGGAAGAGGTTGACCAGGAAACTGCCGCCGTACTGCTTGACCGAAATGTAATCCCAGAAAGCGCCCAGGCTCGACGGATTTCCGATGTTCAGGTACGGGTCGCGCATGGCAATCGGCATCAGGAAGAAGCTGACTGCCAGCCCCAGCACAAGCCCAATCGCCCCGCCGGCCCAGTAGTCTCCGGAGATGATGATTTTCGGGCGACGAACCAGCATGGCCGGCAGAACCGCCGGAAGCAGAAGGAGGTTTGTCCGGTGGACACTGAAATCAAGGCCAAATAGGAACATCAGGATCAATACCCACCGGACGGCATCATACTGATCAACCCGCGTCCACCATTTCAGGAATGCCAGCAGAATCAGGCAGGTGAAAAGCGGCGTCAGGATATACGGCGTAAACTTGACCGCATACAGCCAGAGAGTATTGCCGAAGGCCAGACTTAATCCGGCAAGGGCGGCCATTATTCCAACGATCGCCACGGCGCGGTTCTGTGCTTTCGCCGGGAGCGGGCGCGCGGAGAGACGATATAGCCTCACCCCGATAAGGGCCACGGCGCCCACGGTCACGGCCGCCAGAAGGCCGGCCAGAAGGTTGAGCTCAAATATGGCCGGCAATCCCGTTGGAATCCGGGTGACAAGCCAGCCCAGAATTGTCAGCAGCAAGGAGCCGGGCGGGTGTACGACCCCGAGGGTGATCGCCCCGAGAGCGTATTCGGCATTGTCCCACCAGGTAATTGTCCTGAAAGCTGTCAGGTAGTATACCGCACCCGAAGCCGCGAACAGGGCCAGAATGCTGATCCCGACAGTCAGAGATTTTCTATGAACTTGGACTGCGACAGACGTTTCCCCATCCATGGTGACCCACCATTGCTATGGTTGCTTGCCTTCGACGGAGCGTGATCGTTCCGTCAATCTATCTCCTTGTCTCAAAGCTAGGTAGCGACCTAACCGGTGACAAGTTTTTTGTTTTTGCCTTTTGGGACCGGGTAAGCTTGCTATCCCGACTCGATTTGCCCGAGTCAGGCGTTGTCGGGTTTGTCCACAAAAGGCCCTCGATGACTTTTTTTCACCCCGGAGAACTTATCGGACTATTTATCGGTTACATCAAGAGTATTTTGGCGGCCACCGGGAAGAGGATACAGGCAAGAGAGAAACGCGGAGTACAAATATCAACCCCCCGATCGGACGAGCCGATACAGGGGGTAACTCAAGCGTAAAAAACGGTTTGCGGGAAGGTCACTCACGCCGGCTGTCGCGCCTGGCAAAAAGCCGGTGGCAGGACAGCGGATAGAGCCGGACCTGCCGCACCCAAATATGGACAAGAGATAACACGTTGTCAAGCAAAACAGGCGGAGGATCGATGTTGCGGGAACGAATAAACCATGCAGAAAAGGCACCAAAAGGGACTTGATTCCCGACCGCGAATATGATATCTAAGGGGTGGAAGGGTAAACATTCCCAGAGAAAAATTCGATTCCTGCTTGAGAGCAAACGGCCTCCTCCCTCCCCGGGCTCTGTTCTCAAAGTATGGAATCGCGGGGGAAGCCTCGAGCTTCCTCCGTTTTTTTTGCCCCTCGAAAAAAGGAAACGGGCGGGATCAGTTGAGGATCCACGCCCGTATCGATTACACGAATATGTTTTCCACGTAGCCGTAAAACGGCCGGTTATTTTTCTATCGTTATTTCGTCTCCCTCACTGTATTCGTACGTTCCATAACTGGTGTTGTTGAGAAACACCTCTACTTCGCCCTCGTCATCACCCTCCAGGTCGACATAGCCGTCGGAATCGGTCTTGCCGTCCGAATCGGACCGTTTGGAATCGAGGAACGATGCTCTCACGCGGACGCCACCAATGCCTTCATCCTCGTCATCCACGACTCGAATCGAGAAGGTACTCATTGCTAACGTTTCCTTAACTCATAGGATGTTATGAAATAATACAGACCCCGTGCCCGCAACGTACACCCCCGGGCCGATGGGGCTGCCGTAACGACGCGCTAATAAATAGCCGCGATAGTCCAAATGCAACATCATTTTCGCACCCGTCGGGGTGGTTTGCCGGGACCGAAAATCGCTTGCCGCCGGCAGCCATACCCCTAAATTGCAGTACAACCGCTTATACAGAAATCAGACTCTCGAAGGTGCGTGATGGACCCAAATTTTCGACAGCAGTTTATAGATCGATGGAACCGGTACTTTCCCGGCGCAGAACTCCCGCTCGCCTTTTTCTACACCAACCAAAAGGATGCCGCTGAGCCGCTGCCCCCGCCGCCGGAATGGCGATGTTTCGTCTGCGACCTGAAAAAAGTACGCAACGGCAAATCCCTTTTGTTTGATGTCTCCGCGCTCGCCTGCAACGGGGCCAAACGGTACCTCGGTTTTGATTCCTCCCCGCGGGAGAATTTCGACTACTTCCTCTCCTGCGGCATCGAGGGGGAACTCGAGGGTGAGCGATACAAGAAAACTCCCGAACTGGTCAACCGGATTTACGAGGGTCTGCCGCCGCTCAAAGCGCCCGCCCGATATGTCGTATTCAAGCGGTTCGACAGGCTCGCCGATGAGGACAACCCGGTGGTCGTCGCTTTTTTCGCTACGTCCGACGTTATCGCCGGCCTGTTCACGCTGGCCAATTTCGATGAACCGACGCCGCATGGCGTCATCGCGCCTTTCGGGGCCGGTTGCGCTCAGATTGCCTTCTGGCCGCAGTACGAGGAACAGCAGGGTCATCCGAAAGGCGTTCTCGGGCTGTTCGACATTTCCGCCCGGCCGTGCGTGACCGGCGATCTGCTGACATTCTCCGTACCGTGGGGGAAATTCGTCACGATGGTAAATAACATGGACGAGAGTTTCCTCACCCGTGGCCAATGGAACATTGTTCGCAAACGGATTGCCCGGCGCGCGCAGCGGTAATCGTCGAATATCCGTTCCGTAAGGACCGCAAGGGTCCTGACCTGCAACGGGCTGTAACCCGTGCAGTCGTCACATGACACGTGCATCGGGACATCTTTTCCCTTGACACTCTTTCACCCCGGGTCTACGTTGCAAAGCAGTAATGCATCTCTGACTCGACATTATCCGAAATCAAAAAGGCGCTAACCGGAGGACTTCATCCATGCAGGAATCCACATCCGGCAGACTGTCCGGCTGGCTCTGGCCGATCATGAGCCTCGTGCTGGCCGCCCTGGTCATCTATCTGTCGTACCAGAACTTTCAACTCAAGAAGCAACTGACTGTCGTCACGACCAACTTTTCCCGCAGCATTCCGATACCCGAATCGGGCCGGACGGCCGTTCCGATCACGGCGTATCTTCCCGATGGTCAGGAGATGACGATCCGGACTGACTCGCTTTCCGCGCCCATTGTCCTGGCCTGGCTGAGTCCCGACTGCGAACCGTGTGTCGAATCGATCGAATGGTGGAACCGGCTTTCCGATCAATACCCCGGACAGGTCTGGGGCATTTCCCGGGAGTCGCGTAACGCCTTTGCCGGCACGCTGGCAGAGGGTCATGATATCCGTGTCAAGATTGTCACGCCGGTGTCGGATACCGTTTTCGATCAATACCAGGTGTACGCCACGCCGGTGACCATGGTGATCGGGACCAATGGCGCTATCCAGAATGTCTGGCCGGGAGAAATGACCGCCGACAAAAACGACGCGATCACAGGTCTCATGGGGCAACCCTATGCCGAGAAGAGGTGAGACAGTGAGGTCAGTGGAACCAGGACATTCAACCAAAAATCGCTCGGGTGCGGCGTTCGAGGATCAGTAGTATCGGCAGGCCGAGAAGGTAGCACGCGATCAGCTGGCCGATACCCACCATCTGCACCGAAAAGAAATACGGCACGCCCATGATCGGCGCGAGATACAGCGACACGCCGAACGCGTTAAACAAAACCGGCGGTAACGGGGCCAGGATGATATTGATGTTTCTCCCCCGCGCCCAGAGGTAAGCCATCCCCCACGTAATGAACCACGCCGCCACCATGACAGTGGCGCCAAGAATGAACATACGGCAAAATGCCGACACGAACACCGACAGCGCCAACAGCATCAGGATAGCCGAGATCAACAGCAGCGAAACCCACGATGCCCGCGAGCGACGCTCGGCGCGATTGCCCTCCGCCCAGAACAGACATCCGATCGAGACGAGAGACGGGACAATCGCGACGAGGCCGTTGGCATCGTATATCAGCGTGTAGAGCGCGCCGCCCCAGAGCACGAGCGGGGTCAGCCAGGCGATCAGGTAACTGAATGAGCTTCGCGACAGGTGGTAGATACCGCGCGTGGCGAAAGCGGCCGCCAGCGTAATCAGCGAGCCGAATACGATATCGAGCCAGCCCAGACCGCCGAGAACATTGGCGATCATGCA
>CAYNEO010000016.1:0-68022 GCA_964396245.1 uncultured Ignavibacteriales bacterium
TGTCTACCCACCCCACCTGAAAGGTGGGGCACCAGAATTGCGATTCTTCGTCGTTGGTGCCCCACCCTCTGGGTGGGGCCATACTCGGGCCAAGACACATCCAATATTTCCCCCTGCTTTGTCTACCCACCCCACCTGAAAGGTGGGGCACCGAAATTGCGATTCTTCGTCGTTGGTGCCCCACCCTTTGGGTGGGCTTAACTGAGAGATATTCAAACTACCATTCATCCATAACCAGCGGCACATCTTTCATCCCCATAGACCAATTGTAACTTGACCACGGCCACTGGCCGGGTACGTCCACTAGTCCGCGTGTAACCGGATTCTTGTGACAGTAATTGATCTTCTCAATTACCGTTTCCCTGTCCTGACAGTTGTGATCGTAACAGCGGGGCAGCCAGAATGCTCTTCGTAGCCGCCCGTCTTTTCGTATCCAGCAGTCGCTGGGTAGCTCAATCAGCTGTTTTGTCAAGATCTTACTTGCGGACTTTGATTTGAGTTCACCAATTGTCGGGCCGACTCTGGTCAAGTCAGGAGGGTATAGCACAAGATGCACATGTTCGGGCATGACTACGTATGCCAGAAGCTTGATGTTGTGCCGACGACGTATCCGATCGAGCTCGTCCAGGAAGTCCGTGATAACCGCAGGCTCAGTGAGCAATTTGTGCCGCTTGAAACACGAAAACGTTATGAACCTGGCGGTACCGAGATGGTCATAGTGCCGTAGTTTGGGCATACCGCACGATCTACATTTATATTCTCAGCACATCTATACCCCACCTGAAAGGTGGGGCACCGGAATTGGGAGCCCTCGTCTTTGGTGCCCCACCCTCTGGGTGGGGTCCTACTCAATGCCCGTGAAGCATCCCTCCTAGTAGACCTTCAGCAACAATAGCTCCGAACGACAGGGTCACGTACAACCACAGAACTATCACCTTTCGGAGTCTCAGTTGTTTGGATTCGCCCTCGTATCTCTTGGGAAGCTGTAAGTATTTTCGGTCACGTACGAGCCACGAATGGTTGATCAGCGTTAGGACGAAGAAAAAAACAACAAAGCCCATTTCAAAGGTCCTAAGTTTTTCTTTCGCCGGACCGTAAAGATCGTACAGGCCGAAAACATCCACTAGATTTATCAAGACAAATACATTCATCACCATCATGAATGTTACGCCAAGTAAGGCATTGAAGTGCGGTATGTCCTTCTCCCCCCATTTCTTTAAGTTCCAGGAGTAGAGTCTATAGTAAAGATATCTAAAGAATTCTCTCATTTGTCTCAAAACACGGGATGACCCATAAACACGAGACTCCGAGTAAGTAAACCGTATATGACCGGGGTAATCAACACGTTGAACGCCGGTGTAGCAAAGATTACCCAGATCGGCAGCCGGTATCTATCTTTGTGATATCTCGTATACACTTTGTTGTACTTGTCTTTAGCTATGGTCCATCTATAAAGAAGAAAGCTAAGAGAAGGAAAGACTATGAGCAATGATATCTGGAGGACAACTTCATCAATCTGAATCAGTGGCCCATGGATGCCGGCCATCCATCGCACTATCAAACCGATCGGCATTATAAAGGAGACTAAGAATAATGTCATAAAACTAAAAGTAAACCATCCTTCGAGGGAATCATTCCTGCGGGCAAAAAACTCATAAACCCTGAAGTACAGATATTCGAAAAAAGCCTTCACTGTTCCTCCCGCCCTACGGCGGTCAATCATTTCCCATTGAACAATATGCACTTCAAGCCGCCTTCAAACAAGGACATTTCTGATTGCCATAAGCCTGATCCACCCGCAACAAAATAAAAGTTGTATCCGTATCGGCCGATAAGTATCGTATGTTCGGCCGGTCGAATTTCCAGGGCCGGACCGAAACCATTCGACAACAAGTAGCACAGGGCAATATCTCGAACGCAAAGGAGCTGCCATGAAAAAGCTCGTGATTCTCCTCGTCCTTGCCTGTCTTCCGCTCGCCTGCGGCGGCGGCAAGCAAGTCACCCGTCTCGATACCGAATCGGTCACCGACCTCAGCGGCAAATGGAATGATACCGACTCCCGCCTCGTGGCCGAGGAAATGATTAACGACTGCCTGACCAGGCCGTGGCTCGCCAACCATATCGAAAAGGCCGGCCAGAAGCCGGTGGTCACAGTCGGCACCATTCGGAACATGACCAACGAGCATATCGCGATGGAAACCTTTATCGCCGATTTCGAGCGTGAACTGATCAACGCCGGCTCGGTCCGATTCGTGGCCAATCCCGACCAGCGCGCCGAACTCCGCCAGGAACGCCAGGAACAGGCCGAATTCGCCTCTGCCGAGACCGCCAAGCGTCTCCGTGAGGAAATCGGCGCCGATTACATGCTCCAGGGTGCGATCAAAACGATCATCGATCAGGAAGAGGGCAAACAGGTTACCTTCTACCAGACTGATCTCGAAATGATCAATGTCGAAAGCATGGAAAAAGTCTGGATCGGCACCAAGAAGATCAAGAAGGGTATCACCCAGGGCGATTACAAGTGGTAGACCGCTATCGTGTGCCGCTTTGATACCACAAAACGGCTCCTGAGCGTCTCTCTGCTGTGCCTTCTCCTTGGCGGATGCAGCTCCGTCATGACCCGGAGAGGCTTCTATGAGCCGATAACGCAAGAGGTCCGTGCCGGCAATGTCGACACGGCCCTCCAGATGCTCGAGAAGGCTCGCGAAAAGAAGAAATTCGCCGAGAAGGACCGCTTCATTTATTTCGTCGACGCCGGCATGCTCAATTACTATGCCGGACGTCCCGAAACCAGCAACCTGAAACTGGCGCTCGCCGATCAAGCCGCCGATGAGCTTTTCACAAAAAGCATCTCCCGTGCCGCCCTTTCGGTCGTTCTGAACGACAACGTGCTGGAATACTCGGGCGAAGACTACGAAATCCTTTACTCAGATCTCATCTCCGCGCTCAATTACATTTCCATGGAGAACTTCGACGGCGGTTTTGTCGAAATTCGTCAGGCGAACCAGAAGCTCGACCTGCTCGAGCAAAAATACGCCGATGCCGCCGCTACTCTTCAGAAAGGCAACCCGAAAGACTCGAACAGGGTAGAGATCGATTATAAGCCGGACAAAGTCCGTTTCTATAATGACGCCTTTGCCCGCTACCTTAGCATGCACATGTACGCCGCCGCCGGCCGTTACGATGATGCCCGTATCGACTACGGCCTGCTGTATCTTGCCTTCCTCACACAGCCGCACATCTATGATTTCGATCCGCCGGTGGTAAAATACCGGCCCGAAGAGGACAACCGTGCCATTCTCAGCGTGGTCGGACTCGCCGGTTTGGCGCCACTGAGACAGGGCTTGAGTCTCCGTCTTCGCAGTGACAAAGATCTAAATCTCGTCCAGATTCTCTATGATGGTCCTGACTCCAACGATATCGAATACACCCATTTGCCCATCCCTGTCTCAGAAGACTACTATTTCAAGTTCGCCATCCCCGTCATGAAGCCGCGGCCTTCGGCGGTTGGATATATCCGCGTGCTCGCCGACGGCCGCGTATTGGGTGAGTTACAATTGATCGAGGATGTCAACCGGGTTGCCGAAGAGACCTTCGCGGCCAAGAAATCACTCATTTTTCTTCGTTCCATAGCGCGCGCCATCGCCAAAGGGTTAGCTACCCACAAGATGAAGAAAGACGCCGATTCCGGCGGCCTCGAGGGATGGCTCAAGAAAGCGGCGATCGATGTTACCGCTGATATATCTGAAAACGCCGATCTCCGTTCAACCGAGTTTCTCCCCGGTCGTGTCTATATCGGTGATTTTGAACTCGAACCCGGTCCCCATGATCTGGCAGTCGAGTATTACGATATCGATGGCAGATTGATGCAGCGTACCGACTACGACGGCTACGTGGTCCTGCAAAACGGCCTGAATCTTATCCAGTCTTACTCGGTCCACTAATCCCGGCCCGGCCTAACCGAATGTCACCAGTATTGCCCCCGACACGCCCAGTATAATCCCGATTAGCCGCACGGCGTTGATTCGTTCTTTCAGAAACACTCCCGCGAAAACGAAGATGAAGATGTTGCTGGTCTGATTCAGCGCGGACGCGGTCGATGCCTGCGTGAATTTCATTCCGGCCAGCCACAACAAAATGGCCGTGTAACCCCCGACAAGCGATCCGCTCAGCGTATAACCCCACCTCTGCGGCGCTCGTATTGAATTCAGAATCGCTCTGCGAGCCGGATGAAACGCCAGCATAATCAGCAGTACCAGCACGCCGCCGAACATGCGCATCTCGGTCACCCAAAGCAGGGGAGAGCGGTCCAGGAGCGGCTTGATCATCACGATTCCCAGCGCATTTGTCGCCATCGCCGCCGCACCGAGCAACAGACCGATTATGAGCATTTTCTTGTCCTGTGCATTCGTACGCCGCTCCCGTGTGACCGCGAGCACGGCGGAGATAATCATCACCACGCCCACTATCTGCAACACGCTGAGGCTTTCACCGAGGTACAACATCGACAATCCGATGATAAACGGGCTATACAGGCAATCGACAATCGCCGAGAGCCCCGCCCCGAGGATATTCAGGGACTTGAAAAACAGCGTGTCGGCGATGCCGATTCCGAGCGCACCACTCGCAAACAATAGCAGGTAGTCCTCAATCGGCGCCGGGCGAAAATGCGAGGTCCCCCACAACCATACAGTGGGGATGAACAACACCAGCGCCAGGACGTCCTTGAACAAATTCAACCCGATCGGGTGAACCGCTTCGCCGCTCTTCTTGAACAGAATAACGGCAAACGCCCACGTGACTGCTGTCAGCAGGGCGAATGCCTGGCCGGGATATGCGCCGAAAATATGCATCGAATCCTGCTTCTTTTGCCTTTATCCGGTTGTCGTCAAACGGTCGCGCCGACCGTGACCCGTAATTCGTGCGAGCGAATGTAAGCAAACGACGCGAAAAAACAAGAGTCTTATAGCGTGCGACGGCATCGACTCTAATGGACAATTTTATGTTGCATCGGTCAATGTTGGCCGATATATTCAATATCGGGGTAAGGCCCCTCAAGATAGGGATGAAGCTAACTGTGTCGGGGTGTTTTATTGATTCTCTTCCTCTGACAAAATCACTGAATTGTGGGCAAGGTACTGAGGTGCTCGTGCCCTGGGGATTTCAAACGCGGGAGGATGTATGTCTTTCAAGCACACATCCATTACAATTGTAAGTCTTATAGCGCTGTGTTTCGCTATGGTGTCTGTCGCTCTGGCTGACGACGACGGTTGGGGTGACATTTCAGATCAGGACTGGGCCGTTCAGGCGCCGGCAGATTATCCGGAGGCTAATGCAGTCATCATTATCGACAGGTGCCGCACGGACATCAGCACCGATCAGATCGAGATGGCGCATTACGTGAGAATCAAGATTCTTACCGAGGCCGGTATCGATGAGGTTGGTGAGCGTTCAATTATGTATCGTGAGCAGGACAAGATGAAGCGATTCAAAGCCAGGACCATCCTCCCGAACGGCGACAAAAAGGACGTTGACGGCAAGGCAATATTCGAAAAAGAAATCGGATCCTTGAGGGAAACTACTTTCAGTTTCCCGGCACTGGAGCCCGGCTGCATTGTCGAATATCGGTATTCCGTTCTCACCAAGAACTTCTACCATCCGCAGTCGTGGTTTTTCCAGAACCGGCTGTATACGCTCAAGTCGGAGTACTCCTCGACGCTCGGACACGGATTCACCTACAACGTGTCGTACCAGAACGTTCCCTTCATGAATCGGGAACCAAAAGTCGAGGAACGGCCCGACCTCAATTATTCCGTCACCACCGGTGCGAAGATCAAGACTTACACCTGGACGATGGAGAACATTCCTCCGGTCAAAGATGAGCCGTATATGAGCGCCGAGGATGACTACCGGTCCTCTCTGCGTTTCCAGCTGGCCTCATTCCAGAATCAGTACAACAATATCCAGTTCACGCGCGACTGGACGGAACTCGGCAAAGAGTATAGCAATGAACTGGACGATTACTGCAACAAGGATGGTGAGGTCGAGAAACTGGCGCAACAGATCACAGCCGACCTTGCCTCGAGTCGCGATAAGTCCCAGGCGCTCTATGAGTATGTTGCCGGTGAATTCGCAACAACAGAGGGTCTGACCTTCTTCGAACACGACAAGATATCGGAAATGCTGGAAGAAAAGCGGGGCGAGGGACCAGAGAAGAATCTTCTGCTGGCCAAATTGCACCAGGCGGCTGGGCTCTCCGCATGGCCGGTGCTGATCAGCACCCGCGACAACGCCAGGTTCAATCCCCGTTTCCCCGACCTGCGCCAGTTCAACTATATGATTACCTTCGTGCAGCTCGGCGACCAGTGGGAATTTCTCGATGCGGCCAACAAATACGCACCGTATGGTATTCTCCCGTCGAATTGCCTGACCGACGGCGGCTTTCTGGTCGACGGTGAAAAGTCGCAACTGGTCAAAATGACGATCAAGCCCGTGACTTCCGCGCGGATCGATCACACGCAAATGTTCATCGGGGACGACGGAAATGTCGTATGCAGTACTCAGGTCGACCTGTCCGGATATTACGCGTCCACGTACGCGGAGGAGTTTGAACAGACCGAAGAAGAGGAATTTGTCAAAGACCATTTTTTCGACAGGCTTGAGATTGGATGCGAGCCGGGCGCCCATCAATGCGGCACCGATAGCCTGAATCAGTTCATCATGAACGTGTGCTACACTGCGCCGGAATTGGCTCGCAAGCTGGACAATAATATTGTCATTACGCCGGTCAGTTATGCCTTCCGGACCAACCCGTTCAAGAGCCAGAAACGTTTCTTCCCGGTCGACTTCACCTACCCGTTCCAGTATTTTAACGTTGTGGAGATCCACGTCGACGGCAATCCGGCCGACTATCTGCTTCCCGAGAATCTGGCCTATGAAATCGGTGGGGCATCGTACACCAGAAGCAGCGAGGTCACCGACAGCGCTATCGTCATCGTGTCGAAACTGCTGATCGAAAATCCCGAGTTCCCGCCGGTGCGATATCCTGCCCTTCGCGAATTCTTCCAGAAGGTTGCCGAATCGGCTCATGACCCGCTCACTGTCGTGCTTCAGTAGCCGGAAGGGGTAACTGGGAGATCAATGATGAAACCGCTGCCGTTGATACTATCTGTTTTCGCAATCGTTTTGCTTTACGGTGAAGCAGCTTTGGCTAACGAGCAGCCCAAGGCCGTCTACAACTACAAGACATGGCAGTGCGAGGTTGATGGCAACAAACTCAAATTGAGGGTCAAAAACAGCCTGACCGTCCTCAATGCCAGGGGCGATAACTACGGCGGATTCCTCGTTACCGAAAACGGCTTCGCCAGGCTCAAGGACGTCTCGGTTGCGCTTCTCGACGCCGACGGCAATCAGGTGTTCGAGCACGGCAAAGGTGACCTGACTAAGGCATGCGGCTATGGGGGCGTGGAACTATACGCCGAAATCTGCCGGTATTTTGAGGAGATCAAGACTCCCCGCTATCCCTACACGATCGAATATGAATATCTTATCGAGTACCAATCGCTCTTCTTCTGGAGTACCGCTCGGTTTCAGGAGGATATTCCTGTTTCCCATGCCGACTACACGCTGATCATCTCCAACGATGTTCCCTTTCGATACAAAACGTACGGCATGGACGTCGAACCCACAGTTACCGAGGGGTCAGACAAAACGACTTACCGGTGGGTCGCCGACAGCGTGCCCGCGTTCGATGATTACGATTACGTGCCGCCTGATCTTATCAATTACGGCCGAATAGAGTTTGTGGCCGATAGGTTCAAACTCGATGATTTCGGGCATGTTGGCGACAGCTGGCGCGAAATTGGTAACTGGTACAGCCGCCTTGCCGCCGAACAGTATCTCGAACCCGGCAAGGCCCCGTCCGTCGAAAGCGGGACCGGCCCGCTCGCCCGGGCGAAGGGGTATTATGAGCAGGTGACATCGTCCACTCGCTACGTGGCCATCGGAATCGGCATCAGCGGCTGGAGACCGGCCAAAGCCGATGCGACACAGAAATTGGGTTATGGAGACTGCAAAGGAATGTCCACGCTGCTTGTCTCCGATCTTCGGGATGCCGGGATCACGGCTTATCCCGTTCTCATCGCGACACGCGGTGCCGGGCTGACCGACACAACTTTTCCGGACTTTCTGTTCAATCATATGATCACGATGTCAGTGATCGACGGAGACACCGTCTGGATGGACCCGACGTGTGACGCCTGCGGTTTCACGGACTTGTACTATTCTACCGAGAACAGACCGGCACTGGTGGTGACCGACGATGGCGGGGTCATTCGGATGACTCCGAAAAGTACGCCAGAGGACAATCTCGCTGAACGGGAAACTCAGGTCGTCATCCATAAGGATCTGTCGACAGAATTCACCACCCGACTGTCGGCCTACGGCAATTACGGCGTGTTCCTTCGCGGCCGGTTGCCGTCAATGGATAATGACGAACTCAGGCGATTCGTCCATGCGCAATTCTCCGGAAACGACAAGCAATACCATATCAGGTCGTATGAAATCGAAAGCTCGGGTGAACCGGTCGTCATTTCAATTTACGGCAAAATGATCCGCCCCGCCGACAAGATTGCAGGAACAATCTATTTCAATCCCTTCTTCCTCGATGAAATCTCCGACAGGGAACGGGTCAGGCTCGAGGACCGGCCATACCCGATTGATTTTCTTTATCCTCATCTGGAACACGATCTTGTCACTGTCCGCTGGGATTCGACGCTGGCGGTCGACTCTGTCATCGTACCACTCTCGGACAGCCTTGAAACAGAGATTGGTTGGCTGAAATGTATAACATCGACTGAAAAGGACCAGGCAACCGTGGACTACAGCCAGGCATACACGGTGTATATGATTGATGTTGGTCAATTCGATGTTTTCGATACATTTCGCCAAAAAACAAAAGGGGTCATTGACGGACACCTTAAACTGATTACCCACTCCTCACGGTGATTTCTCTCTGACAGGTTTCAATCAAAGCTCTCATTGCCTCAATCCGCTTGTGTGCCGAACCGTCATGATTTACCTTTAGATTCTAGGCAATCGTAAACTTTTTATTGTCGTTTGCGTATTGAATCAAGACGACTTGATTCACAACTACGATGCTCTGAGGTACAAAATGCGAACTGCTAAATTGGTCGCTGCGGCCACGGCCTTGTTTCTTCTCGCAGCAATTGCAGTCCGGGCGGATGAAACTCGCCTGATGAGATTCCCCGACATCTACAACAATCAGATCGTGTTCACATACGGGAGCAATCTGTGGATTGTATCTGCCGACGGGGGTATTGCCCGCCAGCTCACCACCCATGATGGCGAGGAACGATATGCGAAATTCTCACCGGACGGCAAATACATCGCCTTCACCGGCGAATACGACGGTTTGTTCAATGTATACGTGATTCCCTCCGAAGGCGGACAGCCGCGTCAGCTGACTTTCCACCCGAGTCGCGATCGCGTGCTGGGCTGGCATCCCGACGGCAAACACGTCCTGGTGCTGTCCGACCGCGAGCGACATGCGGCCGCCAATTCAAAGCTGTATCTGGTTAGCATTGACGGCGGTATGCCGGAACCGCTCGAGATTCCCGAGTCCGGATTTGCCACCTATTCTCCTGATGGCAATAAGATTGCCTACAATCGCAAGCTTGGCGAATTCCGCACATGGAAACGCTACACCGGCGGCACCGCGTCCGATGTATGGATTTACGATCTGAAAAGCCACGCCATCAAGCGGGTCACCGACTGGGTCGGGGCCGATCTGTCACCCATGTGGATCGGGCAGAAGATCTACTTCAACTCGGACCGAGACGAAACCCTGAATCTGTTTTCCTATGATATAGCGACCGACAAAATAGAAAAAGTCACTGACTTCAGTGATTTCGACGTCAAGTTTCCCAGTGAAGGCCCCGGCGCCATCGTCTTTGAAAAAGGTGGGTATATCTATGTCCTCGACACCGAATCCGGCAAAACCCGCAAGGTGCCTATCGAGGTCCGCAGTGACCTGGTGTTGACTATGCCGAGCTATCAGAACGTATCCGACCTCGTCGAGTCAGGCGGACTCTCGCCATCCGGGAAACGGGCTGTCCTGGGCGCCAGGGGAGAGGTGTTCACAGTTCCCGCTGAACACGGCGATATCCGAAATATCACCGGGACCCCGGGCGTTCGTGAGATTTCCGCCACGTGGTCGCCCGATGGCAAGTGGATCGCCTATCTGTCCGACAAAACCGGTGAGTATGAAATCTATATCCGCCCTCAGGATGGTACCGGCGAAGAAACACGGATTACTAGCGACGGCAACTGCTACCGCTACGAGTTAAATTGGTCGCCGGACAGCAAGAAGATCATGTACTCGGATAAGAAACTCAGGCTGTTCTATGTCGACATCGATGAGAAAAAGCCGGTACTGGTCGCACAGTCCGACATTTCCGAGATACGACAGTACCGCTGGTCACCGGACAGCCGGTGGATTACCTTTGGAATGAACTCGCCCAATTATTTCTCATCCGTATATATTTATTCGGTCGATGACGGCCAGACCCATCGCATCACCGACGACGAGTTCGATGACTTCGACCCCGTTTTCAGCCCCGATGGCAAGTACCTGTACTTCCTGTCCGGCCGCTCCTTCAGTCCGACTTTCAGTGACTTCGAACACGAATACGTCTACAAAAACAGCCTCAACATTCTCCTCGTGAATCTTCAGGCCGACAGCCTGTCGCCTTTTGCCCCGCGCAGTGACGAAGCCGAGGTAAAGGAAGACGAAAAAGACAAGTCTGAAAACAAAGACGCTGAAGAGGAGAAGAGCGGAGAGGAAACGGAGAAATCCGAAGCCGACACCGACAGGACCGTGATCGACTTTGATGGTATCCAGCAGCGCATCGTGAACGTTCCCGTTGGCGCCGGTACATATCGTTCCCTCGCGGCCGCTGAAGGAAAAGTATTCTACATGTCGTCGCCGGCCATTCAGGGTGATGGCAACGGCCGAACGGAGCTCCACATGTACGATATGAAGGACCGCAAGGACAACACCATCCTCGGCGGCCTTCAGGCATACGATCTCTCTTCCGACGGATCAAAAATACTCTACATTGCAGGCAAGACATTCGGCATAATCGATGCTTCGGCCAAGAGCAGCAATGTCGGCGACGGAAGTCTTTCGCTGGACGGTATGGAAATGCTGATCGATCCGCACGCTGAGTGGGACCAGATGTTCTCCGAGGCGTGGCGACTCGAACGCGATTTTTACTACGATCCCAATATGCACGGCGTCGACTGGCGGGCGATGAAAAAGCACTATGGAAGCCTCCTGCCGTATGTTTCGGACCGCTCCGACCTCACTTACCTGATAGGCGAACTTATCGGGGAGCTGTCGACTTCGCACACATACGTCTATGGCGGCAAGTCCCCCGAAGTCAAGAAGATCAATGTCGGACTTCTTGGAGCCGATTATGATCTCCCGTCCGGCAGTGAGTTCTATCGCTTCAGGAAGATTTATTCCGGCGAGAATTGGGCCAAAAGCACCCGAGCCCCGCTCACCGAGCCCGGCATCGACGTTTCGGAAGGCGAATACCTGATAGCGGTCAACGGCCGTGAGGTCCGCGCCCCCGCCAATCTCTACAGCTTTTTCGAAAATACGGTCGGCAAACAGGTCAAATTGACCGTTAACGACCGCCCTTCGTCCGATGGCGCCCACGAAGTCACCGTTGTGCCGGTCGACTCGGATTCGAAATTGAGGTATCTCGACTGGGTTGCCACCAATCGGCGTATAGTGGCCGAGGCCACCAACGGCCGGGTTGGCTATATCCACGTTCCCAATACCAGTGTCTCCGGTCTCAATGAGTTCAGCAGCAGTTTCTACTCGGAGATGCGTAAGGAGGGACTGGTGGTTGATGTTCGCTACAACGCCGGTGGTATGATCCCGGATATGTTCATTGAGCGTCTGGACCGGCAGTTGCTCAGCTACTGGGTGCCCCGCGAGGGAAAACTCGCTCAGACGCCGATGGCGGCGCAGGTCGGCCCCAAGGTGTGCATAATCAATGAATATGCCGGCTCCGGCGGCGATGCCCTCCCGTATTACTTCCGCCTTCGGAAACTCGGCCCCCTGGTCGGGATGCGGACATGGGGGGGGCTGGTCGGATACCGCAGGATTATTCCGCTTATGGACGGTGGTACCGTCACTGTCCCCGAAATCGGATTTTTGAATCTGGAAGGCAACTGGGATGTCGAAAACCACGGCGTCGATCCGGATATCGAACTCGACAACCGGCCTGACCTGGTCGCACAGGGGATGGATCCGCAGCTCCAAAAAGCCATTGATCTGGTGACAGAACAACTCCGGAAGAATCCGCCTGAACATCCCACTCGACCCCCGTATCCGGTCGAGAAATAGCCGCCTGGCTGAGCCTGACTACCCCGGGCCCCGGGTCGTTCGATCCGGGGTCCGTTTCTATAAAGAACTTCATATTTCCACCTTAAGCTGCCAGGTAACAGATAAATAGGGATTGAGAGTACAGACGCTTGTCGTGTCCGCCGCAAGAAACGTCGCATGAAACCCGGTGTGTTCCCGTCAACAATTTAGGCGCCAACCGAAATCAGCGATAATGCCAACATCCGCTTTGATGACGCGGCGTTCCGGACCGTTATCTTGACAATATGACCGCTGATCCGTTAATTCAATATCAGGAAGAGCTTCTGGAAAAGGGCCAATACATACGCGTGCTTAACTTGATGATTCTTGCCAAACAGGGGGACAAGGCTGCCGAGAACCGTTTCTTTGAATACCTTCGTGCGAGATTCACCCTGATCGCCACCCGGCGGGTCGGCGCCGACCACGCTGAAGATATCGCGCAGGAGGCGTGTATCACCGTCCTCCGGAAATATAAATCCGGGGTTCCGGAAGACCGCTTCGAAGCCTGGGCATATCAGATTCTCCGCAACAAAATCGGCAATTTCTTGCAGGGGCGCGATGTCAGACGCAATGTCACTTCGGGACTCGAGCGCATTGAGGATGTCGGCGCCACGGGCTCGGAAACTATCGATCCCGCACTGAGAATCAGACTTCTGGATTGTCTGCGCCTGATCTCACGAGCGGTGCCCCGGTACGCGCGAGTCCTCAATCTTGTGCATCAAGGCTACAATACCGTCGAAATATGCGAGCGTATTTCCGTAAAACCTAACCATCTCTATGTGATCTTGAATCGCAGCCGGAAGATGCTGTCCGATTGCCTGTCCCGTTATTCCGAACCCGGGAAATGAATCTTGCCGGGACCTGCCCTCCCGGAAATCTTCCGCTTACTCGTCCCCGTCCTGAGGATTACACCCCAGGCGCCAGATATGCCCGTGTCGAGCGAGCAGCATGTCTGCTTCTTTGGGTCCCCAGCCTCCGCGCTCGTACATATACAGGTCCGGGCCGCCGCTGGACTGCCATCCCTCGATGATCGGATCCATCAGTTTCCACGCCGCTTCGATCTCGTCGTTGCGGGCGAAAAGCGATGCATCACCTTTCATGGCATCCAATAGCAGTCGTTCGTAAGCGTCCGGGAGGGCCAGGCCTTCAAATGACTCACGGTATAGAAACTCCATGTCGACCGAACGAGTATCGTGTGCCGAGTCCGGTACTTTCGTCTCGAACTTCATGTGTACGCCCTCATTCGGTTGAATACAGATACTCAGGACATTCGCCCGCACGTGACAGTCTTCCGACAGATCAAACATCTGCAGCGGGGGACATTGGAACACCACCGAAATCTGCGAGGTCTTATGTGCCAGCGCCTTGCCCGACCGGAGATAAAAAGGCACACCTTTCCATCGCCAGCTATCCACAAAAAGCTTCAGGGCGCCATAGGTGGCCGTCTTGGAATCCGGCGCTACGCGGTCCGTGTCACGATATCCTCGGTATTGACCCTGGACCGTGTCCGTCAGGTCTATGGGACGCGTGGCGTGCAAAATCTTCACTTTTTCGTTTCGAAGAGAATCAGCATCAAATGACGCCGGCGGCTCCATCGCGATCAGTGTCAACAGCTGCAGCAGATGATTCTGGAACATGTCGCGCAAAACACCCGCGTTGTCATAATACCCGCCCCGGTGACCGACATCCCCGTCCTCTACCACAGTAATCTGAACGTTGTCGACATATCGACGATTCCAGATGGGCTCGAAAATGGCGTTGGAAAACCGCAGGAACAAAAGATTCTGAGCCGTCTCCTTGCCGAGATAATGATCGATTCGGTAGATCTGGCTCTCGGCAAATACCTTGTGGACCGCCCGATTGAGCTCCTGTGCCGATTGAAGGTCATGACCGAACGGTTTTTCTATTACGATATTGCGTGAACACTGAGTCGGGTCAGCCATCCCGCAGTCCCCGAGATCATTGACCACCGTTGTATAGACCCCCGGCGGCACCGCCAGGTAATAGAGTCTGTCAATATCCCCCTGTTCCATTTCGTTCAGGTATTCGTCCAGCTTCGTAAACCGTTCCGTTTCCTCCAGGTCACCTGAGAAGAAATGAATACGCTTCGCAAATTCTGTCCACTCATCTTGGGGCGGCCTGCGACCACCGGTTTCTTTCATGCCCTTCACCAGATGATCCCGGAAAGCGTCATCGTCCCAGTCTCTACGTGCAAACCCCACTATACGGGTATTTTTCGGTAGTCGTTGTTTCTGAAATAAGCGAAACAACGCCGGCACCAGTTTGCGCTGAGTGAGATCGCCCGCCGCACCGAATATCACGATGGTAATATCATCTTTTGTCACCTTTGGATTCGGCATAACAATCCTCTATAGTTGTCGCCGGTAAGAGGTACCTGCCGGTCGCAGGCACTTACCCGCAGTCGAGTACAATTAGCTGCTTTACTCTGTGCAACAGGGAATCACTGCGTTCTGTTCGCGCGCAATGAGAGAGATATGCGTTGGCGATCGGAATCGACCGCAAGGACCGTCACCGTCACCCGCTGATGAACTTTCACTACCTCCGAAGGATCCTTGACATACCGGTCAGCCATCTCGCTGATATGCACCAGCCCGTCCTGGTGAACACCGATATCCACAAACGCCCCGAACGCCGTCACGTTGGTGATTATGCCCGGCAGCCGCATGCCCGGTTTTAGATCATCAAGCGTCGTCACCGATTCGTCAAAATGAAACGCCTCGAACTGTCTCCGCGGATCCCGGCCCGGTTTAGCCAGCTCCTCCATAATATCAAGAAGAGTCGGCATGCCGACACTGTCGGTAGTGTATTTCTTCAGATCTATCTGCTTTCGTAACTGCTCATCCGCCATCAGGTCCGCAACCGAGCAGTGAAGGTCAGCGGCCATTCGTTCAACGATAGCATAGCTTTCGGGGTGAACGGCGCTGCGATCGAGCGGGTTCTTGGAATCCGCAATCCGGATGAATCCGGCAGACTGCTCGAACGCTTTCGGTCCTAAACGGGGGACCTTCGTCAATTGCACCCGCGATTCAAACGGCCCGTGTTCATTCCGATATGCCACAATCTTGTCCGCCAGGCTTGGTCCCAATCCGGAAACGTAGGTCAGCAGTTGCTTGCTCGCCGTGTTGACTTCGACCCCGACTGCATTCACACAACTCAGTACCGTATCGTCGAGCCCCTGACGAAGCGCCGATTGATCGACATCGTGCTGATACTGCCCCACCCCAATTGACTTGGGATCGATCTTGACCAGCTCCGCCAACGGGTCCATCAGCCGTCGACCTATCGACACGGCACCCCGGACTGTCACGTCCTGATCGGGAAACTCCTCCCGGGCAACTTCTGAGGCTGAATAAATCGACGCTCCCGACTCATTGACCATCTCGATCAACACGCCATCACCGGGCCCCAGCCCTCGTACGAAGCTTTCCGTCTCGCGGCCGGCTGTGCCGTTGCCAATCGCTATAACCTCGATTCGAAATCGATTGACCAGCGCCTTGAGTTGTTCAGCGGCTTCCTGACGTTGTTTATCCGATGAATGAGGGAAGATGGTCGAATTATGAACCAACTTACCTTGCCTGTCAAGACAGACAATCTTGCAACCGGTGCGAAAACCCGGGTCGATAGCCAGCACCATCTTTCCGCCGAGCGGAGGAGCCATCAGCAACTCCCGCAAATTCTCGGTAAAAACCCGAATCGCCTCTTCATCGGCGCGCCGCTTCAATTCGGCGCGAATCTCCGTCTCCATCGATGGTGACAGCAGGCGCTTGTAACTGTCCTGAATCGCCAGGCCGACCTGCTCCGAAGCTTCGTTGCCGCCGATGACGAATATCTCCTCAAGCTGTTGAATCGCCGTTTCCTCGGGCGCAACAATATGCACGTTCAGCACGCCCTCCGACTCACCCCGCAGCAGTGCCAGAATGCGATGAGAAGGAGCAACCTTAACCGGTTCCTCCCATTCGAAGTAGTCACGAAACTTGGCCCCTTCGACCTCTTTGCCCTGTATCAGCGTCGAATAAATCACGCCGCTGTCGGCAAACAAAGCCCTCAGTCTCGTCCTTGCATCGATATCCTCGCTCACCCACTCGGCGATTATATCTCGCGCGCCTGCCAGAGCATCATCAGCAGACAACACCTCTTTTTCCGGATCGACAAATGCCTGTGCCTCCGTCATCACGTTTACATCTTCTTGCTCAAGCAATAACTCGGCGAGAGGCTCCAGCCCGCGTTCCCGCGCCACAGTCGCCCTCGTCCGCCGTTTCGGGCGATAGGGGAGATAGATATCTTCCAGTTCGGTCATCGTCTCGGCATCATCGATCGCCGCTTTCAATTCGTCGGTGAGCAGAGCCCGTTCCTCGAGTGACTTCAGGATCGCCTGCCGCCGTTTGTCCAGCTCGCGGAGTTGTCCGATACGGTCGCGAATCGATGTTATCTGTACCTCGTCGAGACTCCCGGTGGCTTCTTTGCGATATCGGGCTATGAATGGCACGGTCGCGTCGTCGTCGAGCAATTCAATCGTGCGAATCACCTGCTGCGGCTTGAGCTGAAGCTCTGAAGCTATTCTCTGGGTGTGAGCCTGATTCATCGTATCCTCTGCTTGCATCCTTATTGACGGTATGAAGATATTGTGTGACGGACCTTTTGGAAAGCACAAAGCCGGCCGAAATTTCGCTGTACGTAAGCCAAAGCAGTCCTTATGTTACCTTCCGGCGTGGTTTATGCCTGATTTCGCCGAAGCTTGTAACTGTAGAAGGAAGTGATGACATACGAAGAAGACATTGTAGAGCCGGAAAATGCTCTCCCGGAGATCAGCCTCGACGAGATGCCGCAACTGATGCGTGAGGCGGCTGCCCGCGCCGGATGGACCGAGCTTATGCCGGTTCAGGCCAAGACTATCCCGTATATCCTGGCTCAACGGGACCTTATGGTGCAATCACGAACCGGCAGCGGGAAAACCGGCGCCTTCATGATGCCCATCCTCGACCGAATCAATCCCCGGCACAATACCTGTCAGGCTATCATCCTGGTACCTACCCGTGAACTCGCCCGGCAGGTAGGGCAGGAGGCCGAACTTCTGGCTGGAAATACGGGGATCCGTTCTGCTACCGTTTACGGAGGCGTGCGATACGGTCCGCAATTGAAAGCCCTCGAAAAAGGAGCCCACATCGTCGTCGGCACGCCCGGACGAGTGCTTGATCACCTTCTGCGAAGGAACCTGATGCTCGACGACCTGGAAATCCTCGTTTTTGATGAAGCCGACAGAATGCTGTCCATGGGTTTCTATCCGGACATGAAACAGGTGCAGAAGTACCTCCCCCGACGGCGCATCAACGCCTATATGTTTTCGGCCACATACCCGCCCCATGTCCTCCGGCTGGCTGCAGAATTTCTCTACAAGCCCGACATGTTGAGTTTGAGCCGGGATCGGGTTCATGTCGCCGAGACAGAGCACGTGTTCTATGTCGTCCCTGCGATGGAAAAGGACCGGTGCCTGGTGCGGATCATTGAGATCGAAAATCCGACCGGAGCCATAATCTTCTGTAACACCAAGGCTATGGTCGACTACGTCACGACTGTGCTCCAGCGCTTTGGCTATGACGCAGATAGACTTTCCGCTGACCTCTCACAGGGAGCTCGGGAGCAGGTAATGGTCCGTGAGCGCAAAGGCGCCCTTCGCTTTCTGGTGGCCACTGATCTTGCCTCACGCGGCATCGATATCCCGGAACTCTCCCATGTGATCCAGTACGAGCCGCCGGAAGACCCCGAAGCCTACGTCCATCGCGCCGGTCGCACAGGACGCGCCGGAGCCACCGGGCAGGCTATCTCACTGGTTGCCGGACAGGAACAGTCCGAACTCAAGCGAATAGGGCAGAGGTTCGGAATTGAGTTCATTGAGAAACCGGTGCCGACCGAGGCCGATGTCGAGGCTATCGTATCCCAGAGGATGATTGCTCTTCTTGAATCGCATCTGCGCTCCCGTGACACGCTTCAGGTTGAACGGATGCAGCGGTTTGTTCCGCTTGCCCGGGATCTGTCGCAGAGTGAGGAAGAGTCGTCATTGATTGCAATGTTGCTCGACGATTACTATCAGGCAACGCTTCACAAGGCGCCGCCGCATCCCGAGTTAACCGAAGAACGCCCGCCCGTGAAAACCAAAGGCGGCGGGAAGAAAGCCCGACGCAAGAGAGAACCCCGTCGCCGACGATAATAACGCCGACAACGGTTCGGTGAGTCACCATGCTGTATCTGCTTCTCGCTATCCTCTGTAGCTCATCGATCGCCCTCATCTTCAAATACAGCGAGACCACCGGCCTTAACCGATACGCCGTCACGAGCGCGAACTACCTGACAGCCTGCACTGTCAGCCTCATCCTGATCCTCGCTTCCGGCATAACCGTTCCTTCCGATCTCAACGCAATCTCCTCTCTCGGACGGATTGGAGATGCCATTGTCGGCAAAGCAGTCTCGCTTTCGCCGCCAGACAGCTTCCTGTGGGCTATTGTCGCCGGCGCCGGCGCGGGGCTGTTTTTCTTCCTGGCGTTCATTTACTACCAGGTCAGCGTTCGCGACCACGGTGTCGGACTGGCCGGGTCTTTTGCCAAACTGGGGATTCTCGTGCCGATGTCACTCTCGCTCGTCTTCTGGAGAGAGTACCCAACATCCTGGCAATGGGCGGGAATAGGGCTGGCCGTCCTGTCGATTGTACTCGTTAACTGGCCGGATGAAAAATCCGTCAGACGGTCGCTGCACGTTGCGTTGCTCCTGCTGTTCGTCTTTGCGGGAATTGCCGAATTCAGCAACAAGGTCTACCAGAGGCACGGCCTTCAGGACTACAAATCCGTATTTCTGCTCGTCACCTTTTTTGTGGCGTTTGTCTTCAGCGTGGCGACAGCGCTGGGCAAGAATCGCCGTGTGACCGCGAGGGATATGCTAATCGGCGCTGCGGTCGGCGTCCCGAATCTCTTCTCCTCGTTTTTTCTGATCCGGGCCCTTGACTCCGTGCCGGCCGCCGTCGCCTTTCCCGCTTTCGGTGCGGGAACCATAGTCATCATCAATGTTGTCGGCCTGGTGTTTTTCCGCGAACGTCTCTCGCGTTACGAGAAGTACGCCGTCGGCTTAACCGTCATCGCTCTGATACTCATCAACCTGTGACCGACCCGCACAGGGCGTCATCGCATCAAACAGCTCGTCACTTCCCCGATATACATCCGATGATAATCCTTCTGCGGATAGGATTTGTGTATAACCGGGTCCAGAAATTGTCCCGGGTCAAGATCGTGGATATAGATCTTGCGGCACTCGAGCACCAGCCGCGCCTGTTCAAAGTAGACGGAGCCGGATTGCGACTGGCGCGGGACCAGCCCCGTAGCAGCTATCTTGTTGACATCACGGCCCGATTTCGTCCCGCAGTAGTTCAGAACCTCGCGATACCGCTCCTCGAAAAACGATAACGTGAACGAGTTTTCACGTTCCATGAACTCATAGGTATACCGCGTCGGACGAACGAAACAGATAGCGATCTTTTTGTTCCAGAGTTCGCCGAGCGTTCCCCATGAGGCGGTCATCGTGTTGAACGACTCGAGAGTCCCGGCCGTAACCAGCATCCAGTCATCTGCAATGAGTTTGAATACGTTGTCGTTGATGTCAAACACGCCTACCTTGCGAAAGTCACCTGCCATTCATGTCTGCCTGTTTTATTGATCTGCAAGCATGGTAGCAACATCGGCAAAGTATCACAACCGAAAACAGACGGTTCTTCGATCATCCGCGTTCCCGCCGTTTCACGCTCCATTGTTTGACTTCTTTAATCCGATTGCTGAACTCGCGACCGCGTTTCTTTTCCTCACGGCGTCGCGCCTTATCATCTCGCCGCGACTCAAGGTACTGTATTTCCTTCTGCAATTTGCGGTAGTGTTCCAGACGCTGAGCTGAGAGTGAACCGTCTGATACCGCCTCTTCGACCGCGCAGCCGGGTTCGCCGTTATGTGTGCAGTCGCGAAACCGGCACTCTTTTGCCCATGCCTCGACATCATCGAAAGACCGCGCCAGGCTCGCCTCACCGGCCCACAACTGAAGTTCACGGAGCCCCGGGGTATCAATCACCATTGCGCCACTCGGGAGCAGCAGCAGCTGTCGGTGTGTCGTCGTATGCCGTCCCCGGCTGTCCCCGTCACTCACGGAATTCGTTTTGAGCCGGTTTTCCCCCAGCAGACGGTTGATCAGTGTGGACTTGCCGACGCCCGATGATCCCAGAAAAGCGACCGTCTTTCCTTTCCCAAGATACGCGGTGAGCTCTTCCAGGCCGGATTCCCGCTCGGCGCTCACTGCATGGACCGGTACGCCAAACGCGACTTCATTCACGGCCGTAATACGGGCCTCGAGATCATCGCAGAGATCAGCTTTGTTGAGCACAATCACCGGCGACGCCCCGCTGTCCCAGGCCGCCGTCACATACCGCTCTATGCGGGCCGGGTTGAAATTCAGGTCGAGCCCACTTACCAAGAATACGGTGTCAACATTGGCGGCCAGGACCTGTTCTTCGGTGACCAGTCCGGCCTCCTTTCGTGAAAAATTGCTGCGGCGCGGAAGCACCGCATGAATCCTCGCGCCCGTGCCGTGTTCGTCAATGGAAACCGCCACCCAGTCGCCGACCGTCGGGTAGGCGGCCGGTCCTGCCGCCTCATGGCGAAATCGCCCGGTCACCTCGGCGGTCATTTCTCCCAGCGGAGTCAGCACGGTATATCTTTCTTTTTCTTCGAGACTCACCCTGGCCGCACGCAATCCAGCGTCTTTCCACGGCGCAAAGACCGCCTCGAAATGATCATCCCATCCAAAATCTTCCAGATTCATCTCTATGTTCCTGTCATTGTCTTCTGCTTATCTAATTCCTGCTGCATCGCCCGCAGGCATTTCTACACTGTGATAAAGTCAAATAGTTCGTGCATTCTCCCCGTCGCAACACGGCGTCAAGGTTGGCTCCGTTAGCCGGGCAGGGAAGAAGGTCACGGTCGGGATGCCTCAGGAAGGGGTACAAAAAAGCCCCCCGTTGATTCGGGAGGGCACGACGGCTATTCGATATCCTGTATCGCCGCTACAGCACCTTCCTTCCGGGGCATACCACCACTGCAATTTCCGGAACTACAGCTGTCATAAATGGATACGCCTCCTGTAAGAAAAGGTCCTGTCGCCAAACCAAATTACCAATACGAAAAATACATCTCTCAGGTTACAGGCGTCAAGAAAAAAGTGCGGCCCTCCGGTGCCCGGCCGATAGACTCTGTCAATTTGTCTCGCAAGTCTCGCTACTGATGGCAACAGCTCGGCGGTGGCGGCAATCTACCATCAGCGACCCGAGGGGCGATCATATCGTAGATCAGGACGACCCGTCTCGTTGTCACAAAGCGCACCATTATGGTCTTGCAGGTCCACTAATCGCGTTTGCAGGAACCAACCGCTTTCACAGACTGTTTATAAAGATGACATAATCAGTAATCAACGCTGACACGTTGATCATCCCACGAAGGTAAGACACACCCGATGTCAGTTTATTCGAACGGCTCGGACTCTCTCCAACCTTCGCGCTTTTTCTTCCCGACCATCTGTGAATAATAGCCACGAATCCCGAAGTCGTGTATTTGACAAGTGATGTAAGGACCGGAGCAAACTCTCGACAGATTATTGAGTAGCTTGCACGATTCGACCGAATGATACAGAACGGTTTCAGGCATACCATACCGGATACTCACTGGAGGTTGTATGAATGGTAACAAACTGAGCTTCGCGGCCATACTCGTCATCTGTTTCGCCATTATCGGCGCCGCGCTCGTGCTCATCTTCAGTCTTCTCGTGAACTACGGGGAATCGAATGAAATATCCGTGACAGCGCCCCGGCCGCAGCCCGGGACGCCTCAGGCCGCCCTCGTTTTTGCTCCTCCCCGTCCCGACGAGGCTCCGGACAATATCCGCGACGCTGTGATGCTGGGTTACAACATCCTTCTCAAGACCCAGGAATATGCTCCCGAGTATGTCGGCAACAAGCTGCAGTGCACCAACTGTCATTTCGATGCCGGCCGTGCCCAAAAGACCCTGTCTCTTGTCGGAGTTGCCGTCAAGTATCCCAAGTATCGCACCCGGTCCCAGTACTCGACGGATCTCGTCACGAGAACGAACGGATGTTTCCAGCGAAGCATGAACGGCAAGCCGGTTCCGGCCGCAAGCAAAGAGATGCAGGCTATCATGGCCTATTACCACTGGATCTCGAAGGGATTGCCCATTTACGAAGAGGTCCCCTGGCTCGGACTCAAACACCTGGATACCGACTACAAAGGCGATGCAACCAAAGGAGCCACGGTGTTCCAGAAGCAGTGCCAGCAGTGCCACGGAGTCAACGGTGAGGGCACACTTGTCGCACCTCCGTTATGGGGGCCGGGTTCGTTCAACGACGGCGCCGGCATGTCCAAACTCGAAAACTTCGCAGCCTTCGATCACGCCTTTATGCCCAAAAATAATCCCGACCTGACGGTCGAAGAATCAATGGATGTCGCGGCGTTCGTTACGTCGAAGCCCCGGCCGCACTTTTCCGAGAAAAAGGATCCACAAGATGTCTGGTAAGATGCGCGCACACATCAGCTCCGGGCTCGCCCTGAAGACAATGTCCCGTGGTGAGACCGCGGTGTGTTCCAATTGGGGATCCCTTACCGGCGACAACAGTCGCCGCACAAATGATAAGTGAGGACAGACTATGGAATTTCCGGTTTTTCAGGTCCCGTATCTCGGAAATGGCATGATGATCGCACTCGACGCGGTGTTGCACGTGTTCCTCAGCCACGGCGTGGCAATCGGTTTGGTCGCCATGATCGCGATTAGTGAATACATCGGCTGGAAGCGGTCGTCGGAACAATGGGAAAACTTCGCCAAACAACTGCTTAAACCGACCATTATCATAATTACCGGCATCGGCGCCGTCACCGGCGTCGGAATCTGGTTCATTACCAGCGCCCTGGCATCCCGCGGCATCGGCAATATGCTCCGCGTGTTTTTCTGGCCGTGGTTCATTGAATGGACCGTATTCACTGCCGAGGTAATCGTCATTCTCATATACTATTTCCTTTGGGACAAATGGACAGGGGCGAAGAAGAAACGGCACATTACCCTGGGCTTCTTCTATGTCCTGCTCGCTTCGATGTCGGCCTTTCTCATCACCGGCATTCTCGGGTTCATGCTGACCTCGGACGGATGGCCGTGGGACGACAGTTTCTGGTCGGCCTTTTTCAATCCGTCCTTCCTGCCCCAGTTGTTCCTGAGGCTCAGTTTCGGTTTCGTACTGGGAGCGGTATTCGCCACCGTCTATCTCTTTTTCAGCAAACGCACTCGCGAATTCAGGACCCAGGCGCTCGGTTTGTTCGGCAGGGTAGCCCTTGTCGGCACGGTGGCGTGGGGACTCTGCACGTGGTGGTACTTCGCTGTTGTTCCCTCTGCCTTCAAGACGCACGCCGTCTTTGCAGTCCTTACCTCGCACCTGTCTCAATACACGTGGTGGTTCTGGATTGTCAACGCCTTTGCCGTCGTCATCATACTGCTGTTTGGCTTTACGGCAATAGGGAGGTCTGTCAGCGGCAGCCGATTGCTCGTGATCCCCGCCATGATTCTCGCGCTCGCGCTCGTCACCGAATACGAACGCGTCCGTGAGTTTATCCGGGGGCCGTACCTCATGCCCGGCTACATGTATGCCAGCCAGGTACTGGTAAAGGAAACGCCCTATCTCGAAGAACACGGACTGCTCCGAACCGCATACTGGTACAATACCATGCAGCCGGCGCCGAATGTCGACAGGGAAGGGGCCTATCTTTTCGGTCAGAATTGCGTTACCTGCCACACTATCGGTGGCCTGAACGATATCGGCGACCGCCTCAACGGGCGGTCACGGGACGGAATCTATGTGATTCTCGGCAACACCCACAGCATGGTTCCGTTCATGCCGCCTTTTGCCGGAACCGACCACGAACGCAAAATCCTCGCCGACTTCCTCTACCGCGTCTCAACCGGAGAACTGCAGATCGGTGCTCCGTCCCGCTACCTGTCCATAACGCCGGAGGGCAGCCATGAATGAATTAACGGACCTTTTGTTGAATAAACCCATTGGCGAAGTCGTACTCGACGGCCTTCTCTTTCTCGTTTTCGCGATACATCTCACCTTTGTGCTGACGATGATCGGTACCGCCATCCTCGGCTTCTACTTCTTCATCGAAACCTGGTGGGGCGGCAAGCTCAAAGAACGCCGATGGGACAAGGAAATCCTCCAGACCTTTCTGGCGCACAAGAGCCTCGCCGTGGTAATTGGCGTCGGGGCCCTCCTGCTCATCCAGGTGGGCTACACGATACCCTTTTTCACGAGCGTCAGCCTGTTCGCACCGTTCTGGATGTTGATTATCGGTCTGCTGATCGTCTCGTTCATCTTCTTCGATGCCCTCGCGCACCGGATATATACCCACCACTACCTGCATCTCACTGCCGGTGTCGTTGCGCTCGGGTGTCTGCTGATAGTGCCCGGCATCTTCGTGGCCGTGCTCGTGTCGTCGGAAAATTCCGGTCATTGGATGTCCATCATCAATAACGGATTTCGCTTGTCCGGCGCCCTGTCCACACACTGGGTCTTCCGCTACCTTCACATAATCGGAGCCGCAGTAGTTCTTGGGGCAGTGTTCCATTACTTCTTCTCCACGCGGAGCAGCGATACGCAGGGGCGAAAGTCGACCCTGTTGAAATGGGTCGTGGGCGGACTGCTGTTCCAGGTAGCCGTTGGTGTCTTCCTCTATGGCTCCGTCCCCAACACAATCGATACGATAACGAACATCTTCCTCTTGCTGGGCATTCTCGCCGCCCTGACGCTGCTCTGGTTCAGCTTCTTCAGGGTCAGCAAAGGGCGCACGCTCGGCACCGGATTGATAATCGGCCTGTCCCTGTTGATACTCATTCCCATGCTTGTCGGCCGTCAGTTCATCCAGGATAAAGGCCTGAAGCCGCTGCACGCGCAGACGGTAGCGACAAAGGCCGAGTACAAGAACACGCTCGAGCCGTACGTCAAACCGGCCCTGGCGCGCTACCAGGAAAGCTTCGGCGTGGTATACAACAACGGCAGTACGATCTATAACAACAGTTGCGCCTTCTGTCATGGCAGCGAGGGCAAGGGGAAAGGCAAGGATGCCGGAGATCTCACCATCCCGCCGGAAGAGCTGATCAACGTGCGCACTACCCGCGACCACCTCTACAAGATTCTCGTCCACGGTGTCGACGGAACCGGCATGCCGTACTTCGCATACTTCGACAAGGGAAAGCTCGAAGACCTTATGCGATATCTCAACGAGAACTTCGATATGCTCGGCGCACTCAGCCCGCTGCCGGTAACCGTTTCCGCCGAGGCTGACAAACGCGCCCACGAAGTATTCAATCAAGTCTGTCACCACTGCCACGGACCCAAAGACAAAGTCGCCGAATTCTCGCTTGGCTTCAAGCCCGCACCGACTGACTTCGCCGTTTACAACCTCCAGCCCAAAAGGGCATTCGAGATAATCACTAACGGCTATCCGGGAACGATCATGGTCAATTACGGGATGCTACCCGAAGACGTTCGCTGGGGTCTGGTGAAAATGGTCAATGATATGTTCAAGAAAAATGCCCAACCCAATACACAAGGAGGTTAATCAATGGATTGCCACACAAAACGTAAACTCATGTCGTTGACACTCGTTGTCCTCGCTGCGATGGCGCTCGCTGTTGTTGCCCCTGTCGTTCAGGCGCAAGGCGGGCCGCCGCCGGTGCCGGTCGACCCCAACGGCCCGTACGCCAGATTCTACTATGCCGGAGCCGCCCCCGCTCAGGATATCGTGCAGTACTACCCGCATGAATTCACCCACGCCTACGCTAACGAGGCCCACAATGCCGCATTCCCGATCCCGGAAGACGCTCCCGAATGGATGCACAAGGGCGTACGATGGGTTTTCCCCGAGGCACGCGCCTGGCCGCTCAACGAAGAACAACCCTTCGATATGAAAACATACGGCGAAGCACGAGGACTGACGACAATAACCCAGTACTACGGCAATGCCCTCGGCGTTTCTGTTGTCGATGGTATTGTGTACGCTGAAAGCGATGACTTCTTCTGCTATGCCATCAATGCCGAGACCGGCAAGCTGATCTGGCGCAACAGCCCGATCGGCAACAACCTGATGGGAACGCCGCTTGTCGTCGGCGATATGGTATATGTGACCGGCGGAAGCGTAGCATTCAACTTCCATAATGTCCAGCGCTACGCCGAAAACCCGGAATCCTCTATCCGCGGCGGCTCCGTCAACTATAACGGACCTTTCGCGTTGAATCGTCACACCGGTGAACTGGTCTGGTATTTCTCCACCGAAGGCGAGACCATGCCGACCCCGGCGTATGACGACGGCAAGCTCTATATTACGACCGGTGCGGGTAAGGCATATGCTGTCGACGCCAAGACCGGCAAAGAGATCTGGAAAACGGAGCTTGGCGGCATGGCCAATATGTCGTGCCCCGCGGTATACAAGGGCCGCGTCTATGTCTCGATGTCTGTCAAGCCGTTCCTGTATTGCCTTGACGGGAAGAGCGGGAATATCGTCTGGAAGGGCACCATCCCGGATGCCACCAACACGGGCATGGGCGACGTATCACCGGCCGTTGCCGATGGTATCGTCGTGATGGACGCTGTCACCAGCCCCAAGGAGGAAAACGGCAAGACCACCATGAATACCGTTATCCGAGCCTACAACGCCGACGACGGCAAGGTCCTCTGGACCGATTCGATGGGTCGCGGACCAAAACCGCCCGCCTTCAAGGGTGGTGTACCGATGATTCACGACGGTGTTGTCTATGTTGGAACGCCCGTGAACAGCATTATGCGTGCGTACGACCTCAAGACCGGGAAGGTCCTCTGGACGTGGCAGATACCGGCCGCAGGACCGGCGGGCGCCGGACGGGGGGCGCCGACTTATTATGAAGGCACGCTGTATGTTTCGACGGGTCCGGACGTATTTGCTCTCGATCCAAAGACCGGAAAGATGATCGGTCAAAAACACGTCGGCGGTCGCTTCGGCATCGTACAGCCGACTATAGTCGGCGGCACAATCTACCTTGGTAATTCCTGGGATTGGGTCATAGCGTTACCGGTCAGCGATGTCAACCCGAATTATGGAAAGTAACGTGGCGTGATGTACACCTGTGTCGGAGCCTGTTTTTGGCTCCGATGCAGGCACACTCTCTTCATCGATATCCCACCGGACTATCTCCGGGTCTGCTCTCATCCGAACATCAAGCACCGACAGGGAACGTGATCGCTCCGGTCGGCTCAAGCCGGTCCACCGAAGAGGACTATTTGTGACAGGTACGATGAATAGAAACGCCAGGAGGGATCAATTATGTGCAAAAGGATTATTGTAATAGGCCTGCTCACCGCATGTGTGATCTTCGTGTCGCAACCCCCGGGTGAGGTACAGGCCGCCAATTGGTTTAGAATTCAGGGGACCGAATCTCCCGACGCGAAAGCAGTCAAAGTCTGGGGCTTCGTGCAGCCGACCTACTATAACTCCGCCAGCGATGTCCCCCCTGAAGAAGACTTTCGGAAAAACGACTTCGACATCCGGCGCGCCAGGCTCGGCGTCCGCGGGATCATTCCCGGAAGTAACAACAAAGTCAACTATTTCCTTCTGTCCGAGTTCGGTCGCAACGGGATTACCGAAGATCCCAATGGCGAGCAGACCAGTTTTGCGGTGCTCACCGACGCCAGCGCCATACTCAACTATATCCCGTACGCCCACATCCGGTTCGGACAGTTCAAAATGCCCATCGGCAACGATGGCCTCCAGGCTATACAGCTGCACAGCTACATCGAATTCTCGGATGTCTATGCCCAGCTACTGCTCGAAAGATACGGATACGACCGTTCTGTCGGCGCCTTTCGCGACATCGGCGCCGAGGTGTTCGGCTGGTATCGGTTCGGAATGAACCGCGAGTACGAGGCTGCCTACGCCGTCATGGTCGGCAATGGCAACGGCATCAATTCTCGTGACAATAACGATTACAAGCGGGTCACCGCCAAGGTGACACTCTCGCGTATCTTCGACAACACCATGGGACCGTACCGGCAAAGTGTAGAATTCGGAGCATGGTATATGACCGGAAAACGTTCCGGCTTTGCCTTTGCACCCGGACCTTCCAACGGAGCGCCAATCGAACAACAGGCCAAACGGGGCGGTATTGAGCTTGTCGCTGTCAAAGATCTCGGAAAGTCGGGCGACATAACGTTTATCGGTGAAAGCGTTTGGGCCACCGGTTGGATCTTTGCGCCGCGGTTCTTTGCAGGAGCCGTACCGGCGAGTCTCAGGTCCTTTACCGAAAACACATCTGTCGACGGTCATGGTATTCCGCACGCCGATCTCAGCGCCTTCGGCTTCTACCTCGATTTCGGATACCGTCCGCCGATTCTGGAAAAGAAAATCGAAGCAGATCTGAGATATTCATATTACAATCCCGACTCCGGCGATGACCTCGCCACCAGTGTCGCCCAGGATACGTGGACCCTTGGCGCGCAGTACTTCTTCGACCGACACGCAAGACTGATCGTCAACTACGAAATTCGCAACAATGACTGGAATACCGGAATCGGCAATCTGTTCATGGTACAGGTTACCGCCATCTTCTGATATGCTGGACACGGACAGACAAGATAGAAAGGAGTCTGAAATGAAACGTCAAAACCTGAAACGAACAATGAGCGCAGTGTTGATTCTCGCTGTTGTCCTCATTCCATTCTACGCCCTCTATGCGACCCAAATCTGGCCGCCGTGGATCACGCAGCCGGCCGGCGGGAAGCACTTCACCGTGGCGCAATATGACAACGTGCCGGACCTTCACGGCGAAATAGAAAATCCCCAGCTCGTTGTCTTTTTCGCCGGTAACCAGTTCATGGTCATCGCCGACCTGGTTAAGGCCTTTCGCGAGCAGTATCCCGAATACAAACGCATCTACCTCGAAACTCTCCCGCCCGGCATTCTCGAGGACCAGATAGACCAGGGCGGGCTCGTGATGGGCAACCTCAAGATCACCGTGCAACCCGATATCTTCACCGGCGGCAAAGGACGCATAGCCAGTCTTCAGAAGGAGAAGGACTGGTTCGCCAACACCGTGGATTACGCCAGGAACCGGCTTGCTATTATGGTCTATAAGGGCAACCCCAAGAACATTAAGTCGCTGGCAGATTTCGCTCGCGACGATGTCAACGTATCGATGCCGAATCCCCAATGGGAAGGGATCGGTAAACACATTGTCCAGGCATACAAGAACGTTGGCGGAGAAAAGCTGGCCAACACCATTATGAAGACCAAGGTGGACAACGGCAGCACTTTCCTCACGCACATTCATCACCGCCAGACGCCGGTGAGGATTATGCTGAAAGAATCGGATGCCGGCGCGGTGTGGTACACCGAGGCCAACTTCCAGCAGATGATCAACAACCCGATCCAGATGATCGAGATCCCGGACAAAGACAACGAGCAGGTGACCTATACCGCCGGCAGTATGAAAACTGCCCCTCACCCCGAAGCGGCGAAGCGTTTCCTCGATTTTCTCATGAGCGACAGGGGTCAGGCCGTCTACAAAAAATACGGCTTTATGCCGCCCAAATAATAGCAGGAAAGGTCAGGTGAGATTATGTCTCAGGCAAACGAAACCGTTTCGGGAGACGACGTAAGTTCAGTCAGATACAACTGGCGTTTTATCGGCTTGATGGCCACACCGCTTCGGTGGGCCCTCGCCTGGATATTTTTCTCCGCCCTGTGGAGACGGGCGGTCCTCGTCCCCGACAAACTCGACCCGTCGTCACATGCCTACGTCGGCTTCAAGTTTAATCACTTCCTGCCGCATGCTTTGTGGATCAAAGGAATGATTGCGTTCCTGATTACACACGAGACTACTCTCTACGTGTTCCTGATCATTTTTACCATCATCGAGGCGTTGGTCGGCCTGTCGCTCGCTTTTGGCCTCTTCACACGTCTGGGCGGCATAGGGGCAACCTGTCTGGCGTGGGGTATCCTGATGGGCGCCGGTTGGTTGGGATCGACCTGCATCGATGAATGGCAGATCGGCACGATGGGGATCGCGGGCGGACTATTGCTCTTTCTGTCCGGATCTGGACCCTGGTCGCTTGACAGCTGGTGGCAAAAGAAATGGCCGCATCTGGCTGAAAAAGGCTGGCTGCGTTTCTTCTCCTCCGGTCCACTCGGACATGGTCGGATGTCACGCGGAATCAAGAGCCTTGCTTTCATCCTGGCGCTTTTCGCCATCGGATGGTCGCTCTTTACGAACCAGGCTTTCCAGGGCGGTGTGTGGGGCAAACTGCACAATCCATCGAAAAAGCCGCATTTCGTCATTCCTGAAACCGAACTGGCGAATAACGGTCAAATGAAACTTACCCTTTACCGCACTAATGGCCCCGATAGCTACGGCGCCTTCATCGTACGCGTTGACGTCACCGACCAATCCGGAAACGTCGTCGAAGCCTTCGATGCCAAAAACCTTTCGTCGGTCACGGGCTCTGACATTGAAAACCGGTACCTGGTCAAACTGCACCCGGGTCCCTATGGACTCGAAGCGCCGCTCGGCAGTTACGCGACCGTTCTGCTGAAGCCTGATAGCGCGCTCGCGCTCACGCCTGGCGAATACAGCGTGACGGTTCATGATGTCAGCGGAGAAAAATGGTCGGCGAAAACGAGGGTACCATGACTCTTTTCTGAAACGTAGCTTTGAGAGGAACCTTGACAGGAGACAACAACATATGAAACGCATACTGACGATACTGTTGATAACCGCCGTCCTGACGCCTCTGACTTTCGCACAGGAAGGCATGACAAAGGCGAAAACCAACCAGACGGTCGAACAGGCCGCCGACCGTTTGGAATCACTGATCAAAGACAAAGGTCTGAACGTGTTCTGCCGCGTTAACCATCAGAAGAATGCCGAGAGTGTCGGACTCGAAATGCGGCCGACCATCCTGCTGATCTTCGGCAATCCCAAAGTGGGCACGCCGCTCATGAAGTGTGCCCAGACGGTTGCCATCGATCTGCCCCAGAAATTTCTCGTATGGCAGGATGAAAACGGCCAGACATGGATTGGCTACAACGACCCCTCGTATCTGGCAAAGCGGCACGATATCAGCGACTGTGAAAAACCGCAGGAGGAAATGGCCAAGGCGCTGAGCAATTTCGCCAAAGCCGCCGCAAAGAGCCTGAACTGATAACCCTGCTCATGTGTTTGAAACATAAGAAGGGTTAAAGGGGGGAGAGAGGGAGAGGGATCGTCACCCAAAAAAAGTGCCGACGTTGGATTCTCAGCCTGACGGTCAAAAGACTTCGACGGGTGGTTGTCTCTAAAATGGCTACGGTGCGGTACTATGATGGTCGGACGGGAGTTTTTCGTACCACCTTGGCAATCAACCACAGACAGAAGATACCATCGAAAGATCTCAGGTCGATCTGACTCCATTGAGAAGGGGGCATCAGGGCCATGATTCGATTCTACAGAATATCTATGTTTCAAGGAGGCCAAAAATGTCGAAAAAAGCGATTTTCGAGGAAGCGCCGATATCAAGACGCAAGGCGTTGACGGACGCGGGAATGATCTTAGGGGCCACAGCGCTGGCCATGCTCCCCGCGGCCGCGGGCGGACAGCAGCACTCGAAAAATGAGAACGCAAAGCAGCCCAGGTTTCCGTGGGGGTACAAGAAGATAGATCCCGAGAAGGCGGGGCAGATCGCGTACGAGAAGTACTTCAAGGGAGAGTGCAGCTTCGCCGCGGCGTCGGGAATTCTCATTCCGCTGCAGGAGGAGATCGGTGAACCCTACTCATCTCTTCCCCTGGACGCCTTCAAGTTCGGACACAGCGGCGTGGTCGGATGGGGCACGACGTGCGGTACGCTGATCGGGGCCGGCATCGCGACCGCGTTCATCGCGGGAGAGAACGGCGAGCAAATACTCAACGAAGTGATCAAGTGGTACACCAACACATCCTTGCCCAATTTCAAGCCCTCTAATCCGAAGGCAACTATCCACACCGAATCCGTCAGTCATTCGCCACTCTGCCATATTTCTGTGGGCAGGTGGATGAAGAAAGCCAGGGTGACTGACTATAGATCGGACCCGAGAAAGGAACGGTGTGCCCGGTTGGCCGGGCGCGTGGCGAAACAGACGGTCATCATATTGAATAAGTGGGCCGATGGAAACCTGGGCAAGATCACGAAGAGTCACAGCGCCATTGCCGCTTTTGGTCTGCCGGCACAGAACAACTGCAGTGACTGTCACAAGCAGGCTGCTCCAAGTTTCGCGAAGTAGCCCGCCGGGACTTCTACGGGAGACCACAGCCGGATGTTGCCATCCCTTCGCGGTCAGTCGCTGGTTGAAATGGGAGCGGATGTGCTCCCCGGAGAACATTAATGCCGGAGGTCGGACTTGAACCGACACGATGTTGCCATCGGGGGATTTTGAGTCCCCTGCGTCTACCAGTTTCACCACTCCGGCATTCTGCCATCTGTCAATTGGCCGTAACCGGCCGAGCCCAAGTATAATACGCCCCGCAAAGATATGTCAAGGGAGTTGTCGGCGCCCCCGCAAACTCGTAGATACAATTGCTAGAAGTGAGTCCGGTCGTCGGAAGTATCTTCTGGAACCGACGGTTCGTCTGACCGCGCTCTCGGCACATAGAGCCCTGTCGATGGATGCAAGTGGCAGCGAGTCGTCGGCTCCGTACCGGCTATAAACACTTCGTTGCGGACTTCGACACACCGGTCAGTGGCAATCTCGCCCGACTCGAGGCAGACGTCCTCGTGCACGATACCCTCCGGCTCCTCGAAATCCTCGATAGGTAGAGAGTCGTGCGCCGCAACCATGAAATTGGCCCAGATTGGAACACCGTTCGTGGAACCTTCCTGATTGCGACCCAGTGACGTCTTGTCATCGAATCCAACCCAGGTTCCGGCTGTGATCTGCGGCGTATAACCGATAAACCAGTTGTCGCAGAAATTATCTGTCGTCCCGGTCTTGCCGCCTGCCGGACGGGTGAAGCCCAGCCAGCGTGATCGTCTGCCTGTTCCGGCGTTGACCACTGACTGCATCATACTAACCATGATATAGGCCGTCTGCGCCGAGAGAACTTCCTCTTTCTGAATCGCGGTATTGTCCTCGATAACTTTGCCGTACCGGTCGACTATCTTGTGCACCATGCGGTAGGGGATATGAATGCCCCGGTCGGCGAATGTGCTGTACGCCGAGACCAACTCAATCAGCTTCACTTCTCCAACGCCGATTGCCAGCGACGGCACCGGGTCTAGTGGAGTGGTGATCCCCATGCGGCGAGCGTAAAAGATCGCCTCCTGAGGGCTGATCTTCAGAAGCAGTCGTATCGCCACCAGGTTCCGCGAGAGACGAAGTCCGTCGCGAAGTGTGATTGGTCCCATAAACTTGTCGTCGAAATTGTGCGGCCGCCACTGCTTGGCCCCGGGGATATCCAGCACAATCGGGTTATCGTCGACGATGTCCGTCGTTTTGTATCCGTTATCGACACAGGCCGTGTACACGAACGGCTTGAACGCCGATCCGGGTTGTAACGTGGCCTGATACGCCCGGTTCCATTTCGAGTCCTCGAATGACCGTCCACCCACCATCGCCAGTACGTCCCCGTTGGAGTTGTCTATGGCAACAAAAGCACCCTGGACCTTCTTGTAGATGCGAATGGAGTCGCCGAACTGATCAACCGTGTCGGGCAGAAAAGTCGTATAATGCGGGTTGCTCATCGGGTAGGTCCGCTCAATGCGGGCCTGAATGGCATCCACTTGCTGGTAAACGGCTTGTTCGGCATCATGCTGGAGACTTGCATCGAGCGACGTATACACCTTCAGGCCACTGGAATACAGCGCCGACTCGCCATACTTATCGAGAATATACTGGCGAATTGTTTCTGTGAAATACGGCGCGATACCCTGGTTTTCCTCGGGCGGCGAAATTCTCAACGGCTCACTGCGCAACGAGTCATACGCTTCTTTGGAAATGCCGCCGTTGTCGTAATACGCATATAAGACCCGGTTGCGCGCCTGCAGCGATTTGTCCGGATTGTTGAGTGGCGAATTGATATTGGGGCCCTTAAGTAAACCGATAATGATCGCCGACTCATTCAGGTCAAGCTCCGACGGCGTCTTGTCAAAAAACATGTGCGCCGCCGCCGCAATCCCGTAAGCACCCCGGCTGAAATAATACTGGTTGAGATACATCTCCAGTATCTCTTGCTTCGAATACGTCCGCTCCAGCTTGATCGTCGTCAGCGCTTCCTTGATCTTTCGCTCAAAAGTCCGTTGCTGGGTCAAAAACAGCATCCGGGAAAGCTGCTGGCTGATTGTCGATGCCCCCGCCGTAATCTTGAGCTCGGCGAGATTCTTCAGCGCCACCAGAAACGCCCGGCGAATATTGATTCCCCAGTGATCATAAAAGGCCCTGTCCTCGGTGGCGATGAGCATGTTCACCAGGTGAGGGGGGAGGTCATTGTATGGCGTCAGAACCCGGTTCTCGCTGTAAAATTCCTTAAGGAGAGTCCCGTTGCGATCGTATACCTTCGTCTTGACACTCGGCTCGATATTATGAAGCTGCTCGAATGACGGGAGCTCCGACTGGTAAATCTGGTAGGTCCGGAAACCTGCGATTATCAGTAGTACAACAACTGTCGCGGCCCCGATGAGAATCCAGTTTCTCAGTCGGTGACCCGGCTTTCCTGAAGGTCGTTTGGTTCTTAATGCCATGGCGCGTATATAAGACTGCCTGCCTCCTCAGTCAACTTAAAATGGCCCTCTCAATGGACCGCAGTCCGTCTCCTCTCCCTGTTTTTTCTGTCGTCGCCTGTTGCATTACCTCTATATTTCATCGTACCTTATGCTACAATTTTATATGCCGATAGTTACAAAAGATTTCACGAAGGAGCCCGGATCACGTGAGCAGCGAAAGCCCGGAAATCAAAAAAGAATTCGAACACCAGTGGCAGCTAATTACCCGCGGAGCCGTCGACGTTCTCCCCGAGGATGAATTCAAAAATAAGATTCTTCGCTCGATAAAGGAAAACCGTCCCCTCCGGGTCAAACAAGGCTTCGACCCCACCGCCCCCGACATCCATCTCGGTCATACCGTGGGCCTGCGTAAGTTACGGCAGTTCCAGGACTTAGGCCATAAGGTCGTGCTGATAATCGGCGATTACACGGGGCTTATCGGTGATCCGTCGGGCCGCTCCGATACTCGCCCGATGTTGAGCTACGGCCAACTTATGGAGAACGCTGAAACCTACCAGGAGCAGTTCTTTAAGATAGTGGACAAGTCGAAGTGCGAGGTTCATTTCAACGGTGAATGGTTCAAGCATATGGAATTCCTCGATTTCATCAACCTGACAACCAAATTCACCGTTGCCCGGCTGCTCGAACGGGATGACTTTGCCAAGCGGATGAAAGACAACGCCCCGATTTCCGTCCACGAGTTGTTTTATCCTCTCATGCAGGCTTATGATTCGGTTGCGATTCGCGCCGATGTCGAGCTTGGAGCCACCGAACAGAAATTCAACCTGCTCGCTGGAAGGACTATTCAGGAAGCCTACGGTCAGGAAGCTCAGTGCATCCTGACTCTGCCGATTCTCGTCGGTCTCGACGGTGAGCGGCGCATGTCGAAATCTCTCGGAAACTACGTCGGCATCGATGAACCGCCGCGCGAAATATTCGGAAAAATCATGTCAATTCCGGACAGCCTGATTTACCACTACTTCGAACTCGCCAGCGACGTCAGCAATGAAAAGCTTGCGCAAGTTAAAGCAGAACTTGAGGATGGTTCGGTTAACCCGATGATAGTCAAGAAAGAACTGGGGGAGACTCTGGTTGATATGTACTACCCGAAAAGCTCCGGCAAGTCCGCGCGAGAGGAGTTCGAACGTGTCTTTGCCCAGGGTAAACTTCCGGATGACATACCGGAGATAGACGAGAACGGAATTCGCAAACTCGAACTGAATCCCGAGTCAGTCTATCTCGTCCACTTGATGACTCGCACCGGAATGACAAAATCAAACGGCGAGGCCCGCAAATTGATTCAATCCGGCGCGGTATCACTTGATGGCGAGAAGGTAACTGACCCCGATTACGAATTTGCGGTCGACTCAGGACGTATACTCAAAGTCGGAAAACGCCGATTCCTGAGAATAAAGGCCGGATAAGTTTGCAACTTTTTCCGCCTTCGTGCATTTCAGTTATGGTATAACTGTCAATAACACGCTGATGGAAAACCGATTAGTGAGAAAATATCTTTCGATTTCGATAGTCTTTATTCTGGCGGCACTCATTACAGCCGGGTGTAGTTCGCAGTCGGCCAAGGAACGCCCCGGTGAGGAGGCGAAAGGCTCACTCCGCCGGATGGCTGTCACTCAGGGTGAGATGCCGGAAAAGCCTATCAACTACTACGCCTACCAGTACTACGTCAACGGCATCCTTGCCGAAGAAGTCAACGACTACTATAGCGCCGCCAATGCGTACGAACGCGCCCTGACCTATTTCCCGGAATCTTACGAAATTGGCTTCTCACTTGCCGAGTCGTATTACCGCCTCGGTGAACCCGAAAAATGTCTCGATGTCCTCAAGAAAGTGAGCCCGAGGGACGTCGATGTATTCAAACTCAGCGCGGCGTGCTACCGCATGCTCGAGGATTACGACTCCTACAAGGGGGCGTACTTGAATGTCCTCAAGCTTGATTCCGAAGATGCCGAGTCATATTCCATCCTCGGACAGCTCTATCTGCGTGATAAAAATGTTGATTCCGCCATCTGGGCCTATGCCGGTCTGGCCCGTGTGAGACCGGACGACTTCCAGCTCTGGAATCAATTGGGACGGCTGTATGTCGAGAGCAAGGACTATTCCCGGGCTAAGGACGCCTTGCGCAACTCGGTAAATCTGGACTCGTCACTTGCCAATCTCGTCGCGGTCGTTACGCTTGGCGATATGTACCAGCTGGCCCAACAGCCGGACTCGGCGGATATGATGTATCAGCGGGCCCTCAAATTGGATCCGACTAATTCCATCATTCTGAATATGATGGTTACGCGGTATACTGAGCAGGACATGTTCGAGCAAGCCCTTCCGTACGCAAAAACGCTCGCTCAGATCGAATCCGATGACCCCGCCCAGCTCAGGCGACTGGGCATGATCTATTACTACGTAGACTCCCTCTCGGAGGCCGAGAAGATCTTCGAACAACTGATTGACCAGGGAGACACGCACGACCTGAACTATCATTTCCTGGGTCTGATAGACTCCGACCGCGGAAACTTCGAGGCGGCTGTCGAGCAGTTTCAGGAGGTTACGCAACGCGCTGACAGCCTCCCGTCGGGCTGGCTGAACCTGGGCTACGCTTACCGCAAGTTGAAACAGCCCGAAAAAGAGATCGCAGCCTACGAGGCCGGCCTGTCAAGAGTGACCGACCCGGACGGGCATCTCCGCATCCAGTTTGCGCTGGGCAGCACCTATGAGCAGAACGGGTACTTTGACAAGGCAGTCCGGACATTCGAAGACCTGCTGAAGACGGATCCCAACTATCACCCGGCTCTGAATTACCTTGGCTACATGCTCGCCGATAAGGGAGTACGATTGCAGTATGCCCTGCAGCTTGTCTCGAAAGCGGTTGAAATTGCCCCGAGAAATGCCGCCTATCTTGATTCTTACGGATGGGTATTCTATCGCCTGGGCGATTATGACAAGGCGGTCGAATACCTGAAACAGGCCGTTGAACTTGACAGCGATCCGGTTATTTTCGATCATTTGGGCGACGCCTACGCCGCCAAGGGCAAACTCGAACGGGCCCGTGAGTGGTGGGAAAAAGCCCTGGCGCTGCAACCGGATAATAGTGCTATCAAGGAGAAGCTGGACCGTTGAACCCCGGCCATCGATCTTTGCCCTTCCGGGCTGTCCTTCTTGCCCTTGTGCTTTCAATCCTCATTATCACTTGCGCTGAAGTTGTACCCCCGCCCGGAGGTCCCGAAGACAAGACAGCCCCGATTCTTCTCAGCTCAACTCCGGCCAACGGCGACACACTTGTTCCTTTCGGCAACACCATCACGTTGAAGTTCTCTGAACGGATTGTCAGGCCCAGGACCGGTCGCCCGATCTACATCTCGCCGCGGCCCGAGGCCGAACCCGAAGTTGACTGGAAGTCAGACGAGATTGTCATCCATCTGGCAGACTCGTTCAAGACCGATCAGACATATATCGTGACCGTTAGCCCCACAGTGACTGACTTGCGCAACAATCGCCTCGATACTGCGATCACGGTTGCCTTTACAACCGGGACCTCGATTGCATCCGGTGTTGTCTCGGGCAACGTATACTCCGACCCCGATAAACCGCAGCCGGGAGTGGTCGCGGCTCTTTACGAGCTGCCCGAATCAGGCAGGACCATCGACTACGATTCCGTTTACCCGGAATATATGACCACAGCGAACAAGGAAGGGTATTTCGCCCTCAGGTACCTGCCGACTAAATCTTATCGACTGATCGCGTTCGAAGATAAGAACCGCGATGATCGCTTCAATCCATACACCGAGTCTTTTGCTGTTCCGGATCGTCCGATAAACCTCGCCGGTGAAGAGCGGCTCGACCGGCTGATGATGTTCATGACCAGTCTGGACACGGCTACAGCCGCTATCATCGGGGCCGCTTATACGTCCGACCAACTCGTGCGAGTGCGCCTCTCCCGCAAACTTGACCCTTCGTATCTGGCCGACCATCTATCAGGCATGCAGTTACGTCCGGACAGTGTTTCCGGTCAGCCCATTTCCGCCCGGGGATTTCAGGAATCGCAACTGGAGGAAACGGGTACCATCCTGGCGTCTTTTGGGACTGTGCCCGAAGGTATGTACACGATTTGGATTCGTTATGATTCGACCAAACCGCCTATCGAGTATCCCAATTTCTCAGTGACTGCCGTAGAAGATGAAACGCCTCCAAAGGTGGAGGATTTCCAGCCGGAAAGGACGCCACTGTTTGCGAAACAGGTGCACATCCGGATGACATTCTCCGAGCCGTTGGACACGAGTGCGATAAACGATCAAAGCCTCAAGCTCTGGTGGGGTGATAGTCTTCAGATTCCGATTTCCACAATGTGGCCGGATCCGTTTCACATGAAAATCCTCCCGTCAGATACGTTAGCTCCCGGCAATTACAGTCTTCAGGTCACCGAATTCGACTTCGTTGATCCCGCCGGAAACCTTTTGGGCGATTCGCTTCGTACGTACTCGTTCTCGGTGCTGGACGCCGATTCTCTCGGGTCGATTACGGGCACGGTTATCATTCGCCTTGCGGAGAAACGCGGCGACCCGGTCATCCTCTGGTTTCAGAAAACTGCCGACAAGCACATTTTTCAGCAGAAGGCCGATACATCTCGCTTCAGTATTGAAGTCCCTGCCGGAAAATACCTCCTCTCCGGCTTCATCGATTCAAATGGCGATGACAGGTTGGGGAGAGGCTCAGTGATCCCGTTCAGCTTCTCGGAAACGGTCGGCAGCTATCCCGACACGGTTGCAGTCCGTGCTCGGTTCGAAACCGCCGGTATCAGATTCGAGTTCGAATGACAATTCTTTCTCCCCAATAAAAAAGCAGGACTATGCTAGTCCTGCTTCTCACTTTCGATGCCCGTTCCGATTACTGAGGTGGACCCCAGATAGTCAACATGACTCGGCGGTTTTTCGACGCTGCTTTCTGTTCATCAGGAAGAGCGACCGGCTTATCTTTTCCGTAGGAGATCGTAAACATGCGGTACATGGCTATGCCGAACCGTTCGGCAAGATACCGCTTGGCGCTACTGGCCCGCTCCTGGCCGAGCATGTAGTTGTAATCCTCACTGCCGGTGCGGTCTGTATGACCGGCAACCTCGATTATGGAACCCGGGTTCGCCTCCAGCTTGTCTCCGGCTTCATCGAGCGTCTTGGAGGCAACCTGGTCGATGGCGTAGCTATCAAAGGCAAACCGAATCTCACCAGTCCAGATGATCTGATAGTTCTCGAACCCGGCCGCCTTGTTGATCGCAAGATGTACGCTGTCCTGCAACTGCTGAGCCAGACTCTGAAGTTTCGCAATGTCAGTCGCATTCGCATCGGCCTTGCTCTGGGCCGCGTCCACTTTCGCGTTCATTCGGGCTTCTGAATCCGAAATCTGCTGGTTGACATAGTCCTTGCTGGCTCCGCAACCGACCACCAACAGGGCCGCCAACAACAGCACGAACATTCCCTTCTTCATACGCCAAGGTTCCTTTCTGTAGGGTTTGATTTACATTGCTCCGTATTTTGCCTGCTATCTTACTCTATTCCCTGTGCCTGCGCAAGAGAAAAAAACGCTCAAATCCGCTTATTGCTTTATCGCACCTGCAGTTATACCGGAGACTATCTGCCGCTGCATGAACAGAAACAGGCCCAGAACCGGGATTACGGCGACAGTCGAACCGGCCATAAGGTGCTGCCAATCGATAGCCTGATGACCCTGGAAAAGCGCCAGGGCGACCGGAAGCGTCCGAAGGTTGTCATGCGAGGTGAGAATGAACGGAAAAAGAAACGAATTCCAGTTGGTGAAAAACACCTGTATCGCAAGCACTGCCAGCGCAGGCTTGCACATCGGCATCACTATACGAAACAGGATACGAAATTCACCCGCCCCGTCCATTCGCGCCGCTTCCTCCATAGATGGCGGAATCGTTTCTATGTATTGTTTAACAAGGAAAATACCGATTGGGTTCACCAGCCAGGGCAGAATAAGCGCCCAGTAGGTATCGTATATCCCGGTCTTCACGCTCAGTATGTACAGCGGAATTATCAAAATATGCATCGGAATCATCAGCACCACAATTACACTGACGAACAAAAGCTTGTTCGCCAGATACCGGTACCGTGCCAGTGCATATGCTACCATGAAACAAAACAAGATATTTCCGACAGTCACCGTTAGACCCACAAACGCCGAGTTGAACAGGTTCCATCCAATATCGATTTCAGTGAAGAGGTCGGCGAAATTGGATCCGGTAAACGCTCCTCCGAACAGTGCCGTGAGCGACACCGATGAGCCCGGCGGCATGAATGCCACACGGAACATCCACAGAAGAGGGAAGATCATAATCGCCAGGATAATCAAAAGCACGAGATACCGCGTGATCTTGCCCGCAACCGTGCCGCGATCTACCATACCGGCCTCCGTTGACGCATCACAGCGAACAGCATGATCGAAAACACGGCAATGATAGCAAAGAGCACATAAGCCGCGGCCGAAGCATAACCCGACTCGAATCCGGTCGTCAAACCGGTCTCGTATACAAAATATACCGCCGTCATCGTTTCGAACTTGCCTTTGCTCATCACGAAGATCTCGACAAAGACCTGGAAAGATTTGATCGAATTGATCACGAGAACATACACCGCCACCGGGCGAAGCAACGGCAGCGTGATCGAGCGGAACCGGCGCCATGCCGAGGCTCCGGCGATCTCCGCCGACTCATACAACTCATCAGGAATCGACTTCAACCCCGCCAGGAATATCAGCATGAAATAACCCGCCGACATCCAGATATCCATGGCCATGATGGAATAGAGCGCCGTCGCATTGCTGTAAAGGAAACCATACTCGGGAGGCGTGATACCGACCATCGACGCCAGCATCGCGATGTAACCGCCACGCTGATACAGATTCGTGAATATCAGCGCAACTACGACCATCGATGTGACCGACGGAAGAAAGTATCCTGCCCGAAACAGCTCCCGTCCCTTGAATCTGCGATTCACCATCAATGCCATGGCCAGCGATATCACCGTCGTTATCGGGATCGTACCGATGACAAAAATGAAAGTATTCTTCAGGGCATTGATAAAATCCTGATCGGAAAACAACTGCTTATAATTGCTCCATCCGACCCAGTCAAATTGTTCGGGTGAAAAAATGCGGTAGTTTGTCAGGCCGATGACAAACGAATACACCAGCGGAAAAGCCCAGATAAGAAAAAAAGTGAGAATCCAGGGCGACGCCAGGATCAGCGCGCTCGTCCGGTGTCTCTTCATTACTTCTGTTCGTTCCTTCTCAGTGTCGTGATTCTGATCTGCGCGTTTCTAAGTTCCGATGCGGGCAGTCCGCCGTTGAACAGCGTATTCTCGACCGCCCGTTCGATGATATCTTCGATATACACCCAGTCCGGAACAACAGGCGGGTGCTTCGCGAGGTTGATCTGCTGAATGAATGTCTGAAGATACGGATTTTCCGTAAAGTACGGATCTTGCTGCGCCTCGAGACTCGACGGATTCGCCGACATGTTGGCCTTGCAGAACCGCACCTGGTTTACCGGCGATGTCATGAACTTGATAAACTTCATCGCCGCTTCCTTGTGCTCCGAGGCGGCATTGATCGCCAGGAATTCCCCGCCCAGGAAAGACGTCCCCGGGAACTTCGGGCCTGGAATTACCGAGGTCACCAGGTTGATCTTGCGATTCTCGAGCTTCATGCGCTTGAGCAGCCAGTCGCCCGACATGATAAAGCCGATCTTCCCGTCGAGGAACGCATCCTCGATACCGCGCTGATCGGCCACATATCCGTAGTCGTCATGGAGCTTCTGATAGAACTTCAAAGCCTCGATTGCATACGTCGATGAAATTACACAGAGCTCGCCGTCGTCGGTGAATATCTGTGCCCCCGCCGACCAGAAGAAGGGCAGGAACTTCTTATAAAGGCGGTGCTTCTCAGGCGTATTTGACCCCCAGCCATATACGTTCTTGCCCAGATCATTGACGGCTTTGCAGCCGCGGTCAAGATCGGGCCAGTTTACCGGGATGAAGTCCTTGTCGAGTCCGGCCTTCTGAATCAGGTCACGATTGTAAAACAGTACGCGCGTGCCCAGAATCCACGGTTGTGCCCAGATCGTACCTTTGTAAGTTGCCATTCCCCAGCCCTGGAACTGATTGCTGTCGGGAGCAATCGACTCAGACATATCGGCAAGGTACCCGCCGTCCGCAAATTGGGCTATCCAGTCGGAGCCCAATTCCACTACATCGGGGCCGGTGTTCGACGCGAACGCAACGACGATCTTCTCATGGCCGTGCGACCACGTCAAATCGGTCAGCCTGACCTCGATATCAGGATTGGCCGCTTCGAATTCCTTCACCATCTCTTGAATGACCGGCTTCACGCTCGGATCGGTCCAGAATTGCCACCATTCTATCGTAGTCGTGGCTTGAAGCGCTCCGGCGGTGAATGCAAAGAGCGCCAGGGATAATATCAATGTCCGTCTCATTATTCCTCGCAAGTTTTTGACTGTGAATATATTCCCTGGCCGAAGACGGTCAATCTAAAAATCTTTTTGTTGATTTCTGCACCCGTCCCGGCATTTTCATCTGAAATGACACCGCTGCCCATGATACTTGTCTCGATCGCAGATTCCGTATGGTTTGATGCCGCCAAACTACCCACGCTCGTCTTCGCAATTATAGCAATTGCTATCGTTTTGTACACGACGTTTCATCGAAAGAGCCGGGAGAAATTCAAAGTTCGGGAAATCAGCGGCCTCAGTGCGGTGGAGGATGCAATCGGCCGCGCCACCGAGATGAACCGGCCGATCCTCTATACTCCCGGATGGGGCGGTGATATCCAGCGTCCGACAACTATCGCCTCGATGAATATCCTCAGTCACGTAGCTGCAAAAACAGCTCGATACGACTGCCGTCTCGTTTTCCCGACACATGACCCGGTCATCATGTCGGTAGCCCAGGAAGTGGTCAAAGAAAGCTATGCCCAATCGGGCCATTCCGATCGCCTGCGCCTCGACGATATCCAGTATGTCACCTCGTCCCAGTTTGGCTACGCCGCAGCCGTCGAGGGAATGATCAGCCGGCTCAAACCCGCCTCGATCTTCCTGCTCGGCACCTTTGAAGCGGAATCTCTGATTCTCGCCGAGACGGGCAATATCGAAGGCGCCATACAGATCGCCGGCACCGACTCGACCATCCAGCTCTCGTTCTTTATTGTCGCCTGCGACTACACCCTGATAGGGGAAGAGCTCTTTGCAGCCTCCGGCTATCTCTCCGGCGATCCGTCGATTTTGGCCTCGGTCAGGGCCCAGGATATTCTCAAAGTTCTTCTCGTGGTCGCTCTCTTTATTGCAATGATCTGGGTTTCCATCAACCCGGACTCGTCCTGGTGGGTGATGTGATGAGGCGGCGCATCCCGCAGATAATCTGCGCCTTCTTCGGAGTCGCCGTGTTTGTTCTGTATTTCTCGCCCCACCGCATTGCCCGGGCCATAAATCTGGCAATAGTCAATGATTACTTCCAGATCATTTTCGCCTTCACCCTCCTGGTGGGCGTCATCAGCTTTTTCAAGATCAACTTGATCAGCATACAGAGGGGTGCGGACCGAAGTTATCGACTCGTCGGTTTGCTCGGGCTTGTCAGCATGCCGGTTCTGGCGCTCGGATGGGGACTCAGGGGCGGCTCACCCTTTATGTGGGTTTTTGAAAATGTGCAGGTGCCCATGCAGGCAACAGTATTTGCCCTGCTGGCCTTCTTTGTGGCGTCGGCGTCATTCCGGGGCTTTCGCGCCCGATCCACACAAGCCACCATCCTGCTGTTATCGGCGCTCATTATGCTGATCAGTCGATCGAGTATCGGAGATTATATCTGGCAGGGCATTCCCGATGCCGCCGAATGGGTGCGTAATTATCCGTCGATGTCTGCACGTCGCGCTATCCTTATCGGCATCGGGCTCGGCTCGCTTACGACAAGTCTTCGCGTGATTATCGGCATTGAGCGTACCTGGCTGGGAGGCGAGAAGTGAAAGTCCAACTGGTCAGTCGTCACTGGATTTTCCTCGGACTCTTTATTGTCGTCGTTGTCAGTATGCTCATCCACGCCGGCATGAATGTCCGCGTGTCAGCCGAGACTCAGCGCATGTACGACTATATTGACTCACTGCCGTCCGGCTCGGTCCTGCTGGTATCTTTTGATCACGAAGCGTCATCGCTCCCCGAGATTCGGCCGCTCGCCCTGGCATTGCTGCGCCATGCCTTCAAGAAAGATCTCAAACTGATCGGCGTGGCGCTCCTCGCCGAGGGTACCGGTATCGGCTATCGCCTGATGACCCAGGCTGCCGCCGAATACGGCAAACGGTACGGCGTCGATTATGTCTATCTCGGATTCAAGCCGCAGTATATCGCCGCAATCCTGTCCATGGGGGAATCGCTCGGCGAGACGTTTCCGGAAGACTACCTGGGCCGGCCCTACGGCTCCTTGAGCCTGCTGCAAAATGTCCGCAACTACGACGACATCGCCGGGGTAATCTCGATCGCCGATGGATCCATGGTGACACACTGGGTTGAATACGGAGCCGCGCGATACGGGGTGAAAGTCTCGGCATTCGTAACTGCGGCCATGGTTACTACCTATGATCCGTATCTTGCCTCCAACCAGCTCTATGCCATGGTTGGTGGTTTACGCGGAGCTGCCGAATACGAGAAACTGATCGGCATCGGAGGAAGCGGACTGCGCGGTATGCTGGCCCAGACCACCTCACACGTCTATGTCATCGTGCTCATCATCGTCGGCAACGTCATCTACTTCACCGAACGCCGAAAAAAGCGGGGGAGAGGATGGAAGTAGGAACCATAATTGCCGGCATTCTGACTCTGGCCATACTTACCTTCCTTTACCGGGATAATCCCATCTACAAGATGGCCGAGTATCTTTTGATTGGCGTCTCAATCGGATACGTTCTGGTGATAAACTGGTCCAACACGCTCATGGACCGCATGTTTACTCCGTTGTTCACCCAGTCCCAGTATCACCTGATTGTCCCGCTTATTCTCGGTCTCATGATGTTCGGTCGCCTGAATCGTAAAACGTCTACGTGGTCGCGTATTCCGATTGCCGTGTTGATCGGCGCCGGCGCCGGATTGGCCATTCCCGCCATGCTGCACGCGCGAACACTCAGGCAGCTCTCCGACACCGTAACACCGATTATCTCGCTTTCCGGCTGGCCCGAATTCTCCGGCCTCGTGGTTCTCGTCGGTGTGGTAACGACAATTTCGTACTTTTATTTCAGCCGTGAGCATCGCGGTGTGCTGGGGCAGTCCGCGAAACTCGGCACCTGGTTTCTCATGATCTTTTTCGGGACCACGTTCGGCTACACGGTTATGTCGCGTATGTCGACCTTCATCGGCCGCGTCGAGTTTCTTCTCAGCGACTTTCTCCACCTGACCAACTGATATGATCTGCCCGCGGTGCAAAACTTCGATGAAAGAGCTCAAACGCACCTACCACAAACGGCGCAAATGGGTCTGTCCCAAATGCGGTTTCGTACGCTTCCAGGAGCCGACCAAACCGATGAAGTGATTGCATCTGAACCGATTCCTGACATATTACGCTGAAACTATTTGAATAATCGGGCGTAATTCGAGTAACTATCTCATGCGGGCCACACGATAAAGGATTGGCGTGCGGCTTATTTCGCCTCGAACTCACACAGGTGACATATATATGGAAATCAGAGTCGGCACTTCCGGATACAGCTTCGAGGACTGGCGGGGCGAATTCTACCCTAAAGAAATTGAAAAAGGAAAAATGCTCGACCACTATACAAGGTTCTTTCGAACGGTCGAGATCAATTCCACCTATTATCGAATTCCGCACCCGGCGGTGATGGCCAATATCGTCAAAAAAGCCCCCGAAGGCTTTGACTTCATGATCAAAGTCCCTCAGTCCTTCACACATCGCAGGCGAGATATCGATAAAGACGTCGAGCAATACCGCGAGGCGCTCAAACCGTTTGATGAAAGCGGCAAGCTCGCCGGACTGCTCGCCCAGTTCCCGTACTCCTTCAAGTTCAGTGCCGACAGCCTCGACTACGTCAGTATCGTCCGGCATGCGGTCGCACCGCACCCGCTGTACGTCGAGTTCCGCCACAACAGCTGGGTCAATCGCACCATGTATGACCGTTTCCGCGCCGAGAATATCGGATATGTATGCGTCGATGAACCGCATCTGACCGGACTCCTGGAACCCGACCTGTTCGCGACCACCGACACCGCCTATGCTCGCCTTCACGGCCGCAATGCAGAGAAATGGTGGGATGGCGGGCCGCTCCGCTACGATTACGACTACTCGAAGGAAGAACTCGAGGAATGGCGGGGAAAAATTCAGAAGATTCAGGACAAAGTGAAGAAAATCTATATATATTTCAACAATTGCCACCTTGGTCAGGCGGCCAAAAACGCCCGCGAGTTCATGCAACTGCTTGACCTGAAATGAATGTGTGGCCCGTTTTTAGTTGACGAATATCAACCGGCATTCTTTTAATTGCCAGTGTCTTTGAAGAGGACTGTGATGTATCTGCAATTAGTGAACATCAGGAAAGAATTCGGCGCCAAAGTGGCGGTCGACAACCTCTCGCTCGATGTCCCGAAAGGCTCCATATACGGCATTATCGGGCCCAACGGCGCGGGGAAGACCACCACTATTCGGATGATCATGAATATCATCGCACCGGATGCGGGGGAGATCTACTTCGACGGGAAGAAGGTCGATGGCGACTTCCAGAACCGGGTCGGGTATCTGCCCGAGGAACGTGGTCTATACAAGAAAATGACCCTTCGGGAAGTCATGACCTATATGGCCGAGCTCAAGGGGTACCCGCCGTCCAAAACGGCGGCCAAAATCGATCCCTGGCTCAAGCGCCTCGATCTGTACGAGTTCCGCGATCGAAAGGTCGAAGAACTCTCGAAAGGTATGCAGCAGAAACTGCAGTTCATTACCACCATCCTGCATGACCCGGACCTGGTCATCCTCGACGAGATCTTCTCCGGTCTCGATCCCGTAAACATGGAACTCATCAAGGATATCATCCTCGAACTCCGGCGCGACGGGAAAACGATCCTGTTTTCGACCCACGTAATGGAGCAGGCGGAAAAACTCTGCGACTACGTCTGCATGATCAACCGCGGGCGAAAAGTGCTCGATGGCAAACTCTCCGAGATAAAAGCCCGATTCGGAAAGAATACGATTCAAATCGACATGGAAGGCGACGGCGGCTTTGTCCGTGACTTGCCGGGCGTGGCCGACGTCAAGGAGTTCAATAACTACCTCGAACTCAAGCTGAGCGACGGCTCGGACCCCAACCAGATACTCAAGGCGGTAGCCGACCGCGTTTCCGTGAGGCGCTTTGAAATGATCGAGCCCTCCTTATATGACATCTTCATAGACACCGCCAAAGTTGACCCCTCCGAACTCGAAACTAACAAGGAGGCGGCCAATGTCTAAATTCTGGGTAATCGCCAAACGGGAGTATGCGCAGGTCGTCAAGAAAAAGTCCTTTGTCGTCGGCATCTTTCTGACCCCGGCCATCATGGCCGCCTTCATGATCCTGCCGGCGTGGCTTATGTCCAGCCAGACGGCGGTCGGGGAGAAGATCGTCATTCTCGATGAAAGCGGGACCGGCATGGGACAGACGCTCGCCGAGCGCCTGAAACAGTACAAAGACCCCGACACCGAGGAGCCGAGATATCTCGTTGAGGACGTTATCAACATTCCGCCCGGCGACTCGTCTCGCTTCAATAGGCTCAACGACTCGCTGCGAAGCGCCATCAACGAGAAAAGCCTGAAATATGCCCTGGTTATCAAACCGAGTCCGGCGCTTGCCGACACTAATCTATACCTGATAACGAATTCCGACAATTTCCAGAGTATCAGCAGAATCGAACAATCGCTGACCGACATCATCTCCGCCACGCGTCTGGAAATGTCAAACGTCAATCTGCCGGTGGATTCGGTGCTGACTCTGACTAAACAGGTCAACCTGCCTCTCAGGGATACCAAGGGCGAGTCCATTCCGTTTGTGGTCAAGTATTTCGCCGCCCTGATCTTCATTATGCTGATGTACATGATGATTATCACCTACGGCACGACACTGATGCGATCGGTCATCGAGGAGAAGAACTCCCGTATCATGGAAGTTCTGGTCTCTTCGGTGTCACCGTTCCAGCTCATGCTCGGCAAGGTGATAGGCCTGGGATTGGCGGCATTCACTCAAGTGGCCGTATGGGTAGTGCTGGGGCTGGGGATATTTTTCTTCAGCGGCGCCATGGCCCTCGAAATCGACCCGTCGCTCTCCCGCATGGTCTTCAACCCGGTCATCGTCGTCTTCTTCGTGCTTTTGTTCGTGTCTGGATACATCATGTACTCGACTATCTTCGCGCTGATCGGCTCGATCGTCAACTCCGATAAAGAAGCACAGAATTACATATTCCCGGTGACAATCATGCTCATCGCGCCGGTCATTGTCGGCTCCGCCGTGATTCAGGACCCCTATGTTCCGTGGGCGGTCGTGATGTCATATATTCCGTTCTTCGCACCGACCATGATGCTTCAGCGAATAACGTTTATCGCCCCAACAGCGACTCACTACTCGCTGTTTTCGGGCATAGTAGGGGAGGCCATACTGTCATTTCTCGTGATTGTAGCCTCCACCCTTATCATTATATGGATTACCGGAAGGATTTTCAGGGTCGGCATTCTCATGTATGGAAAGCGGCCGACATTCCCGGAATTGATTCGATGGGTTAAATATTGATCAAGGAGTGAGATCGGATGTTGCGTTTGGAAACGCTCCCCAGGGTACTGCTGCTACTCGCCGCGCTGGTCTTTTTCTCGGCCAACACGGTGTATTTCATGGAAGATGACGGCCGCGAGGTGCTCGCGCCGGTCGACCAATCATACCACCTCGATTTCGAACACGCCCTCGAGAAGGGTCCGTATCTTAACGTCAAATCCGCCATCGTCATCAACTATGAAAACGGTCAGGTAATTTACGCCAAGAACCCCGACCTCGCGCGGCCGGTGGCCTCAATATCAAAGCTGGTCACCGCCATGGTCGTCCTGGACAAGGTCAAAGACCTCACACGGACCGAGAAGATCACCCGCGAGGATGCGTACCGGTCCTCGCGCTCCCGGCTTTCAGTCGGCTTCGAAATGACTCTCTATGATCTGATGCACGCCGCCCTGATGAACTCCGATAATCGGGCGGCGCGCGCTCTGGCCCGGGCGACCTCAGGCTCAATTGAAGCCTTTGCCGTCGAAATGAACGCCAAGGTCAAACAACTCGGGCTCGAAAATACCGTCTTCCATGAACCGACCGGGCTCGATTCGCGCAATGTTTCGACCGCCGCCGAGGTTGCCAAGATACTGCACTATGCCTACGACTATAAACTCATCCGCGAAATTACATCGAAGAAACGATATAGAGTCAAAATCCAGAACCGAAAGAATACTTATCGGCAGATGGCCAACACCAACCTGCTGATCCATTCCAAATACAAGGTGCTCAGCGGCAAGACCGGCTATATCCGGGCCGCCGATTATTGCCTGTGTACTCTCATCAAGAATTGGGAAGGGAAGACCCTGACCGTTGTCATTCTGGGCGCCCCCGGTGATCGAACGCGCTTCCGCGAAGCGCGTAAACTCGCCGGATGGGGCTTCAAGCAGGTCTGATTCCAATACCTATCTGCCTCAGACACGTCATGCAGATCCCCTGAGGCATCGGGCGGGAAATTTTAGTAGCAGGCGTACCAGTCTCTGGCAGAGGCCAAGTGCTGCAACAGAAGGTGCTTAGCTGGAACGTACGGAGTTTACTTTCAGAGCAACGTCCCATAAGACATATTATGTTAACTCACCCGAATCGAACACCCCTGAGTTCTTCAAAACAATGAAGGGAATTCCTAGCCCTTAACTACAACATTAAGCAGTCGCCCCGGCACGAATATCAGCTTCACCACGTCCTTCCCGCCGGTGTATTCCTGTATCCTGGGATGATCGAAGGCTGCCGCCTCAACCTCAGCCTGGTCGGCCCCAGATGATACCTCTACGGTCGCCCGAAGTTTCCCGTTGACCTGCACCGCAACCTGGATTCTGTCGCCGACAACGGCATCCGGGTCATGTTCAGGCCACTCGGACTTGAGGATCGACTCCGTAAACCCGAATTTCTCCCACATTTCCTCGGCAATATGCGGCGCCATCGGCGCAATCATCTGCACGATCTTGAGAATGATCTGGTCATTCAACAGGTTGTCGGCGATTTTGGCCGGATCGTAATCCCGCACCAGCTCCATAATCGCCGCAATCGCGGTGTTGAACTGGAGACGATCGAAACTCTCGTTGACCCTTTTTATGGTCTGGTTGAGCTTGACATAGGCAGCCCATTCATCGGGTGATACTTTGTCGTGGTTAAAGTGATACTTTAAGTCCGGGCTGGTCCCGCGATAGGACTCGGCTATCGGCAATAACCGGTTCAGGACGAATTTCTCCACCCCCGTGATCGATTCGTTACTCCAGAGCACTTCGCGCTCGGACGGCGCCGTGAAATACATCGCCAGCCTCGCCACATCGGTCCCGTGGCGATCCATCAGCGCGATTGGCGATACCACATTTCCTTTGGATTTCGACATAACCTCGCCGTTTGCGTCCATCACCATCCCGTGATTGAAGAGCACGTTCGCGGGCTCGTCGTAGTCGGTCCAGCCGATATCCTTCAGGAACTTCTGGAAAAATCGGAAATAGATCAGATGCCCGGTAGCGTGCGTGATTCCGCCGACATACAGGTCGATTGGCATCCAGGCATTGGCCTTGTCCTTGTCAAATGGAGCCCTGTCGTTTTGCGGATCGCAATACCGCAGGTAATACCAGGATGAGCAGACAAAAGTATCCATCGTGTCCGGGTCGCGCTGGGCGTCGCCGCCGCATGCCGGACACCGTACATTCATGTATTCCGGCACATCCGCCAACGGTGAACGACCTCTGGGCATAAAATTCTCGACTCGGGGCAAAAGCACCGGCAAATCTTCCTCGGGTACCGCCACCGGTCCGCACTTATCACAGTGAATTATCGGAATCGGCGCACCCCAGTAACGCTGCCGGGAGATTGACCAGTCCTTCAGCTTATAATTGACCGTCTGGCGCCCGATTTTCTCCGTTTCCGCAAAGGCCGTCACCGAATCGAGAGCCTCCACCCCGGCCAATCCGTCAAATTCGCCGGAACTCACCATCGGCCCGTAATCGGTGAATGCCTCAGTCATCTTATCGGCATCCAATGACTTAGATGCGCTCGGGTGAATTACTACTTTAATCGGAAGATTGTACTTCTTTGCAAATGCAAAATCCCGCGTATCGTGCGCCGGAACGGCCATCACCGCACCGGTGCCGTACCCGCTCAGCACGTAATCTGCCACCCACAATTCGACCTTCTCGTCGGTGAATGGATTGATCACGTACTTTCCGGTCGGCACGCCGTCTTTTTCACGGTTTTCCGCCACCCGTTCGATTTCCGGACGGCTTAGCGCTATCCGACGGTATTCTTCGACCTTCCGGGCGTGTTCGGGGTCCAGATTGAGGCTGTCGATAAGCTCGGATTCCGGCGATACGGCCATGTAGGTCACCCCGAATATAGTGTCCGGCCGTGTCGTGAAAACCGGCAGCTTCTCCCCCGTCTCTTCTATAATGAAGTCGATTTCCAGCCCGTACGACCGGCCTATCCACTCACGCTGCATCGTCTTAACATTTTCCGGCCAGTTTGGAAGGGTGTCCAGATCATCTATCAGGCGGTCGGCATAGTCGGTGATCTTGAAATACCAGCCGACCAGCTCCTTTTTTTCCACCTCGGTGCCGCACCGTTCGCAAAAACCGTCCTTGCACTGTTCGTTCGCCAGTACCGTCTTGTCTTCCGGGCACCAGTTGACAAATCCCCGTTTCTGGTAGGCCAGCCCCTTCTCGAAGAGCTGTATGAACATCCACTGCGTCCACTTGTAGTAGTCCGGCAGGCAGGATGTCACCTCGCGCGACCAGTCGAATGATACTCCGACCTTCTGCAGCGTACTGCGAGAAACGGCAATGTTGGACAGGGTCCACTGTTCCGGATGAATGCCGCGCTGTATCGCCGCCCGTTCCGCCGGCAGACCGAATGCATCCCACCCAAACGGATGTAAGACGTCCTTTCCCATCATCCACTGACGACGCGCTACCGCATCGCCGATGATATAATTGCGGAAATGCCCCAGGTGAATGTCACCCGAGGGATACGCAAACATCACCAGCATGTAGAACTTGTTTTTGTGATCAGGCAGATCAGACGCTTTGAACAGTTCTTCCTTGTCCCAGCGTTCCTGCCATTTGCGCTCTATTTTCTTGAAATCGTATTTGCGGGTCGGTTTATCCGATTCAGCCATTATCACAATCCTCACGTCCAATTTGTGAAGCAGAATATTAGCAAAATCGACCGGTTAAAGCAAGACCTTAACCGGAGCGCGGCTTCGGGGATTTTCGGCCGCCTCTCCCCCGCAGTCGGTCCAGCAGAACCGTTCCCCCGGAGAGCTTGCTGGTAAACGCCGCCTTGGCATGCTCGAGCGGATACAACACTCCGTGATTGAGTCTTGTAAGCACGGCCAACTGCGTGTCGAAGCCGTGAATCCCGTACCGTCCGGCCGCCAGTGCCGAGTCAGTGTCTCGTGGAAAGGACATCGTGAACCCGTAACGATAGCCCGCATCACCGGCCGCCGTCATCACGGCCTCGTTACACCGGCCAAACGGATAACTGACAGTATCGACCTCTGTGCCGGTGATACCCTCGAGTATCTCTCGCGACCTTTCCAATTCTTCCCTGAGACGCTCGCTATTGAGCCCCGTCAGGTCGCAATGCGCATGTCCGTGCGATCCAAACTGAGCGCCTTCGCCCGCCAACCGACGGATCTGCTCTTCGTCCATGTGAGGCACCTTCTGAATCACGTGGCTGTAGTCCCAATCGTTGGAACGTCCGATATAGCCGGTGGGCATAAAGACAGTGGGTCGGAACCGATATGCTCTCATTAATCCCGGAAGCGCGTCTGCCAGGTGCGCGTAGCCGTCATCGAACGTAATCGCCAGGCGATCTTCCGACGGCCGCTTCATGACTTCCGTGACGGTACCTATCCGATAACCGACTCGCAGCAACCGTTGAATCAGTTTCTCGAATCGTCGCGGCGAGTAATTGGTCGAACCGTAGCTGAAACGCGCTTGAAGCTTGTGGAAACAGAGGATCTTGGGCGGCGAGATCGGCGGCTTCAATCCGCTCTGTGTATGCTCATCAGAAGATATCATCGAACAGGTTTTTGCGCACCGGACCGAGCACGGCCAGCGCCATCTGCGATTCATCGAATATCCGATTTGCCAGGTCGCGCACCTCCAGGGCGGTCACCCGGTCGATACGCCTGAGTATCCGACGCGAATCAAGATAATCTCCCGTCATCAACTCTCCCCTCGCAATCCGGTTCTGCCGCGTAGTGGTCGATTCCATGGCGATACTGATATGTCCCTTGATCAGCATTTTCAACTGCGCCAGGCGGTCCGGGCGAATCCTGCGGTTTTTCATCTTACGAAATTCCGCCATCATCAAATCGAACGCAGGCCGCACGTGTTTGTCATCCGTCCCGACATACGCGCCGAATATTCCGGCATCACGATAATAATCCTGAAAGGTATAGACGTTGTAAGCCAGCCCTCGTTCCTCGCGAATCCGTTGAAACAATACCGATGACATCCCGGCCCCCAGGTGAGCGTTCAGGACCATCATAGCCGTGCGTTCCTTGTCACCGTAGGCGATACCCGGAAAACCCAGGCAGAGATGGGTCTGAAATCCATCGGATCGCTCGATCCCTATACTGCGGCTCTTCGAACGGCGCGCCGGAGGCGGCGTTTCAGCCTCACCGTCCGGCAGATTCAGCTTCTGCTCGATCAGCCTGACCAGCTTCCGGTGCGATATTGATCCGGCCGCCGAGACCATAATCGAGCCACGGCGATATTGCCTGCGATAATACTTGAGCACATCGCGCCTTTCGGCGTTCCCTATGATCCTGCGCGTGCCCATGATGCCGTGTGCCAGCGGGTTTGAACCCCAGAAGATTTCGTTGAAATTGTCGTGGATCTTATCCGACGGCGTGTCGTCGGACTCCTTGATCTCCTCCAGCACGACCGTCTTCTCGCGTTTGATATTCGTCGGCGAAAAGGTCGCATTGCAGACCATATCCGTCAGGACGTCGACTGCTTCCTCGAGATGCTCATCCAGTATGCGCGCGACAAAACACGTGTGCTCCCGGCTCGTGAACGCGTTCAGCGAGCCCCCGAGCGATTCCAGCGAGGAGCCGATTTGCCGCGTGTTGCGGTTTCGGGTTCCCTTGAACACCATATGCTCGATAAAATGAGAAAGCCCGTATTCTTCGGGCTTTTCATTTCTCGAACCGACGTCGACCCATAACCCGATCGAAACCGTGTGCACCGAGGGAAGTTTCTCGGTGATCACCCTGATCCCGCCGGGAAGGATGGTCTTCTGAAACAGGCTGCTGTTGACAACAGCCCGGGATGTAGTCGCCATTGACAGCTCTACCGTTTCACCCGGCGCGTATTGTGTCGGGAGGAACCGTGGCGCGGCCGTGATGACCGGCGATCTCCGCCACCGTCGTCTCCTGAGCTCTCGCCTCCGGGGAGCAGGGCCCTACGCGACAGGCGCACCTTGCCGTCCGGATCGATATTGACCACCTTGACGTCCATCCGGTCACCCACGTTGCAGATATCGGTCACTTTTTCCACGCGGCCGACATCCAGCTCCGAGATATGCACCAGTCCGTCGGTGCCCGGCAGAATCTCCACGAACGCACCGAAATCGGTCACCCGGCGAACGATACCGTTGTAGGTCCGTCCCACTTCCGGCTCCTCGACCAGTGCCTCGATACGCGCTTTCGCAGCCTGTCCCGCGGCAGCATCCACCGATGCAATCAACACCGTACCGTCGTCGTCGATATCGACCTTGGCTCCGGTTTCCTCAACGATCGCACGGATAACCTTGCCGCCGGGACCAATGACGTCGCCGATCTTGGCCGGGTTGATCTTGATCGTGATAATGCGGGGCGCAAACTCCGAAAGCTGGTCACGGTGCTTGGAGATGGTCTGGTTCATGACATCCAGTATCTTCAGACGCGCCGTGCGTGCTTTCTCCAGCGCCTCACGCATCGTCTCGATATCCAATCCGGCGATCTTGATATCCATCTGGATGGCCGTGATACCATCGGCGCTGCCGGCGACCTTGAAATCCATGTCGCCGAAGTGATCCTCGTCGCCGAGAATATCGGTCAGGATGATTGTCTGGTCCTCGGACTTGATCAGTCCCATGGCAATACCGGCTACCGCGGTTTTGATCGGAACGCCGGCGTCCATCAGCGACAGGGAGCCGCCGCAGACCGTCGCCATCGACGACGAACCGTTGGACTCCATGATATCGGACACCACGCGCACCGTATACGGGAAGGCCGTTTCACCCGGAATGACCGGCTGCAATGCCCGCTCGGCGAGGGCGCCGTGGCCGATTTCCCGACGGCTCGTGCCGCGGATCGGCTTCGTTTCGCCGGTGCTGAACGGCGGAAAATTGTAGTGCAGCATATAACTCTTGGTCGACTCACCTTCGAGTTCGTCAAGACGCTGCTCATCGATCTTGGTCCCGAGTGTCACCGCTACCAGCGCCTGTGTCTGGCCGCGTGTGAACAACGCCGAACCGTGAGCCCTCGGCAGGGCGCCCACCTCGCAGGTGATCTCTCGAATCTCATCGGTCGCCCGACCGTCGATTCGACGACTCTCCTTGAGAATCATCTCGCGCATCGATGTCGCATCCAGGTCATGCAGGATTGTCTTGATATCACCTTCCTGCTCCGGGTACTCCTCTGCCAATGCTTCGAGTATTTCCGTCTGCATGGCTTTCTTGGCCGTCCGGCGCTCATCCTTGTCGGCGATACGGTTGAACTCGTCAAACCGCGTCCCCGCCATGTCCTTGACCTTGGCAACAAGCTCCTCGTCGACCGTTACCGGCGTATATTCGAATTGCTCCTTGCCGCACATCCGCTTCAGTTCTTCGATTTTTTCCACGATCGTCTTGATATGTTCGTGGCCGAAGAACAATGCCTGGATAACGTCCTCTTCGCTCGCCTCGTAGGCGCCGCCCTCGACCATGGCGATACTATCCGAAGATCCCGCCATCGTGATCGAGATGTCGCACTCGGCTATTTGATCGAGCGTCGGGTTGATGACGAACTGTCCGTCCAGGCGCCCGACCCGCACACCGGCGACCGTCTTGGAGATCGGGATATCCGAAATGGCGATAGCCGCACCGGTGCCGATAAGCGCCAGGATGTCGGTGTCGTTCTGCTGATCGTGGGAGATCACGTAAGAAATACACTGCGTCTCGCCGCGAAAATCTTCCGGGAACAGCGGACGAATGGGACGATCGATAATCCGCGCGGACAGGATTTCTTTCTCCGACGGACGGCCTTCACGCTTGAAGAACCCCCCCGGGATTTTCCCGGCCGCATATGACTTTTCACGATACTCGACCGTCAGCGGGAAAAAATCGAATCCTCTCTTCGGCTCGGTATCGGCGCAAACGGTCGAGATCACCATCGAATCCGCGTAGCGGACGGTGACCGCTCCATTTGCCTGCTTGGCGAGCTTGCCGCACTCGATTGTCATCAGGCGACCGCCAAGTTCAAACTCTACTTTGTACATAAGTAATCCTATACTTTCTTAACGCCGCAACCCGAGCCTGTTAACGATATCACGATAACTCTCAATGTCGCGATCCATGAGATAATCCAGCAACCGGCGCCGCTGGCCGACCAGCTTCAGAAGTCCGTGACGGGTGTGAAAATCCTTCTGGTGCTGCTTCATGTGTTCCGTCAGGTGATTGATCCGCTCGGTCAAGAGCGCAATCTGGACTTCCGGCGAACCGGTGTCTGTTTCGTGAAGGCGATGTTTCTCGATTATCTGCGCCTTCTGTTCTTTGGTCACTGGCATGCTTTCTCTCCTTTAGTTTCCAATAATTGCATTATCTGTCGTTTGTCGGCGTCGATCTGATGCGCCAGGTCGTCAGTCGAGTCGAACTTCCGGTTCTCGCGAACATAATGACACGGGTAGAGAATGATCTCCTGCTCGTATATGTTGCGATCGAAATCGAACAGGTTCGCCTCAACGGTGACCCGCCGCTGCGGATTGAAGTGATTCTGTCCGATAAACATCATACCACACAAATCGTCTTTCCCGACCTGCGCCCAGCACGAGTAAACACCCTCCGGCGGGAGAAGCTTCCGGGGGCTGTACCGTACGTTCACAGTCGGGTATCCCAATTTGCGTCCTAAACCGATTCCTTTTTCCACTATACCATAAATTGCATATTCATGCCCCAGTAACTTGACCGCCTCCGAATAATGGCCGGCCGCCATGGCCTTCCGTATACGCGACGATGACACGGCTTTGCCGTCCACGATAATCGGCGGCACCACTCGCACGTCGAAGCCGTACTTTTCACCGAGCCGCTTTAACTCATCGATACTGCCGCTGCGGTTCTTGCCGAAGGCGTGATCGTATCCGACAATCAGCTTCTTCACACCGACAACGTCGACCAGGATCTTCTTGACAAAATCCTCCGCCGACATGTTCCGGAGCTGATCGTTGAATTCCAGCACCAGGACGTTGCCCTCGAGAAAATCGGGAATGAACTTTTCCTTTTCCTCGATCGTCGTCAGCAGCATGGGAATATCGTTCGGGCTTACGACCACCTTTGGATGGGGATTGAACGTGATCAGTACCGGTTCCATTTTCATCCGGTAGGCGGTATCACGGAGCACGCACAGAATCTCCTGGTGACCCAGGTGAATCCCGTCGAACGTCCCGAGAGTCGCAACCACGTTGCGGTCTTCACGTGTCTTAAAATGCTCTATGCCCCGGATGAAGGTCGTTGTCAATTCAGCACCCGAACGTAATGAAACAATGATTCTTGTGTTTCCGGACGAAACCGCGTCCAATCGGCTTCGGCCGTGCCTACGGCAAGGACCACGCCGGCGCGGTCCTTCAAAACTATATTCTCACCGGCGCTGAAGGCGCCGTCAATTTTCACAACATCACGACCCATCAGGGGTTTGCCCTGCACAACAAATTCCCTGAACCGGTCGGAGACCCACACCGCGGCAAAATGCAGCGCTTCCTCGATCGGCAGCAGCGACTTCTGCAGCAGCCCCGCCTCTGCCATCCGGCGAATTTCCTCCAGCGTTCTGGCTCCATCCACTCGCAGGCTTCCGATCGCCGTCCGCTTTAGCGACTTCAAATACGCGCCGCATCCGATCCGCTCGCCGATATCGTGCGCCAGCGACCGAATGTACGTTCCCTTGGAACACCTGATCTGTATCCGCAGGTCCGGCTTATCGTAAGAAACCAACCGGATGTACGAAATATGCACCTCGCGCACCGGCGCTTCGATCTCTTCACCGCGACGCGCCGCCTTGTACAGCCTTTGGCCGTTAACCCTGACCGCCGAATAAACCGGCACCCGTTGAGAGTGAGTTCCGCAGTACTGCCCGAGCAACTGCATGATCCGGTCCGGCCGAAAATCGGGGACCGGATTCGGCGCCTCGTTCTCGTCGAGTCCCTCGGCATCATACGTGCGCGACCGCTGCCCAAGGCGAATCGTCGCCTCATATGTTTTGTCATGATCCACCAGGAATTGCACGATCTTGGTGGCTCGCCCGAGACACAGGATCAGCAAACCTTCGGCCAGCGGATCGAGCGTGCCGGCGTGGCCGATCTTCTGCTGCCGGGTGAGCTTGCGAACCTCCTGCACGGCGTCATGGCTGGACATGCCGGCCGGTTTGTAGATCGCCAACAGGCCGCTGTAGGTCTCACGAGCGGCCATGAATCGCCTCCGTCAACAACGCAAGTACTTTTTCTCTCGCCTCGTCAAGGTCGTATGGCAGGGTACAGCCCGATGCATTAAAATGGCCGCCACCGCCGAACCGCGCCGCTATCTCGGCCACGTCGATATCATGTGCCGACCGGAATGACACCCGGGTCCCGTTTCCGTTGCCTTCCTTGAGCAGGGCGCCGACACGCACGCCGCGCGTGAACAGCGTGTGATCCACGAGTCCCTCGCTGTCCGATTCGAGCCCGCCGCTCTCCGCGAGCATCTGGCGTGTCAATTTGAGGATGCACACCTGCCCGTCGAGATGATACTCTATTCCGTTGAGTACCTTTCCGATGAGCTTCATGGCTTCCGGGCGAATATTGTAATATATCAGGTCGCAAATCTTCTGCGGACTCGCTCCGGCCGCGATCAGCTCGCCGGCACACATCATCGTCCGCGCCGTCGTCGAATTGTACCGGAATCTCCCCGTGTCGGTCAGGACCGCCGTATAGAGCTGCTCGGCGACACTCGGCTTGATCGCGTAGCCGACCTTCGAGAAATATTCCCAGGCCATTTCTCCAACCGATGATGCCGTCAGATCAACCCAGTTGATGTTCGCGAAAGGATCGCTGTCGAGGTGATGATCGATATGCACGACCGTCATCTTGTCGTGAAGAAACCGTTCGATTGTCCCCAATCGCTGCACGGTGGGGCACTCCAGGACAAGCGCCGTGTCGAAGAGCGGTTCGCCCTCGAGCCGGGCGACATGCACGATCCGGTCAATATCCGGCAGAAATTTGTACTTCTCGGGGATCTGCGAATCAATCAGCATGTGAACTTCCTTGCCGAGATCGCGCAGATACCGCCCCATCGCAAGTTGCGTCCCGACAGCATCGCCGTCCGGGTCGATATGACTTGCCACCAGCACCCGCCGGCTTTCGGTCAGCGCCTCCTGTATTTTCTCAATAGGAGCTTTTACGGCGTCCTCGCTATTGATCTTTTTCGCGATCACTTTTGATTTCATTCAGCAGTTGCTCGATTCTGATGCTTTCTTCAACTGATGGATCGAACACGAATGCCAGTTCCGGAATGTGTCGAACGTGCAGTTGGCGTCCCACCTGCGAACGAATCCGCCCGCTGTGACTCTCGAGATACCCGGCTATCCTCTCGCGATCCTCCTTGTTGCCGAGAAACGAATAATACACTTTTGCGTGCCGCAGATCATCGGTCAGCCGTACCCGTGTAAATGTCACCATCCCGACGCCTATCTCGGCCAGCTCCGTCTCGAGCAGCGTCGAGATATCGCGCCGCATCTGCTCGGCCAACCTGTCGGAACGCTTGAACTGTCGCATCGCGTATTGTCCCGGTGTCGTCCGTTATCGATTTACTTCTCGAGTGTCCGGGCGACTTCGACAAGTTCAAACGCTTCAATCGTGTCGCCTACCTTGATATCGTTGAAATTCTCGACACCAATACCGCACTCGTACCCTTCCTTGACCTCCCGTACGTCGTCCTTGAACCGCTTCAGCGATGAAAGCACTCCCGTATACACAACCGTGCCGTCGCGCATCACGCGAACCCGGTCCTTGCGGGTGATATGCCCTTCCTTGACATAACATCCTGCGATTGTTCCGACTTTCGGGATCTTGAACAGGTCGCGGACCTCGGCCATGCCCACGAAATTCTCGTTAATGTCGGGACTCAGCAGTCCTTCCAGGGCCTTGCGAATATCGTTCTCCGCCTCGTAAATGATCGAGTACTGGCGGATATCGACTTTCTCCCGGCGCGCCACCTCGCGCGCCCGCGTATCCGGCGCCACGTGGAATCCGATAATCACCGCGCCTGATGCTGCTGCGAGCAGCACGTCCGACTCGGTTATCGCACCGACACCCTCGCGGATAATATGCGTCTTGACTTCACTCGTCGCGATCTTGCCGAGAGTGTCTGAAAGCACCTCGACCGAACCGTCGACATCGCCCTTGATGATCAGCTTCAATTCCTTGATCTGACCTTCCTTGATCTGATCGAACACTTTCTCGAGCGTCACTGCCCCGTGATGACGGCGCGATTCGTATTCGCGCTTGATCTGGCTGCGGCGCATCGTAATCTCTTTGGCCTCCTGATCGTCCGAAACAACCAGAAAACTGTCGCCCGCCTGCGGAACTCCCGACAGGCCGGTAATCTGAATCGGTGTCGCGGGGCCGGCATTCTCGATCGTCCGCTCGCGATCATCGGACATGGTTCTTGCGTGGCCGCTGTACAATCCGGCAACGATCGAATCACCGATATCGATCGATCCTTTCTGGATGAGCACCGTTGCCACCGGACCTCGCCCGCGCTCCAGCCGGGAGTCGATAATTACCCCCTGGGCGCGAATCATCGGATCGGCTTTGAGATCCATCATCTCAGCCTGAAGGATGATCATGTCCAGGAGTTTGTCGATCCCCTGACCGGTCTTGGCCGAAACTTCCACCACGATCGTTTTGCCGCCCCATTGCTCGTCGAGCAGATTGTGCTGGGCAAGTTGCGTGCGAACGTTATCAGTATTGGCGTTCGGCTTGTCGATCTTGTTGATCGCAACGATAATTGGGACATTTGCCGCCCGGGCGTGATCGATCGCTTCAAGGGTCTGCGGCATCACCGCCTCATCAGCGGCCACCACCAGCACCACGATATCGGTGATCTGCGCTCCCCGCGCCCGCATAGCCGTAAATGCCTCGTGACCCGGCGTATCCAGGAACACGATCCGGTTATCGTTGTGGATCACCTCGTACGCCCCGATATGCTGCGTAATCGCTCCTGCCTCGCCGGCCACGACATTAGTCTTGCGGATATAATCCAGAAGCGACGTTTTCCCGTGGTCGACATGGCCCATAACCGTCACCACCGGTGGGATGGTCACCAGGTGCTCTTCGCTTTCCTCTTCACGAGCCGCGTCGCCGATCTCTTCCATCTCTTTCGTCTCGAAACCGAACTCGTTAGCCACCATCGAGATTGTATCCATGTCCAGCCGCTGGTTGATCGTCGCCATCATGCCCATTTCAAAAAGCTTCGTGATCACCTCGACCGGCTTCCTGTCCATCATCCGGGCCAATTCGGCCACCGACATGTATTCGTTCACCTCTATGAGGTTCGAAGGAGCCTGATCTTTCTCGTGATCCAAATCCGATGCCCGGCGATATTTCTTCTTTGTCTTCCCGCCGCCGAGCGTGGCCATCGTGGCCCGGAAACTCTTGGCTACCTCTTCCTTGTTTACTTCTCGACGTCCCTTTTTCTTGCGGCGGTCTTTTTTCTTTTTCTTCTTCTCCAGGCGACGCATCAGGCCGGCCACGGGCGTATTCGAATCCGACACGGTTATGCCGCCGATATTGGCCCGTTCACCGTGTGGTTGCTGTTGCTGTGACGGTTGTGACGGTTGCTGGGGACGCGGAGCCGTCTTCTCGCGGGCCTCCCTGGCCTGCGTCTTCTGCTGCATCTCCTTTTTCGCAACCTGTTTCGCCTGCGTGAATTTATTCTTTACCGCATTCACCATTTCGGGCAGGGCCACGGACATGTGCGACTTCGGCTTGAAACCAAGGTCCTGGAGAATATTCACCATCGCATTGGATGATATCTTGTATTCCTTGGCCAGCTCGTATATGCGTTTCTTCTTAGCTGCCATTGCGTCCTACCTTCCCGAAGTTTGCACTACGCGTTTGTCGACTTCAGAATCGTTGTTCAATCGTCGTCCTCTTCCGGTTCCAATTCTTCTTCTTCGACGTCGTCAAAGCCCGGTGCTGTCACCTCGGGCATGTCGTCCGAATCGACAACAAAATCCTTGTCGTCCTCGAAAACGTCGCTTGCCTCAAGTTTCTCCTCAGATTCTTCGGCCGTGGCCGAATTTTCCTTCTCGGCCTTCATTTTCTTCTCGTGCTCGGCCTCGATCTCCTCGACCATCGCCTTGGCGCGCTCGATCAGCTTCTCGGCGGTCTTCGGCCCCAGACCCTCGATCTTCGTCAGGGTCTCGACCGACGATGCCGCCAGTCGCTGGATCGAACTTATGTCGGCATCGATCAGCCGATCACGGATCTTCTCGCCAACGCCTTCAAGCTGCCCGACCGGCACCAGCGTCTCGGCCTCTCGCTTCCTGGTTTCGTTGTAGTCGGTCTCCGCGAGGATATTCACCTTCCAGCCGGTGAGCTTCGAGGCCAGTCGGGCGTTTTGCCCGTTACGACCGATCGCCAGCGACAGCTTATCATCCTCGACCACAACCGTCATCTTGCCATCCAGGTCAAACATGTCGATATGCACGACCTTCGCCGGCGCCAGCGCCCGTGTCACAAACAGTTCCGGGTTGGAGGAGTACGGCACGATATCAATCCGCTCGTTGTTCAACTCGCGGACAATACTCTGCACCCGTACGCCTTTGATTCCCACGCAGGCGCCCACCGGGTCGATTCGCTCGTCCGACGAATATACGGCCACCTTGGCTCGTTCGCCGGGTTCGCGCGCAATCGCCCGTATTTCGATAACTCGCTCATAAATCTCCGGCACTTCCAGCGCAAACAGGTTCTTGAGGAACTCGTCGCTGACACGCGAGAGAATAATCTGCGGTCCCCGCGGCTGGTTCTGCACGTCGAGAATCAACGCCCGGATACGGTCACCCTGGCGGAACTTCTCGCGCGGAATCTGCTCTTTGACCGGAAGAACCGCTTCGCCGCGTCCCAGGTTGACAATCACGTTGCCTTTGTCGATCTGCTGAACCACACCGGACACCAGCGTACCGACCTTGTCGATATACTCGGAGTAAATCCGCTCGTGCTCGACCTCGCGGATCTTCTGCACGAGGATCTGCTTCGCCGATGCTATCGCGTTGCGGCCGAATTCCGCCTCGTAATCCAGATACAGCTCCAGGTCATCTCCGAGCTCCGCCTCCGGGTCGATATCTTTCGCCTCCTGGAGCGACACCTCGAGATTTGGATCCGTGACCTCATCCACCACCTTCTTGGTCGTGATCATGAACAACTCATTTGTTTTGCGGTCAAAACGGAACGAAATGTTGCTTGTCTCGGCGTACTTCTTCCGTGCCGCCGCCAGCAGACTCGCCTCGAGGCTCTCCACCACGGCCGATACGTCTATATTCTTCTCTCGAGCGATCAGCGTCATTGCTTCCATCATGTCGAACGCCATATACGCTACTCCATCAATAAAGTATTTTTGCTCTTTCAATTTCCGACAGCGGGATCGTAAACGACCCGTCGTCGTTGCGGAATTCAACCGCATTATCGCCGGCCGAAACTATCTCGGCCGTCACCTGCTTTCGCTGACGATCAACAAACAGCAACTTGACTGTCTCGCCGACCCGGTACTTGAAATCCCGGAACGTCGTCAACGGCCGATCCAGTCCCGGCGAGGATACCTCCAATGTATATCCTTCGTCGAACAGGTCCGTGCCGTCAATCAAGTCACCGACCATTCGCGAAAGCCGCGCGCACTCGTCAATGGTAACGGGGTTGCTCGAATATACAAACAGCTTAAGCGTCACTTTGTTCTTGTACCGTGACAGAACAATATCGGCCACCTCGAATCCCTCGGCGGCCAGCGACGGTTCAATCAGTTCGAGAACCCGCTGTTTCAGTTCCTCAATCATGCGCTTTCAAACACAAAGAGTGGGCCAGCCAGCCCACTCAAACTACACATTATACCAACTAACTTGTTATCGCGCAACAAAATTATGGGCTAATTCAGCCGCTGCGCGAGATTTTTTACCGCCTCTACTATGTTATCCACGCTTATCAGGTCCATTTTGTCCTCGGATCGGGCTTTCAGCTCCACTTTCCCCTCCCGGAGCGACTTGTCGCCGATTGTGATACGGACAGGCATCCCGACCAGGTCCGCATCCGAGAATTTCACTCCCGGCCGTTCATCCCGGTCGTCATACAGGACCTCGATCCCGGCCGCCGTCAAAGACTCATAGATCGTCTCGGCCGTGGAAACCTGCTCCTCGTTGTCCATCTTAAGGGGAATCAACTCAACGAGATACGGCGCTATGCTCTTCGGCCAGATAATCCCCTTGTCGTCGTGGTACTTTTCCAGCACCGCCTGCGGTGTCCGGGTGATTCCAACCCCGTAGGATCCCATTATGAACGGGTGCTCCTTGCCTTCCGCATCCAGGAACTTCGCCCCGAGCGACTCAGAATACTTGGTGCCGAGCATAAAAGCGTTGCCGACCTCGATACCGTTTTTTGTAATCAGCTTACTGTCCGACACCGGCGAGCGGTCTCCCGCCCGCGCCAGCGTGATATCAATCACCTTGGTGGCCTTGAAATCCCGGTCCGGGTTCACGTTGATTAAATGCTTTTCTTTCTCGTTGGCGCCGGCAATGAAATTCTTCAGTCCGGCCACGAGGGGATCAACTATGATTGGTATATCCTTCAGACCCACCGGTCCGGCAAAACCGACCGGGGCGCCGGTGAACTCCATGATCTGATCCGGAGTCGCCATTTCCAGCTCTACCGCGCCGATGGCATTCTTCAGCTTGATCAAATTGAGATCCCGGTCACCTCGCACGAGCGCCGCCACCGGTTTGCCGTCGGCCACGTAAATCAATGTCTTGACAAGTCTTGTGGCGGGGACCTCAAGAAATGCTGTAACTTCCTCGATTGTCGCCGCCCCCGGCGTGTCGACCGTCTCCATCGGCTTTTCGTCTCTGTCGATTTCTACTTTCGCAAGGTCAACAAACTCCGCCTTTTCCACATTGGCAGCATACTTGCCGTCCTCGCTGATACAGATGATCTCTTCGCCGGCATCCGTGTCGACCAGGAACATAAATTCATGGGCCGCCTTGCCCCCCATCATACCGGTATCCGATTCCACCTTGACAACGTCCAGCCCCGCCCGGTTGAACATGGCGAAATACGCGTTCAGCATCCCCTCGTAGCTCCGGTCGAAAGATTCCTGGTCGGCGTCGAACGTATAGGCATCCTTCATAATGAACTCCCGCCCGCGCATCAGTCCGAACCGCGGTCTGATCTCGTCACGGAACTTCACCTGTATCTGGTAGAGGTTCAGCGGAAGTTGCTTGTAGCTTTTCAACTCGCCGGCAACCATGCTGGTGATCGTCTCTTCGTGCGTGCCGCATAGCACCATCTCGTGTCCGTGACGGTCCTTCATCCGCATCTGCTCTTTGCCGACCGTGTCGTACCTTCCTGATTTCTGCCACAGTTCCGCCGGGCACAGCACCGACATCGTGATCTCCAGCCCGCCGGCCCGGTTCATCTCTTCCCGGACTATCGTCGCAAATTTCTCGATCACACGGTGCATCAGCGGCAGGTAAAGATAGATTCCGGAGGCCAGCTTACGGATATAGCCGCCTCTCAGAAGCAACTGATGCGAGATCAATTCCGCTTCCGACTGTTTCTCTCGGAGCGTCGGGATGTAAGTCTGCGTCCAGCGCATCGGCAAAATTCCTTATCTTTCAGGAAGTTACTTCGTTCCACCGGGCCGGGTCGTCCCCGGCAAGTTGATCAAGATACGCAATTTACAGCCTAAATCAACGGTAAATTTCAACTTGCCACGTCCAAGACCAGTCAGGCTGACCCCGTCGAAGCCTCTCCTCAGAATTTCTATGCCCTCGGTGCCCCACCCTTCGGGTGGGATATCATGTTGTGCTGGATTCTGGCCTGGTGCC
>CAYNEO010000017.1:0-1174 GCA_964396245.1 uncultured Ignavibacteriales bacterium
GTGTGGTTGACATCCCACAATAACCCCGCAATCAAGCCCGCCGGTAAGGCGCCCAGACTTACCAGCGTATGATACGAGCCGAGAGCGGTCCCGCGCGCATGCTCCGGCGCCAGGTCGGAAACATAGGCCCGCTCGGTCGCATTCACGAACGCATAGCAGACGCCATACAACACAAACAATCCGATCAACTGCCAGACGGCGCCGGCGAACTCGAAGCCGAGCGAGGTCGCCGCGAAGAGGGCGTAGCCGATTATCAGCACCGGGCGGCGGCCGATACGGTCGGAGAGCTTGCCGGCCGGTATCGCCATGGCGGTGTAGGAGATGTTGTAGAGGGTGTAGAGCAGAATCGGCGCGCCCACCGAGAGCAGTCCGCCGAAGAAATCTTTCGCCTTCAGCACGAAAAACATGTAGCTGAAATTGGCCAGGGCGAACAGGGTGGCGACGGCGAAGAACATTTTCAGCGGCGACGAGAAGCCCTTGAGCTGGAGGGTGAATTTCTTTTTCGCTTCCGGGATGGCGGCGGAATAATCACGGACAAAGATGAGCGGGATGAGAGAGAAAAAGCCGATGCCGCCGGCGATGAGGAAGATGAGGGTGAAGTCGAATTTCAGCAGGTAGTAGAACAGGAAGGCCAGCAGGGTGCCGAGAATGGCGCCGCCGCTGTCGAACGCGCGATGGACGCCGAACCATTTGCCGCGCGTTTTCTTATCGGTCGAACCGGCCAACAGCGAATCGCGCGGGGCGGAACGGATACCCTTGCCGAGACGTTCGGTGGCGCGCAGGATGAGGACGTGCGGCCAGACGGAGGCGATGGCGAGGAGGATTTTCGATATCTGGGCGATCAGGTAGCCGGAGAAAATGAACGGGATGCGCTTGTTGAGACGGTCGGACCAGTAACCAGCGGCCACTTTGAACATGCCGGCAATGCTCTCGCCGACGCCGGAAATCAGGCCGACGGCGAAGCCGGTGCCGCCGATGGCGGTGATGAAGAAGGGGAGAAGGGGGATGATGATTTCGCTGGCGGTGTCGTTGATGAAGCTGACTACGCCGAGCCAGATGACATTGCGTTTGCGGGTCATGGGGATTGCTAGACTCCGTTCATTTGGTCTGTTCAGAAATGCCATGTCGGGTTTCTTGCTCGCTCGCCTCACGGCGATCTCGCAGCGGAACCCGA
>CAYNEO010000017.1:1274-66577 GCA_964396245.1 uncultured Ignavibacteriales bacterium
GCCATGTCGGGTTTCTTGCTCGCTCGCCTCACGGCGATCTCGCAGCGGAACCCGATCTACGTCCGGTTTTCCGTTGAGGGGTATTATAACACACGGCGGCCCTTCGTCAAGCACAGGAAAAGCCCACTCCTCTCAAGAAGCGAGGAAGGGAACATTTGGCGACGGTGTCGATTTTAGGGGTATCGGGGCGGGAGTTCATTGCGAGGATTCGTCACTATGGCTACGTCCAATGCGCTTGCGAGGTTGATGGTCGGGACGAATGCGAGGGTTCTCAGCCTGTGCCTGTTTCTTCTGCGGGGGACGGTGGGGGTAGTGCTGTTCATGACCGGCGCCGGGAAGGTGTTTGGATGGTTCGGCGGTTTGGGGATGGCCACCACACTGGAGTTCTACGCCAAGTCGGGATTCAGTGCGCCGCTGGCGTATCTGAGCATATACACGGAGTTGATCGGCGGGGTCCTGCTGGTGTTGGGACTGCTGACCCGTCCGGCGGCGTTTGCTGTGATGATCAACATGCTGGTAGCGACGATTTCGATGTGGCCGAGAGGGTTTATTGTGGGCGGGGCGGCGTTTCCCTTCAGTTTTCTGGTCAGCGCGATCATTATTCTGCTGGCGGGGCCGATGGCGTACAGCGTGGATGCGTGGCTGATGCGGCCCGGTGAGGCGGGGAGAGGGGCGGGCTAGTTTTCGGGGCGCATTATGGAACGAGGAGACCCTTCGACAGGCTCAGGGTGACTTGATTGTAGCCGGCTCATATTTCATTTGGGGGTGGGTGATGTATTGATACAGGCACTTCCGGGGCAGAAGTGCGCTACATAGCTTGTTCAAGTTCCAATCATTCCCCGAACATGATGCCGATGCCGAAGCGGGTCAGGTTTTTCTTGTAGTCGACGAGACTTTCGCCCCAGCCGTGGGAGATCCTGAATACCAGATAACTTCCGACGCCCTTTGGCACGGGGATGTTGTAGTTGAAGACTACGCCGGCGCGGCCGGTGTTAAAATTACCCTCGAGGTCCAGGTGGCAGGTGTGATGCCACGGAAACCGGTAGAAGAAATGAAGGTCGGTGTAGCCGAGGTAGTCGGTGATGTCGGGGTTATCGTCGCCTTCGGCATCGAGGGGATTCACCTTGTCGCCTTCGGGAACGCGATAGCGGACTTTCAGGTAGACGAGCCAGTCTGACCGGAAATAGTATGGGGCGGCGTAGAAGAGGTTCCAGCTTCGCGAGACCGGCGGAATCTGTCCGTTTGATTCGTGCTCGAAACCGAGGTCCACGCCGAGCAGGCCGCCCTGGAAGGGGAGACGGTTGCTTCGATAGAAGAATTCGGGGTTGTAATTGGTTTCGCGAAAAGGCGCCGAGTTCTTGGCGTCAAAGGCCTGCCAGAAAGATATCTGCGAGTAAGCAAAATAGAACGGCGTGTGAAAGATGCGGTATTTGGCGCTGATCTGGAACACCGCCTCGGTCTGGGCGCCGTCGAACTCGTTAGAGATGGTGGCCGGAAGCATGAACATCTCTTTATGGAGGCTGAGACCGGTGCGGGTGCTTATCCACTGGAAACTTGCCGTATCCTGTTGGGCGTTGACGCCGGCGGCGGTCGCGAGCAAGGCCAGAAAGAGGGCAAGAAGTCGAAGCCCGGCACGGACAGAGGGTATCATGGATCGGTCCTCCATTTGATCCGCGCTGCAACCGGTTGGTGGCGTGGTGCGGAGTGACAAGTGTTGTGGATACAGATCAATGTAGGAGCATGGTCGATTCTGTCAAGGTTTAACCGTGCGGCCGCGACGAATGAGGACTATTATGTTGACATTTATCCGCATGTGCGATAGGTTGAAAAAGAACGGGGGCTTTTTTGCTGGTAGAGGGTGTCGGTGAGGCAACGTGCGGGGGAGCGTTATATCAGCCGCACTGTATTTACCCGGCGACACGATTTCGGACAGGCGAGGGTGATCGTTCAATTTAAGCATATATGACGCGAGTTGCAGCCGACTATATCAAGCTGACACACATATCCGAAAGAGAGGTCCTCAATGCAACGCCGATCCCGCATTTTGTTCCCGTTGGGGATTGTGGCATGTCTCCTGTTCGCCGCTTCTATTCAGGCCGAGATTTCTTCCGACAAACTCAAACCGCCGGAACCGGGGATGGTTCAGCGGCTGACTCTCAACGACGGTTCCACGCTAATCGGGAAGATAACCGCAGTAGGTGACGAGGATGTGACGTTCCAGTCCAGCATGGGTGAGATGACGATCAAGAAGGAGAACATCAAATCCATCGAGGAGATGCCGGAATCGTCCTACAAGGGCGGCAAGTACTGGTACCCGAATCCGAACCAGACACGGTTGTTGATCGGGCCGACGGCGCGGACGTTACCGCCGGGCAAGGGGTACCTGTTCGACATAATGATATTCTTTCCCGGTGCGGCGATTGGCGTTACGAAGAATTTTATGATCTCGGGCGGAGGGTCGATATTCCCGGGCGTCGACGATCAGCTGCTTTATTTCATCCCGAAGATTGGAGTCGGGATCAACGAACAACTCGATGTAGCGGCCAGTGTGGTCGTGCTTTATCTGCTTGACGAAGCGGCGTTTCTGGGGATGGGTACGATGACGTTTGGAGAGCCGGATTACAGCCTGACGGCGGGATTGGCGCTGGCGTGGACCGACGAGGAGCTGCAGGATGAGCCGGCCTGGACCATCGGTGGCGAGTATCGGTTCGCGCGTCGCCTGTCGCTGGTTGCCGAGGGGTGGTATATCCCGGGCACTGACGGCGCTAAAATGTTCATGCCGGCGATACGGTTTTTCGGCGAGCAAATGACGCTTGATTTCGGGATGGGTTTCGGCAGCGGCAACGATGACGACGATCCTTACGATAGTGATGATGATGCGAGCTGGATTCCGTATCTTGATTTTGTCTGGAATTTCTGAGATAAACGATATGCAAAGCAAACGGCAGGACCTTTCGGGGTCCTGCCGTTTTTCATTTGGGGCAAGAGAGAGTTACCGGCGCACGTGATGGCTATCTAATATAGTCCCAGGCTGAGCCGGTCCAACGAGCGACAGTCCTGTCGCGGCCGTTCACGATGAACCCGCCGGCGGCCCAGAGCTCTCCATCGAAGATCGTGACGGCTTCCACGTGTCCGGCAATGCCGGAGCCGAATGCCTGCCAGGTGGTTCCGTTCCAGTGGGCGATATTGTTAGTCGCGGTCGTACCGGCGCGGTTGAACTGCCCGGCGGCGACGAGTTCGGAATTAAATATCTCGAAGTCAAACACCCAGCCCCAGTCAGTGCCGTTGTAGCTGAGACCCGCTCCGAAGCCCTGCCAGCCACTGTTGTAAGTAGCGATGGAGAAGATTTGGCCGCCGGCGATGGAATCAAAGGTGCCGCCAATCACGAGATTATTGGCATAAACTGTCATGGCATCAATAGAACCATTGGGTTCCGCCTTCGGCTCCAACCAGGCGGAGCCGTTCCATGCAGAGTAACGGCCCTGGCCGTTGTCCACGCCACCCGCCACAAGGTTGCCGCCTTGCGTGGTCAGGCTAAACACGGTGAACGAGACGCCGGAACCAATGGCGTGCCAGGCGCCACCGTACCAGGCGGCAATGTTATGGGCAGTGACACCGCCGACCGAGGTAAAGGCGCCGCCGATGATTACCCAGCCGTTGTAGACAGTCATGGCATAGGCGTGGCCCTCGATTCCGGAGCCCATGGCATGCCAGGTTGAACCGTCCCAATAGGCCATATCGTTCGCGGAGACACCGCCGATGGTGGTAAACGAGCCGGTGACGTACAGGTTGTTGTTATAGCTGAGTATTCGATACACGGTGCTGTCCACTCCGGGGGCGATGTCGGTCCAGGTCGAGCCGTTCCAGCTTCGGAGGAATGGCTGGTCAGCCGTGGAGAATCCCATGATTTCACCGGCGGTGATCAGCTGATTGTTGAAAGTAGTCATGTCCCAGACTTCATCGAAGGTATCATTGTCGTCGGGGTTAGTGCCGTTGTCATCGCCGCAGGCAAAGAACAGGCCGGTTAGAATGATGACGGTACCCAGGATGGTGAATTTAACGATGCGTAGCATACACGCCTCCTCAGCAGAAGTATACAAACGATTTAGTAGTATTCTCTGTCGTCGGCTCAATGACTCTCGAAGAATTGAATTATCGGCCTACTGAATTGATCGTTGTGACCGGTTCCTACGGACACGGTGCTGAGGAAATGGCGAGTTGCCGTTTAGATCGTAGTATCCACATTTGATCAGCGCCGGATGTGTTGTTACTTCAACGTAACTGATAGTGGATGTATCTGTCAAGATAAAACGACGCAAGCGCCTGCCTTACGCAGGCGGTCGACTCCCGAGTTACGGATAGATGATGAGGATGGGCCGTGAACCTTCGGCTTCATCATTTGTCCTGGCTACCTTTGCCGTAAACGGAAAGGCCGTGTAGGATTCAAGTCCTTTGGCGAGAGTGAAGCTCCTGTCTGACTTAGGGTCAAGTGTCGCGGGGTCTTCCTTCGTTTCTTCGAACGGCCAATTCTTGAAATGCAGTTCGATGCCATCGTTCATGCAATTAACGAAGGTTATGGCGTCACCCTGACGGCCGCCGCATACGGCCGGGTAAATACGGCGCCAGTTTGGTTCGCGATCATCGCTGTAAATTGTCACGAAGTTCGGCATGTCACTTCCTCCTTAGTAATGAGTTCTTGTCGTGTGCTCTTTTTATCCGGATTCCGAAACGTGCTGAGAATCGATCATAGTCAGAGCCGGCTTCGGTATAGACTGTCGAATGCAGGGTCGCTGACAACTCCCTCTAATTCCGGCCAGTAATTACGCACATCCTCGCGGGCGTAATTCATATTCAAGGCGTCGATGACACACTCGCGGGCACGAACGCGATTGTGTATCTGTTCGAAAATAACCGCTGCCGCGAGAGCCATGTCGGCGTTGTTCGGGGCAAGCAAAATGGCGTGTTCGATGTCCTGCGATGCTGCGGCACTGTCTCCCAGCTCTGCTCTCGCGGTGGCAAGAGAGCGAAGGATGCCGGGATCGCGCGGGTTGATTTCGCGCTGTCGTTCACCCAGCTCGAGGCCGTGGTTCAATGCCTGTCGCGCCCGGGATTCCCGGCCGGGGATGTCGTTCAGGGCCACCCCCGAGTTAATCCAGAGACGGTAATCATATGGATTAATGTCCAGCGCCATCTCGAATTTTTCCGCCGCGAGCTCCGGCTTGTTTTGCATAACATAGTACGACCCCAGGTTGGAGAGTGTCCCCCAGGTGGGTTTGATGGTAACCGAGCGCTCCCACATTTGAGCGGCGGTATCCCAGTCACCCCACAGGGTGCTCAGCCCGCCGAGATTGTTCCAGGCGAGAAAACCCTCGGGTTGGGTTTCGACGGCTCGTTGCAGCTGCTCCTTTGCTTTATCGATCTTTCCCCGCTGGGCATAGAAGAACCCGAGGTCGGCATAGCCGGACCAGTAATCGGGCCGTAATGCGATAGCGCGGCGATAGACGGCTTCTGCCGAATCGGTACGATTCATGCGCTCAAGAGCTGTTGCGAGCCGCCCGAGTGCGAACCGGTTGGAAGGATCAAGTAATAGGGCGTGGTTGAACTCGTCGGCCGCGTCCGAATAGCGGCCCTGCTCCTGATGGATGAGCCCAAGAGTCACGTGGGCGCGGGGAACGCTGTCATCGACCGCCATGGCGCGATGACTAAAGTAGATAGCCTGCTCTTCCCACTGCGGATCAGAGCTTGAAACGTATTTGCGCCAGTATGCTTCGCCGAGTCCGGCCAGAGCGAGAACGAAGTCATCGTCACGCTTGAGCGCGTTTTTGAAATAGCTGATAGCAGAGTCGATCTCAGTCTGATTGACCGCATAGCCGAGCTGGCTTTCGCCGCGCATGTACCCCTCGCCGACCACATACATCCTGTAGGCCTCACGGTCTTTCGTGCCGCCCCTTCCGAGAGTCTGCTGTTCTTCGGGATGCAGATGCATGTCGAGCATGCGGGCAACCACCGCGACAGTTGAGTCCTGGAATTCGGCCAGATCCTGGGTACGGTAATCGAAGACCTGGGAACGAAGCTGCCGCTGGGTGTGGGTGTCGATAAGGCTCACGGTCAGGCGAATCATGCCCTCCAGTTTTTGCGTCGCGCAGCTTATGGCGAGATTGGCGCCAAAGACCTTGCGGGACTCGGCGGCGCTTGTGACGTTTTCCTCGCGCATTTCACGTGAGGGCACGACCCAGAGCGATGCATGATATCGTTCGAGCTGGGTGAGTTTGCTGGCCACTGTTTCTGTCAGGCCCTCGCGCAGGGCATCACTCATCGGCTCCTGACTCAGATCTGTGAACGGCAAGATAGCCAGAAGCGGCCGCTGGGGTATTTCACCCGGTATGATCCTGTCAATCACCGCCCGTCTCACGTCGCTGCTGAACGCGAAGAACAAGATCACAGCAAGCCCTGCCAGTCCGCCCGCCCATCGGACCCAGCGTTTTCCAGCGGAAGGGCGTGCAATCGCACGGGGGAGAGGTTCCTCGGCGGTCAGCGCGCGCTGAAGATGGCGCAAGTCCTCGAGCATTACCTCGGCGGATTTGTATCTCTGTTCGCGATCTTTCTGAAGCGCCTGGTCGAGGATGCACTGGAGCATATATGGAAGATCGGGGCTTGTTTCGGCCAGGCTTTCTGGATCTTCATTAAGGACCGCCTGTATGGTGGCGCCGGCGGTCTCACGGCGAAACGGATGCCGGCCGGTGGTCAGTTCGTAGAGAGTGACGCCAAATGAAAAAACATCGCTGCGCTCATCGGCCGGTTCGCCCTGGAGTAGTTCGGGAGCGATATATCCCAAAGTGCCGAGCGCCTGCCCACCGGTAGTAAGCTGTTCTTTTTCTTCTACGTGTGCGAGACCAAAATCGAGCAGTTTGGGTCGACCGGCAGCGTCGAGCGCGATATTTGAAGGCTTGATGTCACGATGCGTTACTCCCGCGCGATGGATACTGATCAGGCCATCGCACACGGCGACCATCACGTTGACCGCCTCTCGGAGCGGCATGGGACCGGCTTTGATCGTATCCCTGAGAGTTTGTCCCTCGAGGTACTGCATCGAGAAGAACGGACGGCTGCGGTGCTCGCCGACTTCGTGGATGGTTACCACATTGTTGTGCTCGATGGCGGCGATGGCGCGGGCCTCGCGGGAGAACCGGCGCTTGCAGGATTCATCCCCGCATAAGTGTACGGGCAGGAATTTGAGGGCAACCTTGCGGCCGAGGTCGGTATCCTCTGCCAGATATACCTCGCCCATACCTCCGGCACCGATCTTGTTGATAATTCTGTACTGATAAACCTGGGTGCCGGCGGAGAGTGTTTGAAACGACTGCGTGCGGTCGTCGTCCGAATGATCTATCATGGTGACAGATCCTCCTTTCCGCCGGACTGCTTGTGCTATAGCATACAATACGAAAACTCCAGCCGTTTGTCGAGATAAATTGTGCGCTGTGCGGAATCGTTTATTCGGGATTGGAGGAAGCGGCTGATTAATGAAAAGGCCCCGTCGTATGGCCGACGGGACCCTCTTCGTCAGGGCATACTTGTATCTAGTAAATGAAAGCGGAGAATCCGGCTCCGATTGAGATCGTGGTGCCGGTGATGGATTCCGATGCGCCCTCGGGCTTCCAGCTATCTCCGCGGAACATGACGCTGCCATCAACGGCGACGGCGCTGCTCAACATATACAGCATACCGCCTTTGGCACCGTACTGCAGAATCCTGGTGCTTGCACCGTTACTGGCGTTCGCCCAGTTGAAGAAGCCGCGAATATAGGGGTAGACGGACCCCTTGACCTCAGTTTCCGCCTGATTAACCTTGAAATAGTACCCGATCGTGGGACCCATGCCGACGATGTGGAAGTCATAGTCTCCCCGAGAATATCCCAGATAGCCGAATTGAGCGCCAATGAAGACGCCGGGGGAGACAAAGTAGCCGACGGTCGGCGACAACTCGAAGTTTTCGGTGAGGCCGACACTACTACTCCCAATTCCGAAGGACGTTATTCCGTCTCCGTCCATGTCTTCAAACAGGTCACCGCTCTGGCTCTGGAAATAAGCGGAGCCGCTCAGGAAGAGACTTCCTTTGTCAATCGGGCTGTTAGCGGCAAACAGCGTACCGCACAGTAGAAGGGCTACGGCGCACACCAATACAGTCTTTAGCATAAAACCTCCTTGGACATAGGAACCCCTACCGGGGTTCGAGTTCTTGATGGACTGATATTGCGAACGTCTCTCATGCGCTTTGGGACAAATGTCTCTATGCTAAAAGATCGACATGCAGGGGATATGGTGTAAACTAAAAACTGTATGGTGAATGGCAACACGCGGCGCCAGGGACCAGGCGGTTTGACGCGATCTGTTGTGTATGCGGGAGATACCTGTCCGCCTCGCTTGCAGACGGGAAGTGCAGGTGGAAGCTGAGAAATGACTAGAATTGCTCAGGACTGACAAAAAAGGTTGACAACCTGTGATCATCGAGCCCATTGTATACGTCACTACAAAGAGAAGAGTGATCGTCCGGCCGACGGTACAGTGCCGGGGGAGTGCGTTCTAATCTAAGCGGTACCGTGAGTCGTGTATGGCGCTGCAGCCATGCCGTTTTGCGGGTAAGTTGTCGAGCGGGAGGTTTCAGATATGCATTATCGAATTGTTATCGTTCATTTTCTCGCTGCTTTCTTTGTTGCCGGTCTGTTTTCCGGGTGTTGGATGACTCACGGACCCTCTACGGAATGCTTGAAGGCTGCCGAGCGGCTTGTCCGCGTCCAACCTGCTTCCTGTGAAGATGCCGCCGCTCAGGTGGACACCCTGCAGAAGGCAATTATAGACAATTATGATGCCACCGACGGATCTTTTCGTGAACGACAGGAGATGGAAGACCGACTGTCCGGCAGCATCGAGGAAAAGCTCAAATATGCGCTGTCGCTGGATTCTGCATGTGTGCACGCATACCTGTGGTTGGGTGACTACGCGGTGTCGGAGATGTTCTACGACGATTCTTTGATACGAGAGGCCAAGCACTGGTTTGCTCTCGGTCTCCGGCACGTGCCGGGGAACATCGACCTCCTGTCCGGCCTGGCGGCGGTCTATGAAGCCGAAAACAACCTGGATTCAGCGCGGGTTGCCTACTCACATCTAGCTGAAGTCCTCCCGATAGAGCAGGAACCCAGACAGGCGCTCGCTCGCCTGGATGCCGCAGAGCACATCAAGGAGGCGTTTTTCCGGAAGCCCGAAGAAAGTTACCTTCTCTTGGAGAGAAAAGCTTCATACGCTTTCGGTAAGCCGCTCGTCGCACACCTGAAGCTTGACGGAACCGGGCTGTGTGAAATGTATGACTATTACGATGACCGCGACAATCCGGTGCTGCTGGAGCGATTCCTGGATTCTGCCTTTGTGGACTCAGTACTTGGCGATCTGGAGAAAGCGGGTTTTCTGGCCCTGAGCAATCCTTTTGCGACGCCTGACGAATGGGACATCGACTTTCATTATGTCAAGCAGTGGCACCTTCCTCTTTACCGGATCACTCTGCAGCTCCCGGGCGTTCATCACTCCATCTGCATCTATGGCTTAGGTACCATTAGCGGACGGAATGCCCTTGTCAATGTGCCGAGCATAACCTATATACCGGAGTTGAACGTTCCATTGGAGTCAACGGTCATAGATAGGCTCGGTACACTATCGAAGATGTGGGGGCGACTTTTCAGTCTGGAAGTCGCCACGAAAGCGGTTGATGAGGAGTTTGGAACCCATGGCCCGATCTGGTCGAGGAGAGGGACATACAGGTATGAAGTTGAATCCGACGACTTCGTGCGTGTCTCTCTCAAGACGTGCGAGATAGAATGGAGCACGTCGCGGCGGTCCGACCGAACCACCGAACAGGACTCTGTCGACCGGAATGTCATATTTCAAGTCGGCGATTCGCTCTATGCTCTGAATGCACGAACGGGTCACCGGGTTTATGCCATAGCCCGTAATCCGGGGGATTATCCTTATTTTCGAGTGCGCGATGGCTACCTGTACGTTGGCAGAAAATCCGAAGACAAATATACGCTGCGGGAATTTGACTTTCTCAATGGTGGTTTCCTGCGTACTGCCGAATGTGACGGTGACGTGGAAGTTTGGGTCATAACGGAGGGCACGAAAGCAGGTGACCTTGATAACCGAAGAATCTCCCGGCAGTTCGAGCAGTTGATTGCATATGTCAACCGAACAGATCAGGGGCCCAAAAAGCAATCCAGCTGAAACAGGATCGCCGGTAGATTTTGGAGTTTATTGTTCTCCTAGAAATTTCTCGAGCTTATTCAGCTGTTGATTGAAGCCCGCCTGCATACCTTGCACTGCCATGCCGGCATCCGGTCCCGTTTTATTGATCGTGACTTTCACTTCCACTTTGGTCTTGCCGCCTTCGTCGGTCAGAGTAACTTCGGTCACCTGATCGATTTCGGTAGTTTCTTCCCGGCCTTGGGTCCAGGCTTTCGCCTCGTATGACAGCCTGGATTTGTTCTCCACGACCGTAAACTTGCCTTCCATCGGCCATCTGGTACCTTTGTAGGGGCCCATCGCCTCTCCGGCTTCCATGACAATGTAAATTCTTCCGCCCAAGCGCAGGTCTACTTCGCATTCCGGAATACTGACATTGTCCGGTCCCCACCATGCTTTGATCATCCCCGGGTCAGTCCACGCCTGCCAGACTGCCTCGAGGGGAGCCTTAAATGTTCTCTCGAACACTACTTCCTTGATTGGCGTCATATTTCTTTCGCTTTCTATCAAATGACGTGACTCTCGATTGTGAGTTACATGTTCTGACTTATCCGGCTTCATTGATCACTGCCGTATCGTTATGGTTTCTTCTCTCCCTTAAAAATCCACTGAACACCGTATTGGTCATAAAACTGTCCGTAGATTCCAAATGGCATATCATGCAACTTCTGTAATCTGTCTTTATCAGCTCCTTCTGAGAGCTTGTCGAAAACTGTCTTCAGCTCGTCATGGGATCCGCCAATGACAAATATGGCATAGGTATTGCCCCGTTTTGGCTCGAACTCCGGGGAGGCCATCCAATCGGCAGCGGAAAATTCTATGGCTCCGCTTTTTAATTGCGCATTGATAATTCTATCGTGCTGTTCCTCCCGAAACTCGGCCTTCATTGGAGTATCTCGGAGTCTCGTAAGCGTTAACTGACCGCCAAGGCACTGGTGATAGAATGTCATCGCCTCGGCACAATTGCCGTCAAATAGCAGAAATGGGACACAACGTAACGTAGTCTCACCTCCTTTTAGCTTCATTCCTCTTAGCTTGTGCCTTGAGAAGTTGCGTTATCGCTGTGGTCGGCGCCTTCTGATCGAACTCGATTCTAATGATTTTTGTTACGGTTTCGTATCCTTGTTCCGCGAGCATTCTCTTGTCGTTACTTGTAAGCGCATCGCCAAAACCAAAGCTCACGTGGTGCTTGTATGCTGTAAATCTGGCAAGAGCACCATGATACTTGTAGAATGGCATGCCCCAGCTTATTCCTTCCTCTGCTTGTGGGACAGTCGATTTTATTATTTTCCGGACTTCTTTGAGAATGGGGCGGGCTTCCGGGGCCGCATCGGCAATGTACGAAACGACATCTTTTGGTTTTGACATTGCCTTTCCCTTCTTATCAATTTACCTGGCGTTAGATATATTTCTAAAGAACCGATCGGGTGTTTCCAAAGTTGCGGGTAATTTTCGCCCGTGACTGTCGGAAGAAAACTCCATCAATCCCAAAGGACTAGATCGACAAATACGGGAGGCACAAGGAAGGGATATTCGCTTGCATCTCGTCTTGAGTCTGCATAACTTATTGCCGCTGATAGCAGTTGCCGGAGTGGTGGAATGGTAGACACCAGGGACTTAAAATCCCTTGGGTCGTATGACCCGTGCCGGTTCGAGTCCGGCCTCCGGCATTTAGTACGGCAGGTTCCAGAGGATATCACAGACAACACAACTTAGAGGAAGCTGAATGCTTATCGGTCATGTGGGCGCCGGGATGGCGCTTGGTTCGGCTGAGCGGAGGCTGAATCCGGGCATCGTTGTTCTCGCCGCACTATGGCTGGATATCCTGTTGTGGTCGTTCGTTCTTTTAGGCTGGGAAAGTGTCACAGTTCCGGCTGACTATGCGAGCAGTCATCTGCTGTCTTTCGAATTTCCCTATTCGCACAGCCTGCTGGCGTGCGGGTTGTGGGCGGTGGCGGCGGGACTTCTTGGGTGGACAATCGCGAGGTACTTCGGCGTCGACCGTCGACGGACAGCTATCATACTGGCGGCCGCCGTTCTGTCGCACTGGCTTCTCGATCTTCTCGTTCACACTCCGGATCTTCCGCTGGCGAGAGCCGATTCGCCCACCGTGGGATTTTCGCTTTGGAATCATATGGGGATGGCGCTGGTGGTGGAAGGTCTTATTGCGCTTGCCGGCCTGTGGCTGTACCTGCGAGGTGCGGCCATTGGTACCGGTCGCAAAGTCACGATAAGTGCGCTTGTGATCTTCGTGATTCTCTTCACCATCGTGGGACAGATGAGCGCGCCGCCACCAACGAGTGTCAGACAGGTCGCAGCAGCATCACTGATACTCAACCTTGCACTCGTGCTCGCCGTCTATATTCTATCCCGCAAGTCATCGGCAAGGCGAACTGTTGCCGAATTGAAAAAAGCCTGACAAGACGGCAGCAGCCGCGACTGTCAGGCTTCCTCATCCAACGCTTTTCGCGACGCGGTATTACTGAGGCTTCTGTTCCTGCTGTTGCTGGCTCTGTTGGGTGGGCGGGGGCGTTTCTTTCTTCTTGCCGGCGGTGCTGGCGCCGAACAGCGCATAAGCGCCGCAGAAGCCGGTAATGCCGGTTATCAACGGGACCAATCCGACCAGGCCCCAAAGGGTTTTCGGGCCCCACCAGATTAATGAGAGAACAAACAGTCCGATTAACACGCGGATAATTCGATCCGCAGGACCTTCGTTGATTTTCATGGCTCTATCACCTCCTGAAAATGATGGCTATCTTATGTAGTAAAAACAACTTCCGGTGAGAATAGTTCACCCGATTTGTCCATTTCCGAGCCCACAGCGCTATTTCCAGTATGACTGCAGCAGGCTCCAGGCCGTGTAGACAGTGCGCGGGTCCCCTGAGGATTTCACGAACCGTTTGAAACGCCCCTGGAGATATTTGCTCCGGCTGATCCGCTTGGTGACATAATCATTGAGCCAGGGTTTGCCCAGCCAGCGTTCCGCCGCAAGATACCCGCGGTATTTTGGTCTGATTTCCGTTTCGAGACGACGCGGGTAGTCCTCGAGTCTGGTGATATCGCTGTTTACCAAGGCTTGGTGTATGACCTGTGCGGCTAGGGCGCCGGTCTCGAATGCCTTGCCGATTCCCTCGCCGGTGAAGGGATAGGTGGCGCCGATGGTCTCGCCGGTAGCGATAACCGAGGGAGCGACCAATGGTCGGGAGCCGATGAGGCCGCAACGGAGCGGCGCGCCTCTCAACGGTGTCAGGATTTCTCCATCGGCCAGAAGTTCTCGGGCGGGCGGGAATTCAGTGATAAACGATTGGAAGCTCTCGCGGAGATTGATCTCGGGCCGGCTGGCTTTATCGTAGGTGGTTCCGCAACCGATATTGAACCGACCGTCGCCCATCGGCATAATCCAGCCGTATCCGGGGATGAGCGAGCTGTCATAAGAGAGGATCAGCTTATCGAGAGTCGATGGTGACTTTACATAGCACCGCACGGCAAAGGCGTACGGGGCGGTGTTGGTCACGATTCCGAGTTTTCGCGCTAATGCGATATGTGCCCCGGTGGCCAGGACCACGATCTTCGTGCGGAGTTGGCGGTTGTCGTTCCCAACTGAAAGTACAGTGTCAGTACTGGAGACTGTGACATCTCTTACATCGCCATGGCAAAACTGCGCGCCGGAATCCACGGCGGTCTCAGCGAGGAGTGTGTCAAGACGTTTGCGTTCAAGCACCAGGTATGCGCCGGGGACATCAAAGGAATGCCGCGAAGGTGAATAGATCAGGGCAGAGTTCAGACTGCAGGCGCTGTCGCGAATTTGCTCGAAGAGGCCTTCGCGTTTCAGATAGTCGAGGGAGTCGGCGATCAGGCCGTCGCCGCAGACTTTTTCGCGGGGAAAACGGGCACGGTCGAGGAGAAGGACATCATGACCATCGCGGGCGAGATGCCACGCGGTGGTGGAGCCGGCCGGTCCCGCGCCTACGACAATGGCGTCCCACAGTTTTCCGGGAAGAGTGTCGAGGGAGCGCTGCCATTCGACTTTGTGTTCATCCTGGCTCGTCATCATTGGCGACCCGGGCGGTTGTCGGTTCAGAGGTCGAAAATCTTGCCCGGATTGAGAATATTATGGGGGTCAAATTGTTTTTTGATCTGTCGCATAAGGTTGACCGCCGGGCCGTGTTCCCGCTCGAACATGTCCTTATGTCCGAGTCCAATGCCGTGTTCTCCGGAAATGGTGCCGCCCATGGCGATAGTCTTGTCGATTATCAGGTTATTGATTTCCATCGCGCGCGCCCATTCAGCTTCATGGTCCCTGTCAGCCAACATCAGCGCGTGTAAGAGCCCCATGCCGACGTGGCCGAAAGTGAAAATCATGATCCCTTTTTCATCCCCCTGCCGGTGGCAGAACTCGACCATTTCGGGCAGTTTTGATATGGGGAAAGCGACATCGTTTCTGATAATGGTGTAACCGGGCTTGCGGTGCTTGATGGCATCGGTTGCCCAGTGTCTCATTTCCCACGGCCGCTGGCCATCGGAAAGTTCGAGCGGCGTGCCGCCGAGTTCTTCGCAAATCTCCGCAGCGAGTTCATTGTTGGAGGTGAGGACTTCTTTCGGTCCGTGGAATTCGAGAAACAGGGCCGGGACCTCCTCGAGGCCGTAGTTTTTGAGTTGATTGAGCGCGGCCATGAGACGACGGTCGAGAAATTCGATAGCGGCGATATCGAGCCCGTAACGTCGCATTTCCGAGACTGCCTGTGCGGCGGCGACTTCTGTTGGAAACTTGTAGGCAGTCTGGAGGCGGTCCTCGGGGATGCCGGCGACTTTCAAGACAATGGAACTGATAATAGCCAGCGTGCCTTCGGAGCCGGCGACAAGGTCGACGAGATTGTAGCCGCTGGAACGCTTGATGGCACGGTTGCCGATTCGCATGATCTCGCCGGCGCCGGTAATGATCTCCAAAGAGAGAACGTACTCGCGGGTGCCGCCGTATTTAACCGAATAGATGCCGCTGGCATTGGTTGAAACCATGCCCCCGATTGTAGCGAGATCGCCGGAGCCGCCGGGAGACGGGGGAAAGAAGAGGCCGTCGCGTTTCAGTCGATCATTGAGGTTGTCATAAATGATTCCCGGTTGCGTTTCGACCTGGAGATCCTCCGGCCAGTAGTTGACAATTTCGGTCATGCGTGAGACATCGATAACGATCCCGCCTTCTACCGGTATGGTAGATCCCTCGAGGGCGCTGCCGCCGCCGCGGGTGGTTATCGGCGTTTTGGCTTCGATACAGAGTTTGACAGTTTTTGATATTTCGTCGGCATTCATCGCCCACACGACTGCTATTGGTACGACCGGCGGGAGGGTGGATTCGTCGCGCGATGCCACGGCCAGCTGATCCGTTTGCGTGGAAAGGCGATCAGCCGGATAAATTCCCGCAAGTCGTTCTACGATGTCCGCCATATGTATCGCCCGAGCTCCTATTTCAGTTTCTTCAGAGACTGCATGAGCGGATCCCACATAGGGGTAATTTCCGGTTTCAACTCGAGGTTTTTCCGGTCCCTGTCGTCGAGATACTTTTTCGGTACGACGAGGACATAGACATACGGGTCAAACCAATCATCGTACATGTACCAGAAGCCTTTGTCGCCGGCCTTGGTTCCCCAGCTGTTTTCCACGAGCCACTTCGCCGGTTTGCCGCCGGCCGTGTCAACGCCCATCAGCACCATGGCGTGCGAGGCATAACCGTCGAGATATGCCAGACGTTGAGCCTTGGTCAGGTGGAAATCGGTGCCAAATATCTGGTCGTACTGATAGATTCCGGTAGCGAACAGGGCCGAATCACCGCAGTTGTCCTTGCCGACATCGCAGGCGAACCAGACCACCTGGCTGTCGAGCAGGGCTTTCATGGCATACGTTTTCATTTTCTCAGCGGGGACATTAAGCATGGTGAAATCTTCAAGTTCATACATGTTCCGGCTCCAGTCGCCCTTGTACGGCCGGTCGTAGGCTTTGTTGGGGTTATCGCACAGGGCCACATATTCCGGAAGGTCTTCCGGCAGGAATTCGTCGCGGAATTCTTTCGGCGAGTATGTCCTGGCCGCCACCGGTGTCGTGTCCTTGCTTTCATAACGGAAAGTGAACTCGGTCGGCGGTTTGCCATAGGCCAGCACCAGCATTTCGTACACATCGGAAAGCATCTCGACTTTTCGCTGTCGGAGTTGCTCGACGGGTTTCCCCGAGTCGCTCATTGCCCGCAGTTCGGCGGCATTCTGGCGCAGTTTCCGGTCGAGCAGCGAGTTGATGGTGCCGGTAGACGAGGATTGCCTGGTCTCCGGCATCGCGGTTTTGGGTACGACGCCATACTTATTGATCAATCCGACCATGTATGTCCACCAACCGCCATCGCCGACCGGAGATTCGTTGATCAGCTGCATCTTGCGATCGTCGATGGGCAGGTCCCGGAATGCGATAACCTGCTCGAGATAGAGGTTGGCCTTTTCCAGTTTATCCCAGAAGGCGAGATACGATTGAGAGAATTCGAAATCCGACGAATTCAGTTTCTCCATTACGCCCGGTGTGAAGACATTGAGGCCGGAGAACATCCAGCATCGTCCGGAGCTTTCCTGGTTGGTAATTCCCGCGGATTTCAACTTGAAATTAACGATTTTGTCAAAATCGACGAGCAGCTCTCGGTTGAGCGCCAGGTCTTTGAGCTTGTTGTTAACAATAGCGTTCTCGATGGCGGTGTGATTGCCCGCAGACTCATACCGCGAATCGAACTGTTTGACAATATCCTGGGTCACGCTTCCGTCGTTGTCGGCAGCCATTACCGATACAGACAGAAGGAGGCAAGAACAAACGATGAAGATTCTCATGGGGACGTCCTTCTCTGAAGTGAAACTAAACATCGGTTCCCAAAATACGACAAATAACTCGATCTGGCTACGGAAAAGTTGGTATGCGGTGATTGCGCCCAAGGGGCGTTGTTTGACAGGCTGGTTTTGCGGACAGAGACGGCCCATTTTTCGGGACAAGACCAAAAAACAGGCTTGCCAATTCTGACCGTGAGGCCTACCATAAGGCATTCGAAAGACACAGGATTCCACTTTACTGCAGAGGATTCGATGGCACCCAAGAAGCTTACGTTCTTTGAAACAGTCATGTCCTTCGTGGACAAGGCGGCGAAGTTCACATCATATCCGCAGGCGTTGATCGACCAGATCAAGTATTGCAACTCCATTTATCAGTTCAAATTTCCGGTAAAGCACCCGGATAATACGCTTGAGATAGTCCAGGCATTCCGGGTGGAACACAGCCATCACAAGATGCCGGTAAAAGGCGGTATCCGGTACAGTGAAATGGTGAGCGAGGACGAGGTGAAGGCGCTGGCAGCGCTCATGTCGTACAAATGCGCAATTGTGGATGTCCCTTTCGGCGGCGCCAAGGGTGGCGTACGGATTGAGCCTCGCAAGTACACGGTGGACCAATTGGAACGAGTCACTCGTCGCTATACGGCGGAGCTGGTCAAGAAGAACTTTATCGGGCCCGGGGTGGACGTTCCGGCGCCTGATTATGGTACCAGCGCGCGTGAAATGGCGTGGATAGCCGATACGTACAACGCCTTGAATCCGAACCAGATTGACTCTATCGCGTGTGTGACGGGCAAACCGATCGCGCAGGGCGGCGTTCACGGCCGCACCGAGGCTACCGGACGAGGTGTCTATTTCGGAATCCATCGGGCGCTGTCATATGCTGACGACATGAAAAAGCTGAAGCTCACGCGAGGTATCGAGGGAAAGACGGTGGTTGTGCAGGGACTGGGTAATGTCGGTTATCACGCGGCCAAGTTCCTGCAGGAAGCCGGAGCGGTGATAGTCGCGCTGGCCGAATACGACGGTGCGATTTACGACCCCAGGGGTCTGGATGTGGATGCAGTGCAGGATCACCGGGTGGAAACCGGTTCGATCAAAAACTTCCCCGGTGCAAAGAACTTTGCCGGGACGACGGATGCGCTCGAATACAAGTGTGATATACTTGTCCCGGCGGCCCTCGAAGGCCAGATTACGAGCAAGAACGCGCCGAACATTAAGGCCAAGATCATCGGTGAGGCCGCAAACGGACCGATTACCGCCCCGGCGGAGGAGATTCTTCTCCAGAAGGGCGTGATGATTATCCCCGATGCGTTTCTTAATGCTGGCGGCGTCACGGTTTCATATTTCGAGTGGCTCAAGAACCTCAGCCACGTCCGCTTTGGGCGGATGAGCAAACGGTACGAGGAAGCCTCGCACCAGAACCTGCTGGCGGCTTTCGAGAAGGTTACGGGCAAGAAATTACCGGCGGAGATGAAAGACTCGTTGACACACGGCGCGGATGAGATAGACCTCGTCAACTCGGGGCTCGAAGAAACCATGTACAATGCATACGATGAAGTTCGCGCAATAATGAAAAGTCACAAGGGGATGCAGGATCTGCGGACGGCGGCCTTTGTGAGTGCTATAGACAAGATAGCGGTGTCATACATGCAACTCGGCATTTTCCCGTAAAGCAGTCAATGCCTGGATTGGCGGATATACGAATGCCCTTCAGTGAGGGGCATTTTTAATTATATGTCTGTATCGAATGGGCTATCTGACGAAAGGATGAGACCTGTCGTTCCGTCCGATGGGCTGTGCCTCGCGAATGTCATGCACCATTTCGATAGATGGCCTGGCTTCGGCCAGTCCGAATCCATTCCCGGCGAGTGTGCGGCGGTAGACTTCGGTATGTAAATCAGTAAAGCCGCCGGAAAATTCCACTTCTTCGTCATTGATCGTGATTGACCGGAAAGTCGTCTGGCCCACCTGCGTGGCCTCGGGCGGGAGGTCCCGGCCGTCGATGGACAAAAACCAGCGCACGTTAGCGTTCTGGAGCTCGAGGAAACCACCGATTTTCAGGTTGGTGTTAACGTGCACCTCGCTCTTCTGAACCGGGCCGAAAAGCCAGATCAGCAAATCAAAGAAATGAATACCGATGTTGGTAGCCAGTCCCCCGGAGCGTTCGTTCTGACCTTTCCACGAGACGAGATACCAGAGACCTCTTGACGTAATATAGGTGAGAACGACATCGTGCTTGGTATTTCGCTTTTCTTTCTGGATTTTTTCCCTGAGGGCGATCAGCGAAGGGTGGACGCGCAGTTGGAGAATAGTGTTGACACGGTGCTTGCTTTCGTTCTCCAGTTCCTCGAGGGCATCGATATTCCACGGATTCAGCACGAGCGGCTTCTCGCAGATGGCATCGGCGCCTATACGGAGGGCAAACCGTACGTGGGCGTCGTGGAGGTAATTCGGCGAGCAGATACTGACATAGTGAATCCGGTTCTCATTGCCGGCCCGGCGCAGTTTTTCGGCGTGGCGGTCAAATCGTTCGAATTCAGTGAAAAACCGTACATCCGGGAAGAACGAATCCAGAATTCCCACGGAATCATGGGGGTCGACGGCAGCAAGGAGTTTATTCCCGGTGTCTTTTATTGCCTTTAAATGACGCGGCGCTACGTATCCTGCAACGCCGGTTATCGCGAAATTCTTCGACATATCGTCTCCTGATCGATCATTGGGAACAGCCCTAAAACCACTCCCTGCGAATCCATTATACCACATGTCGGCGCGGGTGGCCCATTTTCGAGGATTGCACGAGCGACACTACCGGCCGAACAGGTGGCAGTATAACCAAAAAGTCCCTTATTACAAAACACTTTATCCAGATTGCTAAGGCTGAGTCATGAGAGCGACCGGGGGGATCAACCGGGAAAAACCGATTGATTTAGCTCGCCCGGATTGATATTTTGGGCACCAATTCGAAAACGCGTGACTATTCGAGACGAGGAACATATGAAAGAGACGGTTCTGAATCTGCTTCCGGAAATCAAAGAAATCAAGGATGCCAACCTGATGAACCAGGTCATCGCCTGCTGGGAAGAGGCTATCGCCTTTCGCGGCTGGACGGAGAAACTTCTGTTGAGCATACCGTTCACCTTGCTTGCCGAGGGAGTCCATATCAGCTTTATCGATCATGTCAGGGCGGTTTGCCGGATGTGCATAGCGACAGACAAGGTGCTCGATGAAGTCCACGGCTCAAAAAAGACGCCGATCAATCGTGATTTCCTCATCGCCGGGGCGCTTCTGGCTGATGTGGGGAAATTGCTGGAATTTGAGATTGTCGACGGGGCCCCGGTGAAATCCGACTACGGGAAACATATCCGTCACCCGTTCAGCGGCGTGGGACTGGCATTCAAACACGGCTTGGCATCGGAAGTCATGCATATCATCGCCACGCACTCTAAGGAGGGAGCCGGTGAAACACGGAGTCCGGAGAGCATTATTTTCCACCACTGTGACTTCATTGACTTCGAGCTTGTAAAGTAACGCTTTCACTGATGTCTATAATATACTACTAGTCAGATAGTTAGAGCATTGGAGGTCATATATGTCGCAGACGCTTGTGGAGAAGATAGCCCAGCGGTTCGCGGTAGATTTGCCGTTAGGGAAGGTGGTTCGGAGCGGTGACTATCTTTCTATCAGGCCGGCATTTGTCATGACCCATGACAATACCGGGGCGGTAATTCCGAAGTTCAGGTCCACCGGTGCCAAACAGGTCGCGGACCCGCGCCAGATTGTTTTTACACTCGATCATAACGTTCAGGATACCGGGGAGAAGAACCTCGAGAAGTACCGGAAGATCGAAACCTTTGCGAAGGAGCAGGGGATTGATTTCTACCCGGCGGGACGCGGAATCGGACACCAGATTATGTGTGAGGAAGGGTATGCCTGGCCCGGCACGATGGTGGTTGCTTCGGATTCGCACTCCAATATGTATGGCGGGCTGGGTTGTCTGGGAACGCCGGTGGTCAGAACGGATGCCGCCGCAATCTGGGCTACGGGGCAGACCTGGTGGCAGGTACCGCCGGTGGCACGTTGCGAATTAAGGGGGCGGCTGCGTCCGGGTGTGACGGGCAAGGACGTGATTATCGCGCTCTGCGGATTCTTCAACAAGGATGAGGTCCTCAACCACGCGGTGGAGTTTACAGGTGAGGGAGTTTTCGAACTCAGCATGAATGACCGGTTGACAATCGCCAATATGACCACGGAATGGGGAGCCCTGGCGGGCGTCTTCCCGATTGATGAGGTTACGATAGACTGGCTGACGGCCCGGGCGGATTATATCAAGAAGCGCGGGCTTGCAGGAGTGCCGTCGGATATCGATGCGGAAAACGGCGAACATCCGCGCGTGAACGCCAGCCGGGTCAAGGAACTCGATGAAAATAAGCTAATCGCCGATCCCGATGCTTTCTACGTAAAGGAATTGATGCTGGAACTCGGCACGATTGCACCGTATGTGTCAGGGCCGGACACGGTCAAGGTCATGACGCCGGTGACGGAGATACGGAAGAAGAAAATCAAAATCGACAAAGCGTACCTTGTCTCGTGCGTGAACAGCCGGGTGGAGGATCTCGAAGCTGCCGCCAACGTAGTCCGGGGCAAGAAGATTTCCGATCACGTGGATTTCTATATTGCCGCAGCATCGAGTGAAGTCCAGGCCGAAAGCGAGAAACGGAAGGATTGGCAGACGCTGCTTGAGGCGGGCGCGAAAGCTTTGCCGCCGGGTTGCGGGCCGTGTATCGGTCTCGGGGCCGGGCTGCTCGAGGAGGGCGAAGTGGGGATTTCGGCAACTAATAGGAATTTCAAGGGGCGGATGGGCTCGCGCAATGCTCAGGCATATCTGGCTTCACCGGAAGTTGTGGCAGCATCGGCAGTTTCCGGTTATATCGATGTTGCCGGGTTCGACGATGTCACCGAAATCGTGGGAAAAGCGACCGCAGGGGCCAAACCGGCGCGTAAGGCGGAGAAGAACGTGGTGATCGACGGATTCCCGGAGACAATCACGGGCGAGTTGATTTTCTGTCACAAAGACAATATGAACACCGACGGGATCTATCCGGGTAAATATACTTATATCGACGATTTCACGGCCGAGCAGCAGGCCGGAGTGGTCATGGAGAATTATGATCCGGAGTTCGGCAGGATTGTGAAGGCCGGTGATATACTGGTCGGCGGATTCAACTTCGGCACGGGGAGTTCCCGGGAACAGGCGGCAACGGCGCTGAAGTATCGCGGGATTAAGCTGGTGCTGGCCGGTTCTTTCAGCGAAACCTACAAGCGCAATGCGCTGAACAACGGTTTCCTGACAATCGAGGCGCCGGAGCTCGTGAACGATCTCAAAGCCCGATTTGGAAGCGACAAGTTGAGCGTGAAAACGGGCATGCTAGCGACTATCGATTTTGGTGAATCCGAGGTTCGGGTCGGCGACAAGAGTTACCCGATTGCGCCGGTTGGTGCGGCGGCACAGGAGCTGGTTGTTGTCGACGGTCTCGAGAACTGGATCAAGCGCAAGATCGGCGACTGAGAGCTGTCATCCAGAGGCGAGTGAGAAGCAAAGCAACATTTCATACATACACAGGGTGAAAGCAGGATGGACAAGAGTTATTCCAGACGAATGGCGGAGTTCGCCACGGAGTTGACGTACAACGACCTTCCGGGTGAGGTTATCGATGCGGTCAAGCGTTTCCTGTACGACTCGATAGGGTGCGCATATGGCGGCTATCGCACGAAAGACGTTGATATTCTCCACGACATCTATTCGGGAATGGGCGGCAAGGCCGAAGCGACGCTGATCGGATTCGGTGACAGCATTCCGGCGGTAAATGCGACACTGGTCAATTCGCTGATGATCCGGGCGCTGGACTTCAATGACATCTACTGGAAAGAAGATCCGTCGCATCCGTCGGATCTTATTCCGGCTGCCCTGTCGACGGGCGAGCTGGCTGATGTGTCGATGAAAGAGGTGATTGCGGCGATCGTGCTGGCTTACGAGTTTGAGATGCGCCTGTGCGAGTTCGCGGTGCCCGGAGTGCGAGAGCGAAAATGGCATCATGCTACGCTCACACAGTTCGTTTCACCCATCGTAGCCGGTAAACTGCTCGGGCTGACGGTCGACCAGATAGTCAATGCGATCGGAATCAACGGCTCGCACAACCACACAATTGGATGCCCGACAGCAGGCAAGCTAACCATGATGAAGAACACGGTTGATCCCATGGCGGTGCAGTCGGGTGTTTTTGCCGCCCTGATGGCACAGAAGGGATATAGCGGTACGGAAGCGGTGTTCGAGGGGAAAGAGGGACTGATGGATGTATTCGGTCCGGGTTGGGACGAAGAGAAACTGCTGGGCAAACTGGGGGAGAGGTTCAAGATTCTCGATTGTTCGATGAAGGCTTTTCCGACGGAGGCGCTCACCCACACGCACCTGAGCGCGACGCTGAAGGTCGTGCGTGAAAACAATATCAGCTACGACCAGATTGAGGAGGTGACGGTTACTACCATAGCCCGCGCCTGCGATATTTTGTTCGATCCGCACAAGTATCGTCCTGAGTCTCGGGAGACGGCTGATCACTCGCTGCCGTACTGTATCGCTGCGGCGTTAGTCGATCATGAGGTGACGACCAGGTCGTTCTCCGAGGAGAAGCTCAAGGATGCGCGCATCTGGGAAGTGATCGATAAGATCAAGGGGAAAGCATCCGAGGAATTCGAGCGGATGTTTCCGGCCAAGCAGCCGTCGAAGGTTGTCGTCCGCACCAGGGACGGGCAGGAATTTTCGGCGTACCTTGAGTATCCGAAAGGCGATCCTCGTGAACCGATGACGATTGAGGATATTCAGTCGAAGTTTAACGCGTTATCCGACGGTCTCCTGAGCCCTGAGCGTCAGGAAAGCATCCGCGAGATGATTTTCGACTGCGAGAAATATGCTGCCAAGGATTTCATGAAAGCCCTTGCCGTGGACAGCAAGTAGTCCGGACGGACCCCGTGACCGGGGAGAGATTCGGCAGATGACAAAACGGCGGAAAGGGAACCTCTCCGCCGTTTCCTGTCTGGTATTTATTGCCGGTTGATTCAGTTCTTCTTGATCCATCCGGCGACATAATCAACGAGGTAGCCGGCGACGTGTCCCGGCTGGTAGTATTCATCAGGCCTGGATTTGCCCTCGCCGGCGATGAAGAGGTGATTGAGGTCGGGATAGGATTCGAGGGTCACGTTCTGTTTGTCACCCAATACTTCCTCCCACTTCGCATAGTCTTTCATCGTGACCTGGAAATCTCGCTCACCCTGGAGAATAAGCATCGGCTTCTTGATAGCTTTAGCGGCCTCCGGCGGGTTGTAGTTCTTTAGGTCCAGCCAGTAGGACGGACGCAGTCCCATGGGAAGATCCCGGGGATTTGCCCCCGAGCCGGGGGTGAGCCTCTTGACGATATTAGCAGAAGCTTTGAGATCGGCCAGGGACTGCATTTCTTCGACCGTCACGGAGTCATCGAGTGAATACATGTACTTCGTCTGGTCATAGATGAGATCTTCAACCGGACGAGTCGGACCGGCCAAAATGATATATCCGGCCGCATCGGGTGTTTGCTCTGCAATTCGGGGAATCAGCATACCGCCGAGCCCATGTCCAAGAATGAAAACCTGACTGGAGTCGACTTTGATGCGATCACGCAGGGTGTTGAAACCCGAAACCGCGTCGTCGATAACCTCTTCCTTGACGGTGTAATTAGGCAGCTGCCTGAATTTATCGCCATGGGTGAAGGTGCGCTTGTCATAGCGAAGGACGGCAATGCCCATAGAGGCGAGACCCTCGGCTATATCCCTAAAGGGCTTTTCTACCCCGATAGTCTCATCCCGGTCCGCCGGACCGATACCCTGAACAAGCACGACGCCGGGGAAAGGTCCATCGCCCTTCGGCACGAGCACTTCGCCTGATATCTGGAAAGCGGTGTCGCCGAAGCGGACGTCGTACACCGAGAAAGCTGTATCGTCGACGTAATCCGGCGTCTCATATGTGACGGCGACTGGAGCCGGAACGAATGACACGTCGACCACTTGACCCTGCGGGTTGAACGCGACCTTGGCGTCGATGGCCATTTGAGTGAACTCCATGGTCACGTAGGCTACGTTGAACGTATCTATCTTGCCGGTGCGAACGGTGTCGCGGAGGCCCTTGAGTTCTCCGAATTGGCGGTAGAGCGATTGCATGGCGCCATCGAGGCGTTCCGCCGGCATCGCATTGGCCATTGTCGTATCCATAGCCGCGAGGGCCTCTTGATAATTTCCCTGGGTGAGGTTCTGCACAAAGGCCTTACCGTCTTTTTGTACCTTTTGTTCTTCGGTTTCCTTACCGGAGCACGACATAAACAATGCCGCAGCCACGAGTAGCCCGGTAATCCACAGGCAGTTTGTCTTCATTCGAGAGTCTCCATTGAGCTAACAATTCACGCTGGTGGGGCGCTATATCCCCGATAGTACGCTTTTCACGATTTGCGCACGGGCGGTAAGATACAACAGAATACGGTTCTTGGCAACGCCCGATAGGTTCGCTCGATGGGGTCACAAAAAACTTTCTTTCTGAGAAAAATCTGATAGATTAGTGCCTTTAACGGACCGACAGACATGGCAAAGAAGAAACAGAAAAAAGTCAAGCCGCAGGTTCTCAAGGGATTTCGCGATTATCCCCCGGCGGAGCAGTATGCCCGCGAACGCATGATAGCGAAGCTCCGTGACGGCGTGGAGTTGATGGGATTCATGCCGCTTCAGACGGCCTCTCTGGAGTTTGCGGAAACGCTTCTCGGGCCGCATTACAGCCAGGACTCGCTGGCGGAGTTGTTTGGCTTCACGGGGCCGGATGACATCGAGATGGCGCTGCGCTACGAGTTTACGCTGTCGCTGGCCCGGTATGTCGCCGGTGAACCGAATCTGCCGCTGCCATTTCGCCGGTATCAGTACGGCAATGTCTGGCGTGTGGATAAACCGGGTCCGGGGCGGTTCCGGGAGTTCATGCAATTTGACATTGATATCGTGGGGACAAAGAATCTGCTGGCCGATGCGGAGATTATCGCGACAATGGTCGAGACGTTGAATCGCCTGGAGATCAAACGATACAAGGTTCGGTATTCCAACCGAAAACTGCTTAACGGGGTGGTAAAATATGCCGGGATACCGGACGAGACCGGTCCGGATGTCATGCGCGTAATCGACAAGCTCGAGAAGCAGGGCAAAGAGGCAGTGTTGCTGGAGCTTGGACCGGGCCGCACCGACAGTTCCGGGGATAAAATACCGGGGTTGAACCTGCAAAATGAATGGATTGCAGGACTCGAGACATTTCTAGATATCGCCGCAGAACGTGAGGGGGACCCGCTGCAAAAAGCAACGCAACTTGTGGGGGATATTCCGATTGCGAGAGAAGGGATAGAGGAATTAAGGCAAATCCAGTCTCATCTGGCGGCGATGCAGATAGATGAAAGCCGGACCGCCGTCGACCTGACAATTGTTCGGGGGCTCGGTTACTACACCGGTCCGGTATTCGAGACAACCCTTCTCGACCTGCCTGATTTTGGCTCGGTGTTTTCCGGAGGGCGTTATGACAACCTTGTCGAGCGGTTCCTGAATACGCCGGTGCCGGCAACGGGTTCATCGATCGGGATTGATCGTCTGCTCGCGGCGTTGATCGAGTTGAAGGCTCTCAACCTTGAAACATCTGTCTCTAAAGTGCTGGTCACGATCATGGACCGCGAGCGGCTGCCGGAGTATCTGAAGATTCTTCGCGAACTCCGAGACGCCGGGATTCCATCGGAAATTTTCGTGGGCGACACCAAGAACCTTACGAAGCAGATCAAGTATGGTGACAAGTTGGGAATTCCGTTCGCTGTTATTGCCGGTTCCAATGAGTTCGAGACCGGTACTATTACGGTCAAGAATATGGAGGCAGGGGCTGAGAAGGCATACGCGACATCGGAACGCGACGAATGGCTGAAAGCTGAGGGTTTCCAGGAGACCATTCCGCGTGACCAGCTGATCGACTACCTAAAGAAACGCACTACATAAGTGCTGTATCGTCTTATGTTGTCGTCTATTAGTGTCCGATAATTCCGGATCAAATTACAAGGAAATAGCGTGAAGCAGAAGTCTGTATTCGACAAATACGCCCATGAATATGACTTGATCACCAACGCGGCGCAGCGTACAGGATATCATCGTAAGGAAGTTCAGGCACTGATTGACCGGTTCCGTCCAACCAGGGTCCTCGATGCCGGTTGTGCCGCCGGGCTGACAGCCTCATTGTTTGCACATCAAGGAATTGCTGCCGTGGGTTTGGACCGGTCCCGCTCGATGCTGAAGGTGGCAAAAGAGAAATATGACGGACAGAATCTGCCACTCACATTCCGGTACGGGCAGTTCGAGAAGCTACCGCGATCTCTTCACGGCAAATTTGACCTCGTTGTCTGCCTGGCAAATGCCATAGCCGGCGTAGATACACTGGCAAACCTCCGCGCCTCGATGAAAGGCTTTCACGCCGTGCTTCAGCCGGGCGGGGTACTGGTGCTTCAGATGCTAAATTATTCGGCTATTATTGAAAATACGCCGGTGCCGATCAAGGTTACGAACAATGACGGAATCGTGTATGCCCGCTACGCTAGACGGCAGGGACGGCGGTATACGCTCCACCTGGTGCGTCTGGACTTAAATGCCGAGCCTATCGGTTTCGAGCCGTTTTGCACGGACTTCGACAATTTCACTCCCGATGAGGTTCACAAGGCAATTGAAAAGGCAGGGTTCAAAGAGATAAAACGGTCTGGGAATCTTCTGTTAACGAGTCGGTTCAGTCGGAAATCCCGCGATCTGGTGATCATGGCGCGCCGGGCGAAGGCGTAGTAGTCATCTAGTTGGGTGCGTCAGGCGGCACCCGCCTTCGACGGACAACACCTGACGCAACGGACGAGTCAACGCCATCGCAAAAGGGAAAGGGAGCTGTGTTAAAGGGAAAGTGGCATTTCTGAGGACAGAAATGCCCTACTGAACGGATGAAGTCCATTGACAGGCCTGATGCTATGTGATGACGGTCCCGGATAAACGCCATAACCGTTGACTTCGCAGCGATTTCCCCTATCTTCACACAATTGCTATGCGCAGAATACTATTCACCATATTGATGTTGCTGACAGCATTGTCGGCGGCGACTGCTCAATCGCCGAGATCCGTGAAGGCGACCAAATCAGTCACTGACTTCAGGCCGATAGGCGAGGTGCGGATATGGACGGTGACATACCGCGCCAAGGACTTCGGCCGGCTGGTGTCGAAGATCGAGAAGCAGACAGAGGTTGACGGACGGGAAGCGATCGCGATCACCAATATGATGGGCATCAATTATGCCAAGATGAATACCGGTATTCAGCGAATGACTACCGCGGACGGGGTTCATTATGTCATGCCCGACGGACGGTATCTGGGCGATGACCTGACGCTGGGTACCGACAACCGCAAAGAGCAACTTCACCTGCGGATGAAAGAGGACGACGGTCAGTGGCGGGCAGAGGGTTATTATACTCGCGGTGGAGAACGGCGCGATGAATCGATCGATTTGCCGGGTCCGGTGTACTCCTGGGAACCGTTCTTTGTCGATCAACTCGAGATCTGGCTGGCGACCCATGATATCCGTGAGGGAGACACGCTGTCCGATACGCTCTTCGCTCCGCAGACCGGCAGTTTGTTCCATTTCGCCGCTACCGTCGATACGTTCATGTACCAGGAGCTGTGGAAGGGACGTTTCGATTCGGTATTCATTATCAATGTCACTCAGCCGCAGCCCTACCTCGTGTTTTTCACACCGGACAAACGACTTGTCCGAATTGACTTCCTGACCCAGTCGTATCGTGTGTACCAGGATTTGATCAGCCAGTCGAAGAATGAAGAACAGGTTCAGCCGGCGTATACGTTCCGAACATTTGTGAATCTTTTGCCGCGATATGTCTTTTTCCTTGCTGTGGCGGGATTAATCCTGGTGCTGGTGGCTCCCCGGGGAGTCGGCAAACCGGTGGCGTACCTGTTCGTGGTGGCGGGGGCGGTGGTATATCTTTTGGTGGCGTACGGAGTGGTGCCGCTACAGACTTTCGTGATCAAAGAACTTCAGGCGACAGGCGGTACCGTTTACGTCTGGTGGATATTCCCGTCGCTGATATTCGGCATCGCGCAGGAGGTTCTCAAAACGGTGACGATCTGGATTTCCGGTCGCTGGAGGAGAGGGCTGTCATTGAGACTGTGGGTTATCGGGGCTTTTATCGGCGCCGGATTCGGATTGGTCGAAACCGTATACCAGACGCGGCTGGCGGAACATGTGCCGCTGTTTGACTGGAGTCTGCTGGAGCCGAGTTTTCTGCTGGTGTTCCATATCGCCTCGGGGGCATTGATAGGCTGGGCGCTTTCGGTGGGCCCGGCGCGCACGATACGAGTGGTGATAATTACGATAATTATAAATGGGGTGCTCAGGTATCTGCCGGTGTTTGTCCTCAAGCGGGTTGCCGATGTCGGGATAACATCGCTTGTCGGCGTTATAATCACGCTGGTGTTTCTGGCGGCAGTGGTCTTTATTCTCAAGCAAGAAACCACTCAGCGCACATAGGCTGTCAGCGCGTTCGGCAGGTTCCGGAAGGGCTTAAATCTTGACAGAAAAAGGGATGGGCCGTATTATTCCACGGCCCGGTAAGTGACGAGACGACAACGAATCAACGATTGTTGATGCAACAGGCTGCGGGAGACTATGTCAGGTAAGATTGCGAACGCCGGAATCGATATCGGGGGCACGAATATCAAATTCGGCCTGGTAGATACATCGGGAAAAGTGCTCTATCGTGAGCAGCGCCCGACCCTGGTGGAAAAAGGGGCTGATCCGCTCATGCACCTCATTACGAATATATCCGAGGGGCTTTTGTACCACGCCGCTGAAGAGGAATACGAGGTCCGCTGGCTCGGAATCGGGACGCCGGGAGCAGTGGATATAAAGACCGGGACAGTCATCGGACCGTGCCCGAATATCGCGGGCTGGCAGGGGATGGAGATCGGCAAAATCCTTCGCGACCGGCTGAACACGCCGGTATATGTGGAAAACGATGCCAATGTCATGGCGCTGGCGGAGGCCCGTTTTGGCGCGGCTATCGGCTATAAGTCAGTCGTTTGTGTTACGCTCGGCACCGGAGTCGGCGGCGGGATTATCATGGACGGCAGGCTCTGGCGCGGAGCGACGGGCTCGGCCGGAGAGATCGGGCATATGTCGATCAATTTTGAGGGGCCATCGTGTGTCGACGGCAACAACGGGTGTCTCGAAGGGTATTGTGCCTCGCATGCAATAATCGGCCGGGCAAAGGCGCTGCTAAGAGACGGACTGACTCCGGTTTTCGAGGAGGTCCTTGGCGGAGATATCGAGAACCTGTCGATCAAGAAGCTGTTCGCGGCGGGAAGGAAGGGTGACGAGATCGCCAAATCGGTGATAGACGAGACGGCCCGGTATCTCGGGATTGGTCTGGCCGGCGTGGTGAACCTTTTGAATCCTGAAATCGTAGTAATAGGCGGCGGCATAGCCGACGGCGGCGGTGAATTTGTCGAACAGGTTGCCGCCGAGATAAAGAAGCGAGCTTTCGATTCCGCCACCAGGAACCTGCGAGTCGCCCGGGCCACGCTCGGAAATGACGCCGGTTTTATCGGCGCCGGCATTCTCGGTGAGGTTTAACAGAAAAGGTATCTACAATGGCAAAGTCATCGGCAAATTGTCCCGCGACATTCAATATTGCGAAATGGTACGGCTATGTTTTCGCCGGGTTTTACCTCGTCTACGGGGGAGTGACGCTCATCCTTGATTTCATGGATCACACCTATGAGAACGTCGAGCGGTCGCTGATTGCCCTGTTGATCGGGATTATTGTCCTCATAATTGTCTACGCGTATCGTGACCTCAAGACCTGGGGTTGGTACGGGATGCTGACAGTGCATGGGCTGGTGGTTGTATACATGCTTTTTACGATCAGTCAGTTGACGAGTGTCATCCTGCTGACTCTCTCAGGCGCCACGGTCGTTCTTCTGCTGTTACCCTCCACAAAAGAGTGCGTGTTCGGAAGCCGGTAATTTTCAATTGACAACCGGCGAATTCTTCATAAATTGGCGAAACCTGTCAAGCAGGCATATCAGATGGCGCCCTAGCTCAGTTGGTAGAGCAACGGACTGAAAATCCGTGTGTCCGCAGTTCAATTCTGCGGGGCGCCACTTTTTTTCCGTAAAAACGATCGAAAAGGGAAATAGGGAGCAACCGGGTCAGTCTACTCGAAAAGAGGGCAGTTGCTTCTTTGGGCTGCCGCAACCCGAGCAGCCGCCGCAGGCTTTGATTTTATCGGTGAGCATATCGATGTGCACCAGCACCGTCAATTCGACGCCATCGGGACCATAGACGACCGATTCGACGGTGCATTCGCTGTGGGACTCTGACAATTCCCGGCCAAGAAATTCCGCCAATCCACTCTGTACGGCGAAATAGTGTTTCAGATAGACCATTTCTCTCAAGTCGCTGGAGAAAGTAATCCCCGAGTAGAATTCATCAGCCGGTTTCTGAACGATTTCCGTGGCGGTTTGGCCGCGGATCATCTTGAGAATCAATTCATCGCGTCCCATGGTGCCGCCGCAGGTGCGCTTGTTCAGCGAATACGAGGTGATGCGGTCCTCGGGGTCGAGGCTGATCTTCAGTAATTCTGTGACATCGCTACAGGGCATACATTAAGGATATAAAACGTCCATATTATCTGTCAAGTACAATGCGCGCTCAACGTACTATTTGCCTGCGGGTCAATTCGCCAGGTGCTAGACCGCGAAGCGCGGGAATACGTTCCACGGCTATTGTCTTTTCGTCCGGAAAATGATATATTCGGGCCGTGTAGAGGTCAGGGCACATCGGTCAGTGCGGTTCCGTGGCTGTCCAGAGTGCCATTGCGTGAATAGACAAGCATAAGGATATAACCGCAATGTTTCAGATCAACGACTACGTAGAGCCGCTTCGCTGGCCGATCGCTCCCCATGTCAGGTACCTGCAATCATCAATTATCCGCGAGATCCTCAAGATTTCGTCACAGCCGGGCGTGATGTCATTTGCGGGAGGTCTTCCGGCGCCGGAGTTATTCCCAATCGAGCAGTTGAAGGAAATCTGTGCGTACGTGCTTGACAATTACGGTTCGGATGCCGTCCAATATTCGCTGTCGAAAGGCGTAACGCCGTTTCGCGAACTGATTGCCGAGCGGGCGACCAAGGGCGGGTCGCCGACCGATGTCGAGAATGTCCTGATCACTTCCGGTTCGCAACAGGGCATTGAATTGCTTGCCAGAGCCTTTATTGATCCCGGCGATTATATCCTGACGGAAAGTCCGACCTATGTCGGGGCTCTTCAGGCGTTCAACTACTACCAGGCGCGATATTGCACGGTGCCGATGGATGGAGAGGGGATGCTGGTTGATTTGATCGAGGACAAGATCAAGCAGTACAACCCCAAGATGATCTATACGGTGTCGAATTTCCAGAATCCGACGGGCATTACGATGTCGGCCCGGCGTCGTATCCGGCTGGTCGAACTGGCGGCAAAATACGATATTCCGGTAATCGATGACAACCCGTATTCCGAGATCCGCTTTGCGGGCGAGAACTTACCGACGTTGAAGAACCACGGCGGCGATGAAGTTATTGCGTTGAAAACGTTCTCCAAGACGATTGCTCCCGGGTTCCGTATCGGCTGGATGAACGGTCCGAAGCCGATCATCAATTTCTTCGAAAAAGTCAAACAGTGCGCCGACCTTCATACCAGCACTTTCAACCAGTACGTGATCATGGAGTTTATCAAGCAAGGGTACCTCGAGCCGCACCTCGAGAAGGTAAAAGCGGACTACCTGGCCAAGCGAAACACGATGCTCAAGACGCTCGAGGATACGTTCCCGGAAGGGATTACGTGGACAAAGCCGGACGGCGGATTATTCCTGTGGCTGGAACTGCCTCAGCATGTATCGGCCAAGGCGCTTCTGCCGAAGGCGGTCGAACAGAAAGTGGCGTACGTGTACGGCGAGCCGTTCTTCCCTCACGGCGATGGCGAGAATACGCTCCGGCTGAATTTCTCGAACTGCACGCATGAGGGGATTATCGAAGGAATTTCGCGGCTGGCGAAGTTATTCAAGGCGAACATGTGAGCGGTTTGAACGCTAAGGATATCGATCGATAACCAGAACCCGCCTTCGGGCGGGTTTGTCATTGTGAACAACGACGGGAGCGAGTGCAGAGAACTATGAGAATCAGGTGGTCGAAATACCAGGCGCTGGGGAACGATTTTCTCGTAATCGAGGCTTCTCGCTCGAGGATGAGTCGGGCCCGGCTGGGTCGTCTTGCAAGGGCGATCTGTGACCGCCGGTACGGAGTCGGAGCGGACGGTATCGTGTATTTGTCCGGCAGTCGGGCAGCTGACAGCAAGTTCGACATTTTCAACGCCGACGGTGGCTGGGCGGAGAAGTCGGGCAACGGACTTCGAATCGCCGGCGTCCACCTGGCAACGCACGGTAGTCGGAGGCGCAATTTCATGTTCGAGACGGCCGGTTCGATAGACCGCGTGCGACTGACCCGGAAGATACCGGGCGGTTACATCACCAATGCCGAGCTTGGAACGCCGGAGTTTCGCACGAAGTTGATTCCGGTTCGGACGAGGTCGAAATACCTGATCAATTCGCCGCTCAAGATCGGCGGCGTGGAACTTCCGGTTACGTGTGTGGCCGTGGGCAATCCCCATACGGTTCTGGTCGTTGATGACCTGAACTTCGACTGGCAACAGCTCGGGGCGGAGATAGAGGTCGCGCGGACATTTCCGAATGACACGAACGTAGAGTTTGTGAAGCCGGTGAGCCGAAAGAAAATCAGGGTGGTCAGCTGGGAGCGGGGGGCAGGCGCCACGGGGTCATCGGGCACGGGAGCGGCGGCATCGGTAGCGGCGCTGGTGATGCTCGGGATAGTCGACCGGACATGCGAGGTGGTTTTCGAGGCAGGCTCTCTGACAATCAACTGGGACGGGGAGGCGGATATTATTGATGTCACCGGGCCGGTCATTTTTGTGGCCGAGGGAACCTTTCCGTTTATGTGAGTTTGTGTATACCGACAGAACGTTCAGACAGTGAATTAGCAGACTTGAAGCGGGCAGATGACCAACCCTGAGCAGCAGATAACCGAAGAACAGCCGGTCACCGGCTTTTTCCCCAGAATCAAGAGCGGTTTTGGCGATTACCGGCGGGAGCTGAAGCTGTTTTCGCGCAATGTCAGGCTGTACCTGATCGGCCTGTTCATGATCTGGGTCAATTTCCAGATATTCCAGCTGCTGTTCAATCTTTACCTCAAAGAGCTCGGATACGCTGCCGGGGCTATCGGCTGGGTGAATTCATCGCGGGCGATCGGGATGTCGCTGATGGCGATTCCCGCCGCGATCATTATCAACCGCATTCGTCTCAAACCCGTCCTCATGATGGGGTGCGCGCTGCTGGCCGTGTTCAGCTTCTTCATGGCAACTGTCAGCACACTGTTTCTTATCATATCGTTTTCAATATTCAGCGGAATGTCACTGGCTGTATTCCGGGTTGCGGCCGGACCGTTTTTCATGCGTAATTCGACGCCGGTCGAGCGGACGCTTCTGTTCTCGACGTCGTTTGCAGTCAATGTCCTGGCCGGCATGGCCGCGTCGGCCGGGTCCGGCGAGATGGTGACGATTATTGGCGGCGCGGTGGGTGACATTATCCACGGATATCGCTATACATTATATATAGGCATCGTGCTGAGCTCGCTGGCGTTTATTCCGCTGGCTATGATCAAGTCATCGAAGCCGTCCAGGGAAGAGAACCGCCTGACGCTTTCGCGCGAGCAACTCAGGCGACGGGGCGGGTTTTATTTCAGGATAGCAATAGTGAATTTCATTGTCGGGACGGGCGCAGGTCTCATCATACCGTTTTTGAACCTGTATTTTCGGGATCGGTTTGATCTTCCGCCGGATACGATCGGGTGGTTGTTTTTCGCGGTGACGGCCTCGATGTTTTTCGGCAGTCTTTCGGGTCCGGCGTTGACCAAGAAGTTCGGCCTGGTCCGGACAGTGGTCGTGACGCAGCTCATGTCGATTCCGTTCATGTTTATTCTTTCCTACAGCTATGTGCTTCCGTTGGTGGTCTTTGCCTTCGTTATGAGGGGCGGATTGATGAATCTGGGTACGCCGATTGTGACGAATTTTGCCATGGAATTGAGCGATAAACGGGAGCAGGGGTTTGTCAATGCGCTGCTGATGCTTTCCTGGACGTCGTCGTGGATGGTCTCGACGGCGGTGGGCGGGACGTTGATCGAAGTGTATGGTTATTCGACGACGATCAATATTACGATGGGACTGTATATCTTTTCGGCTTTCATATTCTACTATTTCTTCCGTGGCTACGAGGAACGGAGGGAATCCGGACGCGGCTACTACCTGGTTACCGAGAAATCGCTTTAACGTATCGAATCTCAGCCGGGTTGGCCGGCGGTGATTTGTAGTTGCTCTGCGCCGGTTTTGACCCTACTTTTGACTGCTCGAAGAGGAAACGATGCGATAAAATGGCAAAGGATACTTACAGGGAGCAGTTCGCATTTGCGGCTGCGATGGCGTTCCAGAAGGTATACGCGGACAAGTTCGAGGCGCTCGGGTACACGGAAGTATTCAACGAAGAGATCGTGTACGAGCGACTGGAGAAACCGAAAGATCCCCGGATGGGGCGGTTTGCATTGCCGATTTTCCGGTACAGCAAGCTTCTCGGGGACAAGCCGCCATCCATAGCCGAGAAGACCGCGCCGGAGATTAACCACCAGCTGAGCGTGCATTTTGCGCCGCCCCTGGTGGAATGTGTGGCGGCGGGGGGGTTCCTCAACGCGACCGTCAATTTCGCAGCTCTGGCGCGAGAGACGCTGACCCGGATTCACGCCGAACAGGAATCGTACGGTGACTCGGATTTCGGTGAAGACCGTACGTTTCTGGTCGAGTACTCATCGCCGAATATCGCCAAGCCGTTCGGAATAGGACATCTTCGCTCGACTATCATCGGCAATTCGCTGAGGTTGATATTCAAGAAACTGGGTTTCAATGCTATCGGTATCAACTATCCCGGTGACTGGGGCACGCAGTTCGGCAAGATGATTGTCGCGTATCGAAAGTGGGGCGATGAGAGCGTGTTCGAGGGGGATTCGGTCAAGAGGCTGCTGGACCTTTACGTTCGTTTTCATGAGGCGGCCGAAACCGATCCGAAACTTGACGAGGAAGCCCGACAGGCGTTCAAAGAACTGGAGTCGGGTGACGCGGAGGCGCTTGCACTCTGGGAGAAGTTCAAGACGATTTCTCATGCAGAGTTCGACCGGATTTACGGGCTACTGGGGGTGCATTTCGATCGCGTGATAGGGGAGTCGTTTTATAACGACAAGATGGAGGCGGTGATCGAGCGGCTCAAGAAAGACGGCCTGACTAAGGTATCGCAAGGGGCGCTGATTGTTGAACTCGATGACCCGAATCTGCCGCCCGCCCTGTTGAAGAAGGCCGATGGCGGCACATTGTATCTCACGCGCGATTTGGCGGGGTTGATCTATCGCTGGGAGACATACCATTTCTATGAGTCGTTGTACGTGGTGGGGACGGCGCAGTCGGACTATTTTAAGCAGGCGCTGATGGTGATAGACAAGATGGAAGAGGCGGAGAAACTACCGCCCGAAGAGCGCATGACCGGACGCGTGAAACATATTGATTTCGGGTGGGTGAAATTCGAGAACCGGACCATGTCGACGCGGCGAGGACAGATCATATTCCTCGAGGATGTTATCGGTCAGGCGCGTGACCTGGCAAGAGAGAAAATTCTCGAGAAGAACCCGGCTCTGGCCGAGATTGACAAAACGGCGCATATCATCGGTGTCGGGGCAGTACTGTTTTCCCAGCTGTCGGTCAGACGACAGAAAGATGTCAATTTTGTGTGGGAAGAAGTGCTGAATTTCGACGGCGAAACCGGACCGTATCTTCAGTATACCCACGCCCGCCTGCGCTCACTGCTTCGCAATTACGGACAGGAGGTGGTGGCTGATATCGATTTCGATCTGCTCGACCAGGAAGAAGAACGTCGGGTTATCGAAATCTTAGCTGATTTTGCGGATGCGATCGGCGATGCGGCGAGGAACTATGATCCGTACTACATATCGGCGTACCTGCTCCGGCTGGCGGGGACATTCAACAAGGTTTATCAGCGTAAGGACGAGAACGGGCGTATCGACAAGATCATATCCGATGATGAGAAACGGTCGGCGGCCAGAATTGCGCTGGTCAAAGCGGTACAGACAGTTATCAAGGACGGCCTGCAGCTTCTGGGGATGGAAGCCCCGGAGGAGATGTGACCTCGCATTATCAGGCGGTTTATACGACCGATGCCGCCTTCGCCCGGGCAGTCTGTCTTGACTCTTGACTTTCACTCGAAAAAAACCGAGATTCCATACTCCGGTCCGTGTGGACAGGCTATGTCTTTGTTTCACACGGCGCTAAGGTGAAAACATGCTGATAATCATGGAAACAAAAGCAGGCCCCGACCTGGTGCGGCGGGTCTGCGATGAAATAGAGAAAATGGGGCTGGCCTCGCATCCCATAGTGGGCATGCAACGGACCGTTATCGCGGTGACCGGCAATAAGTTCCAGATAGACTCCGATCATATCCAGACGATGCCGGGCGTGAACGAGATCGTCCATGTCACGCGCCCGTATCGGCTTGTCAGCCGCGATGAGCATCCCGAGGACAGCGTTTTTCAACTCAACGGCGTCACAATCGGTGGCGGGACATTCACGGTTATGGCGGGACCCTGTTCGGTAGAAAGCCGGGATCAGGCTTTTCGAATTGCGGAGGCGGTGGCAAAAGCGGGGGCCAAGGTGTACCGCGGCGGTGCGTTCAAACCGAGGACGTCGCCCTATACATTTCAGGGCCTTGGTGAGGAGGGTTTGCAGATTCTTCGCGAGGTGCGGGAGCAATTCGGGCTTCTGATCATCACCGAGGCAATCGACACCGAAACGCTCGGTCTGGTGGCACAGTATGCTGATATAGTCCAGATAGGCGCCCGCAACATGCAGAATTATTCGTTGCTGCGTAAGGCGGGGCGGACCAACAAGCCGGTGCTGGTCAAGAGAGGGCTGTCGGCAACTATCGATGAATGGCTGATGGCCGCCGAGTATGTGCTGGCCGAAGGGAATCCACGGGTCATTTTATGTGAGCGAGGTATTCGGACATCGGCAAATCACAACGGCCACGTGCTTGACCTGTCGGCGATTCCACACGTGAAACGGTTAAGCCATCTGCCGGTAATCTGCGACCCAAGCCACGGCTCCGGTCAGAAATACAAGGTACCGCCGCTTTCTCGCGCAAGCCTCGCCGCGGGCGCCGATGGTTTGTTGATTGAGGTTCACCATGAGCCGCAACAGGCGCTTTCAGATGGTCCTCAGGCGATTACTCCTGACATTCTCAGTGAATTGATGAACGACGTGCGGAATATCGCCGGTGTGCTGGGCAGGACGATCGCATGAAGCGGGAACTGAAACCGGCTCGAAGAATCGGGGGCATGATAACGGTTCCGGGAGACAAGTCGATCGCTCATCGGGCGGCGTTGCTGTCGATCCTGGCCGAAGAACCCCTGCAGGTCACCAATTATCCGAACAGTGTCGATTGCGGCAGATCGCTCGCTGCGGCCCAACAACTCGGAGTAAAGGTCGAACAGGCAGACAATTTGTTGACCCTGACGCCGCCATCCGAGCCCCGTATTGAACCGGATACAATTATTGATTGCGGTAATTCGGGCACGACGGCCCGATTGCTGGCGGGAATAGTGGCGGGCTCACCGTTGAGTGCGGTGCTTTCGGGCGATGGGTCGCTTTCGAACCGACCGATGAAGCGTATTGTCGATCCGTTGTCATCGATGGGCGCCGAGGTGTATGACACCGACGGCCATCTTCCGCTCACGATTCATGGCCGGAAATTGCTTCCCTTCGAGTACACGCTGCCGATACCGTCGGCGCAGGTGAAATCGTCGGTGCTGCTGGCCGGACTGGCTTCACGGTGCTCGACGGTGGTGCGGGAGGAAGCGATTACCCGGGACCACACGGAACTGATGGTTCAGGCAATTGGCGAGGGACTCACGGTACGCGATGTCAAGCCGGTTATGGAACCGGACCCGGTTGATCCTCGGAAAAAGAAGATGATTATGCCGGAGAGTTTTAAGCGGGAGATCACACTCGGTCCCGGCGCGCGCATTCACGGCGGCCGGATTGATATACCGGGTGATATCTCGACCGCAGCGTTTTTCTTTGCGGTTGCGGCGCTGTCGGGTCAGACCGTCACGGTTGAGAATGTCGGTTTGAATCCAACCCGGACCGGATTTCTTGATTATCTGAAAATGACCGGGGCCAAAGTGGAAATCTCTGACAAGACCGTTGTCTCAGGCGAAGCGCGGGGAACGGTGACGGTAACCGGTGAGGGAATCAAGCCGCGCAAGATATCCGGCGAGACGACGGTTGGCGTGATTGACGAAGTTCCGATAATTGCCGTTATGGCGGCGTTTGCCGATGGTACGACGGTCGTACGGAACGCCGCGGAGCTCCGCGTGAAAGAATCGGATCGTCTGGCGGCAGTCGGGGAGAATCTTTCCCGGATGGGAGTGAAGTGCGGTTTGCTGGAGGATGGTCTTGCGATCGAAGGCGGGAAGGAGCTGACCGGCTCGGATTTCTCGAGTTTTGGAGATCATCGTATTGCCATGGCATTTTCGGTGGCATCGCTGTTTCTCGTCGGCCCGTCGACCATCGATGATGATTCGGTGGTGGCGATATCGTGTCCCGGATTCTATGACCTTCTGGGCCGGATAGCCGAGTGAGTGTGTGATGAGATTCGGAGTGATCGGTCAACGGATTTCCTATTCAAAGTCGCCGGATATCTTCAAGGCTATTTTCGAGGTGACGGGAATCGACGGCCGGTTCGAGATCTTCTCGTTTGAGCCGGAGGAACTGGGTGAACGGATGCGTGCGTTCCGCGAGCTTGGCATGCGCGGCTTATCCGTTACGTTGCCATACAAGGCGGCTGTCATCCCGTATCTTGACGAGACAGACCCGGTGGCGGCAAGACTCAATGCGGTCAATTCGATCTCGTTTGATTCCGGGCGACTCATAGGGCACAACACCGACTGGTCGGGATTCGGGTTCGCGTTGCACGGTCACGGGGACAGACTGCGCGGCGGACGAGCCCTCGTGTTCGGTAACGGCGGGGCGGCATCCGCAGCGGTGTACTGCCTGGTTCATGATTTTCATATCGGGACCGTGACTGTTGTGGGGCGTGACATGAATAACCTGAGCGCGTTCAAGTCGCTGCTTGAATCATCGTTGCCTGCAGACAGTGTGGTGATCGAAACGGCCAATATCTCAACTTTCGAACCGACATCATCGTACGATATCACTGTGAACAGCACGCCGCTCGGCGGCTGGAATCATCCGGGGGAGAGCCCTCTGCCGGAGAATTTCGACTGGGCATCGACGCAAATCTACTATGACATCAACTACAATGCCGACAACCTGCTTGTGAAACAGGCGCGCGATGCGGGCGTTATTGCCATTGACGGTTCGCGGATGCTCGTTGCGCAGGCAATCCATTCATTTGAACTGTGGACCGGACGGACCGTTGGTTTCGAGCCGATCTACACCGCCGTATTTTAGCGGTCGGACTGACGTGAGCTATTTTTCCAGTATGAGTCTTGAAAGCGCCATATTTCTTATCGGCTTTTCGGGTTCCGGCAAAACGTCAATCGGCAGGGAACTGGCCCGGCGGTTCACGGTCCGGTTCTATGACACCGACGACATTATCGAGAAGCAGCAGAAACGGAGCGTAGGGGAAATATTCGAGCAGGACGGTGAAGGGTTTTTTCGACGCATTGAATCAGAGGTTATCCGGAATGTGGTTGCCGCGAAACCGGCCGGTAAGGTGGTTTCCCTGGGCGGGGGGGCATTCAAGAGCAAGGCAAATCGCAATCTTGTCAACTCGACCGGGGTGTCGGTATATTTGAGTTGTTCCGTGCGTGAAATCTATCGGCGGGTGTCGCGGAAGACCGACCGACCGTTATTGCGTGTGAAGCCAAGAGCCAATCAGACCATGAGACAGGCACAGCTGGCTCGAATAAGGGAATTGCTGCGCGAGCGGATTCAGAATTACTCGCTGGCAATTCTCCGGTATGCCACCACAGGGAAGGATATCGAGACAGCAGCAAGTGACCTGTATACAAAAATCGAGGAGTATCATGCCCGACATAGAAGTCAAGTGCGCTGACAGCGCATATCCTATCGTAATCGGAAGAAGAATCCAGAAGCGTCTGAGTTCGCTGCTCAGGCGTCATGTTCGAACAGGCAGGTTGTTCGTTTTCTACGATGCCCAGCTATATGCCCTTCACGGCCGCGTAATTGCAAAGCACCTTGGTCTGCCGAAAAGCCGCGTACATGAAATGGTGCTGCCACAGGGTGAAAGTACGAAGTCATTGACGCACCTCGGTCAGCTTTATGATTTCATGCTGGCTCAGAATATCTCGCGCGATGATTTCATCCTGGCATGCGGCGGCGGTGTGACTACGGATCTTGCCGGGTACGCCGCAGCGACCGTCCTCCGGGGCGTCAACTGGGGGGCGGTGCCGACGACACTGCTCGGGATGGTGGATGCGGCAATCGGCGGCAAGACGGCTATCAACCACAAACGCGGCAAAAACCTGATCGGCGCATTCTGGCAGCCGTCGTTCGTACTGTCGGATGTAACCCTGTTGAACACCCTGCCGCCGAGGCAGATGGTGTCGGGACTTGGCGAGGTTGTCAAGTACTGCGGGCTTATCGGCCCGACGATGATTGAAACGGTGCGCGAATACCTCGAGGCTTCGAACCTCTATCACGAACAACTTCTGGTCAAGGTGATCGAACAGGCGGCCGCGTACAAGGCCGATATCGTCTCCCACGACGAGCGGGAACAGGACAGGCGCATGCTGTTGAATTTCGGACACACGGTCGGCCATGCTATCGAAAGCTCGCTGGACTACACCAAGCTCCTTCATGGTGAAACGGTGCTGCTGGGAATCCTGGCCGCGCTCGAGTTGGGAGCGCAGGTGAAACCTCGAACTGCTCAGAATCTCGCCGAATATCGCACGATGGTTGAGGGTTTTCTTCGTCTGCTGCCGCGGCAGGAACTCGACGCGAAGGCCATTCTGGCCGGCATATCGCACGACAAGAAGCGGTCGCAGAAGACGCAAAGATTTGTCTTGCTCGAACGGCCGGGCAAACCATTTATTGCAACCGATATCAGTAATGCCATTCTGAGAAAAGCTGTCACCAGGATGTTAGCAGTATACTCAGGGAAAAAGAGGAACTATGCCAACCATACTCATCGTAAACGGTCCTAACCTGAACCTGCTCGGCAAACGGGAACCGGATGTCTACGGCAAAAAGACTCTCTCCGAGATCAATGACAGCCTCAGCCGCCTGGCCGGTGAACTCGATCTGGATTTGATATTTTTCCAGTCGAACGGAGAAGGTGAGATTATCGACTTTATCCAGAGTGAAGCGCCGAAAGCGGCCGGGATGATTATCAACCCGGGGGCACTGACGCATTACAGCTACGCTATCCGGGACGCTATCGTGGCCACCGCTGTCGAAACGGTGGAAGTGCACGTGTCGAATGTGTTCAAGCGTGAAGAATTTCGTCACAAATCCGTACTGGCGCCGGTGTGTAAAGGATTTCTTGCCGGTTTCGGCTTCTACGGATATGCTATGGCTTTATCGTATTTTGCCGACACTAAACAACATGGGTAACATGATTCGCAGAAATATCACTTTGTTCTGGCTTTTGCCGGCGCTGGTACTGTGCGGCGCCGGCAGAGAGCAGCAGGTTTTCAGTCAACAGATTGAAAACACGATCGATTCGCTGTCGCACAAGATCGTCTGGGTCAACCGCCGTATCGCACAGGAAACGTGGAAGAGCCTCACAACGGGACAATCGGACTCGCTTCAGTTCTTTGTCGATTTCGAGCGGTATCTCGTTTCCGACCCGCAGACCGCAAGCAAGCTGGCGCAGGCAGGGTCGCAGGTGACCAATGAAGAGATGAAACGGCGGCTGTATATTCTCAACAGCCTCATCCAGACCGGACGGGTGGATCAGTCATCGGCGGTGACCGACTTGCGCGATTCGATCTATAACGCCTACCAGGCCTTTGCGGCGGATTTCGAAGGTGAGGTGCGATCACAGCAATTTCTGATGAATATCGTTCGCACCGATCCCGATCAATCACGGCGTGAGATGGCATACCGCGCGTACACGGCTGTGGGGAGCGAAGTAAGTGACATGTGCGAGCGGTTATTCCGCCTGCGCAATCAGATCGCCCAGAAGGCAGGCTACAACAACTATTTCAGCCTTGCTTTTGCCGGCCGCGATCCGGGTCTGAATGATTATGTGGCCCTGATAGGGAAAGTGGATTCGCTGACGGCAGAGCCGTATAACGCGATTCTTCAGCGGCTGCGCGCGCAGCAGCCGACGGGCGATGTGGAGATATGGGACTTGTACCATGCGTACGCTCCGGCGCTGGCTCGGCTTGACCAGTACATTCCGGTTGATTCGGAGATGGATTACGCAAAAGCAGGATTACGTGACATCGGGATCGATCTCGACAACCTGCCGATTTACCTGTACATCACCGAGGACAACGCGGCAGCTCCGTTCGCGATGAGCCTGATTGTGGACAGTCCCGATGACCAACGGATAATCGGTAATCTCAACGCAGGGTTCCAGAGCACGCAAATGATCATGGATGCTATCGGATACGCGGTCAGTTCGGCACACACGGTCGAGACCGATCCGCTGTTCACGATGATTCAGATGCAGCCATTCAAGTCAGGCATCGGACACATCTTCTCCGATTTTGTCGCCGATACGGCCTGGCTGCGCCGGTATACAGCCACACCTCAGACAGTGCTCAACGGTGTCGTCGATGCGGAAAGAGACCGGCGCATTATCGAGCTGCGTCTTTTGCTTACTGATATCATGTTCGAGTACGAGAGTTACCAGAATCCCGGACGTGATCTCAACCAGGTGTACTGGGATATGGTGGAAAAATACGCGTATCTTCCGCGCCACGACGATATCATGCCGTGGGCGGCGGACCTGACATTCGTGACCGATCCGTTGTCGCTCAATGACGATTTGATAGGGAGAATCATCGCCCGTCAGACGATGCATTACCTGTACCGCACCAACGGAACGGTGGTCGGGAACCGCGAGACGCGGGCCTTCCTGGTGCAGAACTATTTCCGTTTCGGCAGCCGTTACGGCTGGCGGGAATTGCTTAACCGGGGCACGACTGAGGGGTTTGACCCGGCGTACCTGGTCAAGTGAGCCACAGTATCGGTCGAATCGCTTCGCAAGCCTGGCTCTTACGCTCGTTCAGAGCGGTATGCCGATACCGATTTCAATGGCGAAGGCCTCCAGATTAAAGGGGACCTCCGGCAGCCAAAAATACGAGAAGGGACCCTCATGGCCCTTTGATCGCACGTTCTCGTAATAGACTTCAACGCGGGTATTGGTCTTTGCCCCGGTAACAAAGAGCCCGATTCCGAACCGAAAATACGTAGACGAACCAAGATTACTACTGCCCGTTTGACCGGAACTACCAACGGACGACAGGGAGATAATGTACGGACCGTCAAGCTGTCTATCAAGCGCGGGGCCCCAGGCAGTTACTCGCCCTAACTCTACACGTGCATAGGGAGACTGCCGGTTGTGCGGAAACAGGCGGAACAGGCCGTATCCGGCATAATGGAACGTCCGCACCGCGTCAATTTCGAACTGGCTCATATCTTTCCACACGGCGCTGAATTTGCCCCCGAGGCCGTAACGAGGCTGCACGTAGTATTCCACGGCGAGACCGAAACCATAGAGGGCCTTGTCTTTGACATGATCGAGATAGTCGCCCGCGTCGCCGATGAGAAGCCCGCCCGTAATGGACGGAACGATAACGAATCGGCCACCAAGTCCACGCGCAGTGTCGCGCTGGGGAGCGGGATCAGGGTTCCCGGCGAAAAGGACCGCCGGCGCGCCTATCGCAAGCGCCGCGACCAACAAGAAGAGTTTTCTGATAATTCCTCCTCCGGAATGCCAAAAAGGGAAATCACTTATGTCAGTGTGTCAGCAACAAATTCCCTCAGTGCTAAAATTAGCCAACTGAACTCCGACATGCAAACTTTTCATCCCCGGCCATTTGTGATTGAGCCCCGGGGGCAGCGAGACTTTCGCAAATTGACGGCCGGCACCTCCTACAAAGGGACTCCGACGGCCAGTTCAATGCCCACAGCAGCGGCATTGAATGACCGCCAATGCGGTATATAATAATCGCGGCTGCCTTCACTTTTTGTGATCCTGTAATATATCTCCACCCGCGAATTGCTTATGCCGGCCGCACTCTTATACTGGGAATAGAGACCAAATCCCAGACGCAAGTAGCCGTGGGTGCCGAGATTCTGTTTCAAATCGGGACCGTATGAAACCGATGTGGTGCTGATCCCGCCTTCGAGGCGAAAGAAGGCAGACTGCCGACTATACGGAGCGGCCCGGAACAGCAAGTAAGCCGCGTAGTCAAATGTCCGGATAGCATTTTCATCAAACTGACTCATGTTCTTCCACACGACGTCGAAGTTCAAAGCCACCGCGACTTTTGGATGGACATAGTGCTCGAGTGCTATTCCGGCTCCATACAGGGCCTTGTCCTTGATACTCGTGAAGTTGTCCGCAGTCTTGCCAACGACAATCCCCCCTATCAGCGAAGGCACAATCAGGAGTTTCCCTCGGTATCCCCAGGCTTCGTTATGCTGTGATTGCTCCGGGTCTGGTTGTGCCCGGGCTGCCGACAGCGTGCAAAGCACTACCGCCGTGCTCATCAAGAAGAGTCTTCTAAACATCCTCCTCCGTCCCGCTTAATAAACATCTGTGCATACATAATGTAACTAATTTTCCGAAGAGAGCAAGCGCGTACTCCGGGCAGGATTGAAATCGCTTGTCCGCGGACAGACGGCCGCATAACTTGGCTCAAACTACGTGATAAATTCGGATGATTGACAACTGACATGTCTACCGAGAGCAACAACGACCTTCAGTCTATGGGAAAACGGGAACGGATTATCAGCGGACCGATAATACGGACGGTCTTCGCGCTGGCGATTCCGCCCGTGCTGGGTATGCTGATGGAATTCGCCCTGTCGGTGACGGACTTCTACTGGGTTGGCCGGTTAGGGGCATCGGCGCAGGACGCAATCACCAGTTCGATGGTTCTTCAGTGGACCATATTTTCATTCATGACTATGATCTCCGTTGGCGTTACGGCGCTGGTGTCGCGGTCGGTGGGCGCCAATGAACCGGAGCGGGCGGCCTTTTATATCCGTCAGGCATATCGACTGGCGGCGCTGCTGTCGCTGGTGGTCAGCGTTGCCGGTTACATCCTGGCGCCCGATGTCCTCGATTTCATGGATGCCGAGCCGAGTACGATGGTAATGGCCATTCCGTACCTTCGGATCTTCTTCGTCTCAACGATCTTCTTTGCCATCGCGGAAACGACCTACGCATCGTTCAGAGCTTCAGGGGACACTCGCACGCCGTTTATCATCGCGGCGGTGACGGTAACGATCAACATGGCGCTGGACCCGCTGCTCATATTCGGCATTGGTCCGTTTCCGGAACTGGGCGTGCCGGGGGCCAGTCTGGCAACGGCGATTGCAATATTTGTGGGGATGGTTTCAATCCTGGTATTGCTGGTGCGGGGACGGCTTGGTTACCGCGTGCCGGATTTGTTCAGCAGTCTGCCCGACTGGAAGGCCATGCTTAAGATCTCGCGGATTGGTGTTCCGGTATCGACGCAGCAATTGACCTTCGTCGTCGTTTACTGGTTTCTCATCAAGATAGTGCACCAGTTTGGTGACACGGCCGGGGCGGCGATGGGGATCGGCAACCGGATGGAATCGTTTTCGTATCTGACCTGCTACGGTTTTTCACTGGCGGCCTCGACGATGGTGGGGCAAAATCTCGGGGCGAAAAAGCCGGACCGCGCCGAGCGGTGCGCGTGGTGGGCGGTTGGTCTGGCTATCGGAATGACGGGCATTATGACGGTGCTGTTTCTGACCATTCCCGGACAAATTGCGGGGATATTTACCGAGAATGCCGAGGTTCGCAAGATTGCCTCCGATTATCTGTTTATTCTCGGTCTTTCACAGGCAGCCATGGCCGTGGAAATTGTGCTCGAGGCGGCATTTGGCGGGGCGGGGAATACCATTCCACCGATGGTGGTGCTCGTTCCGGCGGCGATTTTGCGCGTCCCGCTGGCTTATTACCTGGCTTTCAACGCCGGCTGGGGGATTAACGGCGTGTGGTGGACGCTGACTTTCACGACCTTTGCCAAAGCCGCAATAATGGCATTCTGGTTCAAACTCGGGCGCTGGAAACTCAAAGAGGTGTGATATTCTATTGACGCTTCGGAGTGTGTCCTGTTAATTCGTTGTACGGCATACGACGGCGGGGCGCGGACATTTCGCCCCGGTAACAAAACATATATACTTGACTAAAGGATAGACCCGACTATGAAAGAGACATTTATCAGATATCGCGACAAGAAAGGCGGCGAAATCCGTTACGGAATGCTGGATGACCAGCGCGTCACGCCGCTCGACAAGGCTCCCTGGATTGGAATCGAGGCCGAGGACAGGGATTATGACCTTGCCGATGTCGAATTGTTAGCCCCGGTGGAGCCGACTAAAATCGTCTGTATCGGGCTGAATTACCATGCCCATGTGAAGGCATCGCAGTCGGCCGACGAGGCCCCGGAATACCCCCTGATTTTTCTTAAGCCGCCCTCGGCAATTATCGGCCCCGATGACAAAATCGTTCATCCTTCCGTGTCGGAACGGGTGGACTACGAGGCGGAATTGGGTGTAGTGATCGGCAAGACGGCGAAGAATGTAAGTCGCGAGGATGCGGATAAATACATTTTCGGATTTACGTGTGTCAATGATGTGACGGCTCGTGACCTCCAGAAGAGAGACGGCCAGTGGTCACGGGCGAAGGGATTCGATACGTTCTGTCCGGTCGGGCCGTGGATTCTAACGGAGCTGAACTACCAGGACGTTCTGGTGGAAGGGGTGCTCAACGGCAAAGTCATGCAGTCGGGCCGGACTTCGCTGATGATTTTCGATATCAAGTACCTGATCAGCTATATATCCTCGATCATGACCCTGTATCCGGGTGACCTGATTTCGACCGGAACACCGGCAGGCATTGCGCCCATGAAGTCAGGGGACAAGATCGAAGTGCGTGTTGAGGGAGTCGGAACGCTTGCGAACAGTATGGCATAGCCTGGCGGCAATCTTTCTGCTGGGAGGCACGGCGTTCGGGTTTGATACGATACATCTCCATGCCTCTCTCAATGATTCGACCCGGACAATAACGGGGAAGATGCAGGTAACGTTTACGTCGATCGAGCAACCGGTCGACGATCTCCGTTTTCGGTTGTATCCGAACCTGTTCTGCGGGGCGCGGGAGTGTGGAATTTCGGTTGATTCGTTTTTTGTCGGGACGAACGATCTAACAGATCGGGTGGTGTCCGACAGCACCGATCTTCATGTCGGTTTGCCGCAGCCGTTGAATTCCCCGATCGACGTTGCCATCTATTTCAAGACGGTGGTGCCGGAACTTGCCGGGCGGTTTGGCTATTTTGACCGTCAGTATGCTCTCGAGACGTGGTTCCCGATGCCGGCGCCGCTGGCCAACGGGCGGTGGCAGAAGGTGCATTACACCAATGAAGTCGAACCTGTTGCCGATTTCTACGATTTTGTCGTGAATTTCGAGTTTCCCGACTCATTGCAGATCATAGCGCCCGGTATGGTGTCTGCCGACACGACTGACGGGACTATTTCCGCTCGTTTCGAACAGGCGGACGTTCACGAATTCGCAATGATTGTCGGAAAGGACTACCTCGCAGACACGCTGCAATCCGGGTCGATCAGTCTGCGAGTGTATTATCGTGAAGCGGACGCGTTCATGGCGGATTCGGTGATGAAGGTGGCCGACACGACATTGAAACTGATGTCGCAGTATGTGGTTGCGTATCCCTACAACGAGTACAATGTCGTGATTGGCGGTTTTGTCGGCGGCGGGCTGGAAGTGCCGCTGGGAACGTTCCTGAACCGTCCGACGCGCGTGGTCTGGTTCTCGTTCTACGATCTCATGGTGGCTCACGAAACGATTCACCAATGGTTTTACGGGATCATCAATTCGAGTCAGGCGGCGACGCCGTGGCTCGATGAATCGATTACCGAGTATTTCAGCTGGAAAGTATTAGCCGATATTGTGGGGGATCCGGTCGAAATGACGTCGCTCGCCGGCTACGAGATCACGTTTACCGGAGTTAATCGGTTTGCCGCTCGCCAGTATATCGGGCTTTTGCCGATCACGGAGCCGGCCGATTATTATTTCCCTGATGAGTATTTCGTCACGATCTACTACAAGGGCGTCCTGCTGATGAGAACGTTCGGGGCTTTAATGGGCCCCGAGAACGAACGGTTGTTCTGGAAGACCTACGGTGATATGTACCAGATGCGCCGCCCGACCACGGATGAGTTTATCGAACTGGCATCGCAGTTCATGCCGCCTCCAACGGATGCCGGTGAGGTTATCAACATGGCCCAGCCGCTGGATTTCGAGATGCGTTCGATCAAACGCGAAGTGATAGACACACTGGAGCTCGACACGACCGAAACCGGCGGGCCGACTGAAAGCGGCCCAAGGATGCGCTCGACGGTCAGTTTCATGGCGCGCCATCCGCTTAAGGCGCCGGTGACCGTGAGACTGATATTCCAGGACGATGTTCAGCAGGACACGACGATCGTTCCCAAACCGGGGCGCAACGAGATTGTTGTCGAGGGCAGCGAACCCGTGCTCGGTGCGGTCATCGATCCGGATTACGTGTATGCTGTCGACGCAAATCTGCTGAACAATGCGCTGTATCCGGATGTCAGCTCCGGCGCCGGATTGAGGCTGTTTGAGGGTCTCTCGTATCTCGTGGAACTCTTGTTCGGCATGGCATGGGGGATATGACGATGGCGCTATTTTCCAGGGGGATTGAGAATTTCAGGGGCAAGTATATCCTGTGGCCGTTCTTGTATTTTGTGAGAGCAGGCCTGACGGTCTTATATTCGTTGCCGGTTCTCGTGCTCGTGGATAACACGCTGACGTCATCGCCGTATGCAAGGCCGCTGCTGAAAGTGTGGTCAGTGGACGTGATCAGCGAACTGTTATCTTCCAAACAGAGTCTTCTCAGCAGTTTTGTGCTGGTGTTGTTGTTTTACCTGGTGCTCGTTTTTCTTGTGAAGCAGTTTCTTAATGGCGGCATTTACCACGCTTATTTGTCACATGAACGCGTGGAGCGATACACATTTTTCGGCGAGTCGGCCCGGCTGTGGCTGGGGAACTTGAAAATCAGCGCGATTATCGTGGCGCTGTATTTTGCCCTGTCGATTGTCGGATTGCTTTTCGCGGCGAAGGTACCGTATGACGCTTTCGGCCATTTCGGTTCGGCCATTCTCCAGTCACTGGCAGTCAAGGTGTTGATTCTTTATGCTTTCCTCATCCTGGGATTCGTGCTGTCCGACCTGATGAGGTTGCGGCTGGCGGCTCATCCGGGTGAGCGGCTCTCAGAATCGTTCAAGGCGGCCATGGGCTTTTACGCGACGAACTTTGTAAAATGTTATGGTACGTATGTGTTGTATTTTGTGCCGTTCCTGGTGGTTCTATTTTTCGCCGAGTGGCTTGCGGTCATAGTCACGAACGGTCTCGACAGTGTGGTCGGGGTTGTGCTGGAACTGCTTTTATTTCAAATAGTCATCGCCGTACAAATCGGCCAGTCGCTGCTGTATACCGCCACGATGGCGCCGCTGTTCCGCTCGCATCAACCGGGGCGGTTCAAGCAAATAGTACAGGGAGAACTTCGGCTTGACTGACAGGCTCTATTATCGTAACCCGGCGCTTCTTGATTTCGAGGCAGAGATTGTTGCCACCGGTCAGCGCGAGGAGGGTGGTTACTATACTCTTCTCAATCGTTCGGCATTCTATCCTACCTCGGGGGGACAGATGCACGACACGGGCCGATTGAATGACATCAAAATTGTCGATGTCATCGAGGACGAGCACGGCGAGGTTCTCCATATCTCGGAACAGCCGGTAGGGAAACCGGGGGATGCGGTGAGCGGGGTGATTGATCGCGAGCGCAGGCAGCACAATCGCCGGATGCACACCGCCCAGCACATTCTTAGCGGAGCGTTCTACAAACTCGATGACCGCACGACAATGTCGGTACACCTTGGCGAAGACTACGGAGCGGTTGAGCTGGACACCGAGGAGCTCTCGGACAAGCTTCTCTGGGAAGCAGAGGAGATGGCCAACGAGATTGTCGATCTCAACTACCCGGTGGACATACTGTTCGTGGAAGGTGACGAGGTTGATCGCTTACCGCTGCGCAAGCCGCCGTCGCGAGGGGGCACCCTGCGGATAATCAAGATTGACGACTATGACTGGTCAGCCTGCGGCGGCACGCACTGTTCCTCGACGGCGGAGATCGGCCTGATAAAGATTGTCGGTACCGAGAGAATCCGCGGGCGAATACTGGTCAAGTTTCTGGTCGGTCTGGGAGCGCTCGATGATTACCGGAAGCGATTCGCCGCGACAGAAGAATTGATTCGGACATTTACCTGTCATGTCACCGACCTTCCGTCCAAAGTCGACAAGCTGCTGGACGAGAATAAATCGCTGAAAAAGGATGTTGCGGACCTTCAACGGGAGTTGCTTCCGATACGGGCGGAGCGCCTGGCATCGGAGGCAATCGAAATCGGGCCGATTCCGGTGGTTGCAGGTGTTATCGATGATCTTGATGTTTCGACAGCCGGTCGGCTGGCCACGCTGACGGCGGACAGGGTACGGGGGGTGGTGGTTTTTTGTGTCGGTGATAAGCTCATCGTGACGACCGGGTCAGACTCCGGAATACATGCCGGCGAGTTGATGAAGAAGCTGGTTGCCGCGACCGGTTTGCGGGGCGGAGGCGGACAGACCATGGCACAGGCCGGGGGCGCCGAATGTGCCAGTCTGGAGACGTATCGGTATCTGATTTTGGGGCTGGTCGGTGATGCATAGACTCGGGTACATGTTCGTGTGCCTGCTGCTTTTGACGGCGTGGCGCCCGGCTGACGCCCAGACCGAAGAAGGGCGGGTGAAGCTGGATCACGCCGATGTACTCGAACTGATCATGTCCGCCATCGAGGACACCACCTACGCCACCGGCTCGGTGATATTCACGACCGAGCAGGGCGTCATTTACTGCGACTCGGCAGTTTTCGTAAAGGGCAAAAGCATTAATCTGCGCGGCAATGTCGTGCTCGATGACGAGGAGTACCGGTTGTCCGCCGATTCCGTCTATTACGATATTCCCAGCGGGGATATGACCGCGCGCGGGTCACATGTCGAGCTGTGGTCACGCAAGGATTCGCTGTTTGCGGTCGGTACGCAGGCGCTGTTCAACCGCGGGACCGAGTATTTCCGTATGGAAAACCGTCCCACACTGTATATCAATTACCCCGATACGGCCTCGATGATAGAGGTGGTCGCGGATACTATCGACTACGATTCCGATCTCGACCGGGCCAACGCTGTCGGAGATGTGGTTATCAGCACGAAGGATATGACGTCCAACGCCGGTCGGGCGGTGATGTATCCCGATGCTAACCGATTGGAGCTTTACGAGCAACCGATTGCGCGTCGGCGGAAATCCACAATCACCGGCAAGGAAATGACAATCATCACCGAGAACGATCTTATCAAACAAATCGTGGTGACTGATTCGGCCCGGTCGGAGTTCGAGGAGCCCACCGATTCGACCGAGATGTTCTGGGACAAGTCAATCCTCACCGGTGAACATATTACCCTGACGTTTGAGCAGGGAGAATTGAGCCGGATTGTTTCATGGGGACAGGCATACTCGTGGTATTACCCGTCGCCGCAGGGGAAGCTGGAAACCAACGAGAACACGGTATCGGGAGACACCATTCGTTTCACGGTGGTCAATGACGAACTGAACGAGGTCGAGGTTATCGGGGGAGCGGTGGGTACATATCTATCGGGGAAAAAGACTGTCGAGGACTCGACAATTGTCCTGAAAGTGGACACCATCAAATACAGTTCGAAATATATCAGCTATGCGATCAAGGATTCGACGATCACGCTTACGCGGGAGGCCTCGATTATCTCCGGGACCGTTCAGCTCGATGCCCAGAAAGTGACGCTCGATACGCACCGTCGGGTGATCGAGGCGTACTCGGGAGATGTTCTGCCGGATACGGCGGTGTCCCCATACGAATACAGCACGATACTGGAGCCGAACGAGATCCCGGTGCGCCTCAAGGATCGTGAAGAAGAGATCTACGGAGATTTCCTGGAATATTCGATCGATACTGAAAAAGGGAGGATAGTCCAGTCGAAGTCGAGCTATGAGAAGGGGACGTATTACGGCCAGAAGGTATTTCGGGCGACCAAAGACATCTTTTATATCAACGACGGTCGCTACACGCCGTGCGATATCAACTATCTGCACTTCTGGGCTAATCACATGAAGCTGATCAACAACGACAAGCTCATCGCCAAACCGGTGGTGATGTACATCGGGCGGCTTCCGATTCTGGCCTTGCCGTATTATGTCTTTCCTCTCAGGAAAGGACGGCATTCGGGTTTTTTGCCGTTCACGGTGGGAAATCTCGAGACCGGCGCGAATCGGTACATCCGAAATGTCGGTTACTACTGGGCGGCATCGGAATACTGGGACCTGCTGGGGGCGCTGGACTATTACGAGCAAAACAGTACATTCAATCTCTCCACCGAAGTCAACTGGCGGAAGCGGTACGTGTTCGACGGGTATCTCCATGCCAATGTGGCGCGCGAGACGAGTTATTTCGGCCCGCCTGTAGCGAGGGAGACGAATGAGACCAGATATACGCTGTCAGGATCTCATAACTACACGATTTCGCCTTCGTTCAAACTGAGTGCATCCGGGCAATATCAGAGCGATCCCAGGTATTACCAAGACTTTTCGTCCAACCTCGACCAGCGCCTAAATCGCACCCTCCATTCACAGGCCAGTTTCTTCAAGCGTTTCAGCGACAAGGTATCGCTCTCGGGCTCGATAACGCATGACGACAACCTCGACACCAAGTCCCGCACGACCCGGATTCCCAGTTTAGGTCTGTCGTTACCGGTATTCAAGCCGTTCGGCAGCGGGACAACCAATGAAGAGGGAAGACTGGTATCGCGATGGTACAACAATGTTACCGTCACCTACCGCCCGAGCCTGCTCAATTACTACAATCGGGTAAATATTGACTCCGTGTTTAACGAGGTTTACGATACGACAGGCGTAGTTGACAGTCTGATATCGGCCGACACTCTAAGCTACTTCAGCCGGAGGAAATATACGCGGTTTGATCATTCACTTACGCTCAGAATGCCATTCAAGGTTGCCAAATATTTCGTCTTCAATCCCGGGCTTACCTATTCAGAAAACTGGTACAAGATCTATTCCACTGACCAATCCGAGGCGCTCGGAATAAGTTCTTCCACCATATACCGCGCCTACCTGTACACGCTCGGTACATCTCTGGAGACAAAGCTGTATGGGACAGTATACCCGAATGCTCTCGGCTTGATAGGCTTGCGGCAAGTAATCACGCCGCGCGTTTCCTACTCATACGTGCCGGAGATCAACCGCAATCCGGAAGTGCGCAGTTACGCCGGCGGAGGATCGGGAAGCGCCGCCCGACGGCAGAGTATCCAAGTGAGTCTGTCGCATGACTACCAGGCGAAAATTGCGGCGGGTGAGGGGGAACGCAATCTCGAGCTTCTCTCGATCTCCCACACGTTCAGTTATGACCTCGAAAATACGGTCCAACCATACTCGAACCTGGTGACAACATACCGGTCGAATGTGCTTCCAAGGATTACCCTGTTCGGGAACATGACCCACACGTTCTATAAACCCGGCACGAACGAGCTGCATTTCTGGTCGCCGTATCTGCTGAGCTATGATTTGAATGCCTCGATGAGCTTCTCGGGCAGGAGCTTCCTGTTTGATGATCCGGACCAGATTCCAAAGGGGGCGGATTCGGCGTCGCAGCTATCAGAATCGGGTGCTGACACGTACACGGGGACTTCGTCGGGCAGCTGGAACATGAGTGTGACCTTCAGCCACGCCGAGACGGGACGGGGCAGCCAATATGTGAAGACCAGCTTTATTCGTTTCAGCCTGAGTTTCAATCTCACGCCGGAGACTTCGGTGCAATATTCGCAATATTATGATTTTGTGAGGAGCCGGACTATTAACAACCAGGTTCGCATTGTGCGGCGGTTGAAATGCTGGACCGGGGAGCTGTACTGGGTGCCGATTGGGTCCAACAAAGGTTATGGGTTCCGTCTCTATGTGACTGCAATTCCGTCGATTAAGATCGATAATTCACAAAATCCTTTCAGGAGCAGCTACTTCCAGTAGGACTTGCAGGACGGTGTTGTGGCGCCATAGAAGTCTGAAAAAGCCAGCAAAATAGCCTGTTTTGGGGGATTCGTCGTCTGTTTTTTTGTTGACAGTATTTCCAATGTGGTAGTTTTTGACGGCGGTAACATGAAAGTAACCCATCAATATTCAACCTTACACTAGGGGATCTACTATGACCAAGGAAGAAATGATCACCACGATGGCCAAGGAATCCGGCATCACGAAGAAGCAGGCCACTCAGGCGCTCGAGTCGTTCATGAACGGCGTTACCGGGCAGTTGAAGAAGGGGAAGAAAGTCAGTTTCTCAGGTTTTGGGACGTTCTCGATTTCGAAGCGTAAAGCCAGAACCGGCCGCAACCCACAGACGGGCGCAGCCATTCAAATTCCGGCTTCGAAGGTTCCGGTATTCCGCGCCGGCAAGAAGCTGAAAGAAGCCGTCCGCAAGTAGCGTATCCGGCAACAAGTTCGGGCAGGGCAGCGATGCCCTGCCTTTTTTTTCCAGTTTAACATTGCATTTTAGCCCGTATTTGAAGAAAATACCTCCGTTATGGCATCGCGAAAAAAGCGCAAAAATATAGAAAAACGAAAACGGATACTCGGCGTCCTGCTATTCCTTCTGGCCCTGCTGGTGCTGGTCTCGCTGGTTTCGCATCGGGGGCTCGACGATGCCCGAATTACCGGGGAGGTGGACTCGCACCTCAATCCGTTCGAGCTTCAGTACCACAATCAGGGCGGGATGATGGGGGCGTATCTTTCGTACCTGTTCCTGGCACTGCTCGGCTGGCTGTCATATTTCGTGCCGCTGGGGCTTATCTTTGTATCGCTCCGGCTGTTTTCATCTGAAATGGCGGCCAAATTCGAATTGAACGGCGTCCTTTTGTTCGTGACATCGGTGATTGGCACGATGATCTACAATATCCATCTGATAGTAAATCGAACGCTGGGGATTGAGACCGGCGCCATCGGCGGGTATGTGGGGGAGAAGCTGACTATCCTTTCGATCAAACTGGTCGGGGAGACCGGATCGTATCTGATCCTCAGCGGCGTCGTGCTGATACTCCTGATGACGTATACATCGATCACGCCGTTTCTTTCAGTCCACGTGCCTCTTCCCGGAAGACAGCATTTCAGACGCATGTATGAGATTTTCGGTGGGGCTGTAAGCTATATGTTCAGTTTCAACTGGCTGCCGCGCTTCTCGTCGGGCGAGAGCGATGAGGAGGGAGAGGAAACCGAGGATGAGCAGACCGACTTCGGGGAATCGCTGCGAGATGCGTTGGATTCAAGCGACGAGCCGGATATTTCCGACGAGCAGCTTGTCACCGAAGAAGAAGATGGCTCTGCGGGCAAGAAGGGAAAACGGAAAGCCACAAAGAAGATTGCACAACCGGTCAATATCAAGTCCATCGACTATGAATATCCGAATCTCGAGCTGTTGAGCGAGAATCCATCGCCCGGCGCCTCGGTGCCAGCCGAGGAATTGAATTTCACGGCGCGGATGCTTCGCGAGACGCTGGAAACGTTCAATGTTCGCATTGACGGGAATATCGAGAAGTTTCCCGGACCGGTCATCACGCGGTTCGAGTTCAAACCGGCCGCAGGAATCAAGGTCAACCAGATTATAAACCTGTCCGACGATCTCGCGCTGGCGTTAAAGGCCAAGCGGATACGAATTGTCGCGCCGATTCCGGGGAAGGCCGCGGTCGGGGTCGAAATTCCGAATCGTCAGCCGCAAGGGGTGTTCATCCGGGATATCCTCGGGTCGGAGGAATTCAAGGATCCCCGAATTCGCCTCCCGTTGGCCCTCGGAAAAACTATTTCCGGTCGGCCGTATGTCACCGATCTTGCGCGGATGCCGCACCTGCTTATTGCCGGGGCAACCGGCTCGGGCAAGTCGGTCTGTATGAACGGGCTCATCACATCGCTCATCTACCGGCTTCACCCGATGCACATTCGGTTCCTTCTGATCGATCCCAAGATGCTGGAGTTGTCGGTGTATTCCGGCTTGCCGCATTTGGGTCGACCGGTCGTCACCAAGCCGAAGCAGGCCGAAAAGGTACTGGCCGATACGGTGACGGAAATGGAAAACCGGTACAAGAAGCTGGCCGCAGCGGGGGTGAGGAATATCGAGGACTACAACAAAAAGCAGAAGAACGAAGAAGAGAAGCTGCCGTATATCATCATATTTGTCGACGAGCTCGCCGACCTGATGATGGCATCGACATCGTCGCGCACGGAGCTTCTGATCACGCGTCTGGCGCAGATGGCGCGTGCAGTCGGCATTCACCTGATTCTGGCCACGCAGCGGCCGTCGGTCGATGTCATTACGGGGCTCATCAAGGCCAATTTCCCGGCGCGGATAGCGTTCCAGGTGTCATCGAAGGTTGACTCGCGGACTATTATCGACGCCAACGGGGCGGAGAAACTGCTCGGGAATGGCGATATGCTGTTTTTGTCATCGGGACAGCCGGAACCCAAGCGAATCCACGGGGCGTTTATATCGAGCGAGGAAACGACTGAGTTGGTAGAGTTTATCAATGCGCAGGGGCTCGAGATGCTGACCCTGACACGCATTTCGCAGCAACAGGGCGATCCGTCGGAGTCCGACGTTGACCTTGGCGACCCGCTGTTCCGGGAGGCTTGCGAAGTCTGTTTGCGCCACAAGCAGGGCTCAGTGTCGTTGTTGCAGCGGCGGCTGGGGATAGGTTACCAGCGGGCCGCGCGTCTGATAGATAAGCTTGAGGAGGCGGGAATTGTCTCGCCGTTTGACGGCTCCAAGGCGCGTGATGTGATTGTGGACAAGGCTTATGTCGACGCCCTGTTCTCAGGATCAAATGCCTCGGTCAGCAGCAATTCCGAGTCGAACTGACCATTCCATTTAACGTATAACAGGTTATGACAAAATTGCTTAGCATGGCGATGCCGCTGGCGTTGCTGGCGGTCGGGACAACGTTTGGGGCCGACCGGTTCGAACAGATCAAGAAGAACTTCGAAAAGGCCGACTGCGCTCATTTCGCGTTTCTGAGCCTTCTGGAATCGAAGATTTTCGAACAAGTGGACACCGCTCAGGGGACGGCATATATCGCTCACGATGGCCGGTACCGGGTGATGATTGGCGGCGACGAATACCTGTATGATTCGCATCTGCTCTATTCATATTCGCAGGAGAACAATCAGGTGACAGTTGAGACAGTCGACACACTGTCGCCGGCGAGCGAGCAGATTACATTTGTCACGCATCTCGATGACTATTACACGACAAAAGTCATTGCCCCGGACAAGGAATATCGGCTGGACAGGAAGTCGAAGGCAGCAGGAAATATCCCGGACTCTATGCTGGTGTATTTGGCGGCGGACAACCTGGAACTGAAGTCTATCGAGTACTATGATATAAACGATGAACTCAACCGCATTATTTTCACCGAGCAGAAAACGCTCCCGTCCTGCGATTCCACAATCTTCGAGCCCAATTTCCCCGACAGTGCCGAAACGATAGACCTCTGGTAATATGAAATTCTACGTCCGCAGACTCGGTTGTCCCAAGAACGATGTGGACGCCGACTATATTACGGCTCGGCTTGTCGCCGAGGGACATCAGCCGGTAGACAGACCGGAGGATGCCGAGTCGGTGATAGTCAATACCTGCGGCTTTATCCTTCCGGCCAAAGAGGAATCGATCAGCGAGATATTCGAACTAAGTCGATTGAAGCAGAACGGTTCCGTGAAATATCTCTATGCCTCGGGGTGCCTCTCCCAACGATACGGTCCCGACCTGGCGAAGGAGATCCCGGAACTGGACGGAGTATTTGGGGTGGGCGAACTGGATGCGATCTGCAATTCCATGAGAAATGCGAAAGGCGACGCCGGGGTTTTCCGAACCGGGGCGGAGCGCATGCGGTATATCGCCGGCAACTCGAGGTTCATCTCCGATGATTTGCCGTATGCCTATATCAAGATTTCCGACGGCTGTGACCGAACCTGCTCTTTCTGTGCGATTCCGTCTATTCGGGGACACTACCGGAGTCGGCCGATAGAATCAATTCTCAACGAGGCCCGCTTCCTGGTTGAGAAAGGCAAAAAAGAACTCATCCTGGTCTCACAAGAGTCGACGCTCTATGGCTGTGATTTGAAAAAGGGTATTGGTCTGCTTGATCTGCTCAAGGAACTGGATGCTGTTGAGGGCATCCACTGGATACGGCTTCTGTATCTGTATCCCTCGCAGGTTTCCGAAGCGCTGATTGACTATATGGGGAGTCCCGATAACAAGACGCTAAACTACTTCGATATCCCGCTTCAGCATATCAACAATGACGTCCTGGATGCGATGGGACGCCATACGTCGCGCGCTCAGATCGAGATTCTGCTGAAGGATATCAGATACAAAAACCCCGGGGCGGCTATCCGGACGGCGTTTATAGTGGGATTTCCCGGTGAAACCGAGAAGCATTTCGAGGAGTTACGGGAGTTCGTGGCGGATTTCCAATTTGACCGGATGGGTGTGTTTTCGTATTCGGCCGAGGAAGGTACTCCGGCGGAAGGGCTTGGCGGTCAGGTAGATGAACAAACCAAACAGGACCGGCTGGACGAGTTGATGTCCGTCCAGAGCGAGATTGCGTTCGAGAAAAACAAAACCTTGATTGGCAATATTAAAGACGTTATCATTGATGCCGTGTCTGAAGGCCGGGCGGTGGGTCGCACGGCTTCGGATTGTCCTGAAATCGACCAGGAAGTCTATGTGACCGGCGGTGCTGTACGGCCGGGCGAAATAGTCGCGGTCAGAATAGATGCGGCCGACGGTTATGATTTGATTGGAACGATAGTGAAGGGTTAGCGGATGATCCAGTTTGACAAATTGGGCATATTTCTGTCCAAGCCGGTCGCGCTGATGCTGGTAGTGATATATCTCATCCAGTCAGGCCTGCTGGTCTACTTGATATCCGACAAATACGATCTCGAACGCCAGATCGGCTTCCAGCAGAAGCGCATAACCGAGCTCGAATCCAAGTTGCAGGTGTTCAAGGCAATCGAGGATTTCCAAATCGGCTTTACCGAGGACGAAGTCGGTGAGTTGACCAATGTCATTTACAGCGAAAGCCGTAAGTACGAATACGACCCGATGTTTATTCTGGCCGTTATCCTGACCGAATCGTCTTTTAAGAGGGGGCAGGAATCTCATGTCGGGGCGAGAGGACTTATGCAAGTCCGGCCCTTTGTGGGCGAGGATGTGGCCCCGCGCGCCGGAGTGGACTGGGAAGGGTCGGAGACGCTCTTCCAGCCGGAGAAAAATGTCAGATTGGGCATGCACTATCTTTTTGAACAGATATTGAAGTTTGGTGACGTCAAGAAGGCCCTGGTTGCATATAACTTGGGAGAGGCCCGCTTGCGGAGCATCCTGCGAACGGAAAAAGAGATGCCGAGCAAGTATCTCAACAAGGTGATGGAGAACTACAAGATGCTCAAGGAGACCTACAAGGTTTGAGTCTATTGAGACCACGATATCTCGCTATTGTCGCAGCTGTTCTTTTGGTGTCGCTTCTCGCCGGCTGCGGGGGACGACCGGCGCTGAGCAACCTGTCGGCCGATGATCTGTTCGCGCTGGGAAAACAAAAGTACGACGCGGAGAAATATCGCACGGCGATTGAATATTTCCAGAAGATAGTCTACGATTACCCCGGCGAGACAATAGTGGACACCGCACAATACTATCTGGCGTTGTCATATTTCGGCAACGAGCAGTACCAGCTTGCCCAGGTGGAATTCCAGCGCTTGGTGAATTATTATCCGTCATCGGTGTATGTCGCCAACGCGCAGTTTATGGGGGCGGTGTCACAATTCGAGAGCGCTCCGGACAACTATGGACTCGACCAGACGCCGGTGAAAGAAGCCATTCGGCAGTTCGAGGATTTTATAATCGACTACCCGGAATCGGAGCTCATTCCGGATGTCAAAGCGTACCTGAATAAAGCTCGGACGCGATTGGCCCATAAAGAATACTCGGCCGGATTGACATACTATCGCATGGGCGCCTACAAGTCATCGACGATTTATTTTCAGCGAGTGATTGACGAATACACCGATACGGAATTCGCACCTCAAGCGTTGTTCGATCTTGGTCAGGCCGAGTTTAAGATGAACAATTACGAAGAAGCACGCCAGCAGTTCGAAAACTTCGTCACCGTATATCCCAATGACGCGCGGGTGGAGGAGGCGAAGGAAATGGCTGCCGAGGCGGCATACAAGAGCGCAACCGCGGCGCTCGACAGCGGCAAGTCTGCCGAGGCCAAAGAACGTTTCAAGTATTTCATCGAGAAGTACCCGAGCGATAACCGCGTGGGAAAAGCCACCGCCTATATCAACCAGATCGGGGATGTTCCCGTTGAGTCAGCCACAGAACAAACCGCCGAAGGGTCCTGAGGAGGGGGGGCGCTGGGCCATTCTGGGCGGCGTGTTTGACCCGGTTCATTCAGGTCATCTCACGCTCGCCGAAGATTTCCTCCGCACCGGCCGTTTTGACGGCATCCTGTTTGTCCCGTCGTATAATCCTCCGCACAAGAGATTTGAAGCACAGGCGTCTTACGAAGACCGCGTGAATATGCTCCGGCTGGCGCTGGAAGATCATTCGCAGTTCGTGATCAGCCTGGCCGAATCGGAGATGGATGCACCGGGCTATACACTGAATGTGGTCCGGTGGCTGAAAAAGCGATTTCCAGAGGCTGCGTTTTCGTTTATTATGGGGGCGGACAACATCAGGGACATGAAAAACTGGCACCAGCCGGAGAAAATATTCGAGGAGTTGCCGGTGCTGGCCGGCGCCCGCCCCGGGTACGAGCGGCCCCACTCCGATGAATTTCCCGGCGACCGAATCGAATTCATTCCCACCAGCAAGGTTGACGTCTCGGCCACCATGATCCGCGAGCGGATATCCGAAGGAATGGGGCCGAAAGAACTGGCTCAATTCCTTCCGGAAAAAGTAGCCGACTACATCGTGAAACGGAAACTCTATCGATGACTGCATCCGACAAGACATTATATCTCGTGGACGGTTCGGCGATTTTCTATCGAGCCTACTTTGCATTCATGCGCAATCCCCTGATCAACTCAAAGGGGGAGAATACTTCCGCGACTTTCGGGTTTGTCAATTCGCTTTTGAAAATACTCAAGGATGAGAACCCGCCGTATTTTGCGGTTGTCTATGATTCCAAGGCGCCGACATTCCGTCATGAGGAGTATCCGGAATACAAATCCACACGGGCCAAGATGCCGGATGATCTGCTGGTACAGGTGCCGCGAATCAAGGCGGCGGTCGACGCTCTGAACATACCGTCGTTCGAGGTGGAAGGGTTCGAGGCGGATGACGTCATAGGTACGATCGCGGTCAGGGCGGCTAAGAATGGTTTTGACGTGTGGTGCGTGACCGGGGATAAGGACTATTTCCAACTGGTCAACGACCGGATCAAAATATACAATCCGAAACGGGCCAACGAGCCTCCCGAAAAAATGGGCCCGGACGAGGTGGAGGCAAAGTTCGGCGTCCGGCCGGACAGGGTAACGGATAAACTGGCCCTTATGGGTGACAGCTCGGACAATATTCCGGGTGTGCCCGGAGTTGGACCGAAGACTGCAGATACTCTGCTTGGCGAGTTCGGTACACTCGAGGAAATCCTGGCGCATGTTGACCGGATAAAGGCGAAGGGAATGCGCCAGAAAGTTGGCGACAATATCGATCAAGCCAAGCTCTCCAAACGCCTGGTAACCATAAAGACAGACGTTCCGGTTGAGATCGACTATGATCAACTCAAGCGGCGAGAAATTGACTACGACGCGACCAAGAGACTCTTCATGGACCTGGAATTCACGACGCTGCTCAAAGAGCTTCTTCCGGACCACGAAGCCGCCGGGATCGGTGAGAGCAAACCGGCGCCGGAAGCGGAGTATCGCGAGGTGAAATCGATTGCCGATCTGGAGAAGCTGACAGCAGCATTTGCTAAAAAGAAAGAGATCTCGGTTGACACCGAGACGACATCGAGAAACGCGCTGGACGCGCAACTGGTGGGCGTATCAATGACCGACCGGGCCAATGCCGGATACTACATTCCGCTCGGTCATACAGGGGAAGGGGAGAAGAACCTTCCGTTTGACGAAGCGATCGCTATCCTCAAGAAGCTGCTGGAGGATTCAAAGGTTCAGAAGATCGGCCAGAATATCAAGTATGATCTGGAGGTTCTTCACAACTATGGCATTGATATCGACCCGGTGTCGTTTGACACGATGCTTGCCTCGTACGTGCTCGACCCGACCGCCCGGCAACACTCGCTGAGTTTCATGGCGCTGAAGCATTTTAGTTATCAAATGCAGCCGATAAGTGATCTGATCGGCAGCGGGAAATCCCAGAAGCCGTTTTCGGTCGTGCCGGTCGACAAGGCGGTGTTCTATGCCGCCGAGGATGCGGACTACACGTTCCGACTGCGGGGGATCATGGCTCCCGAGATCGAGTCATCGGAGATGACCAATCTTTACTACAATATCGAACTGCCCTTGATCAAAGTCCTGGCATCCATGGAGGAAGAAGGTATTCGTGTTGACGAAGAGTACCTGGGGTCGCTTTCGCGCGATATGGACATAGCACTGGACAAGATCAAGAAGGACATTTACAAGATCGCCGGCGGGAGTTTCAACATCAACTCGACGCAGCAACTGGCGCACATTCTTTTCGAGAAGCTGAAATTACCGACGAAGGGAAAGACGGCTAAGAAAACCGGTTTTTCCACGGATGTCGGCGTGCTCGAGGAGCTTTCGAAGCTTCACGATTTCCCCAGCCTGGTGCTTAACTTTCGGCAGTTGACCAAGCTGAAAAATACCTATATCGATGCCATCCCGAAGTTGATCAGCCCGGTTACGGGACGAGTGCACACGTCATTTAACCAGACTATTGCCGCCACCGGTCGGCTGTCATCGACCGACCCGAACCTCCAGAATATCCCGATTCGCACCGAGGAGGGCAGGCGAATTCGCCGGGCGTTCGTACCGCGTGATACAGACCATGTCCTGCTGGCGGCGGACTATTCGCAGATCGAGCTTCGCATCCTGGCGCACATGACGGAGGATGCGGGTCTGATTGACGCTTTCAAGAAGTCGCAGGACATTCATACGCGGACGGCTTCCGAGGTGTATGGAATAGAACTGGATGAGGTAACATCGGATAAACGGCGGGTCGCGAAGACGGCCAATTTTGCGGTCATATACGGGGTAACAGCATACGGGTTGAGTCAGCAGACGGACATGTCGGTTGACGAAGCACGGCAATTTATTGATACGTACTTTGCACGGTACCCGGGGATTCGAAAGTACATCGACGCCACCATTGCGTTCGCCCGCGAGAAGGGATATGTTACGACCATGTACA
>CAYNEO010000018.1:0-38567 GCA_964396245.1 uncultured Ignavibacteriales bacterium
CCACACGTTCAAGGAGGAAAACCGGGCGTTGAAATGGGAGATTGATTCTCTCGAACGGTTACATGATCAACTCGGCGCACTGAAAGACGATGAAGACGCCACGGAGGTGATGAAACAGGTTCGTGTTCGTTTTAATGCGTTGAGCGATGTCGAAAAACATTACCGGCGGAAAGAGAACCTTTTGTTCCCGTTTTTGGAGAAATATGGCATCACCGGTCCACCGACCGTGATGTGGGGCAAACATGATGAAACACGAGAGCTACTGAAAGCGGCTCACGAGGCGCTAAGCGAGATGGGCGTGATTTCCGCCGGCGAAGCAAAAGCGGTGGTAGATCTGGTTCTCCGACCGGCATCGAATTCAATCGACGAGATGATTTACAAGGAAGAGGAAATCCTCTTCCCCATGTGCCTGGATACCCTGTCGGACCGAGATTGGTACAGCATATACACGCAGAGTCCCGAGATCGGGTATTGCCTGTATGACCCGACTGACGAGTGGCGCCCGGATACTGTCGAAATACCGGAGTCAGTTGCGACCGAGGAGGACCGGATACAGTTACCCTCGGGCAGCCTGACACCGACAGAACTCAATGCCATGCTGAACACGATCCCGTTCGACCTGACATTCGTGGACAGGGATGACACCGTAAGGTATTTCACGCAAGGGCGGGAGCGGATATTTTCCCGCAACCGGGCCATAATCGGCCGCAAGGTGCAGTTATGTCATCCGCCGGGCAGCGTGCACATTGTCCAGCAGATTCTCGATGATTTCCGGTCCGGACGGGAGAATCACGCGCCGTTCTGGATCGACCTTCAGGGACGGTTTATCCATATCGAGTATTTTGCCCTCCGGGACAAGAATGGGGACTACCTGGGGACGCTCGAAGTAAGCCAGGACCTCACGCAGAAGCGGGCGCTCGAAGGTCAGCAGCGGCTGCTCTCGTACGCAAAGGAAAACTCATGAGCGACTGCGGCGAACATACGGCGATCACTCCCGAGACAAAGGTGGCCCGCCTGCTGGAAGCATATCCTCAGCTCGAAGAGAAGTTGATTGAATTGGCGCCGGCTTTTGCGAAACTTCGCAACCCGCTTCTGAGGAAAACAGTGGCCAAAGTCACGACTCTTCGACAGGCGGCAAAGGTTGGCAATATATCGCTGGCGACCCTCGTTAACACTCTTCGCGCCGAGCTGGGACAATCAACTGAAGATACTGCTGTCGATGAAACCGGCAACGATACAGCGGAAACGCCTGATTGGTTCGATCAATCAAAGATCGCCGAGCGGTTTGATGCCCGCGATATGATCGAACGGGGCCAACAGCCGATGGGCACCGTGATGTCGGGCCTTTCCCGGCTGAACCCCGGTGAAATATACGAACTGACCACCGGGTTTGTGCCCGCGCCATTGATCGACCTGGCGGTCAAACAAGGGTTCTCCAGCTTTCACCGCGCCGAAACCACCGACCTCGTGCGGACTTATTTCCGGAAACCGAACTGATCCGCATTCTCAAATTCTCCCCATAATCGGTTGCTCCCGAAGAATCGACCATTTAGATTCAACGGTAGCAATGGAAGTACGCAAATGACAGCATTTACCTTTCTGTCGGTTTATCCGGCGGCATGGAAGGCGCAGAGGATATGAGCCTACGTCCCTTGATTATCGGCACCCGGGGTTCCGATCTGGCCATGTGGCAGGCCAACCGTGTCAAAGAAGCGTTAACCGCCCACGGCGGCGGGAAAATCACTATCAAGACGATCACGACAAAAGGGGACGCCAAGCAGAACGTGGCGTTCGGTCAGCTCGAGGGTCAGGGCTTTTTCACCCGCGAGATCGAGGACTCGCTGCTGGCGCGCGAGATCGATCTGGCCGTGCATTCGCTGAAAGACCTGATGACCACGCAGCCGGAAGGATTGAAAATCGGGGCGGTGGGTTTCCGCGATGACCGCCGCGATGTGCTGTTGATCCGTCCGGACGCCTACGCCGAGGGCGGTGTTCTACCGGTCAAAGAAGGCGGCGTGGTCGGCACCAGTTCAATGCGAAGGCAATGCCAGGTGGCGCACCATAATCCGTATCTGATGACCGCGGACATAAGGGGCAATGTCCCCACGCGTATCAATAAGCTCCGTGAAGGACAATACGACGCTCTCATCCTTGCCGCTGCCGGACTCCAGCGCCTGGAAGTAGATCTCACTGATTTGATCGCGATCTACATGGACGCGGAGCTTTTCCTGCCCGCTCCGGGTCAGGGGATGCTGGCGATAGAAATTCGGGACGATGATCCCGAGGTCGAGAAGTTCGTGGCAAAACTCGGCACCGACCAGGACATTATCGAAACCGAACTCGAGCGGGGTCTACTGAAACGGTTCGACTCGGGCTGCTCGCTACCGCTCGGCGTTCGATCATTCATCGTCCGCGACAAATACCGACTCGTGGCGATTCTCGGGCTCAAAGAGGGCGGTACATGGTTGGCGCCGCGGCGGTGTGACGTTACGGGGAATAATCTTCAGGTGATCGTCGATCGCTGCCACCGCAGACTGACCGCACCATCGGGCTAATTTATCGACACTCATTCTTCTCAAGATCAGTGATAGCCTTCAGGATTTGGCAGCTTGCCCGACCTGATTTGGTTGTAATTGGTTTCTAAGTGATTGCCTTGTAACTCGCTTTGAATCCATGTCACTCCCCGGGGAACTTCTCCTAATGAGGACTGTTTTAGTCTGCAATAGCTCAACAGTCAACTGAAAGGAGAACTGTCATGGCACACTCACTTCCCGATCTCGGGTATGAATACGACGCGCTGGAGCCGTATATCGATGCTGAGACAATGAAGATCCATTACACGAAGCATCACCAGGCGTATATCAACAAGCTCAACGCCGCGCTGGAGAAGCATAAGGACCTCCAGAGCAAGAGTGCCGTTGAGTTGCTGAAGGATATCAACAGCATTCCGGACGATATCCGCACGGCGGTCCGCAATCACGGCGGCGGTCATGTGAATCACTCATTCTTCTGGCCGACCCTGAAGAAGGGCGTGAAGTTCGAGGGAGAAGTCGCCGAGGCGCTCAAGGAGAAGTTTGGCGGCCTTGACGGATTCAAGGAGAAATTCTCCGCCGCGGCGGCGGGCGTTTTCGGCAGCGGCTGGGCGTGGCTGGTACTCGACAACAGCGAGTTGAAGATTGTCGGCACGCCGAATCAGGATTCCCCGCTCATGCAGGGCATGCTGCCGATACTCGGGCTGGACGTCTGGGAGCATGCATACTACCTGAAGTACCAGAACCGTCGGCCGGAATATATCGAGGCGTTTTTCAACGTCATCAACTGGCAGAGAATCAACGAAAACTACAAGCAGGTACAGAAGAAGGTTTTCGCTCTCTAAGAGCGAAAACCTTTTTTCTACGTTTCTTTGACCGCGGCAATCAGTTCCATGACAGCCTTGCGGGCATCATTGAAGAACATCAGGGTATTGTCGGCGGCAAACAAGGGGTTGGGGATACCGGCAAAACCGGGGCTGAGACTTCGCTTGATCACGACAACATACCGAGCCTGATCGACATTTAAGATAGGCATGCCGGCGATAGGTGAATTGCTTTCTTCGCGCGCCACCGGATTGACAACGTCGTTGGCGCCGATCACTATCGCTACGTCGGTTTCGGGGAAGGTCGGATTGATTTCTTCCATTGTTTTCAATTTATCGTAATCGACATTGGCTTCGGCGAGCAACACGTTCATATGGCCCGGCATACGTCCGGCGACCGGGTGAATAGCGAACTCCACCTCAATCCCCTTCGATTCGAGCAAATTCGCGAGATCCCGCACGGCGTGTTGTGCCTGCGCGACCGCCATGCCGTACCCGGGAACGATCACGACCCGGTGAGCACCATCGAACAGCATCGCGACCTCTTCGGCCGTGGTGGATTTAATCTTGCCGGCATAGACATCGTCGGCCGAGGCGGTTTCGGCGGTCGGGCCCATCACGCCAAAGAGAACATTAGTGAGCGAGCGGTTCATCGCTTTGCACATGATATTGGTCAGGATGATACCCGACGCTCCGACTAACGAACCGGCGATAATGAGTACGTTATTTTGCAGGACAAAACCGGTGGCGGCCGCTGCCAGACCGGAGTAGGAGTTCAGCAGCGCGATGACGACCGGCATATCGGCTCCGCCGATGGGCAGAACAAGGGTGATTCCGAGCACCGAGGCGACTATTACAATTGCCCAGTATACGGTCGTCATTTCCGGCTGCAGGGCAAGCAGGACGCCGAGAGCGAGCGCCGCCAGAAACAGCAGGGCGTTGAAAGTCTTTTGCCCCGGATAGGTGACGGCATTTTCCGTAATCACTCCCTGGAGTTTTCCGAAAGCCACGAGACTGCCCCAGAATGTCACCGAGCCGATCAAACCGGAGGCGGCGGTGGAGATGATAAATCGATCGCCAACCGGCATTCCGCTGTGAAGTAACTCGAACAGAGCCGCTCCGGCAACAAGTGTCGACGCTCCGCCGCCGAAACCGTTGAAGAGGGCCACGAGTTGGGGCATAGCAGTCATTTCGATCTTGACCGCCAGAATAGTACCTACGGCCGCGCCCACGATGATGCCGATTATGATCATCTCGTAGCTGACGATGTGACGGTCGAGGAGTGTGACGACGATAGCCAGGAACATGCCCAGCGCACCGAGAAGGTTACCCCGAACCGCTGTCCGCGGGTGAGTCAGGCCCTTCAGCCCGAGAATGAAGAGTATCGATGCAACCAGATAAGCAAAATTAACAGCTGATAACGGCATATATTTCCTCGAAAGTTACTTCCTGCGAAACATCTTGAGCATGCGGTGAGTCACGAGGAAACCACCGACGACATTGATCGTGGCAAATATCACGGCAACAAGACCGAGTGCCGTAGTGAGAGTCGTATCTTTTGTCCCGGAGGACAGGATGGCGCCGATGAGCGTGATGCCCGAGATGGCGTTTGATCCGGACATCAATGGCGTATGCAATGTCGGCGGTACCTTGGTTATCACTTCGAAGCCGACGAATATCGCCAGGACGAATACGGTTATGATCATCACCAGGGATTCCATATCCTGAAGCACCTCCTTATTGCTGCGTTTCCGGCTTGTTACCGGTCAGTTCTCGCACCTGCTCGTTGACCACCTGACCGTCGAACGTGAGCATCGTGCCCTTGATAATTTCATCATCGCGGTTGGGCTGCATGCCGCCGTTCTTGAGGATGTGACGGACCAGCGACAGCACGTTCCGCGAGTACATCTGGCTGGCGTGATATGGTGTCGTCGAGGGCAGATTGGTGGGCCCGAATATCTTCACGTGGTTTTCCTCGACCGTTTCATCGGGCCTGGTCAGTTCGCAGTTGCCGCCGCGTTCGGCGGCCAGATCGACAATAATTGACCCGGGACGCATGCGGTCAACGACATCTTTATTGATCAAGACCGGGGCTTTTTTGCCCGGGACCGCGGCGGTCGTAATGACAACATCGCTGTCTTCCACCACGTCGGCCATCATCTGCTGCTGCCGGCGGTAAAACTCCTCGCCCATCTCTTTAGCATAGCCACCCTTGCCTTCCGCATCCTGTGACTCCATCTCCAGTTCCACGAACCGTGCCCCGAGACTCTGGACCTGTTCTTTAACCGCCGGACGGACATCGAATGCCTTGACCACCGCTCCCAAACGCCGCGCGGTCGCGATCGCCTGCAGACCGGCAACACCGGCGCCGATGACAAACACGTGGGCCGGGGAGATGGTCCCGCTGGCGGTCATCATCAGGGGAAACATTTTCGGTGACTGCTCGGCGGCCATCACCACGGCCTGATAACCGGAGATGGTAGCCATCGACGACAGCGCATCCATGGACTGGGCGCGAGTAATGCGCGGTATTAACTCCATGGCATAGGCTGTCACACCCTTCCTGGCGACCTGCCGGGCAATGCCGGACTCGCTGAGGGGTTCAAAGTGACCGATTATCACTTGCCCGGAGCGATATAGATCGAGGTCGGCTTTGCCCTTGTCGGGATTGGCGCCAACCGCACGAACCTGAAGGATCATGTCGGCCTTTTGAAAGAGCTCCTTGCGCTCCGAGACAATTTCGGCGCCTTTCTCGGTATAGGCGGCGTCAGTAAAGCCGCTCAGGGCGCCGGCGCCGGATTCGACGTATACCTTCGCGCCTTCCTTGATCAAGCTCGCGGCGACATCCGGGATCATTGCCACCCGTCGTTCGCCCGGGAATGTCTCTTTGGGAACGCCGATCGATATCGAGGTAGTTGTAGTTTCTTCAGCCATACCTGTGCGATTTCTCAATTTATGGGCTTCCGGCGGCGGGCAGGCCCCGCTCGCCGTTTCTATGTTGTTCCTAATAACATACTTGCGCGTTGCATGTGCCCGAAAAAATGGACTGATTGGACCGGGTGAACCCCGCTGATGATGTCGCGCACCCGTCTCATGGATAACCTTGGTCTATTATAAAGGATCGACCGGCAGTGTCAAGCCGAAAAGCTACGGCGGTAGATTTCTATGCCGCAAAGCGACAGCCATGCATCCGCGTTGACAATCTGCCCTCCCCGCCGTAGTATGGCGTAACGGAATCTCAAACTGCAAACCGGGACGGAAATGGCACATATCGAAAAGTCGAAAGAACTGATGAAACTGGCGGAACTGGTCATGCCGGGCGGAGTTGATTCTCCGGTGCGGGCTTTCAAGTCGGTCGGGGGAACGCCGCGTTTTATTGAAAAGGGCCAAGGAGCGTACCTGTACGATGTCGACGGCAATCGCTACCTGGACTTTTGCTGTTCGTGGGGTCCGCTTATCCTCGGGCATGCCGATTTCGACGTCGTTACCGCCGTGACCGAGCAGGCGGCGCTGGGCACCACTTACGGGGCCACGAGCCCGCTGGAGTACGAGCTGGCCAGGTTCATAGTCGATCGCGTGGCTCCGGTCGAGAAGATCAGGTTTGTATCGTCGGGAACGGAAGCGGTGATGTCGGCTATCCGGCTGGCGCGAGGGTTCACCGGTCGCGACATGATCCTCAAATTCGAGGGGTGTTATCACGGCCATTCGGATTACCTGTTGGTAAAGGCCGGGTCGGGACTGGTGACATTCGGTCATCCGTCGTCGGCCGGTGTACCGGAATCGATTACGAGTCAGACCTCCGTGCTTCCGCTCGATGATGAAGAGGTCCTCGAGGCATTCTTCAAAGAGCACGGCGACACATTGGCCACGGTGATAATCGAAGGCATTCCGGCCAACAACGGGCTGTTGATACAGCGAGAAGGATATATCCGCAAGTTGAGGGAGTTGAGCGAAAAACATGGAGCGTTGCTGATTTTTGATGAAGTTATTACCGGTTTCCGTCTCGGACTCGGCGGGGCGGCAGAGTATTACGGAGTTACGCCCGATTTGATGACATTCGGCAAAGTCATTGGCGGCGGATTGCCGGTCGGCGCGTTCGGGGGGCGGGCGGATATCATGAGCAATTTATCGCCGCTGGGACCGGTATATCAGGCCGGGACCCTGTCCGGTAATCCCGTTGCGATGGCCGCCGGACTCGCTACTCTGAGGAAGCTCGAGGATGGAAAGGTGTATGCGGAACTCGAAAGACGTACCGCCAAGTTTGTTGAACAACTGAAAGCCGCGCTCAGCGATACCCCGTGCACTATCGTTCGCGCCGGGTCGATATTCTGGCCGGCATTTCAGGATGCGGCGCCCCGTAAAGCCTCGGATATCGCATCGCATGGAATTGACATATTTAATCGCATTCACAGCCCGCTTCTCGATGCCGGTATATATCTGCCGCCTTCGGGTTACGAAGTCTGTTTCGTTTCGACCGCACATTCGGAACAGATACTGGCAGATGCCGCCGCCACGATAGCCGAGACAATTAATTCCACACTGTCTGCATAATCCTTCCCTGGCACAAAGCAAAAAAGAAAGGACAGCCCCCAAAGAGGCTGTCCCATTCTCCTGTCAGAGTGTCAGGATCATTTCAAAAGAATCATCTTCCGAGTTTGTACAAAACTACCGCTCTGGAGACGATAGAAATAAACTCCGCTGGCGACATTGCTGCCGTCCCAGCGGACGGTATGTTCGCCCGCGCTGAGTTGACCGTTGACCAGAATGCTGACTTTCTGGCCGGTCAGGTTGAACACTTCGAGGGTGACAAATGAGGCTTCAGGCAGGCTGAAGCTGATTTCGGTCGTCGGGTTGAACGGGTTCGGGTAGTTCTGCGCCAGGTTCATTTCGGTCGGCATCACCTCGGCGACCGCACCGGCGGACTCGCCGTATACCCAGCCGGATTCACAGCCCTGAGTTACCGCATTGGCGGACGAGTTGTAGACATATCCGGCTGCGCTGACGTCGGTGACTGTAAAGCACCAATCGGTCGGTGCATTCTTGGTCTTGGTCGACTGAATAGTCGCGACGCCGCCGGCATCGGTCGTTCCCGTCTTCGTTGAGTTGTCCGGGGCATTAAAGTAGCCACTGACAACCGCTCCTGAAACAGGGGTACCGTTCTGATCGACTATGGTCACTGTTGCGACGCCGATGTTGTTGACGCCGGCCGCGGTACGAGACATAGCAATATCAGCCACGTGAGCCGCATTTCCGGCTTCCTGTACCGTGATATAGTTCAGCTTTGTATTGGTGTCGGAGCCGTACTGGTTTGTTGCGGTCAGCGAGACAGTGTAGGTTCCGGCGGCGCTGTACGTGTGCTGCGGGTTCTGGGCGGTCGATGTTCCGCCGTCGCCGAAGTCCCAACTCCACGAGGTCGGCCCGTTGGAGGACTGGTCGGTAAACTGAACTGTCAGCGGCACGTAGCCCGTGGTCGGGGTGCCGACAAAATCAGCCACCGGCGGTGCGGCGCTCGGAGTGAACTCGATATACATCTCATCGATGTACACCGCATCCAGCGAGGTCGCACCCCAGCTCTGATTATTATCTACCACGCGGATATAGACCGTGCCCGACAGCGACGACGGAAGGGCGGCCGTGTAGACCTGTTCGGTGGCACTCGCGACAGTCACCATATCGGTGTAGGTGACGTCGTCGGTCGAATACGAGAACACGAAATTGTCGCCGTCGGCGTTGTTCGGCCGGTATGCCTCGAGGTAGAAGGTGACGTTGTTCCCGCCGCCGACATACATCTGCCACTTGTGTTCGAGATAGCTGTAGGTCTTCTTCGGGTGACCGGTATACGCTACTTCGGTGAGCACCTCGTAGGAGTTGTCGCTCGCGAGGGTGTAGGTGTAATCGTTCGTTACCGTACCCGAGACCGGGATATCCATGCCGGCGTAGGCCTTTGTGGCCTGGGCGGGCTGAGTGACGGTGATAAAATCCACCTTCGTGGCGACATCAGAGCCGTAGGTATTCGTCGCGGTCAGGGTCACCGTGTACGTGCCGGGATCCTGATAGGTGTACTGCGGATTCTGGGCCGTGGAGGAACCGCCGTCTCCAAATTGCCAGCTCCATGAAGTCGGACCGTTGGTCGAGAGGTCGGTGAATTGCACCGTCAGCGGAGCGTCGCCCGAGGTCGGACTGCCGGTGAAATCGGCAATCGGCGGATCCTGTGGCGGAGCGGTCACGGTTATGTAATCGGTCCGCGTGAGAACATCGGAGCCGCAGGCATTGGTCGCGGTCAGCGTGACCGAATACGTGCCCGGGTCCGCATACGTGTGACCCGGATTCTGTGAAGTCGAGGTGCCGCCGTCACCAAAATTCCAACTCCAACTGGTTGCGTTGGTGGATTGGTTAGTGAAATTGACGGTAAGGGGTGCTTCGCCCGAGGTCGGGCTGCCCACGAAGTTGGCGGTCGGGGTTGGATTAACCGTGATGTACCCGGTCTTTGTCTGCGTGTCATTGCAACCCTGTGAACTGCTGGACACAGTCAGGCTGACCGTATACGTACCGGCCGCGTTATACGTGTGGCTCGGATTGGCAGCAGTGGAGTTCCCTCCATCGCCGAACGTCCACGACCAACCGTCGATACCGGTGCCGGTCGAGAGATCGGTGAAATTGACCGTAAGGGGCACGCATCCCGAGGTCGGCGAGCCCGAAAAATCGGCGGCCAGATCACATCCGGCGCCAATGGCATCCAGACAGGCGCGGACATCGACTATGCCCACTCCGACGTACTTGGTCTGATTATACGGTTTGGAGTTATTGACAATCAGGTTCCATTTATCCTGCGCGGTCAGACTGGGATCATATGATTCCAGCAGGGCGGCAACGCCGACCACGTGCGGGCAGGCCATCGAAGTACCGTCGAGCACCGCGACATAATCACCGGTGGGATCGGTCGGATCGGTAATTGTCGAAAGCACACCGACTCCCGGAGCGGCGATATCCACCCAGGAACCGTAATTCGAGAAACTGGCCGGATTACCGCTCTGGTCCGTCGCGCCAACATCCATGCAGTCGGCCCTCGTTCCGAGATAATCGGCAGTCGAGGAACCGCTGTTGCCGGCCGCGACGATTACCATCACATCCTGGGCGACCAGATAGTCACAGGCTGCTCCCAGACCGCCTGAGTTCGAAGTCCCGAACGAGCAATTGATAGCGGCGACATTCCAGCCGTCGATTTTCAATTCCGCCATGTAGTACATCGCCTCGGCGACATAATCCATGATAACCACGCCCACGTTCTGACCGGAATACCTCAGACGATATCCTATTCGGCACGGCACGATTTTCACGCCGTTACCGCCGCCGGCAAACGTACCGTCGCCATAGCCGCCGGCGACACCTGCCACGGCATAGCCATTGTTGGTGATCGCGGCGATTGTACCGGCCGTGTGAGTTCCGTGACCGTCGCCGTCGCTCGGGTCGTTATCAGCGCCGCCGCAGTCGAGATCGGAACACGAATAGATATACCAGTCGGTCCGGTCGACAAAGTCCCAGCCGATGATATCATCGACATACCCGTTGCCGTCGTCATCGACGCCGTTGCCGGGCACTTCGTTGGTATTGACCCAGATATTGCCGTTGGTGCTGGCGTCGTTGGGTCCGGGAGGATTGCTCCCGCCGAGGTCGCCGTGGTCGTATTTGCAGCCGATATCGAGATCGCCCACCAGTACAGCCTGCGAGCCGGTCTCGGTATCCCAGGCCTGGTCAGCCTCGATACCGTACGTATCCCAGTAATGCCACTGATCATATGGGTATGTCGGTGGCGGGTTATCATAGTATGTGTCGTTTGGAGTTGCCCGAAGGGTATGGACGCCAATTGGCTCCACGTGATCGACTTCAGGCAGGGCGGCATAATCGGCCATGGCGTCTTCGAGCGTACCGGTGCCGATGTAGACTTTGTAATATCGGGCGAGCTGAGCCCCACCGACGGCCTGGGCCATTCTGCCCCGATCTGAACCGGGGAATTGCGGCCCGAGACGCTCTACCTGGTATTTCTGAGCGAGGGCGGGGAAACCTTCAAGGCTCGAAAGCGCGACCTGACTGCGCGCATCCTTGGCGTGATCGACGCTTATGTTGTCCTTGAGAACGACAATAAATCGATTCGGGACGTAGCCGAGAAAATCCGGTTGATCGACATACTTCGCCTGGTCGACATCCAGCACGTCGATTGCAAATGCGATGCCCGGCAATAGAATGCAGAGCATGAGCAAGGCGGTTAGCAACTTGCGCATAGCACCTCCTGGAATAAAATTGGTATCGGAACTGAACGGTTTAGATCTGCCTGTATGCATCCCAAAAACAGAGCACCGTCTCACAACACGATAGAAGTCCAGAGCTGGGCGAGGACGGATGATAGTATAATTTTAGCGTGAAAAGGTGGCCATTCCTCTCCTAATATAGCCGCGGCCGGAAATGATGCAAGGAAAAACCCGGCAAGATTCGTCCTTGCCGGGTTTGAAATGCGGGCAAAATGCCCATGACTATCAACATGGGCAGTATAAGTCTATGATAAAAAGGCGGTTACTCTCCGAATTGGCGGCCGATATCGCGGCGCGGGTTATTCATGTGTCGCATTTTTGTCGATGATGAGCACGGCCGACCCGGACAGATTTCCGCTGCGGATATCGTCCAGGGCCTGATTGGCATCCTCGAGCTGATACGTTTTCACCTCCGTATGTATGGGAACTTCGGGTGCTTTCTGAAGAAACTGATGTCCGTCCTCGCGGGTTAAGTTTGCTACAGACTTGAGCGTACGTTCTCCCCAGAGCAAGTCATACGGAAATGCGGGGATGTCACTCATGTGAATACCGGCCGAGACGATATTTCCGCCCTTCTTGGTCACCCGCAACGCCGAGACCATCAGCGGACCCACGGGGGCGAAGACAATGGCATTATGCAGGGGCTCCGGGGGTGCGATCTTTGAACTGCCCGCCCACGCAGCGCCGAGTTTTTTGGCAAACTCCTGACTCTCCGTGTCACCTTCCTTGGTGAAAGCGTATACTTCGTGTCCCTCGTGTACGGCAAGTTGGACAAGAATCGATGCCGAGGAACCGAATCCGTAGAATCCGATCCGTTTGCCCTCGCCGGCGAGCCGGTACGCCCGGTAACCGATCAAACCGGCGCACAGTAACGGCGCCGCCTGCATGTCGGGATAACCGTCCGGTATAGGGAAACAGTACCGTTCGTCGGCAACGGCTTTCTCCGCGTACCCCCCGTCCATATCGTAGCCGGTAAATTTGGCGTTGTCGCAAAGATTTTCGCGGCCGGATTTGCAGTATTCGCAGGTGTCGTCGGTGTAACCGAGCCATGGCACGCCGACGCGGTCGCCTTCCTTGAACTTCGAAGCATTCTTGCCGAGTTTTTCCACCTTTCCGACAATCTGGTGGCCCATGATCAGCGGGAGTTTGGGATGTTTCAAATCGCCGTCGAAGATATGGAGATCGGTGCGGCAGACGCCGCACGCCAGCACGTGTAGTTTAATCTGTCCTTCTCCGGGTTCAGGCTCGTCAACATCTTTCAGTTTCATCGCCTGTTTCTGTTTTTCAAGTACCATCGCACGCATAGCATCTCTCCAATCTCTATCGTCCTTGTGTAGAAAAGAACACCGGCCGTTTTAGGGGAGTTCCGTTGAATTCCGGAAGGAGGACTGCGATATCTTCATTTGGCGCATCTGCACGACGTCAATCAGCGGCGCCGGAGGGCCCGACGCCGCGTTTAACCTCACTGTCCGGCGATTCGAACAGTGCAATACTGCATCAATGACAGAATTTCCGTCATAATGCTATGGGAATGTCGGACAGGGAATGCACTCCTCCCAGCAAATAATCGGAGGATTCACCGTGCAGACCATAACCCAGCAGCACGGACGCCGACTCGCTTCGGCAGTCTGCGGCGTCGAGACCGTAAATGCAGCCGCACACAGGGCCACGAGTACGAATACGAGCGCCAGGGTCTTCATCTTTCTCATTGCCGTCATTGATTCTCACCTCCTTCCTTGGCAGTGACACCCCAACATTGCGGGCTCTCAGTAACCCCGTTCTGAACCAAGCATCCTCGAACAGGGGGAATTTCTAATGCTCGCCGCAACGCGGGACCATGGGTTGATGACGATGTCAGTGTTCACTGAAAATCGCCACTGGACTTTGACAAACTGAGATTCATCGATCACACGATGGCCGATATCTTGTGCCGATACCGCCCGGCCCCGAACACTTTTATTTTTGGTCACGGCTTTGTACTGCTCGCCGGATCACGACGCAGCTATAGCCGTGAGTCGATACATGATTAACCGATGGGAGATGTGGTGAAACTGATTACCGGCCATAATGTAGCGACATTCAGCGCCGGTGTCAAGAGACTTAGAGTTAACAGACTCAACGTTTCCGTGTCGAGCCGGGAGCTTTTTATGTTGCTTCCGTCGGACTGATGTGGGAGATTTTCTCTCGAATCAACACCCGCCTTCACGGAGGAATCTACGATGATAAGATTCATACCTATCACAGTTATGGTTTGCCTGCTATTATTATCCGCCGTCGGCGTTCGGGCTGTGGATAAAACGGAGTACGATGCGCTGACAAAGATAGTCGACTCCGCCCGAGTTCTTGAAGCCGACGTTTTTGCGCCGAGGTCATGGGAGAAGGCGATGAAGGAATATGACAACGCCTCCAAAGATGTCGAGGAGGCCAAAAGCCAGAAGACTCTCAACAAGCATGTCTCGGAAGCGCGGGAATACGTAGAGAATGCCCTTAAAGCAACCGAAGTCGCCAAACTCTCGCTCCAGGAGTACCTCGAGCCACGAAATAAAGCACGGACCGCGCAGGCTCACGTTCTCGTACCCGGACTATACGGCGACGCCGAGCGGCAATTTGTCAAGGCAACCGAGAAGGTAGAGAGCGGCGATGTGAAAGGCGGACTGAAGGAAGCCGAAAAATCATCGCCCCTTTTCGACACCGCCGAGATGGAAGCGATCCGAATGGAAATTCTCGGCGACGCCGATAAGCTCATCGCCAAAGCGGTCGCCGACGAGGCTGAGAAGTACGCCCTCTCGACACTTGACAAAGCACGAACCGCCCGGGAGAAATCGGACGCAATCCTGCAGCGAGACCGGTATGATCGGATCGAGGCAGTCGATGAAGCCACCAGGGCAGAATACGAGGCGAGGCACGCATCGAATATCGCCCAGTCTGTCCGCTCGCTGAATCGCAACGACCAGGCGTGGGAAAAACTTATGCTGGTCTATGAGATCCAGATGAATCGCATAGGACAGACAATTGGCCTGCCGCACTTGCCCTTCGATAACGGGCCCATGGCCGCCGCCGACACACTGATTAACTACATCAACAGCCTTCAGGCGGGAAAAGCAAACCTGGCGGAAAAGAGCGAAAATCTCTCAACCGGCGTCTCATCTCAGTTGCAGCAAACCCTGGCCCGGCTGAATGTCACTGAAAGCGCCGACAATCCCATTGCGCTGGCACAACTGGTCGACAAGAATGTCGAGAACCTGATGATCGAAAAGGAAAGCCTGGCGGAGCAGCTGACCGAGAAACGCGCTCAGCTGTCGGATTTGTCGGAAGAACATCAGGAGATGTCCGCGGAGCTCTCGGTAAGGACGGAAAGGGAAGAGAAATTCAAGAAAGCCAAGATGATGCTCAACCCGTCCGAGGGCGAGGTCCTGTTCAATTCCTCCAACGACATCGTTTTGCGCCTCACCGGGCTGTCGTTCGATATCGGGAAGAGCGAGATCAAGGATGAGCACGCTCCCCTCCTGGAAAAGGTGCAGCAGGTTATCCAGATGTTTCCCGATGCCGAGCTGGTGGTCGAGGGACACACGGATGCATCGGGAGACGCGAAATCCAACATGACACTGTCGGACAAACGCGCGTTCGCCGTCATGCAATACCTGCGCCAGAGCTTGTTGATTCGGGCCGACAAGATCCGATCCATCGGCTATGGCTCCGACCATCCCGTAGCATCGAACAAGACGCCGGAAGGCCGCGCCAAAAACCGCCGTATAGATATCATAATTATGCAGTGACGGCACCTGATCAGAAGCACGCCAAATCCCCCTCATGAGAAAAACCGCGAGCTGTGACTCGCGGTTTTCTTTATGGCAGTATAACTACCTGCCAAACGGCGAAGGATTCGGGAAACGACAGAGAGGATGAACCGGGCCCATCCTCTCGTGCAGGGGAGTTAGACGGGGTTGATTACTTGAGTAGAATCATCTTTTTGGTTACGGAGTTGTTCCCGGTGGTCAGACGATACAGGTAGATGCCTGACGGGCGGCCGGAAGCGTCCCAGCTGACCGTGTGGCTACCGGCGGAATAAAATCCCTCCGCGAGGAGGGCCACTCGCTGGCCGGCAATGTTGAAGATTTCCAGTTTCACCGACGAAGCGGATGGCAGTGAAAAGCTGATCTCGGTCGTCGGGTTAAACGGGTTCGGATAGTTCTGGTCCAGGTTGAATTGATGTGGAAGGACCTCGGCAATGCCGTTCTCAACGCCGTATACATCGCCACTCTCGCACGACCTGGTGACCAGGTTTGCAGCCGCATTGTAGGTCAGCGACGGGTGCGTCACGTTGGTGACCTCGAAGCACCACTCTCCGTCACATGTCTTCGTCTTCGCTGACTGGAGGGTGACGGTTCCGTCGGCGGCGGTAACGCCGGAGACTGATTCGGTGGTGTTGCCGGTTACGGCCGCATACACGGTCGCATTGGCGACCGGCTGATTTCCGGCGTCATAAACGGTGACAACGGCCCTTCCGATGCAGTTCCGGCCGAGTGGGACGCGCGTGACAGCGATATCATACACGTGCATGTCGCCAGTCTGTGGTTCAGTTACGGTGACAAAATCGGTCTTGGTCTCGGTGTCCGAGCCGTAGGCGTTCGTAGCGGTCAGGGAAACCGTGTACGTTCCGGCGGCCGTGTACGTATAGGACGGATTCTTCACGGTAGATGTGCCAACACCGTCACCAAAATCCCAGTTCCATGAGGCGGGGTCATTGGTCGACAGGTCGGTAAACTGTACTGCCAGCGGGGCGTCGCCCGATGTCGGCGAAGCTGTGAAGTCGGCTACCGGCGGATCATTGGCCGGCTGTGTGACACTGATGTAGTTCGTTTTGGTTTCCGAATCCGATCCATAGGCGTTTGTCGCCGTCAACGTGACAGTGTATGTGCCGGCGAACGCGTATGTATAGGACGGATTCTTCACGGTAGATGTGCCAACACCGTCACCGAAGTCCCAGCTCCACGAGGTCGGGCTGTTGGTCGAAAGATCCGTAAACTGGACGGTCAGCGGAACATCGCCTGAAGTCGGCGTGCCCGAGAAGCCGGCCACCGGAGGATTCTGGACCGGTCCGACAGCGTCCAGCGTCTTCTTCGCACTGACGATGCCGGTACCGACATACTTAGTCGGATTGTAGGGATTGGTATTATTGACTATGATATCGAACTTTTCCGGGCCGGTCAGGTTCGGGTCTTTTGATTCTAACAGGGCGGCTACGCCGACCACGTGCGGGCAAGACATCGACGTACCGTCCATCAGCGATATATAATCGTAGGTCGGATCATCGGAATTGTGGAACGTGCTCAGAATCTCGACACCGGGAGCGGCGACATCGACCCAGTCACCGTAATTGGTCCAAGTGGGCGGCGTGCCGGTCTTGTCGGTCGCGCCGACATCGAGACAATCATCGCGCAACCCGAGGTAGTCCGGGGTGCTGGAATTGGAGTTGCCGGCGGCCACGATGATCATGACGTCGTGCGCCAGCAGGTTATCGACCGCGGCCGGCATGGAGCCGTAACTCGACGAACCCCACGAGCAGTTGATCGCGGCGACATTGACGCCTTTCTCCACCATGGTAGCGACATAGAACATCGCCTCGGCGGCATAGTCCATGTACACCACGCCACCACGCCGGGTCTGGTAGCCGATGCGAAGCGGCATGATCTTCACGCCATTGGCCGGTGATCCGGTCGTGCCGTCGTTCCAGCCGCCGGCTACGCCGGCCACGCCCCACGTGGGATCGTTGTTGGTGATGGCGGCAATCGTACCGGAGACGTGGGTACCGTGCCCGCCAAAATCAGCCGGGTCGTTGTCCACCCCGCCGCAGTCGGCATCGGTGCATTGGTCAGCTGTTTCCACAAAATCCCAACCGATTACGTCGTCGACAAATCCGTTGTTGTCGTCGTCGATACCGTTACCCGGAATTTCGCCGCTGTTTACCCAGATATTGCCGTTGGTCACGTTGTCATTCGGCCCGGGCGGATCGGTGCCACCGAGCTCGTGATGATAATAACGCACACCGCCGTCGAGCACGGCGACCACAACATCGGAACTGCCGGTTTCATCGTCCCACGCCAGGTTGGCTTCGATACCATATGGCTCCCAGTAGTGCCACTGGTAGTAGGGGAAGCTGGCGGAGCTGCTGTCGTAGTAGAGATCGCACGGCGTTGCGCTCATGGCGTGGATGGCGATTGGGTCGACCTTCTCGACATAGGGCAGCTGGCGGTATGCTGCCATAGCTTCTTCGAGATTGCCGGTGTTGAAATAAACTTTGTAGTGTCGGGCGAGCACGCGTTCGGTCGGCATGGCCGAAGCATCGGTACGCGCACCGGCAAACTGTTTTCCGAAGGAAGTCACTTCGTACTTCGCAGCCAGATCATCAAGCGACTGGTTGCCGGTTAAGGCCAGTCCGTTCCGGGACGTCTTCGCGTTTAGTTCCGGCGCGCCCTCTTTGAGCACCACGATAAACTTGTCAGGTGCGAAGCCGATGAAGGATGATGAGCTAAAATCACGCTCAACCTTCATGGCCTTCTCGGCGGATACGGGCAGCGCAAGGCATACCAGACCGACGAGAACGATGACGAAAGCTCTTTTCATTTGTTACTCCCTGAGTGAGGTAAGTGAAAAGTCAGAGATGGAACATGGAAATTCCGCTGCCTGCGTCACGATTGTTGGCCGGCATCCCCCCTTTCAAGGCATACTGACTGCCCCTGGGCAATTCTGTACAATTTTGATCTTCCGTGTGTGATTTACGCCGATTCCGATAATAGTAGAGGGACGGGGAAGCTCAAAAATACATTCGCCGGACAAAAAAAGATCGGGAAGTCAAACTTCCCGATCGAATTCACTCGTTGATTTTTCGCGCGCGGGCGCCATTCGATGCTGGATCATTACTCCGAGCGCCGATGCGTGTGACTTTTCACATGCGGCCGGTCTCTTTCCGCTATGCTCCTATTTTTCACTCGCCTGCCCGAACTGCGGGTCAGGAATGACCGGCAGGAGCACGTGTGACGGATGTTCGGCGTCGTGATAGATTGTCTGCCTGGCCCTTACGAATTCGGTTTCGGTTTCATTGTGCCCGCCGGTATTCAGGTTGCGCGAGAACATCGGGAAACTCGCCGAAGCTACCTCGACCCGCAGGACGCCTCCGGCCGGAATGGTAATGCCAGTCTGCCACAGATCAAGATGGTATTCATAGACTGTGCCCGGCTCGAGCAGTTTCGGCCTGGCAAACGAGTCGCGAAAGCGCGCGCGAATGACGCCGCGTACCAGCGGAAATATGACGCCGTTTGAGTCGATGGTCGAAAGACGCATGTGCCAGTCGGTGTCTTTCGCATCCGATGCCGCATAGAGAACAGCGGATATCGGTCCGGCAATTGTCATCGCTTGTTCGAGCGGCGGCGTATCGTAGACGAGAATATCGGACCGCTCGGCATCGACCTTGCCGTAATACGCCCTCCGCACGGCGATAATACTATCCAGAACTTCGGCTTGAGTCGTGTCCTTCTCTGAGGTCTCCTCGGGTTCGACATAGACACGCGGGTCCGGAGTCGGGTCGCCCGGGTCGTAGGTGAAGGTATCGATTGCCGCGACAGTATCCGCCGGCGGGTCAAAACTTGCCCAGCCGTCACCTTCGGAGGTGTTCGCGTTGCCCTTGCTGACCAAATAGAGTTTCGTGGACTTCGTTTCCGGCAGCGGGTACACATCGCCGTACAGCCAGTCGTTGCTGCCCATTACGAAAAGCGAGACGAGCGGTTCTTTGTCGATGCCGTTCTCAATACCAAGCAGCCACCTGTCCAGCCAGCGGGTATAGCTTTTTTCGAGGTCGATGATGGCGTTGGGGCCGAAATCAGTGTTGTGCGGACCGGTTCGCGTAGCCTGTGCGGTGTGGCCCCATGGTCCCAGAACCAGCTTCTGGTACGGGTGGCCATCCTCTTTCATCGCGAGATAATTCAATTTCGAGCCAATGCCGTCACCATCGAACCAGCCAGACTGATTGTAAACGGGGATGTTGGTCTGCTCGAGGTGATGAAGAAAGTTGACCGGCTCCCAGAAGTCGTTATTGTCCGGGTGCTCTATCCAGTTACGCCAGTACTGGTTGCGTTTACCGAGTACAATCGAATCGAGGTCAATCACCGGCAGATGATCCAGCAGCCGGGCATAGTCTCTTTCGTTGATTTTGCTCATGGTTTTGCCGGTGACATCTGCGGTGGCGTCGGTTTCGAGAATATCCGCCCACCAGATCGAACCGAGCAGGAAGAATGCGCCGTATTCGTACGGGATATTGAAATACGGATCGGGCGGTGAGACATTCGGGATGATCGTTACGAGGTGTGGCGGATGTTCCCTGGCAGCCCACCACTGCACCCAACCGAGATACGAAGCGCCGATCATGCCGACTTTACCGTTTGCCCACGGCCGGACAGCCAGCCACTCGATGGCATCGTAGCCGTCTTTCGGTTCGTTGAAGAAGGGGACCCATGTTCCGGGCGACGAAAACCGCCCGCGGCAATCCTGTACGGCGTAGACATATCCGCGACGGGCGTAATATTTGCCCTGTAACTCGTTCAGTTCTTTTTTGTAGGGCGTGCGTACGAGTACCACGGGAAAGGTGCCGTCGGCGTCGGGTCGGTAGATGTCGGTGGCCAGTTCGATGCCGTCACGCATGGGCACGCCGACATTGGAATCGATAACGACTTCATATTTGGGCTGTGACAAGAGTGAATCCGTTTCAGCTTTGACCCCGAGCACCTCGTAGCCCTCGCGGACATAGGCGCCATGCTGAGCCGGAACATCGCCGTAGCAGATGCGATTGTCCTGATCCACCCAGAGGATGACATCGACACCCGGCAATCCGTACCGATAACGGGTAAACCGGCCGGGGACACCTCCGACAGTGCGTTCGACGGTATCGAGCCTTTCAAGAGAGGCGTCCATGATTACCGAGGGAATAATGAAGAGCGGGAAGGTCTGCTTACCCCCGGCTTCCTGATCATAAGAAATCACCGCCTGGCTCATGAGGGCCGGGCTGAAGTTCTCGAATACGCGGGTTTCGGGCTTGAGATCGAGCAGGACAGTGCCCCGTGGAGATTCGACCTTCACCTGGTTGCCTTCTCGCACGACCTTTACCTCGCCAATCACGGTCTGCATATCCATCGCTTGCCAGTGGCCGGTCGAATCGACATCGATATTCAGCGAGGTCCCCATCGACTGCCCGGCGGCGTTCATGGTATAGTCGCTCGTGAAACTGCCGTCCTTGCGCCAGACGAATTGCTCGGTGACCAGGACTTCCTCGTTGACATAGAATGTGAACTTGCCGCTGTCCTGCAGGACATTCATGGGGTAAGTGACCATGGGGGTCGAATCGGCTGTTTGCCCGAAGGCCGTTGCGACAGAACAAAACAGGACAATAGCGAGCAGAAAGAGCCCCGCTTTCGATTTTGTGTGGAGAACGGATTTAGAAACGCCTCCCTGAGCCATACAACACCTCCTTGCGTGCGCGGACGCCTTTCATCCTGGATACAATGATCTCTCTAAACTACGTTTCCGGGTAATACCTTCACAAGCAGAATTTATTCAGGTTATTGTGCGGTCGCAGATACACTTTTGCCGAGGCATACCGAGCGGCTTTCTGTTTAGCCTGATAATCCGGATCGAATATTCGCGGGAAAATCGGGTATCCCAAGCGAGTCCGGCGCAGGTAAGCCAATATCAGACAAAACTTGACTGTTGGAGGCGAAATCGGTAGCGTTATTCCGGAATCCGGACACACTGTAACAGAGAGACAGATACTATGGTCCTTTTCATTATCTTTCTCGGGGTGGTGGCAATCGTCATCATCGCGATGATCACGATGTACAATAGGCTGGTGCGGTTGCGGGCGACCGCGGATTCATCCTGGTCGGATATCGATGTCCAGCTCAAAAAGCGGTACAACCTGGTCCCGAGTCTGGTTGAAACGGTCAAGGGATATGCCGCGCACGAAAAAACGGTTTTTCAGAACGTGACGGAAGCACGCAGTAAAGCGATGCAGGCGACATCGCCGGGCGAACAGGCTGAGGCTGAAAACATGCTGCGGGGCGCACTCAAAAGCCTCTTTGCGGTTGCCGAGGCTTATCCCGACCTGAAGGCCAGCACGAATTTCATGCAACTCCAGCAACAGCTTTCGGAACTGGAAAACAGTATCGAAGCCGCCCGCCGCTACTACAATGCGGTCGCGCGCGATCTGAATACGATGATCCAGTCGTTTCCGTCGAATATGATCGCGTCGATGTTCGGTTTCTCGCTGCGCGAGTATTTCCAGATCGAATCCGAAGAAGAACGCAAACCGATCCGCCCGGATTTTTCATCATAACGCCGGAGGAACCGTGAATCACCGGGTAATTCACAGAATATTGGCAATTGCCGGACTGCTGCTTCCGGCGATTGCAGTGGTCGCAGCATGGCCCTCAACTGCCACGGCACAGTATTTCACGATCAATGATTTCCACTCCGATATTGTCATCAATGCCGATGGTTCGATGGTCGTCAAAGAGACCATTGCGCTGACATTCGATCGGCCCCGTCACGGCATTTTTCGCGAGATCCCGTTCCGGTATCAGTCAGCCGCGGGGGATGATCAGGAGACGCCCATTGACATTCTGTCGGTGACAAAGCCGTCGGGACAAAAGTGGAATTACAGCGTGAGCAAAAAAGGAAACGTGATCAATGTCAGGATCGGTGACGCCGACCGGTACGTGAAGGGACGGCAGACATACGTGATCTCCTACCGCGTCCAGAACATGATCATGTATTTCGACGATCATGATGAGCTGTACTGGAATGTGACCGGCAATTACTGGAAGGCGCCGATTGAACGCGCCTCGGCGACAGTCACGCTGGCCACAAGTGGGACCTCGAGCAAACTGCCGACCGCGTGCTACACGGGCGAATACGGTTCGAATCAATCGCAGTGTGATATCGAAACCGGCGAGAACAATGCCACGTTCAGGACAACAACGCGTCTCGGTGTCGGCGAGGGTCTCACGATTGCCTTCGGCTTCGACAAGGGACTTGTCGCGAAACCGTCGGGATGGCAGAAATTCTGGTGGGCGGTGAACCTGAGAGAGAACTGGGTATTCTTTATTCCGGTAATTGCGCTGGTCTACATGTTCGTGCTGTGGTATCGGCGCGGGCGCGACCCGAAAGTGCGCGAAGCGGTGGTGGTGCAGTACGAGCCGCCAGAAGCGAACGGCAAACCGCTGACGCCGGCAGAAGTGGGGACACTGGTCGATGAAAAACTCGACCCCCGCGATATCACGTCGTCCATTGTGGGACTCGGCGTCAAAGGCTACCTGCAGATTCGGGAAGAGGAGTCTGAAGGCGCCCTGAAGATATTCAGCAAGACCGACTACCGGCTGAAACGGCTGAAACAGCCGGATGGCGAGTTGAGTCCGTTCGAGCGGCAGTTGATGAATGACATTTTCGTCGATGGTACGGATGAGCGCCTCGTTTCCGAAATGAAAAATGAATTCTACAAGAATCTCAGCAGCCTGAAAGACACGCTCTACACCGGACTGGTGGCAAAGAAGTTTTTCCCGGCGCGACCGGACAAGGTGACGCAGAGATACGTCGGGGCCGGTTTTGTCATAATCATGTTGTCTTTCTTATTCATGTTTGCTGTCGGTCCTTCGTTCAAAAGCGTTTTCTCAGGAGCCGTCGCCGGAGTGATCGTTATTCTGTTCGGCGGTATCATGCCGGTAAAGACGCGGGCAGGCGCGCTGGCAGTCAGCAATATCAAAGGGTTCCAGGAATTCATGGCTCGCGCGGACAAGGACCGACTGGAGCGAATGGGCAAGGATATTTTCTACAAGTACCTTCCGTATGCAATCGCACTTGATGTTGTCGATCATTGGTCACGCGCCTTTGAGGGACTCTACAAGGAACCGCCGTCGTGGTATGTCCCTGTCGGCGGCTACTATGCGTTCAGCCCGGTTGCATTTTCCCGAAACATGACAGCGGTGACTTCGACACTGGGTTCGGCGATGTTTTCCGCGCCGCGCGGCAGCGGTCTCGGCGGCGGAGGCGGGGGCGGCGGCTTCTCCGGCGGCGGTGGCGGCGGCGGCGGCGGCGGAAGCTGGTAGGCGCATTCGCCGTACGTCTTCGTTGTCCATGATTACAAATTGCGCACTCTTGATTTGATACTGCGATCACACTTGATCGTGAGGTCGTATCGGGACTTGATACGTCTGATTTGAGATCGAAAGCCAAGTGTCTATCCTGCTACTGTATAGTCAGTTATGCTGATCATTCCCCGGCCGGAAATTTCTGTACGGTCGGGCTTTCCCCTTCGTGATTTATATCTCAAAAAACGCTGTTCTCCCGGCGGATTTGATATACATTTGCGGGAAATATGGAACGTCGGATGAAAGGCGAGAGCACATGGCCAGATCAAAGATAGACGAACTGAGAAAGCGACGCGCTGTCCAGTTTAAAGGCGGCGGCGACGAACGAATCGAGAAGCAGCATGAGCTCGGCAAGTTGACTGCCCGGGAGCGGTTAGCGCTGCTTTTCGAGCCGGATACATTTCGGGAGTCGCTGTTGTTTGTCAAACACCGCTGCACGCATTTCGGCATGGCTGACAAAGAATTTCCGGGCGAGGGGGTGATTACCGGTCACGGGCTTGTCGACGGTCGCCCGGTGTATGCGGTGAGCCAGGACTTCACTGTTGCCGGCGGGTCGGTCGGTGAAGCGACGGCACGAAAGATATGGGAGGCGATGGACGCCGCTCTCAAGACCGGTGATCCGTTCGTGATGATCAACGACAGCGGCGGCGCGAGAATCCAGGAAGGGATCGATTCGCTTTCCGGTTACGGGAAGATCTTCTACCGCAATGTGCTGCTTTCGGGCGTCGTACCGCAGATCAGCATTATCGCCGGTCCGTGCGCCGGCGGCGCCGCCTACTCCCCCGCGCTCACTGATTTCATCATACAGGTCAGGCATGAAGGTCAGTTGTATATCACCGGTCCGCTCGTCATCAAACAGGTCACCGGTGAGGACATCACGGCGGAGCAGCTCGGGGGCGTCGATAGCCATGCGTACTACAGCGGTGTGGTGCATTTCATAGCCGAGAACGATGAAGACGCTATCAATGTCACCCGCCGGCTGCTCACTTTCCTCCCGAGCAACAATACCGAGGACCCGCCGTTTGTCGCGGAGCTTCACGACGAGGAACTTCTGCCGGACGAATCGCTGAATTCGATCATACCCGACGATCCCAAAGAGCCGTACGACATGATGGAGGTGATCACGCGCGTGGTTGACAACGGCGATTTCATGGAAATCATGGAACACTTTGCACCGAACATCATCATCGGCTTCGCCCGCCTGACCGGCTACACGGTCGGCATAGTTGCCAATCAGCCGATGCACAAGGCAGGCGTTCTGGATATCGATTCCTCGGACAAGGCCGCCCGGTTCATTCGTTTCTGTAACGCGTTCAATATTCCGCTTCTGACATTTGTCGACGTTCCGGGCTTCATGCCGGGCGTGCAACAGGAATACGGCGGGATAATTCGTCACGGGGCGAAGATGTTGTTCGCGTATGCGGCCGCCACCGTACCAAAACTGACGACCGTCGTGCGCAAGGCATATGGCGGCGCATATCTCGCAATGTGTGCCAAGAGCATGGGCGCGGATACACTCGTTGCATGGCCGTCGGCCGAAATCGCCGTGATGGGCGCCGAAGGAGCGGTGAATGTTCTCTATCGCAGGCAAATCAGCGAGGCTGAGGACCCGGCCGTGGAAAAAACGAAACGCCTGGAGGAATACGCGGGCACGTTTGCGAATCCGTATTTTGCTGCGGCGCGGGGACTGATCGATGAAATTCTCGAGCCGGCGGAAACGCGGCCGTACCTGGCCGCCGCGTTGGAAGTGCTCAAGGCGAAGCGCGAACTTCGCCCGCAAAAGAAACACGGCTTGATACCCCTCTAAGCGGACAGGAGAAGATGATGGCGGACTGGCTCCGTTTCGCACTCGGATTTTCGGTTATCGCGCTGGCAATCGTATTCGCGGCGCTGGCGATCATTTCGATCGTTGTGGCACTCGTTCGGAAGCTCGATGATCGCTGGCAGGCACGCGAAAAAGCGGAGGAGGAGGCAGCGGTAGAGCGGCAGCAGGACATCGACATGATCACCCTGATCTTGATCAGCGCCGCGGCGGCCACGATGGTGGCAGGGCGGTTTCACATTCGCTCGGTTCGTCGACTCATGCCCCGCGACGCCTACCACGGACCGTGGTCGGTTCAAGGCAGAGCCGTTCTGCTGGGTTCGCACGTGGTGGGCAAGCGCTCGCGATGATGTAATTTTGAAAGTACAAAGTTGATACAACCGGATTTCTTCTGGAGATAGGTAATGAAGCTTAAGATAACGGTACACGGTGTGGCGTACGAGGTGGATGTCGAGGTGCTGGACGCCGGTGAAGGTTTCCCGACCCCGTCGCCGCTTCCCCGCCCGAAAGCATCGGCCTCAAAAAGCCCCTCGGCTTCTTCAACAGGAGCTCCTCCAAAACCTGCCGGTCCGTCAAGGCCTGAAGGTGCTTCGGCAGGCGGTTCGGTTTCCTCTCCCATCGCCGGTACAATTGTCGAGATCAAGTGCAAGCCCGGCGATGATGTCATGGAAGGCCAGATACTGCTGGTTATCGAGGCAATGAAAATGAAGACATCTATCGCGGCCCCGACCGCCGGCAAGGTCAAGGCGGTGCCGATTGCTGTCGGTGACACGGTGCGCGAGAACCAAACACTGGTGGAATTCGAATAACGCCCGATACGCGTTCAAGGAGCACTTTCCATGGAAACCATCCTGAATTTTCTCCACGCCGGGGCGTTCTACAATTTTACGTGGGGCAATCTCGGCATGCTGGTGGTCGGCTGTATATTTATTTATCTCGCCGTTGCCAAAGACTACGAGCCGCTCCTGCTGGTGCCGATCGGGTTTGGCATCCTGATCGGTAACGTTCCTTTTGCGAGAGGGCTGAATATCGGCATTTACGAGGACGGCAGCGTGCTGTCGATTCTTTATAGCGGCGTGACGCAGGGCTGGTATCCGCCGTTGATCTTTCTCGGCATCGGGGCGATGACCGACTTCTCGGCCATGCTGTCCAACCCGCGGCTGATTCTTCTCGGGGCGGCGGCACAGGCCGGCATATTCCTGACATTCATCGGCGCGCTGTTCCTCGGTTTCAACTCGCAACAGGCCGGATCGATCGGCATCATCGGCGGCGCCGACGGACCGACGGCCATTTTCCTTTCTTCCAAGCTGGCGCCGAGTTATCTGGGGGCAATCGCCATATCGGCGTATTCGTACATGGCGCTGGTGCCGGTAATACAACCGCCGATTATCAAGTTGCTGACCACGAAGAAAGAACGGCTGATCCGCATGCAGCCGTCGCGACCGGTCAGCAAACGAATGCGTATTCTCTTTCCGATTATCGCCTTTCTGATTACCGCCATGATCGCACCCGGATCCATCGCCCTGCTCGGCATGCTGTTTTTTGGCAATTTGCTGAAGGAGTGCGGCGTCACCGAACGGCTGGCTAACACGGCGCGCAACGCGTTTATCGATATCATCACTATCCTGCTTGGTGTCACGGTTGGTGCGTCGACCGACGCCACCCGCTTTCTTACTCCGGAGTCGCTAAAAATATTCGCGCTCGGCGCCGGCGCTTTTGCTATCGCGACCGCCGCGGGGGTGCTATTCGCCAAGACGATGAACCTGGTGTTGCGAAACAAAATCAACCCGATCATCGGTGCGGCCGGCGTATCGGCGGTTCCCGACTCGGCCAGGGTGTGTCAGATGATGGGGGCGAAAGAAGACCCCGGCAACTTCCTGATCATGCACGCCATGGCGCCAAATGTTGCCGGTGTCATCGGTTCGGCGGTGGCCGCGGGTGTCCTGCTGGCAACGCTGGGGTAGCGATGGTTACCGGGCGTTGAGTTCGCGGATGCGTTGGCGGGCTATGTCGACATACTCCTGTTGCTCCGGCGGCGCATACAGCAGATAACTGCTGTATGCCGAAGCAGCGTCGGCCATCCTGCCGAGTTTTTCACATGCCAGCGCCTTGCTGTAATAGACACTCGCAAACGATGAATCAAGGCGGAGCGCCCGGTCGTAATCCTCGACTGCCTGAACGAGTTCAAACGCAGATTCTTTGGCTGACGCGCGGCTGGCGTGGGCCAACCCGCGCCCGTAGAAGGCGTCGCAGGCAGTGCGCAGACTGATCTGGATCGCCGCCGAGTAATCGGAAATTGCCTCGGTATGCTCGCCGGTCAAGTCGCGGTTACTTCCACGATTGTAATACGCCATTGCATTCTGAGCGTCGATCCGCAGCAGCTCGTTAAAGTCCGCAATCGCACTGCCATACTCGCCGATGGTTGAGTAGGCCACTCCCCGGTTATTATATGCCCGGAAGAAATCGGGACGTATCTCTATCGCCTTCGAGTAGTCGGCGACGGCCTCGGTGTATTGTCCCTGTCGATCGTAGATAAATCCGCGATTGTAGTACGCACCGGCATTATTTGAATCCAGCGCGATCACTGCCGTGTAATCACTGACTGCATCGTCGAGTTGGCCGATTTCTGACAGCAGAGCGGCACGGCTGAACCACGCCGTTACATAGGTCGAATCCGATGCTATGGCGGCGCCGAAATCAGCTCTCGCGGCATCGTTCATTCCCTTTTCCTGATACAGCAAACCCCGGTTGACATACGCCCTGGCATAACCCGGGCGGACAGCCATGGCGTAGGTGTAATCGGCGATAGCCAGATCATAGTCGCCACGTGATTTGTGTACGATAGCGCGGTTGAAATAGGCCGCGACATAATTCGGATTGAGATCGATAGCGGCGGCATAGTCCTCGAGCGCCCGGTCCGGCTGTTGCAGGTCAAGATAGGCACTGCCGCGGCCGTTCAGCGCTCTTGCGTCCGAGGGATCGATCTCCAAAGCGCGGGTATAGTCAGTCACAGCGCGTCCAGGTTGCCCACTGAGGGCAAACGAGCGGGCGCGTCCGGCCAGGGCGGCGGAAAAATCCGGATCGCGTTCGATTACACGACTGAAACCGGCAATGGCAGCCTCGTAGTCACCCTCGCGCATGGCGGCATCAGCCGCCAGATACCCGGCAGCGTTATAGTCGCGGTGGGATTTCAAATACGAGGTTGTCCATTCGCGCCACAAGCGAGTGTCATCGGCAGACAGATCGAGATCTTCCGCGAGAATCTTGCGGTTATTGCATCCGGCGTTGTAGCAAATCTGAAATTCCAGCATTCTGACAACCGGTTGGGGCAAACTGTCCCGGCGTATCTGCAAATCCTGGCGAATTTGTTGCCAGTCGCGATTTTGTGAGGATTCTTCGGGAGTGGCTTCATGCCTGGCGGCGCCACAGCCGGATATGATCACGGCCAGTACCGCGATACAGAATAAAAAAAGGGGTATACCTGCTTTGTCCCTGTACACCATTTTCTTCGCTCAGTCGTTACCAGCTTAAGTCCAACGAACCCGGGTCCGTGGCACAGGCAAGAGCTATTTATTATACGTGCGAAGTGCTCCGCGTGCCCATTCTCATGCCTGCGATGGTCGCCTGAATCCGGCCTTGAGAAAATAGCCCGTAGCCGCTGAAATCCCGCCGACGACCAGCCCGACAACTGTGGATGCCGCCACCAAAAGCCAGGGAGTGCCAAACTCGGTCATCTTTGTGATTCGCTCGACGATGATCCCTCCGCCAAACACCCAGAAGTACAGGCTGGCCACGAGCCAGAGAAAGCCGGCGCTGATCATTCCGACCGCAAACGCGCGCCAACCGTTTCGCTCCATCACCAGCCCGTAGAAGAACGGCACGAGCATGATCCACCACCAGTACGGGGTGACCGACTGTGCGACAATCATCGCTATAAAACAAAACAACAACCCGGCGATCATTGGTCGTTCCTCATCAATGTTCGTCCAGTCAGCCGGGTATCACTCGTATCCGGAGACTGCAGTATGAGCAGATCGTACAATTTGCCCTCGAGCCAGTATTCGATTCCGTCATCATAAAACGGCGAGCCGGGGTTACCGGACTGCCCGCCGGGATAGACACCCTGCGCTTTCGGTCGCGGTCCGAGTTCGACCACCATGCGCCACGACGGTCCTACGGTCCGGTTGGTTGCATTCACGATGCCATATCGCCCCTTGCCGGGAAGTCCGAGTCTTCCAAAACCGGGAATCCGGGCCAGGTGGTAGATATCGGTCGGCCAGACATTCCCCCATGTCCACTTCTCCCCCATGGGACCGTATTTCTCTGTCAGCTTGTGAATTCCGGCCTTGAAAGAAGCCAGACAAATCTCGTTAAGCGTTTCCCGCTCGGGAGTGTTGATGTTGTCGAAGTACGGGCTTTCGGGATCGGAGAGGATCAGTTCGACCGTAACGTCGCGGCGAGGCGGTTTCACATCGAATCTCGGGCCGTGCATGTTATCATCCCAGGTCATCGAGGACAGTTCATCCCACCAGTATTCGAAGATCGACGCTCCAATCTGGTCGGATGCATTTTGGTAGTTCCACGCACCGATCGTATTTAACGCTCCGGCTTCAGCGCTGGTCAGCGAATCACGGTCCACCCGCGATAACATCGCCGGCAAGACCTTGCGCGCCTGCATATTGAGGAGATCGTCCTGTAATTCGCGCATATTCTCGACCGAAGCCTGCGAGATTTCATTCAGCCGCTCGTTGATCCGCACGCTTCGGTCCCATGGCGCGTAATTACCGGTCAGGTAGTATGGATAAGCCGGACCGGTTGGATACTGGTTGGCGGAACTGACAAAACCGCGTTGCGGATTCTTTATCATCGGAAGCTGATCCCGCGGTATCCACCCGTGCCAGTCGTAGGCGGAATCGGAACCGTCGGCGATGTACCTCCCCTGCCTTGGCCAGCGCACGGGGAACGTGCCGTTGTGAACGATTGCGATATCACCGGTGGCCGATGCAAATGCGAAATTCTGCCCCGGCGAGCCGAAGGTCGCGAGGCCATCGATGTAGCCATCGTAATTGCGGGCCCGATTGAGTTTCAGGAATGCCAGAATCTCGTTCGAGGTTTGTGCCCCGGTCCATCGCATCGCGGCTCCAACCGGGACATCTCTGTCAAAGGGAATTTCATTCTTTCGGTAGACTATCGGACCGAACCGGGTGTACCAGACCGTGTCCAAAACGACTCCGCCGCCCCTGAGTTTGATTTCCTCCACGTATTTCTCAACCGGCAGCCATTCGCCGTTATAGCGGTAGGCATTCTGCGTGGAGTCGAGCGTGATTTCATACCAGTCGATGACGTCGGTCTCGGCGTTGGTCAGTCCCCAGGCGATGTTCTCATTGAACCCGATCACAACCAGCGGATTGCCGGGCATGGAAACCCCGTAGGTATTCCCGCCGGGTGCGACCAATTGATTCTCGTACCAGATGGATGGTAGACTCAGACCGAGATGCGGATCATTGCAAAGTATCGGATAGCCGGATTTGGTACGCCGTCCCGAAACCGCCCAATTATTGCTCCCTCGACTTATCGGGCTGGGAGAGAGTGCAACCAGATCGGATACCGGCGGTTGATAGAGCGACTCGGGGGGGTGCGGCAATGTCGGATGAAAGTCCCATCGAGTGCCGGGTGGAATGATCGGGTCGGTAAACGGCGGGACATCGGGGTACAGGCGTTCGGCGGCCTTCTCTCCGAGCAGCTGCCGCGCCCGGGTATAGTTGAGGGCGTTCATGGCGTATCCGGTAAGGTCCCAGGCCATCATCTTGATTATCAGCGCGCTTTTGAGCGGTGTCCACGGCTCGGGGCGGTAGTCCAGTAGTTTGTATTCAATCGGCAACCGGGCAGGGCTGAGCGTGCTGATATAGGCATTGACGCCGTCGGCGTATGCCTCCACGGCCAGCCTTGATTGCGGATCGGCCAGAATTTCATCAAGCGATACTTCCGCCGCCCGCTTGAGCCCCACACGACGGTGATAGCGGTCGTACTCGAGCGCCCGCGGCCCGACAATTTCCGACAGCCTGCCGGCCGTAGCCATCGCAATGAACTCCATCTGCCACAATCGGTGCATGGCAGTGACATATCCCTGGGCGAAAAACAGGTCGTGGTCGCGGCGGGCAAAGATGTGCGGCACGCGGCGCTCGTCCCACCGGATGACAACCGAATCGTACAACTTCTCGGAAAACACGCCTTCGGGCGGATTATCCAGCGAGGAGCCGTTGCGCCAGAAGCCGGCGAACGGGTTGAGCAGCTTGCCCGCGGGAGGTATCTCACCGTGAGGATAATTAAGCAGATAAAACAGTCCGCCGGCGATCAGGGCGAACAGGAAAAAGAAAATACGGTAGACTTTCACCCGGTAAGCTCCGCTACGGAGTGGCAGTGACACTCCAGTGTCCAAACTGTGAGGGCAAAATACGCGTCTGTCTGTTAGCAGGCAAGCTGATTCGGACCGCGATTGCCGATCTCTCAAGAACCGCGATTTTTCAACGAACGGTTGAATCCTTTTGGTGTTTACCGTATCTAATCACAGGAACACTCGATGTAAGAGCACATTATGAAGACCAAACCGATTCTCCTTGCCGTTCTTTCCGTCGCTGCCGTTGTTGTCCTGTCCGTTCTTTCAGTCGCCTTATGGGGCGAAAAACCGGAGAAAACAGCTGTCCATGAGGTTGTCATTCCCGATGCTCAGATGACTCCGGCGCAAATCGCCCGTTCTAATGATATCCCGCTCAAGCCGGTCCTCAAGGCACTCGGGGTTGACACCGCCGGGGCGCGGACCGCGACCATTGCGGGGCTCGGGATATCTGCCGGGGAAGCCGCGGCAAAAATCAAGCGGTCGCTGATCGAATACGAAGAACATCTGAGCAAAAACTGGATCAAGATATTTATCAAGTTCGGGCTCTGGTTTCTCATCCTGCCGATTCCGTTTGTCCTGATGTTTCGCAAGCGTCTCAGTCCGACTCGGCGCAAGTTGCTGGCCGGTCTCGGGGTAGTGATTTTCGGTGTCGCGCTCGGAGCGGATCCAAGTCCGATGGGAACGGTCAAGGATGCGGTGTTTCTCATCAGTGCTCACGGTACGGTGTTCCCGCCCCGGATAATAGCGCTCGGGATATTCCTTCTGACGGTGGTTGTCGCAAACAAGTTTATCTGTTCGTGGGGATGTCAGTTCGGTCTGCTCCAGGAATTCCTCTTTCGACTAAACCGGAGGAAGACCGACAGGCGTGGACAATCCAAGCAGTACAAGCCGCCGTTCTGGTTGTCAAACTCCATTCGCGTAGCCGTATTCGCGGCTTTCACGGCCGTTGGCGTGTTGTGGGCGTTTGATTTTATCGGTTACGTCGATCCGTTCAAGATATTCAATCCCGCCGTCATGACTGTCGCGGGGATTGGGTTTGTCCTGATCGTTCTCGCCCTGTCGCTTTTTGTATACCGGCCGTGGTGTCACTTTGCATGTCCCTTCGGGCTGGTGTCGTGGTTGTTCGAAAAGCTGGCCATATTCCGTATCAAGGTCGACTATAATAAATGCATTGCCTGCGATGCCTGCGCGGTGACCTGTCCCTCGACCGTCATGTCAGCTATCCTCAAAAAAGACAAGCGGACCGTACCTGACTGTTTTGCCTGCGGCGTGTGTATCGAGACCTGTCCGACTGATGCCGTTTCCTTCACGGCGAGCCGCAAACCGCAGGGGTCATATGAACTTGCGCAGGGTACGACGAAAGAACGCCGGAAGGAACTGCTGGTAATGTACGGTGATCAGCGAAAGGTTACTCCTCGCGACTCTTGATTATCACGATGGTACACTTGGTGACAAGCGCCGCCAGGGCGCCGAGAGCCGCCACCTGCGGAAGCACCAGCGCCCCCACCGAGGCAAGGCTCAGCGGAAGCTCCAGGAGGTGATCGCCTTTCTCGTTTTTTATGATAATTCGCCGGATATTGGCTTCATGAGCCAGTTTCTTGACTGTCTCGACAAGCTGGCTGCCGGAGACTTTGATTTCTTCGGTGAAGGTTTTTTCCTCGTCCACTTCTTCACTCCGTCTGTGATATGTTAGAGCTTTATTTCCAGATACGGAAAATCCTCGATTTTGATGCGGGGATACGTGCTTGCAATCCATCGAACCCATCCCCGTATTTCCAGGCTTTGCCGGAACAGGCACCGGTGATGCTATGTTACTCATACACGAGCGACAACGTGCACCCACATTTAGTAATTCATGACGGCAGCGAGTTGACTATCGGGGGACGAAAGGAGCCTGATTTGGCCGACGAGAAAAAGACGGGTCCCGATGTCAGGACGGCGGAAGAGATCGAGACATGCGAAGATGCTGCCGACCGGGGTGACCCGTGCGACGACGCGCCGGTGGAGGATAATCCGGTAGAAATACCTGAGACCCGCTATGATCTTCAGATTCTCAAGTCCCTCAGGCAGATTGTCCAGGCGACCGATATTCACTCACGGAAGCTGAAATCGGAGCACAATATTACGGTTCCACAGCTGGTATGCCTGATTACGATAGTTGACGATGGTCCGCTGACCGCGACCAAGATCGCCGAAGAGGTTTTCCTGTCACCAAGTACGGTGGTCGGAATTCTGGACCGGCTGGAATCGCGTGAACTGATCCAGCGTGACCGCGATCTCAACGACCGCCGCGTCATTCACGTGAGCGCCACCGATAAGGGACGGGCGGTCGTCGCCAGCACACCTTCTCCGTTACATGAAAGCCTCGTCGCCGGGCTGGCCAAGCTGTCGTGGGAAGAGCAGGAAGTAATTGCCGCTTCCCTGAAACAGATTGTCCGGATGATGCATGCGGATTATGTGAACGGCGAGCCTATCCTCGAAAGCGACGATCCGAAGTAGGCTTCTTTCTTACCACCAGACCTGCTCGCCCGTCGATTGATCCAGCGTAAAGATCCGCTCCTCATGATCCGAACCTTCGGCCACGAGCCAGTACAGTGCACCGCCGGGGACGCCGTCAAACACCAGCGGACCATCATCGGCCGTCCTTGTTCCCACTGACTGCCAGCCATCGGACCAATAGAACAATTCATACTCCTTACCGGGAGTAAGGTATGTCTGCTGGATACCGTCGGTCGACGCTTTTTGCTTCCGGGCGGTTGTCGATGCAAGTCTGACCGAGATTGGATCACTTGTGTCAGCCGCCAGGATTTCCACAGTTCCATCACCGTGGAGTATCCTTGCGGCGGCGGCCGGCACTATCTTTTCGTTCAGATACAACGCCGGGAGGTAGGCGATATCGCGGCCGATATCGGTAAACACGGTCGTATCAATCTCGATAGTGGCCCAATCCATGGCTCTCCACTCACCGGAATTAAAGACGCAGATGTAGGCGATATCGACCGAGTCAGGGGTACGATCGAGGGCTACCGCAAGATCCTGGACCGGCACATAGTCGGCGGTGACATCGACATAGTTCTTACCGGCCAGCCATCCGGGGACCTTTTCCTGTTTCCTGTCACGGAAAATCAGGTTGTCCGGCTGCTTGCCGAATGTCTTTCGATACACTTTGGCCAGCTTGTTCGCGAGGCGATATTTGCCGGGGTTTGCCTCTGCTCCCATAAACGGCATAACAGTGCCGTCAGGTTTGACAACGGCATTCCAGGCGTGGTTGTTACCCGTGTTCGCCCAGTGGGGTGTGTAATCGCTGGTGACGGCGATCCCGTTGGCTCGCATGGCGTAGATGGTGACATTGGTCATGTCCTCGCACCGCCCGAGGCCGTTGGCGGTCATTTCGGAAAGACCCTGATCGGTCGGGTGGTAATAGAATCGCGGGTCGAAACCAAACCAGGTTTTGACATCATCGTTGATCAGGGCCGCCGCCTCTATCGGGTCGGTCGAATCGCCCATCCGGTCCTGGAGACTTGCGTACCTGTCCCACATCGTCTCGCGCCAGGGTTCGAGTGGCTCGTTGCTCCCGCGATAGGGTAACACGTACTGACAGAACTGCTCGAACGAGAGGGCTTTTGCCCACGGCTTCTCGCGCCAGGCTTTGAAGGCAAAGTCGATTTGATCGATCAGAAATTCGGCGGTGACGACCCGACAGTCCTCGATAAGTGTATCGCGTTTGAAGTCGAGCGTTCCGTGAATCTGTTCGAGGGCAGCGCTGGCTGTCTGAAGCGAATCGTAGTCAGGGTAGTCGAACACGCTGAACTCGACCTCGTTGCCGGTCGAGTCACACAGCTTGTATGTAACGTAGCTGTGCCCCTCCATATTTCCGACCAGGTAGTACGCCGCTGTCAGCTTGAGTGTATCGGGGTCATTGCGGTAATGCTCGATTACCTGTTCCAGTTGACCTCGATTTCCACCCGCCGAATCGAGGACAGCAGCTACGTCGGGCGGATATGCCACATCGGCGGCCGCCATTGCCGCTATGGTGAGTGACGAAAGAACGGTTATAGCCGGGATCTTCGTGAATCGCATGATGAACCATCCTTGTGTTTTGTTCCGCGACCCGGTTCAAGGTAATCTATTTCAAAGTGACGCAGTCGACAAGTGATATGTCGCACGCCAATGGTGCAAATCGATGATCCCCGTGTCAGGAGTCATCCATTGTGCACTGCTCGTTGGCGCGCTCGATTTCAATCGTGATATGCTCGATATCCATGACCTCGGTCATGGCCTTGATCTCGCACTTTATTTGAACGGCCTCTTCGTTGGTGGTGTCCTCGTCGACCACCACGTGAGTTGACAAAACATGGTGCTCACCGTCGAGCGACCAGATGTGCGTGTGATGGGTCGACCGGACTTTGGCTATCGCGCGCATTTTGTCCTCGAACGTTTCGATATCGACGTCTTCCGGCACCGCCTGCATGAAGAGTCCGACGGTCTTCTTCAGATTTCGGATCACGTTATAGAGGACGTAGAGCGTGATCAGAATCGACAGCAGCGGGTCGAGAATGTGCACGTCGGTGAACATCAGCGTGATACCGACACCAAGAACGGCCACCCACCCGAGGACATCCTCGAGCATATGCCACATGACCACGCGGGCATTCATGGATTTGTGCCGCCTGAGGCGCAGGACGGCGAGACCGTTGACGACCACGCCGACTATGGCGAACATCACCATTCCCTTCGCGTTCGAATGCTGCGGATGAATCAGCCGGGGGATGGCTTCGGTGAGAATGAGGGTCGAGCCGATTATCAGGACGATCGTATTTACCAGCGCACCCACAAGCGAGAAGCGCTGATAGCCATACGAGTATCGCTGGTCCTTGCCGCGTTTCGAGTATTTTTCGAGATACCACGCCAGCCCCAGCGAGAGGCTGTCGCCAAGATCATGCACGGCATCGGATATGATCGCGAGGCTGTTGGTGTAGAAGCCGCCGACTATTTCTATGACGGTGAAGGCAATATTGAGAAAAAAGGCCATCCGGATACTGCCGGTGGTGCCGTCCATATGTGAATGATCGTGTGCCATCTCGACAAAAGAACCGTAACAAAATTACGCCGATTTCCGGTGAAATCCCGGAAAACGTGCAACGCAGCATACTACTTTCAGGGCTATTCGTCAATCGCGTGAGGGACGAAAATGAATACGTGTCGGCGGCGAATCACTTCTTGAACGTTTCCTGCCGGGATACCGTGTCGCGCGACGGTATCGACAGACCGGGTTTTGATCGCTTGAGAAAACCGAACTTGATCGCCCCGACATCGCATGACCGGATACACTCACCGCAGGAAAAGCAGTCCGGCGCAACTCTGGTTTTCGAATCGATCAATTTCCCGATAGTCGGACACGGGCTTGCCTCGACACAGTCCATACACTCCGTGCAGGACGAGTGATCCACCCGTACCTGCCCCGGTGCGATTTTCTCACACAGCCAGGTCAGCGCGCCGACGGGACAGACAGCGTAGCAGAACGGCCGGTAGAGAAAAAGGCTGACCAGCAGGAGCAGACCCATCATGATGACAAACAGGGTGTCGATATTCCAGTGGAGCAGTTCGAAGAAATTGACCGGGTCATACACGCTGTATGCCGAAAACGACGACCACGTCTGGCCGGTTGGGTCAGCGCCGACATTTTCAGCAAGCAAAGCGATCTGGTTTCGCACATAGAAAAAGGTGAGGAAGAACAGGACCAGCAGGCTGAGGCGCAGGGAGTTGAAGATGGTGAAATTGAGTTTCTTCGTGCGATACCTGAAGGGAATCTTGTTCATCAGCTCCTGTAACGCTCCCAGCGGACAGACCCACCCGCAGAACAACTTACGGCCGACCAGGCTGAGCGCAAACATCGCCACGAAGATTGCCAGAAACGTCGGAAAGAATGTCCCCAGGGTCATGCGAAACATGAATAACTTGGTCACACCGCACATCGGGCTCGGGTGCAGCGGAAAGAAATAATCGAGTCCGAAAAGTACGAACGCCACGGCCATGACCCCGATGCGCACCCAGCGGTTGATCCACCGAGTCAGCAGCAATACTACGCCGACTGCGGCAAGCAGCAGGAAACCGAGGTATTTGCCGGTGAAGAGAAAATCGGACAATCCCGGCGTTTTTTGTGATTCGGCTGCGGCGGGTGATTGGCCGGACGCTGCCTGTTGGGACCCATCGCTCTCCACAGTGGTGCCGGCCGCACTGCTACCTTGATCGGGCTGAGACTGGTTTTGAGCCAGAACCGGCGAAATCGAGAGGATGAGGAGGAGGAAAAGCAGGCGAAGCAGACTCTTCGTCATGTTGAAATTCCCGTAACGAAAGGCTTACCTATCCATTCTGTGTGTTGGATAATGGTACGCAATCAGGCCGAAATGCGCAAGAAGAGCTTTCGGTGAACTGCCCTGGGGACCTTCTGCGGAGAGTCTTAACCGCCTTTCAGTCAGTGAGCTACACCGCAGCA
>CAYNEO010000018.1:38667-61346 GCA_964396245.1 uncultured Ignavibacteriales bacterium
GACCAAGGAGTCAGATAGGAATGATAGCAACAATGTCACGTCAGGAAATAAAGCCGGAAAAACCGCGGACTCGTCAGCAGCGGCGAACGAGCGTCACACGCCAGCGATTGCTCGATGCGGCGCGAGCGGTCTTTGCCGAAAAGGGTCTTGATCTGACAACAATCGACGACATCACCGAGCGCGCCGATGTCGGCAAGGGGACGTTCTATTACCACTTCAAGAGCAAGGAGCGTCTCATCCGCGAATTGATAAAGCGGATGCTCGGCGAACTGATTGCGACGATTGACAAGAAACACAATCCCGAGGACGACCTGCCCGAAGCGTTGGACAACCTGATCGGTGCGCATACCGAGTATTTCAGCAATCATTGGGAGGATTTCGTGCTCTTCTTCCAGGGCAGAGCTGACCTCACCCTGGAGCAGGGTTACTCCGGTATCGAGACGCCGTTCATGGAATATCTGGAACGGATCGAGAAACTGGTCGACACGTCGATCGAACGGCCGATTTCAAAGCCGGTCCTTCGTCGGCTGGCGTGTGCGGTGGCGGGATTCGTGTCCGGATATTATTCGTTCGCGGTGATCGCCTCGGAGGGCGAGGATGTGGACGAAACAATGAGATCATTGCGTGGCGCTCTGGTGAGCAGCCTGACTCGATTCATTAAAGAGGCCGCTCCGGCAACAACGGAAAGCGGTGACGATAATCGCGTTGCATGGTAACCGACGAAAGGAAATCACTCATGCAGCGTCATTGCACCCAACCCTTTAGCATCAATGAGGGAAATGTGAACACTCAAAGCATTTTGGAGCAGGCGGTAGAGAAGTCTGTGTGGGGCATTGCCTCGAGCTTTGATATTTACAACTGCAATCCGGACACGATCCGGGATGCCGAAAAGATAAGACAATTCGTGGTCGAGCTTTGCGATCTGATCGAGATGCGTCGCTTCGGCGAGACGGTGGTCGTGAATTTCGGCGAAGACGAACGAGTGGCCGGCTACTCGATGACTCAACTTATAGAAACGTCGCTCATCTCGGCGCACTTTGCCAACCTGACCAATACCGTATATCTGGATGTGTTCAGTTGCAAGCCGTACGACCCGGCCATCGTTGAAGACTTTGCCCTGAAGTTTTTCGGCGGCTCGCGCTGTATTACGAATGTGAACCTGAGGTACTGATCATGGTGCGGATTCGCATTGCAACGAATCTCGACGAGTGCGAGATTCTCTGGCGGCGCACGGTGCCGCAGGAGACGATCTCCGATCTGTGGGAAGTCCGCTCGTGTTTCCAGCGGCATTTCAACCGCCCGACGTATTTCGTGGTGGCCGAGGAACACGGTGAGGTGGTCGGTCTGCTTCCGCTCAGCTGGGTCGAGGAGACAGGTTCATATGCTTATTTCCCCGGCGAAACCTGGCAGGGCAAAACCTGGCTGGAGCAAAACCGGATTATCGCCCGTGACGAAAACGTGCGCCGAAAACTCGTGGCCCACGTTCCCTCGCCGTACAGCCTCCGCTACCTTCTGGTAGACGAGCCTCCCGGCAGCAGTCATATTGTTGACGAAGTGGGATACTTGTTCTACCCGGGAGCGTACAATCACGACATGGAAACATACTTCGGGCAGTTCTCGCACAAATCGGCGAAACGGATTCGCAAAGAAATCGCGGCTATAGAACAATACGGGGTCGAATACCGATACAACGATATCGATGATTTCGAACACCTGGTCCATCTCAATGTAAGCCGATTCGGTGAGGAGTCGTATTTCTTCGACGGGCGTTTCCGGGAGAGTTTCCGGAGCCTGATGCATTTTCTCCGCGAGCAGGGCTGGCTGCGTCTGACCGCAGTCATCATTGACGGTGAGCCGGCGGCCGTAGATATGGGCTGCGTGTATAACGGCACCTATACGCTACTGGCGGGAGGCACCAACGGACGTTTCCCGGGTGTCGCCAAGCTGATCAACCTGCATCACATGCAGCGCGCCTGTAACGAGAAAATACCGCAGGTGGACTTCCTGTGCGGAAATTTCTCGTGGAAGACCATGTTCCACCTGGCGCCGAGACCTTTGTACGCGATATCCAGCGTGCCGATGGACGCTCAGCCGCCTGTCGTGATACAGCCGCAGTCCGTCGCGAAGAGCCGGAGTGCTGTCCATGTCGCATAAGCGCGTGCTTGTGGTCGGCACAACATCGGACTACATCGACATAATCAGCCGTCGCTTTCCCGACCGGGCTCTTTTTATTACCGATATCAAGGAACGGGTGACAGCCAGGGAGGCCTCTCCCCTGTCCGGGTCCGAGCTACTTACCGATCTGGCCAATTCCGAACAGGTAATAGCCGATCTGAGGCGGCATCTAGAGAGATACCGTCTGGAAGCGAGCGGGATTACCAGCTTTGACTGTGAATCCATGCTGCTGGCGGCAAAGATCTCATTGGCGTTGTCACTGGAGTATCACTCGCTCGAAGCGGTGGCGCTGAGTCGCAGCAAGTTCGCCTCGAAAGAGCGCTGGCGGGGGGCCAGGATTGGCTGTCCCAGGACAAAGCTTGTCGGCACGCTGACCGATGCGGTGGAGTTTCAGCAGCAGTTGAAACGGCCGGCGGTGATAAAACCGCTCACCGGCAGCGGCAGCGAACTCGTTTTTCTCTGCAATGACAAATACGACTGCTCGGCCGCTCTTCGAACCATGAGCGCCAGACTGGCCGAACCATCGAATCCCCGCATGTACATGCCCGCCGAAGACGGACAGCCGGATTCGCGCCGTCTGTTCGTCATGGAAGAGTTCATTCACGGGCGGGAGTACAGCAGTGACTTTGTCATCGACGGTGACCGCATAGATATCATCCGCATCGCCCGCAAGATACCGGCTGAGGATCAACCGCTCGGCACCACGCTGGCGTATGTTGTCCCGGGGAAATTGCCCGGCGGCATCAGTGTCGATTCTCTCAAAAAGCAGCTGCACCGGGCGGCGCGCGCAATCGGGCTGAACCGGGCTATCTGCATGGCCGATTTTATCGTGCGGGAGGATGAAGCGTACTTGCTGGAGATGACGCCACGCCCCGGTGGTGATTGTATTCCTCCTCTATTGAAGCAGAGCAGCGGTTTCGATATTCTCGGCTATACCCTGGATTTTGCCGAACACCGCGAAACCGTGCCGCCGGAACCATCACGGTGGCAACGGCTGGTTGGATTGCGATTGTTCGCCGAACACGGCGGAGTGATTCGGAACATCGACACCGAGCGGGTTAAATCAGACAGCCGGGTGCGCGAAGTCTATCTGAAGCGCTCTCCGGGGCACCGGGTTGTGCTGCCGCCGCAGGACTATGATTCACGGATATTGGGACATATAATCTTTGCACCGTCGCGACCGGATGACATCGAGGCGGAATGCCTCGAGCTGATAAATATGGTCTCGGTCGAGATGGAAATCTCGCCATGGACGACACCGACACTCTCCTGAAGAAAGCCGGCGACATTCTCCGAGCCCGGACTCCGGAGTTTGGCAGGCAGGAACTCGACGCATTTGTCAAAGGCTTCCTGGATCGGAGAGCTACGTTCCTGAGAGCGGCTCAAGTCCATGGCTCCCCCCTGTACGTGATCGAAGAGAACGTCTTTCTGGAACGGGTGAAAACTTTTGTTTCTGCGTTCGGAACCGAATTGCCGAGGACCAGGGTATTCTATGCGGTCAAGAGCAATAACCACCCTTTGATGGTCAAGGCGGCGGTCAACGGCGGCCTGGGTCTGGATGTGTCCTCGGGAGAGGAGTTGCAACTGGCGCTCGATAGCGGGGCATCACAAATTCTTTTCAGCGGTCCGGCCAAGACAGTTCCGGAACTCGAACTCGCCGTCGAGAATCATGATCGGGTGACTGTTCTCATGGACAGCTTCGGGGAGCTGGCGCGTCTCGAACAGGTTGCCGACCGCGCCGGAGTAACGGTGCGCGCGGGCGTACGTCTGACCACCGACGAGCGCGGGTTCTGGCGCAAGTTCGGAATTCCACTGACCGAACTGGCTTCCTTCATGGAACAAGCCAGGGCGTGCAGACATATCAGACTGTGCGGTCTTCAGTTTCACGTGAGCTGGAACCTCACGCCGGCGCATCATGTCGGGTTCATAAACAGACTTGGCGGCGCGTTGCACGATCTGCCCGAGCGGCTGCGAACGATGATCGAGTTTATCGATATCGGCGGCGGCTACTGGCCGGCGCAGGGTGAATGGCTGCAAACATCGGGAACGCCTGAAGGCAAACTCAGCCAGACAATCGCGCCGTTCCCGGAACCGCCACTTTCACATTATCGCTTTCCCGCGGCAGACATCGAGACCTTTGCCCGTGAAATCGGATCGGCGATACGCAAAGAAATCCTGCCGCTGATTCAATGTGAGATTTATACGGAACCGGGACGCTGGCTCTGCAACGATGCCATGCATGTGCTTATCACCGTGATTGACAAGAAGGCTGACGACCTCGTGATCACCGATGCCGGCACCAATGCTATCGGGTGGGAGCGTTTCGAAACGGATTATTTCCCGGTGGTTAATCTGTCGAAACCGGAACTCACAGAGCGGCCGTGCCTGGTACTCGGCTCCCTGTGCACTCCGCACGACGTATGGGGCTACGCGTATTACGGAAGTGATATCGTGCCGGGCGACGTGCTTCTGATTCCGACCCAGGGGGCCTACACTTACAGTTTGCGCCAGCATTTCATCAAGCCGCTACCCAGATCGGTGATACTCGAAAACCAATCGTGAGAACAGGCAAGACAGCTATTCCGGGGAATAGCGCCAAAGGCAAGCATGGCATGAACAATCACACCAAGCAGATACAGACAGATTTCACCAGGCGGGGCGTATCGAGCAACTACCTGGCCTATTTCGGTCGGGAGAGTTGTATCGTCAACCTCGCCGGCAATTACGACTACCTGGAGTTGCCTTACTACCTCTCACAGGACCTGGAAGCGGAGGGCACTCCGGTGCACCCGACCTGCAAAGAGATGCTGGACGCATATGTGACGCCGCTGTTTCTGGAAAAGGCGCGGCTGGCAAAATTGCCGACACCGGAATATTACATTACCAACGGCTATTTTGAACCGCCGGTCATTCTCGACCCGATCAATCCATTCATGATCCGCAGCCGCACCGTGTTGAAAGCGAATCGTCGGCAGTCGGTCGCAAAGTCGATGACCCGGAATTACACTTATGCCATGTGCTGCCAGGAACTTCCTCCAGGATCACGGGTGGCCCATTTCCGATCGGTCATGGGATGGTCCGCCTCGCCCCGTTTCAGAGATACTTCGGAAGCCGTCTGGTCCGTTTTCCGCATACCGCTGGCAAAGGTGAGGGTCATTGTGAGGGCCGATGGGAAGATACTTTACAGCGATGCCGCTCAGTTGCCGTTTGATACGCTTGGACCCAGGGAACTGGCCCATCTGGAAAAGGAAGTGCGATGGGTAGAATAGGCGTATTCATAGAGCGATACACGATCACCAGTTCCGACGAGATGGGCGCACTGATGCGTTTCGGCCAGGTGGCCCGACGCCTCGGCCAGGATGTAGACTATCTCTTCCGTCCGGACATGTATAAGATACCGCAGTACGACGCCATCTTCATACGGGCGCTGACCGACCCGTTGAACTCCGCATATGTGGCCGCCCGGATGGCGCAGATGTACGGTAAGCGGGTGATCGATGATCCGGACTCCATCTATATCTGCTGCGACAAGGTCAACATGTACCGTCACCTGATGAACGCCGGCGTGCCGATGCCGGAGACACGGTTTCTCGGTGAATCCGATCTGACGGTACAAACCGCAACGCGAATCCTCCACGAGCTCGGCCGTCCGGTCGTGCTGAAGGCGCCTAACAGCAGTTTCTCGATGTATGTCGACAAGGTGGAAACACACGAGGAGTTTATCAAAGTCGGCAACCGGTTTATGCGGCGTTCCGACCGATTGGTCGCACAGCGTTTCATCCGTTCGGAATTCGACTGGCGTGTCGGCGTACTCGCGGGAGAACCGGTGTATGTCTGCCAGTACACGATTCCGCGCAAGCGATGGAAGATCCTTACTTACAGCCCGGAGGGGAAAGCCATCTATGGCCCGGTGGTGGCGTACGAGCTGGACAAGGTCAACCCGAGGCTGTTGGAAACTGCCGTCAAGGCAGCCGATGCAATCGGCCATGGTTTCTACGGGATCGACCTGAAACAGATCGAGAATGACTACGTGGTGATCGAGGTTAACGACAACCCGACTGTCAACGCCGGCGATGAAGATCAGAAGGCGCCGCATCTCTATGACCGACTGGTCCGTTACCTTATGGGAGAGTGGGGCGGCTGATGGCGCCGAAAGTATCCATTCGTCCGGCAACGCTCGATGATCTCGAGTTTCTGCTGCAACTGGAAGAACTCGCGTTTCGGACCGACCGATTCAACCGCTCGCAGTTTCGCTATCTGATCACGAGAGGTAATGCAAATGTCAGCGTGCTGGAACACGACGGTATCCCGGCAGGGGCGGCAATCATGTTGTGGCGTAAGGGGCTGACTATCGGCCGCATTTACAATATTGTCGTCGATCCGCGTTTCCACGGGCACGGCCTGGGAACGATTCTTCTCGATGAGTGCGAGCGGCAGGCAATCGAACGGCGATGCCTCGAACTATCGCTGGAAGTCCGCCTGGACAACGCGCCGGCAATCGCTTTCTACGAAAAACACGGATTTCATATCACGGAGAGAATGACGGATTATTATTCCGACGGCTCTACGGGGCTGAAAATGATGAAACGGCTGACCCCGCCCCGCCCCGAGAAGCTGCGTGTGAAAGTACCATACTATGCCCAGACACAGGAATTCACGTGCGGCTCAGCCTGTCTGATGATGGCTTTTAAGTACCATCGACCGGCGGTTTCTCTCAATCAATCACTTGAATTGATACTCTGGAAAGAAGCCACGCTGGTGTACATGACGTCGGGAATCGGCGGCACGGGACCGTTCGGATTGGCGCTGGCGTCTCAGCGGCGCGGATTCAGGACGCGCATGATCCTCTCCCGCGATCAGACGCCGTTCTTTTCATCGGTACGTTCCGAATCCAAGCGAAAAGCGATGGCGGTGGTTCACAGGGATTTGAAAGCAAAATCACTGAAAGCCGGTGTCGATGTGGATTACTATGATTTCACGTTCGATGAAATTGCGGATGAACTTTATGCCGGCAGTGTACCGATTGTTCTGGTCGGTACGTATCAGTTGCACGGCGACCACTCCCCTCACTGGGTAGCTGTCACGGGTTACGATACAGAACACGTGTATTTTCATGATCCGTACGAGAAATTCTATGCCGACAAGAAGCACCTTGCCCGGAATATCAAAATCCCGATCAAGCAATTCGTGCGGATGCGTCAGTACGGTCGGGATCTGTACCGAAGCGTCATATTTGTGGGACCACAGGAGATAACACCCAGAATAGCGATAGACGGCCAGGATCTTTAGTCACCGACCGCTGGAATCGAACATCACATGAATCAGACAACCACGCGTATCGAGCAACCTCCGCCCGGATACCACCCAAGGCGGTCTATCCGGAGATGGCTGCCTTATATCACCTGGGAAGGCGCCTTCGCCAACGTTTTTATCGTCGGGACCGGCGGCGCCTTTTTGACGGGTATGGCCCTTCTCCTGGGGGCATCCGATTTCGAGATCGGTCTTCTGGGGGCAATTCCGTTTCTCGCCCAACTGGCACAAATATGTTCAGCCTATTTGATGGATCGCAACGGCGGACGCAAGTCACTGACGCTGGTCAGCATTGCCATTGCCCGCCAATCATGGTGGCTGGTAATACCGCTGCTTCTCCTGCCCGGTTCACGGCGTCTGGAGTTTTTTATCCTGATCGTGACTGTCTCGAGCGTGGCCACCATGGTGGCGACGCCCGGATGGATGTCGTGGATGGCCGATCTCGTACCGGAGGGTATCCGGGGAAGGTATTTTGGCCGACGAAATGCGGCGGTGTCGGTGACAACGATGGTGGTGACCGTCGCAGGCGGCATAATACTCGACCGGTTTCACGCCATTAATCTCGCGGCGGCCGGTTTTGCGGTTCTGGTCGGCGCCTCCTGTCTTTTTGCCCTGGCGGCGGTTCTCCTTCTGCGAAAAGTGCCGGATACCAGGCTGACCATTTCCGGGGAGAGCTTCTCTCTTTCCCGCCTGCTGGAACCGTTCATGAATCCCACTTATCGGCGTCTGATCAAGGTGTTCTTCATGTGGAACGTGGCGACCGGAATCGCCGCCGTCTTCTTTGCCGCCCACATGCTCACGAATCTCAAGATGACATTCACCCAGATCGCACTATATACCAGCGTGACATCGATCGTGGCAATTCTGCTGAACAAACCCTGGGGCAGCCTGATCGACCGTTTTGGTTCCAAGCCGGTGATTGTCCTCACGGCTTTTGGCATCGCCTTTGTCCCGATAATCTGGCTCTTCCCGAGAGCCGGTCATCTCTGGATACTTGCATTTGAATCAGTCTATTCCGGGGCACTCTGGACCGGTTTCAATCTGGGTGCGTTTAATCTGCCGATCGCCGTCAGCCCGAAGGAAGGCCGTGCAACATATTTGGCAACTTTCGCCGTGATAACCGGACTTGCGTTCTTTGCCTCCTGTATCGTCGGCGGAATGATCGCAGAAACGTTTGCCGGCCTGCACTGGCGTGTCGGTGCGCAGACGATTGTCAACTACCATCTGCTGTTCGTGATATCGAGCGTTCTCCGGCTGTTGGCTGCCTTCCTGATGACCTCGTTCCACGAGCCGAGAGAAAAGCGATTCCCGATCATGATTCAATTTATGGGTTATGCCTTCCTGAAACGGATATCGGTGGGCCGTCAGATTCTGCCGTTTCCGTTTCGCCGCAGCGGTGAGAAATGAGGCGCACGAAAGTCTCAGCTGTCATCGGATATCAGCCCCTCTTCCTCCTCTTTCTTCTCACCGAGGTGCTTCCTCAGATACGGTGAAGATACCTGGGTGAGTTCCGCGCCGTAGAAGAAGACCAGCGAAGTATAATAAACCCATACGAGCAGGACCATGAGCGTTCCCGCGGCGCCGTACGCCGATCCGACACTGCTGTAACCGATATACTTGCCGATCGCCCACTTTCCCGCGGCAAAGAGGATCGAGGTGATAAGCGCTCCCACCCAGACGTCGCGCCATGTCACGTGCGTATCAGGCAGCACCTTGAATATCAGGCCGAAGGCGAGAGCAAATACTACCAGGGACGCCGCGTCGTTGACTATCGGCCAGATGCTCCCCTCGGATGAAAAGATGAAATTAACCGCGGCGGTGACGACAAGAGAAACGAGCAGGAGAAACCCGACCGCGATTACCATGCCGAGCGAGATCAAGCGTTTGCGAAACCACTCCTTCACTTCCTCGCCGGACCTGCCCGGAAGATTCCAGATACGATTCATCGCTTTCTGCAGTTGGACAAAAACGGCAGTCGATGAAAGCAACAGCGCCAGAACGCTGCCGATGGTCGAGAGCGTGCCGGCCGTCCGATGTTCGGAGACATTCTTGATCACGAGTTGAATGCCGCTGCGGGCAGCCGGACCGAGGAGCTCGCCGAGTTCCTGGATAAGACGCTGCTGCAAGCCATGGCCGACAAACCCGGTCACTGAGACAAGGATTACCAGCAGCGGCGACATCGACAAAATCGTGAAAAACGCGAGAGCGGCACTCTGGGTAATACCGTCGTCGTCGAAGAGATTCCACAGGGCGTCTTTGAGCAGTCTGAGTAAACGCATGGGTTATTGAGTATTCCGGTCGAACGAAATCATGAAACGCCTGCCTTTTCGCACGTATGAAAAACCGATCGTGGCGCGGAAGGGCATTGCTATCGTAATATACAACAACCGGTTGGAGGAAAAGTTTAATATCATGCAGGGAACTGTTTACCCGCCGGGTAAGTTTTATGAAATAACACTGGCGTCCGCGGCCAAATTTGAGTTGTTTTGCTACACAAAAGATTCAATTTTCGTCTGAATATCGCCGAATATCTATAGCAGAAACGGACCGGACCAAATCCGGGGAAACGCAAACAAGGGAGTGTACCGATATGAAGCGAATTTTGGTAAGCGTTCTTGTTCTGGCGATGGTTATCAGCCTGGTGGGCTGTGCCAGCAACCGCGACAAAGGGGCCGCAATCGGCGCCGGGGCCGGCGCGGTGGTCGGCGGACTGATAGGCCATGAGGCCGGCAATACCGCTGTCGGAGCTATTATCGGAGCCATGGTAGGCGGCGCGGCCGGCGCGTATATCGGCAACTACATGGATAAGCAGGCCGAGGAAATGCGGCAGGATCTCAAGGGCGCCAAGATCGAGCGGGTCGGCGAAGGTATCAAGATCACTTTCGAGAGCGGCATCCTCTTCGATGTTAATTCCTCAACACTTCGACCCGAGGCGACGGCGAATCTCGAGGATCTCGCCAGGATTCTCAACAAGTATGAGAACACCAATGTCCTGATCGAAGGCCACACCGACTCGACCGGGCCCCGCGATTATAACATGGATTTGTCACTGAGGCGGGCCCAGTCCGTAGCCAATCAGTTGTCCTACGACGGCGTCAGGGCAGACCGTCTGCGAATCATGGGATACGGCCCCGATCAGCCGATCGCCACCAACGAAACGGCCGAGGGCAGGCAGCTCAACCGGCGCGTTGAAATCGCCATCTATGCCAACGACAAGCTCAAGAAAATCGCTGAAGAGCAGGTGAATCAGTAATCGAACATTGACGGGCCCGCGCAGGGCCATCAGCGAAAAAAGATCATCGGCTGTCCCGAACGGGCAGCCGATATTTTTTCGGAATTAGGGCCGTTGTTTTCCTTTCCTCTTTACTTTCGGTTATTCGTCATTTTCCACTTTTCGCGGCCGCAAATCGGATGTAATCTATAGTCGCACAGGCAGTGATAAATCAGCGATGAAGGAGTCGAGATGGATATACCTGAATTTCGCGAACAGGCTCACAAACTCGTGGATTGGATGGCGGATTATCTCGAAAACGTACGTCAGTACCCGGTAAAGTCGCAAGTGCAGCCGAAGGAGATACTGGGGAAATTGCCGCTATCACCGCCATCTGACGGCGAGTCGTTCGACAACATCTTTCGTGATTTCGAGGATATCATCATGCCGGGAATGACGCACTGGCAGCACCCCTCGTTCTTTGCGTATTTTCCGGCCAACAGCAGCCCGCCGTCAGTGTTGGGTGAGATGCTCACGGCCACACTGGCGGCTCAGTGCATGATCTGGCAGACCTCACCGGCGGCCGCCGAACTGGAAGAAAGGGTGATGCAGTGGTTGAGGGACATGGTCGGCCTGCCGGAAAGTTTCACGGGTGTAATTCAGGATACGGCCTCGACCGCAACGCTCTGCTCTATTCTCACCGCGCGCGAACAGGTGTCGGATTTCCGAATAAACGAGCAGGGCCTTTCGGGTGCACCGAATTATGCCGTCTATGCCTCCAGTGAAACGCATTCGTCGATTGAGAAGGATGTCAAGATAGCCGGTATGGGCCGGGAGTATTTGAGAAAGATCGATGTTGATTCCTCCTTTGCGATGAATCCGGCAGCACTCGAGGAAGCGATTGAACGCGACAGGCAGAACGGAATCGTTCCTCTCTGTGTCGTGGCGACCATCGGCACTACCGGTTCAACGGCGATTGACCCGATTCGCCGGATTGGAGAGATATGCAAAAAGCACGGCGTGTGGCTGCATGTCGATGCCGCCTTCTCCGGAACGGCGCTGCTGCTTCCGGAAATGCGCTGGATGAGCGACGGTGTCGAACTGGCGGACACGTTCGTATTCAATCCGCACAAGTGGATGTTCACTAATTTCGATTGCTCGGCATACTTTGTGAAGGACCCCGGCGCACTGATACGGACATTCGAAATCCTCCCGGAGTATCTGAAGACACGCGAAGGCAGCCGCGTGAACAACTACCGGGACTGGGGCATACCGCTTGGCCGGCGTTTCCGGGCGCTGAAACTGTGGTTTGTCATCCGGTCATACGGCGTGGGCGGATTGCAGGCTATGGTCCGCAATCATCTCGCTATGGCGAAGAGCCTGGCTGAACGGATAGAAAAGTCGGATGATTTCGAAATGCTGGCGCCCATGTCGGTCAATTTGATCTGTTTCCGGTATCGCCCGAAGGGAATTGACGATGACGCCGAGCTCAATCGTATCAACGAAGAACTGCTCGAGAAAGTCAACGCCACCGGCCAGCTGTATATGACACATACCAAACTGAACGGCAGGTATACGCTTCGTTTTGTCGTCGCTCAGACGCAGGTGACTCGGGAGGATGTCGACCGGGGCTGGGAGGTTATTCAGCAGGTGGCTCGGGGTCTCGAGCACCGGTGACTATCAGTTGCCGAACCGTGGATTCACAATATTATTGTAGATCGAGCCGAACGTATAGCTGAGCCCGAATGACACATAATACTGGTAACTCGTTTCCAGCTCGCGTCGCATCAATAGAATTTCACTCTCGGATGCGCCTGCTTTCGGCAGCGATAACTGGTTGTGAACGCGCGTCGTGTACCCGGTCAGATTCAGTGAAAGACCCTCAACTAAACGCAGTGACAGCTCCGAGCCGAGGTAGAGGTAATTCTTGCTGAAATCAAAGAAAAAGTGTGATCCGGAGAGCGTAGCGGTGATTGACCCCCATGGCTGGATCATCTCCGCGGTGAGACTGAGTGATTCGGATGTGAGCCACTCCTCCGTCTTGTCATAGATGGTTTCTTCTTCATATCGCACGTACCTTATGGCGGGGACATAGGACAGCCGCAGCTGACGTCGGGTGGATTCGGAATACGGGAAGAAATTGTACTCGACACCGGGCCCGTTGTACACCTGGATGGCCCTGTTGCTGTAGGTCGATGACGAAACATCCGTGCTGAATGCCAGCGACCAGTGGTCGGCCACACTCCTCACCACGTCACCACTTGTGCCCTTACTCCGCGAGATGCTCAGGACTTTGTAGTTCTCATAGTCATATTTGTTTTCGTTATAATTGCCCCAAACGTCTATCGAGAATTTCCATTTCTCGGTGACCCGGCGCGCCTCGACATCACCGTAGAGGTACGTCTGTCGGTAGCCCTTTTGCCCGTTGACCCAGCCGCTCAGTTGAATTTCGAACACCCAGTAGTTCCACCTGTCTTCTTTGGCCGTCTCCTGCCGGGGGACAGAATACTGGACCTGGATCTGATCCGCCAGCGGAGTTCGGGCCACATAGGGAACGAGCCCCATCTTGAAAATATGGACGAGCGCCTGGCGCCGCAAATCGTCGGTCTCGGACTCCCTGGCCGTGTATGTCAGGGTGTCACTCTTTCCGGCATATTTCCCTTCTCCGATGAATTCTATGGTGTACTTCGTGCCGCCTCCTCCGGTTTCCTGAGTTGTGACCAGCACATGAACGTCCGCTTGCTTGCGGTCCCTGACGAAATTGGCAAAAGTGATTTCGGTTCTGACATAGTCGAAATCGCAGACGCCACAGTCGATGTAGACGCTCGGCGCCTTACCGATCAGTGACTCGATATTGGACGGCTCTTGAGCATGAATCGAAAGCGTCAGCCACAGGATAGTGAGCGCCGCAGCGAGAATGCCGCGCGATGCACATTTTATCAAGATAACCTCCCGGCAAGATGATAAGGCGGGTAACGGTCGCCGCCCTTTCTAATGGTTTCCAAGAATAAAGCTCGCCGACCTCGTTGTCAACGATCCAGCGATATGTGAGAGAGATAATGCCGACGCCACCGGCACGCTTCTAGAAATGAAGCGACCTGGTAATGCCGAAATGAAAGCCGATGTCCGGGCTGTTGTCGAAGTAAAACAGGTTTTCGAGAAATCCAAACTCGAACACGCTCTTTTCGTTTATCCGATATTTGTAGCCGAACATGAGTTCAAACGTGAAATCCGAAAACTGGCTGAAATCTTTCGCCACCGGGCTTTCGATCATCCACTGCGCAATCCACGAGTGGCGGCTGCCCTGCGGATGATACTCGACTGCCGTGAGATTGCTGAAATGCCACTGGCGGACGGCGATTCCGATAATCTCGTCCTGCGAATAGTATACCACCCCCGGGCTGAAATAAGCCCAGATAGGCCCAAAGCGTTTGGCCGTTGTCACCGACATACCGACATCAACCGACTGGTCGCCAAAGTAGTCCCGCCGAGTACCGGTCGGAAGTTTCAGGTTGGTGGAGATAATCGTGGGATATCCTCTCTCCTCGGCTCCCGGAATAGCGTAGTTGAGCCCGAGTACCGTGTTGCCGAGGTTCCAGCCGATTTGCTCCGAGCCCGCATACTGCCACCCGTCGGGAGTACCGGTGGGATTGACGCCGAACACGAATTTGTTGCGGGCGAATAGCTCGCGCTTCTGGTCACCGAGGCGGAACAGTTCGTGAAATCCTTCAATGAGACCATCGAGAATACCTCCGGAAGTATAGCGCACCGGAACCTGAATCGATCCGAGGAATCCCTTGCCGAGACCGAAACAGCTCCGCAGGGCGAGCTCGTGAACCTCGGCGTCGATTATGTAATAACCCGGTTCATACATCCAGAGATTCTTCCAGTTGTGCTCGAAATACAGCTTCACTCCATTTGTGGGGAGAACCCATGGAGGATAATGCTGAAGACCGAAACGGAGTTGTTGAATCGGCGACTGACTCTCGGTCGCGATGAAGCCAAGCGGGCGCTCGGGAGGATCCTGACTCGCTCCGGCAGACACACCGGGTGCCAATATCAGGACAATTATGCTCGCGAGGAGTATCCAGACGGTCACGGAGGCTAATCGGGAAGTCAATAGAAGGCTTGCGGTGATCCTGTATCTATGCTGTAAGTCTATAAAGTCCAATCAATAACACCGATTTATAACTATCTCGCCGGGGACAAAGCGTCGGCACGTCGATAATTCCCGCGAGAACTTTTTCAAAACAACAATTATACCCGGTTTTTGTTCAATGGTTGAAAGTCCGCGCCGGCGCTGCAAAAACCTGCGCTGGATGAAACGACAATCAGCCGGAGACTTGATGTGCCCGCGCTGATTCCAGAATAGATTCCTCGAGAATGCCAAGCCCGCGGTCGAGATCCTCGGTTTCGATAACCAGCGGCACCAGGATACGGATGATATTGGCGGACGTACCGGCAGGAATTGCCAGCAGGCCGCGCCCGCGGCAAAGCTTCAGTGCGTCGGCCACCAAATCAGCGGCCGGCTTTCTCGGATCACGGTCGTACGAAAATTCGATACCGATCATCGCACCAAGCCCCCTGACTTCTCCCACGGCACTGCATTTCTCGGGGAGATTCCGGAGCCGCGCCATGATGTGTTTTCCGATTTCAGTGGCACGGCGATTCAGGTCGAGCTCTTCCATGACACCAATAGCGGCCAGCGACCCCGCACAAGCCACGGGGTTGCCTCCGTATGTTCCGCCCAACGTCCCCGGCCGGGCGGCGTCCATTATCTCGGCCCTGCCCATCACACAGCCGATCGGCAGTCCGGCACCCATTGATTTGGCCCACGTGGAAAGATCGGGAGTGATACCCGCATGCTGGAAGGCTCCCCAGCGGCCCGTCCGGCAGAAGCCCGACTGCACCTCGTCGGTAATGAGGAGTATGCCGCGTTCATCGCATATGCGTCGCAATCCCTGCAGGTATTCAAAGGGAGCGGCCACAAAACCGCCCTCGCCCTGCACCGGTTCGATAATGACAGCGGCGACATGTTCGGCCGGAACCATGTTCAAGAACGCCGCCTCGAATCGCGCCAATTCGCGTTCGACAAACGCCTCCATGCCGAGGCCATCACCATACCGATAGTGATTAGGGTACGGCAGCCGGTAAACCTCGGGTGCAAACGGCCCGCAGTTGACTTTGTAGCCGGCTTTCGACGTCAGGGTCATAGCCATCATGGTCCGACCGTGAAAGGCTTCGGTATAGCACATGACGGCTGACCGGCCGGTCGCCTGCCGTGCTATTTTCACGGCGTTTTCCACCGCCTCGGCGCCGGTGTTGGTGAGCATGACTTTCGTTTTGTCGCCGTGCGGCAAGATCGATACCAGTTTTTCGCACAGGGCGACATACGGTTCGTACGTGGCGACATGTATGCAGGTATGGGTGAGTTTCTCCACCTGCGCCTTGATAGCGTCGACAACGACCTGTTGCGAATGGCCGACATTCATGACACCGATGCCGCCGGCAAAATCAATAAACTCGCGGCCGTCGGCATCGATGATCTTCGCCCCCTTGCCGGATACTGCCGAAAGGTCTCCGGCAAACTGGGATACGCCTCGCGGAACTACCGCCCGCCGGCGCTCAATGAGTTCTTCGGTATGTGACATTGAATGACACCTTCTTGCAGTATTGTGCTCGTGATCACCGGTAAACGGACGCCGCTCGATTCGCCGGCGTCTCCCGGTCGGCCAAATCTACTCCACTCGTGAACGAGAATACAGTGAAATCGACGTACCGTAAATCGGCGCCTGTCGAATCGACCCCGATGTCTATCGGGCATCCTAAGTTGCTGGTGGTCTGTGGCTTACGCTATGGCCGCTTAGCCACGATCAAAGCCGTCGGCCCCATCAGGCGAATCCGGCGAGCATCCTTGAACCCGGCCTCATTCAGCCAGGCGTTATATTCCGGCTCGCTGTAGGAGGCGCCCGCTCGAGTGCCTACCAGCATGTTGAGTGAAAACATGGCCGCCGTGCGAGGCGAAGTCTTGTCCGCATCGAGAATGAAGTCCTGTATGACGACCCGGCCGCCCGGATTGAGGGCGTCGAAAGACTTCTTCAACAACTCAACATTCTGCTCCGGCGAATTCATATGGCAGATGGCCGAGATAAAGACCATGTCATAGCCGTTGTCGAACTTGTCGGTGCGAAGATCACCCGGGCGGACCTTGATACGGTCGCCGAAACCGGCCTCCTTGATATACTCCGCGGACAGTGGGATAACCGACGGCAGGTCGAATATCTCCGCTCTGAGATCTGCATTGGCGCGCGCAAACGCGATAGAGTACGCTCCCGAACCGCCGCCGACATCGAGAAGACGTTTCACCCCCTGGGCGCCGACAGCGGCCGCTACCTGTCCCGCCCGAAGCGTGGCGTTTTTATCCATCGCTGAGATGAACGCCTTGGTCCATTCGTCGCCCCGTTTGGAGGCTTCCTCGTGCGTAACCGAGGTCCCCTCGCGGATACAATCGGTCAGGGTGGACCACCGCCGCCACAGGCTGACCGAATGCATGAGACTCCAGCGGGAATTATCCGGGGAGCCTTCAGTCAGGAAGCGCGATGTCAGAGGGGTGTTGTGGTACGTGTTGTCTCGCTTGGTGAGCGTGTCGAGTGCAACGAGAGCGTTGAGCAGCATTTCGGTGGCGCGGGTGTCGGTGTGCAGTTTCTGTGCGACCTGATCGGCTGTGGCCCCTGAACCTACCACCGTAAACAGGTCGAGTTCGACCGCCGTCAGCAGAATGCGGCTCTCCTGGAACGCGCGGACACGGTCGAGAAAGTCCTGCGGAAGCAGCCCGGCCTGGTCACGCGCTTTCATCGCCGTCATCATTTTGCCCTTGTTGGTCTGAATCTCGGCTTTGGCCTTTTCCTTGTCGGTCACGATCAGCCGTTCGACCGGCTTTCCGTTCTGGAAATGTTCGCTGACAATTTCCGGAATGTCTTCCGGTCTCAATCCGGTGTACCAGGTGCCCTCCGGATAGACGACCATGTTCGGGCCCCACTCACAGAGCCCGATTGACCCGCAGGTAGTCACCTGGACTTCATCGGCCAGTCCCTTGACGGCGATCTCTTTGCGAAGAGCCTCGATCACCTGTTTTGATCCGTGGGCCGGACACGAAGGAATCCCCTCGGGCTTGTGTTGATCGCAAATGTACACGTGATAACGGAATGGTTCCATCTGACGCCTCGCTTTCAGCCTATTTAGCGCTACCGCAGCTTTTGAAGATTTTGCATATTTACTACTGTAATGTATAACTTGTGCCTCCGGTTCAAGTCAACCGGTTGAATTTTGAGAGAGCGCCGTGCGGCGCCATTTGCGAAGAGGACAATAAGCAAAACCGCCCGTGATTATGGAAGCGCCATCGGCAAAAAGATCGATTCTCGTATTGCTGGCCGGGATATTCTGGTCGGGGGTAGGGGTAGCCCTGCTGGCGGTGGCAACGAACTGGCTGCTTTCGGTACACGAATTCGTACTGGTATCACTCGGGGTCGGGACGATTGCCGGTCTGGCCGTTTACCGGTTCGGTTTCTCGCGGCTCGCCCGGACCAACCTGACCCGGATTTTCAACCAGGCGCCCGGAAAGGACCGGGTCTGTCTGTTTGCGTTCCAGAATACGCGAAGCTACATCATTATGGTCACGATGATGGGCCTCGGTTACACCCTCCGTCATCTGCCTGTTCCGCGACTGTTCCTCGCCCCCGTATATCTGGCTATCGGGTTGGGGCTGCTGCTTTCCAGCCTGGTGTATTACCGGCATATAACCTGAGTCATCTCAGGCCTGTCATCGCAATCAACCCCGGGAGAAGGCGATCGCGATTGGCGGGAGTAAGCTCCATGATGCGAACGTCTGACCGCCGCTTGATCTCTGCAATGACGCCGCCTCCTTTCATCGCTATAGTCGCAACGAGCGGTGTGTCGCCTGTCAGCAGTCGGTCAACAAGCCGGACAAACTGCTGAGAAAGGCATTCCATCTTGCCGATTTCATCGATCACGAGCAAATCAGCGACTGAGTGAATCAAATCCACTCGGCCGAGGTACCGTTCAAACCCGTCAACGTCCACCCCGTATTTGCCGACCCGATGGGGACTTTTCCTCGACACGTGGGACAGTACCTGCCGCCCGCCTTCGAAATCCACGAGCTCGAAGCCCTGGCGCCGCCCACCCTTGCGGATTTCCTGTGTGTAGAAACCGGCGATTTTCCTTTCGGGCAGACGCTCGGCCAGATGCATGATCAGTGTCGTTTTGCCGGTGCCGGGGAGTCCTGTTATGAGGAGATTGTTGGGCATATGGTTGTGTCTTTTGACGCCACGCGTGTATCAGAGCCTGTTACAAGATAATTCGACTCGCCGGCGATGCAAGGTCCTGTTGTGTAACGGGGCTGAATTGCGTATTATGTCTCCGTCAATTATGATAACCACTCACGGACGCGATACTCGGGAAAATTATATGCAAACAAAATTTCTGACCGGCTCAATGCTGATTGTCCTGCTTCTTGTGGCCGTCTCGACCGCCGGCGCGATGGCGCCAACCGAAGCCACCGAAGTCACTTTTGACAGCTATGATATACATTTGACTTTCGATGTTGCGCCGCATCTCGTCACCACCAGAGTGACGGGGACAATGCAGGTTGACAGCGGGTGGAATCTGTTTCTGCTGAGCAACGGCGCCCTTGTCGACAGTTTCGCCCTGCGAGATGTCCCGACCGGTATTCTGATTATCCCTGATATGGATTCGACCAAATTGCCCGAGGGTGTGTCTCTTCCGGCCCTGGAGGTCGACAGTATCAAACCCCCGACAATCGCCCTGTTTTCATACGACAGGACAGAACCGGTCCAGTTCAGTATGATTTTCCGGGCGGTGTATTTCGGGGATGTCAGCGATATCCGGTTCTCCAACGAACAGGTCGGGCGCGAGGTCACCGGAACCGTCTCGGAAAAGGGCGCCTATCTGAGCCCGTCCTCTTACTATTATCCGCAGGGAAAAGACGGGCTGTTTGCTTTCGTGGTGACGGCGGATATCCCGGTTGCGTGGGAGTCAATCGCCGACGGCGACCGGCTTGCATCAACTGTGGTCGGTGACCGCAAGGTGCAGAAGTATCAGAATCCGTATCGCGCCGACGGCTGCATGTTCATGGCGGCGCCGTATGTGATTGATTCAGTGAAGACCGGCGAGACCGATGTGTACTGCTATTTCTTTCCGGAGGATACGGTCCTGTTCGAAAATTACCTGACACCTGCCGCCGACTATATCGAGATGTATGATACGTTGATCGGCCCCTATGCCTTCCAGCGGTTTACCGTTGTCGAGAATTTTTTCCCGACCGGTTACGGCATGCCGGCATGGACCCTTCTCGGTCAGCAGGTCATCCACCTGCCGTTTATCGTGTCCACCTCGCTGGGCCACGAGGTGCTCCATAACTGGTGGGGCAACAGCGTCTTTGTCGATTACAAGCGCGGTAACTGGTGTGAGGGTGCGACCGTGTACGGCGCCGACTACCGCTACAAGCTGCTTCAATCACCCGAAGCCGCTCGGGACTACCGAAAAGATATCCTCAAGCAGTATGTGTCGTATGTCAACGAGCAGAATGATTTCCCGGTCCGCGAGTTTGCGGAACGCACCAGTCCCGAAACCCGGACAATCGGCTACAACAAGGTAATGATGATTTACCACATGATAGAAGAGCAGATCGGAACCAAGCCGTTTTTCGATGCCTGGAAACAGGTCTATTCCGATTATATCGGCGTCAAGATTTCATGGGAGGAGTGGATCGAGGCGTTCGAGAACACCAGCGGAGCGTCGCTTGCTTATATCATCCCGGAATGGATTGATCGTCCGGGCGCACCGGTGCTGGCGGTCGATTTCCCTGATAGCGCCGTGCAGGAAGAAAGTCATTCACTGACGGTCAACTTTACTCTTGCCGACCGCAGCGGTCAGAACTATGAGCTTCTGATTCCTGTTCGATTTTCCGGAAGTGAAAGGCCGATCGATACGTCGGTGTGGCTGGAGCAGGAGGAACAGACATACACCATAGACGTTCCGCGAGATGTCACGACAATCGAGGTCGATCCCGATTACGATCTCTTCCGGCGGCTTTACCCTGAAGAAGTGGAACCGATTATCTCGGCTTTTCTCGGCAATCCCAGGAAGCGGTTCGTCAACTATGTTGATGAGTCAATAATTGACCCGTTCAAAACGTTTGGGAGCAATCTGACTGAAGGCGAGGCGGAAGTTGAGGTCCCGGATATCTTTCAGGAGGATGACCGCACTTACGCGCCGGTACTCCTGAATCCGCCCGAACTTCCGGAGTCGCTGTCTGAAATGGCGGGGCAGGTCGACGATTCGGTGATCATCAACGGGACCATATATCCCAGGGCCGGACACACGTTCGTGCTCGCCGGCGAAAACTGGAACGGCTTCGAAAACTTCCTCGTGATCATGACCGATGATTTCGCCTCCCTGCCGCGGCTGGGACAGCTAGTGCCGCATTACGGCAAATACTCCTATCTCGTCTTCGAGGGGACGAGAAATGTCGGCAAGGGACAGTGGACCGTGACTGCCTCGCCGCTCAAAAAAGAACTGCCGCTCTGAAGCGGCAGTCTACGAGGTTAACGAACGAGAAAGGGACAGGCCGATGATGCCTGTCCCTTTTTTCAGGGGAGCCAAATTTACTTGAGAAGCATCATTTTCTTAGTCAGCACGTTATCGCCGGCGATGAGCCGGTAGAAATAGACGCCGCTGGCAGCCTGGCCGCCGTTGCGGTCGGTTCCGTCCCACACCGCTGAATACGTACCGGCCGGCTGAGTGGCGTCGACCAGGACCTTCACCGGCTGTCCGAGAAGGTTGTACACCACGAGCTGGATCTTAGTCCTCTCGGCCAGTGCGTACTCAATCGTGGTAGTCGGGTTGAACGGATTCGGGTAGTTCTGGCTCAGCCGGTATCCGGATGGCAGCGAAATTGTACCGTCGTCGCTCACATCGGTCGGCGTGAGATACTCGATGACCGGCGTCTCCGGGTCAATCCAGCCGTCGGGAACCGGCTCGCCGTCAGTGATCAAACGGGCGATCTCTCCGGCCCGCTCGTCATTCGACGGATCGTTGTCAGTCAAGAGGATATCACAGTACGTGACAGCCTGGAACACATCGACCGTACCCGAGGTCGATGAACCCGGCTGATCCTTCGCGGGCAACCCGGTCGGAGGTGATCCACTGATAGTATAGTGGTTCACGACGCGTCCCGACGCAAGGTTCAGCAACAATACCGCGAAGTGAGCCCGGGCCTTCCGGCCGAACCACGGTCCGCCTCTGAACGTAAGAACACCTTCGAGATCTTTCAGACGCTGATCGCAGTCGGCGTCGGGATTGACATAGAAGCCCAGAATCGGATGCCGGGTGTTCGCGTTGAAATACAGCCTGATGCGCTCCAGATATCCGCACATTTCCTCGATAGTCTCCTGCGCATTGCCCTTGCCGTAGAGGAATGCCCGGACCTGGTGCAGCCAATATCCACGACTCCGCCACCAGCCATTCGAGTTGGATCGCTCGAGATAGAAATTGACATCCTCGATATCACTAAGAACAAGTAACTCCTGCTGCTCGGGATCGGCCGTATACCCCAGCGGAGGCCAGACGCTGATTTGATACTTGCCGTGCTTCAACTGGCCGAAATGATACCAGCCTGAGTGATCGCTGGAAGTCGTGGCAAGCACGTTGCCGTCGGTGTCGCGCAGATCAAGCACGACGTCTGCCATTGATTTATTGCTCGCATAGGTGTATCCGGAGACAGAACCGACTTCGTTAGTTCCGGTACAGACGTCGCCGATGCCGTCGTTATCACTGTCGAGCTGGTCGGGGTTGGCGACACCCGGACAGTTATCACACAAATCGCCTACACCGTCGCCATCTGAGTCGGCCTGATCGGCATTGGCGGTTTGAGCACAGTTATCGC
>CAYNEO010000019.1:0-14931 GCA_964396245.1 uncultured Ignavibacteriales bacterium
TTACTTGCGAATCAAGTTGGCTCTCAGATCCGCCCGCAACTTTAATCACGCACTCACCCCCAATAAATGCGAAATGCCTTTTCTGTCAAGGAAAAAATGACCATAATAGTCCATGATATAAGTAAGATAATTCATTTACTTATATTCATTGATCATTGGACGTCGCAAACTCGAAGGTCGCTGTTTTTCAGGATGTGATGGGGCCAAAGTCAAATATCTTGACAGACTACCCGTTCGGGGGGTAATTGAGCCCATGCGCCTTGAATCGCTCGACATCACGAATTTCCGAATAATCCGGCGTGCCACCATCGAATTCCCCGACAGCGTGATCGGGATCATCGGGCCCAACGGGTCCGGTAAATCCTCCATAGTTGAGGCGATAGCCTGGGCCCTCTACGGCACTCAGGCGGCCAGGTCGGGGCGCGACGAGGTTAAGTCGACTTTCGCCCGGGCGGTGGACACATGCGAGGTCAACCTGGCCTTCATGATTGGTCCGGAGCATTACCGTATTGTCCGCCGGCTGGTGGGCAGGACCGAGCGCGCCGAGGTAGAGTTGTTTCGTGGAGAGCGTTCGGAGTCAGTCGGTAACATCGAAACGCGACAGTACATGGCGCAGTTGCTCGGGCTTGATTGGCGCGGGTTTCTCACGTCGTTTCTGGCGCGTCAGGCGGAGTTGAATGCTTTGTCCGATCTCCAGCCGGCCAAACGTCGGGAGCACCTTGCGGGCATGCTGGGGATTGAACGGCTCGACCGCGCAATCCAGCAGGTCAAGGAGGACACGCGGCTAAATCACGAAAAGGCTGAGTTCATCCGTCGGCAGCTGCTGGAAAAAGAACAGGTGCAGAAGCGGCTGACGGAATTGCGGGAGCATACGCAAGAGCTTGAACGGCAACGCGAGAGCATCCGGGGAGCATTCGACTCGGAAAAGCAGAGGTATGACGATACCGCTTCCCGGTACCGGCAAGAAACCGAGAAAAAGGACGCGTGCTCCCGATTGGCGGCGGCGATCGAGACGGAACAGAAGACACTGGCCCTGCTGGCCGAGCAATCGGCCGATCTCCAGCGGGAGCATCAAGCCCTGTCCCGTCAACAGACTGAACTCGAGCCCCTCAGAGGACGGCTTTCAGGCTACGATGCCGTGAAAAACGAGGTCGAGCGGCTTCGCGAAGCCCGCAGCCGGCAGGAGTACCGGAAGCATCTGGTCACTCAGTTGAATCAGCACCGGGAGAATCTGGCGAGTATCCATCGGGAAATCCTGGCGGTTGAGAAAACATCCGAAGAGCTAAACGAAGCGCTCGAAAAAATTCCGGCGGACATCGAGCAACAGCGAGCCACGCTCGAACAGGCACTGGATAAAGCGCGCGACGAATACACCCGGGTTCGGGGCGGCCGGGAAGCGATGTTGAGTGACCTGGCCAAGCTTCGCGCGCAAATCGAGCAGATACAGAACATCGGACCGGAGACGGTCTGCGACCGGTGTCATCGTCCGTTTGGCGACGACCTCCCCAAAATTCGAGGGCATCTCGACAACGAGCTTCGTCAGCTTGTCATCAGGCTCGAGACCGCCGATCGCGAGATCAGCGCTATTCAGGCCGTTGGCGAAAAAATGAAATCACAGCTTGCCGAGGCCACAGCGGGCGCAAGCCGGCGGTACGAGCTTTCGGTAAAGTACGAGTCGCTGAGCAAACGGTCGGACGAGCTCAGGAAACGGCGCGAGGCCGCGAGCGGCGACATCGCGGAGACCGACAAACAGCTTACGGAAGCGGGCGAGATCGCATTCGATGCGGCGCGGTTCGAGGAGGCGACGACGCAGCTGAAGGAGCTCGACAGCGTCAAGGCCCGGCTCGATCAACTGGTAGGACAACTGAGCCGGCTGCCGGCGGTAGAGAGATCAATACTCGATATATCGGAGAAACTGGCAGCCGGGCAGAAGAAGGTCGAGGAGCTCACGACGGCTCTCGCGGAGACAGGATTCGACCAGGAGCGTTTCGATAAACTTACCGGGGAATTCAACAGCGCGCAGGCCGCGGTCGAACAGCAGAAAACGCGGCTGCTGGAAGCGTCGAAAGAATTGGACCTGGAACTCAAAGAGATCGAGCTGAAAGAGGAACAGATGTCGCGCTTCAAGCAGGCCGAAGCAGAACTCGAGGAATGCGCCACCGGGGAGTATTACGGTGAGAAGCTGGGACGGCTGTTTGCCGATTTCAGGAAACAGTTGATTGCCGGTATCCGTCCGCGACTGGCCGAACTGAGCAGCACGCTGTTTGCAGAGATGACAGATGGCCGTTACAGCATGGTGGAACTCGATCCGGACTACAACCTCCGTATTATGGATTACGGCCAATTTTTCGGTATCGATCGGTTTTCGGGCGGCGAGAAGGACCTGGCCAACCTGTGTCTTCGATTGGCCATATCGCAGGCACTGACTGAGTCGGCGGGACTCGATCGTTCATTCGTTATTCTCGATGAAGTGTTTGGTTCACAGGACGAGGAGCGGCGCGAATTGATTTTTCACGGTTTGGTCAACTTGAAGAACCAGTTTCAGCAGGTGTTCCTGATCACGCATATCGACGAGATCAAAGATAAGGTAGAGATGCTGGTGCAGGTCGACCGAACCAGCGGGGGTTGGTCGGAGGTGAGGGTGAATGGGCAGGCAGTCTAAGTCCTCGCGGCGCGCCCGCAAATTTCTTGTCCGGGCCAGTGTCGTTCTACTGCTTGTCGTATTGATTGCCGGTTTCCGGCTGGTCGAAGAAATCGGGCCGGAGAAAAAACCCGGGGATCGGTATATCGTCGCGCGGATTATCGACGGCGATACGATGGAGCTGATGGGCGGGGACAGGGTCAGGTTGCTGGGAATTGATACGCCCGAGGAAGGTGAGCCGTATTACGATGTTGCCAAACATTTCCTCGATTCCCTGACTCTGGGCAAGCCGCTGCGGATAGAGTTTGCCGGACGCCGACGCGATCGGTATGGCCGGCTTCTCGGTTACGCCTATGTCGACAGCATTTTTGTCAACAAGGCGATCCTCGACAATGGCCTCGGGTATCTCTATCTTTTCAAGGACAACGACCTCGCCGCGCCGGAAATCCGCGGCTTGATGGCGGCGCAGACATCGGCGATTAACGGCAACAGAGGCATCTGGTCGATTGCACACGATCCCGAAGACAGGTATCTTGCCGTACCGGGTTCATTCAGGTTTCATCGTCCCGGCTGCCGATCGATACAGGATCCGAACGATGATCGGTATATTGTCTTCCGTACGCGCGAGGAGGCCTTATTGAAGGGACTGTCACCGTGTCGGAACTGCAAACCGTAAACCGACCGAGGTTATCGTGGGTATAAGGTTCGAACCGGACGGGTGTTCATGAAAGTCACTTCGATAAGTATCGCCATCGTATTGCTCTTCTCCTGGGCCGTCGCGGCACAACCGGGGGACAGGTCCGACCTGCGGAAACTCCTGGCCATTCCCGAGGATTCTGCGGATGCCGCAAATACGCGGATCTGGCTGGGTATAGAGCGACCCAACAACTGCCGCGTTTCGATCGAGATAACCGACCAGAGTCACCGCGTGGTAAGACACCTGTTCAATGACCTGCTGCCGACCGGCTACTACAATTTCTACTGGGACAAGCTCGATGATTCGGGAAGCTACGTGCCACCCGGCCGGTACTACTATAATGTCAACGATTGCGGCAAGAGAAAGAGCGGCACCCTTACCGTGGATTACCGCCCCGGCGAGAATCGCTGCGTGATTCACAAAGAAGACAGTGACAATCCGGGGGTCATTCGTTTCGATATTAGCGGTGATTCGGCGACCGCGTCGCTGATGGCGGTGTATGATTTATCCGGACCGGCGGATACCATCGCAACCGATACCGTTCTCGTTGGCGGCCGGCATGAATTTCACTGGAAGCCGATTTCGACAAGAAAATACGCTGCTTACCACTTCAAAATAGAGATTGACGGTTTTGTGCATGAGGAGACCATTCACCAGCCATGAAGCGAATACTGGTCCTCATTAATATAGCGCTGGCTCTGATAGTCGCCGGCTGCAGCAAGACCCGGACTCCTGTCGAGGAACGGCCGACCGAGGCGGTCTATTTCGAAATGGCCTGGGTCGATCCGCAGATAGTCTACTCGGACTCGCTCTATACTCTCATTGTGGCCGGTCGGATTGACTCTTTCGTGGTGGATACCCCGGTGGTGGCCCAATCGCCATCGATCGGTTTCGCGGTCGCCGCGGCTCAGTGTAACGTTTCGGTCAATCTTTATGACGCGTATCATACCATGATCCGTCCCCTGCTGGTTCGACGCCTGCCCCCGGGCTACTACAAACTGACCCTTTCGCCGGCAACCTCCGAGCAGCTCTCTCTTCGCCCGGGTCCGTATATCCTTCAGGCGGATATTTGCGGGCGGACTGAAGTCGCCGAAGTACGGCTCCGCTAGCTCCTGGCGAGGATTCGTGGTCCATTCCCAATATGTCTGATAATTGATCAGGATTCGGGCTTATCCGAGGGCCCATTCAGGTCGATATATGGGAAAAACCCCTCAGCATGGTTAGAGGGGAAGGTGAACGCTCGAACCCCACGGAGTAAATATGCCTAACATCCTGGTTGTTGATGACAAGGATTCCCTGCGCAATATGTTGATCGAGACCCTCGTGGAAGAAGGCTACCGGGTGGACGCCGCCGAGGACGGAACCAAAGCGCTGGACCTTGTTCGCAACAAATCCTACGACCTTGTACTTACCGATCTGAAGATGCCGGATGTTGACGGATTGTCGGTTCTCTCCGAAATCAAGGATATAGATCACGACACGGCGGTCATAGTGATGACCGCTTACGGTACGATCGAAGATGCGGTGAGCGCCATGAAACACGGCGCTTATGATTTTATCACCAAGCCGTTCGACACCGAGCATCTTTGTGTGCTGATCGACCGGGCGCTGGAAAATCGCCGGCTCGTCGCCGAAAACACGCTGCTGCGCCAGGAACTTCTCAACGGGCACGGACCGCATAACATCGTCGGGAAGAATCAGCGGATGGTGGAACTGTCGGGACTGGTGCAAAAGGTGGCCCGCAGTGACGCGTCGGTTCTTCTGCAGGGAGAGTCCGGCACGGGTAAGGAACTGTTCGCGCGCGCCATTCACACCCTGTCGGAGCGACAGGACCGTCCGTATATCGCCATCAACTGCGCCGCCATTCCAAGAGAACTTCTCGAGAACGAGCTTTTCGGTTCCGAGAAGGGAGCGTTCACGGGGGCGCATGCACGCAAGATCGGCAAATTCGAGATTGCCCACACGGGGACGATTTTTCTCGATGAAATCGGCGATATGGATATCGCGCTTCAGGCGAAGCTGCTCCGCGTGCTTCAAGAGAAAAGTTTCGAACGGCTCGGCGGGACGAAAGCGATCGATGTCGACGTACGGGTGATCGCGGCGACCAACATGGACCTGACCGAACTCATCAAGGCCAAGCGATTCCGGGAAGACCTGTATTACCGCCTCTCTGTCTTCCCGCTGATCATTCCGCCGCTTCGGGAGCGCCACGACGACATACCGCTTCTGACCGATCATTTCATCGAGAAATACTGCCTTGAGATGAAGAAGCCGGTCAAGTCGCTGACCCGGGAAGCGCTGGGTCTGCTCGAGAAGTATCACTGGCCGGGCAACGTGCGGGAGCTGGAAAACACCATCGAGCGCGCGGTGATACTCGCCGAAGGGAAGAAGATCACGCCCGATCACCTGGCGATACGTCTGCGCCGGACGAGCGAGATTCAACTGCGCGAAGGCGCCGGTCTCAAGGAGATTGGTGCGCACGCGCAGATGCAGGCCGAGCGTGCGACAATCATCCGTGTCCTGAAGGAAGTCCGCGGCAACAAGCGGAAATGCGCCAAGGTGCTGAAGATCGACTACACGACGTTGTTCGATAAGATCAGAAAATACGAAATCGACAGGGATATGGCCTGATAAAGATCTCTTGCTTCTTCATCCTATTCATTCTGTTAACAAAAAGCCGCCTCTCGCCAGGGCGGTTTTTTGTTGGGTGAGCGAGGCGCACCGGCGGCGGCAAAAAGTATTGACAACGGCCGCCACGATTGCGTAGCTTATACGGAAATTCGCCGGTATTTCGGCATAATACCGGCCGCCAGCACATTGAAAGGGGCGTCCTTTCGCCAGGCACATGTCGTGCAGGTACCTAACGCAAATCGCCTGGCGATACTTTTTAACCGACGCCAGTTGCGGCTATGGGTCCATCGATTATTAATCGCCACGTTCTGATGCTCAATCAGAATTACGAGCCGCTGACCGTTTGCTCGGCAAGGCGGGCGATTGTCCTGATGTTTCAGGGGAAGGCGGAGATGATCGAACCGGCGGACGGATTGAAAATCCGGACCGTCAGGGCCGAATACTCCCTGCCATCGATAGTTCGTTTATCGCAGTTCAAGAGAGTCCCCTACAAGCGGATCATGCTTACTCGCAAGAATATCCTTACCCGCGACCGCCATCAATGCCAGTACTGCGGGACGTTCAAAGGGCCGATGACCGTGGATCATGTCATCCCGAAAAAGTCCAACGGCAACGACAGCTGGGAAAACATGGTTTGCGCCTGTGTGAAGTGCAACAACAAGAAGGGCAACCGGACACCGGAACGGGCGGGGATGAAGCTGCTTCGCAAACCGACCCGGCCGAGCCACATTACGTTCATCCAGCGGCATATCGGCGTCACGGACCATCAGTGGCGTCAGTATCTCTTCATGGACTGAGCGAATCGCGGGCTCCCGCCGTATTTGACTGTTTCCCAATGAATTGACGGATCCGACCCGTATCTCCTCCGTACAATCTGTGATACTTGCGAACGCCCGCGTTGTTGTGGAAAAGTAGCTTTCTCCTTCAGCGACAATAAGTTTAAGAACTGAGAGTTTTTTAGTTGATTTGAATTCGGATAGTCGGTAAGATCAAACTCTGATCTGAGGTTGGAAATAATGACGGAAAAGACGGACACCAAAGCCAAAAGCGCCAGGCCTGAAACGGCCAAAAAAGAAACGATCCTCTCCGGGATGCAGCCGACGGGCGCGCTGCATATCGGCAACCTCGAGGGCGCCCTCCGTGATTGGGTCGCCCTCCAGGATGAGTACTGGATGTATCTCTGCATAGTCGATTTGCACGCCCTGACGGCCGACTGGGCCAATACGCGCACGCTCAAGGAACGGGTATTCCAGATGGGTGTCGACTTTCTCTCGGCCGGGCTCGACCCGGAGAAGTGTGCCATATTCATTCAGTCGGAGGTGCCGCAGCACGCTGAGTTGCATTTGATCTTTTCGATGTTAATCACTGTTCCGACACTGACCCGGCTGCCGACTTATCAGGAGAAAAAGGACACGCTCGACTCATACGGTTTCCTCGGATACCCGGTGCTTCAGGCGGCCGATATCTGTCTGTACAATGCCCACAAGGTGCCGGTCGGCAAGGATCAGGAGAAGCATGTCTGGCTGGCCAACGATCTTGCGAAGCGCTTCAACAAGACGTATCGGAAAGTGTTCAACGAGCCGGAAGCGCTCCTGCGCGAGATTCCGCTCATTCTCGGTTCGGATGCGCGCAAGATGTCGAAGTCGTACAATAACCACGTCTCGCTTGATCTGACCGAAAAGGAAACGACGAATCGGCTGAAGAAATTTATCACCGATCCCAATAAGGTATACAAAGGTGATCCCGGAAATCCGGAGATCTGCCCGATATATCTTCTGCACCGGATTTACACGCCGAACGCCGAAAATGTGATCGCACCGCCGTGCCGGAGCGGCGAGCTTGGGTGTGTCGATTGCAAAGCCCACCTGGCGCGCAACCTGAATGCCGCCCTTGCCCCGATACGGGAGCGGCGGGCGGAGCTGCTTCAGAAGCCCGACTATGTCTGGGAGGTTCTGAAAACCGGCGGAGAACGGGCGCGGCAGCGGGCGGAAAACGTCATGGGAAAAGTCCGCGACGCCATGAAGATGAACTATCGCAAAGGCAAGAAATAGATTTATGGATCAAGCAACCGCGATACATGATGACAATTACCGGGTTGAACTCGAAGTATTCTCCGGGCCGCTCGACCTGTTGTTGTATTTGATCAAAAAGGAAGAAGTCGATATTTACGAGATTCCTATTGCCCGAATCACCCGGCAGTACCTCAAGTATGTCGAGATGATGAAGCATCTCAATCTCGAGGTTGCCGGGGAGTTCATCCTGATGGCGGCGACGCTGATCCGGATCAAGACAAGATTGCTGTTGCCTCACGATGAGAATGATCCGGAAGAAGCCGATCCCCGTGAAGAGTTGATTATGGCGCTGGTCGAGTACAAGAAATTCAAGGAAGCCGGTGAGATTCTTCGCGAGGAGGCGCTCAACGAGGAACGCAATTACGTGCCGCCGTCACCGGTCGAGAAAGTTGAGAGCCGGGTGGATCTCTCGCCGACCACCAGCCTGTATGATCTGTTGATTGCGTTTCGCGACGTGCTGCGGGCCAGGCGGGATGAATCGTTTCACGAGGTGGGGGCCGAGGATGTGTCGGTCGAGGAGCGTGTGGATGTTATCATGGCGCTTCTGGCGGACCGGCAATTTGCCACGTTTCCCGAGTTGTTCTCTGATATTCCGCGCAAGTTTGTCGCGATAGTGACGTTTATTGCGATGCTCGAGCTGGCCCGCACGAGGCGGATTCGGATCATGCAGTCGTTTCCGTTCGCCGAACTGCGTGTATACCGGGGCGAGCATTTCGAAGGCGGCGCCGAAACAGACGATCGTTTCGCGCGGCCGATAACCGATGAGTCGACAACTGTCTGAAGAAGGACATTATGAATAAAGCATACACGACTTCAACCGTAGAAGCTCTTATCCTGGCATCACCGGAGCCGCTGCCGGGGCGCAAGATTTCGCAGGTTCTCGATGAACTGACGCCTTCGAAAATCGCCGAAGCTGTCTCCGAGCTGAATTCCCGTTATGCGTCCACTGGAATGTCGTTTCGTATCCGGGAACTGGCGGGGGGCTATCAATTCTATATTCTTCCCGAATATGTCGGTTTTGTCGAAGAGCTGTTCACGCGCACGCGGAAACTTCGGCTGACCCGTCCGGCGCTGGAAACGGTGGCTATTGTCGCTTACCGTCAACCGGTGACCAAGACCGAGATAGAGCATATCCGCGGCGTGGCGTCCGACGGCGTCATACATAATCTGCTGGACAAAGGACTGATTACGATAAAAGGGCGGGCCAACACGGTCGGGAAACCCCTGCAGTACGGCACGACCGATGAATTCCTGAAATTTTTCGGCCTGAATAGTCTTGACGACTTGCCCCGAATGTCCGAGATTGAAGAGTTGGTTTCGGCGGCTGATTCCAAGTTCCAGACGGAACTGGAGCTGGAAGCGCTGGCGCCGGGCCAACTGGAAAAACTCAACATTGTCGACGGCACGTTCGATCCGAACAAGCGGCGGGAGTCGGCGGAACACGATGATGACGGCGGCGAGGAATCATCGCCCGAAATCACCGTGGCAACGGGCGGCCGAAACCGCCTTGTACTGAGAACTCCGGCTCAGTCGGATGCGTCTTCCTCTGAAGAAGAGGAATGCGAAGAGACGCCGAACATTCTCGAGAGGGTCAATCAGGTCGACGATGGAGGAGAGTAACGACGGACCGGCAGCGGTCCTGACGGAGACGGGAATTCCGCCTTTTGATACGTATCAGCAAATACCTCTCCTTGTGCGGGGTAACATCGAGGCGCGGCGCCGAGGCTCTCATTGCCGAGCGTCGGGTCACGATTAACAATATCGCCATCGAAAAGCCCGGTACGCTTGTCGACCAAGAGAAAGATGTTGTCAAAGTCGACGGCACCGAGGTCTCGCCGGTCGACCGCAAGATCTACGTTGTCCTCAATAAACCAAAGATGGTCATGACGACGCTGTTCGACCCGTTCCGACGGCGTACTGTCCTCCATTACCTGCGAAAGCTCAAGCAACGGGTTTACCCGGTCGGTCGACTCGATTATGACACCGAGGGAGTGCTCCTGCTTACGAACGACGGCGACCTTGCGTATCGCCTGTCACACCCGAAGTATCAGATACCGCGCATTTACGAGGCACAGGTGCTGGGCCACTTCAAGAAGGATTCGGCGGAAAAAATCGAACGGGGGATCAAACTGGATGATAATGCAGTCGGCCGGGCCAACGTGAGTATTCTCGGGTTCGTTAAGAACACCACGCGGATCCGTCTTCTCCTGAGGGAGGGGCGCAAGCGCGAGGTGAAACAGCTGTGCCGGAAAGTGGGTCACCCCGTGCATCACCTTCGCCGGGTCGAGTTTGCCGGAATCAACAGCAAGAAACTTCAGCTGGGCGAATGGCGATTCCTCACTGACCGCGAGATCGACCGACTCAAACAGATGGTCGAACTGAAAGGATCCGAATAAAAAAGTCGCTCTTCATACGAAAAAGCGACTCCTCCTGACGAAATCTTATCAATCGCCGCGGCGATTCTTAATAATCCTCGAGATGATTCCACTCAGCATCTTCCAGCCAGCTGTTCGGCCGGTTGAGAAACTGGATGACATTCTGCATCGTGACCCAGTGACGGTGCTCTTCATCGGCTATCCGATTGAGAATATGCGCCTTCTTCTCGTCGCCCACTTCCTTTGCCTTCGAGCGATAAAAATCTTCTGATTTCTTCTCGACTTCCTGGGCTTCCTTCCAGATAGCCATAGCCTCGGGCTCGAACGCGAGTTGCTTGTTCTGTGCTTTCATGTCATCGAAGACGTTTTTCATGGTCTTGATGATGGTGGTTTGCTCGGCTTCCTTGTACTCGGCTTGCTGGCCTTCTTTCATAGCCTTGAAGATATTGTAATGCTTGAGTTCATCGTCGGCGAGCTGTGTCAGTATCTTGCGAAACGCGGGGACCTGTGTTTTTCCGGCGTTTTCCAGGTAGAAATCGCGGCCGTCCTGTTCCATCTTCATCGCATACTCAAAAATGTCCATTCTATCCTCCAGGGAAACTGTGTATATTGCATTTTCAGGTCGCCTGTGCGGCGGGTCCCAATATACGACCGGCTTTGGGGCGAGTCAAATGGGTACCGGCAAATTCCGGTCGCTTGCCAGTTTCGAATAATTCACTATCTTCTACAAAATGACCGTTATGCATCGAATGTTCCCGCTTATCGCGGGTATCCTTCTGGCGCTTGTGGCGACAGCCCGCCCGGAAGAACCGGCCCCGATTCATCGCCGGTATTTCACCTATTATCTGGACAATCCTCATTATCTGGATGAAGCCGATTCCGTGCTTAATGCGACCCGGGAAGAGCTTGGCGGAATGCTTCGTGACACCCTTTCGTACGTTCCATCGGTATATATAGTAGGCGACCCGACGAGATTCAAGACGCTGGTCGGCGGGTACTTTCCGGATTGGGGAGCGGCTGCGGCCGCGCCGGCGAGGCAGTTGATAGCGATAAAATCGCCGGATCGGTTCAATCTCAACCGGTCGCTGCCGGAACTTCTGGCCCATGAGTACGCGCATCTGGCCCTGGAAGACCGGACAGGCGTGTATTCGACGCCCCGGTGGTTTCAGGAGGGGCTGGCCATGCTCGTGTCCACCGAGTGGAGCTGGTCCGACAACCTGGCCATGGGCAAAGCGGCCGTTTTCGGGCAGTTGATCCCGCTGGCGGAGATTGACAGCGTGAATCGATTTACCGGAGGGAAGGCTCATGTCGCATACGCCGAGTCGTACCTGGCGGTGGAGTACTTCTTTCGGGCTTATGGCATTGACGCGGTCAACATATTTTTGGATACTGTTGCTTCCGGCGGCTCGATCGACTCGGCCCTGATGGCGTCGACCGGTTCGGACTACGCGGATTTTGAGAAGGAATTTCGGGCGACCCTGGTCTCCCGATTCAACGTGGCAAGTATTTTTATGGATACGATATTTCTCTGGATAATCCTGGCGGTGGTGGTGCTGATCGGCTTTTTCCTGCAACGTCGCCGGCGAAAACGGTATCACGACAAGTGGGATACGTACGATACGTACCATTCGACGGATTTTGATTACGGTGATCCCGACCACCCCGAACAGATCGATGACGATGACGAGCCATGGCGTCAGTAAAGCATAATCTCGAATACGCGCTGGCTTTGTCGTCGACGAAGTTCGCGCGCATGCTTTCGCCGAAAGCCGCCGACCGCCTGGCGGTGGGATTGGGCAATCTCGTGTACCGTCTGTCGGGGTCACGCCGCGATATTGCCTACAATAATCTCAAGATGGCGCTGGGGGACGATCTGAGCGATCAGGAAATCCGGGAAATCGTTCACCGTGTCTTCCAAAATGTGGCGCGCTCGCTGATCGAGTTTGCCCGCTTCGGCAAGGTCGGGCGGGACCGGGTGCGGCAGGTTTTTGTCGGCGACGACCGCGGCATCCTGGCGAAAGTGCACGCGGGCGGAAAGGGCGCCATTCTGACAACCGCACACTACGGAAACTGGGAACTGACGGGTTCTTATCCGGCTCTGCACGGTTACCCGGTTGACTTTCTGGTCGGCGATCAACATAATGAAAAAGTTGACAGACTGGTAAATGACTTCCGTCGGCAGATCGGAGTCGGTATCATATCGGCCAAAACGGGCTTGCGGTCAGTATTCAAGTGCCTGAAGCAAAACCGGATTCTGGGCATATCGCCCGACCAGCACGCGCCCTCGGGACGTCTGGTGATGGATTTCTTCGGACGGCCGGCATCGGTGGCAAAAGGCGCGGCGCTGTTTGCAATTCGCGCCAATTCGGTTATTTTGCCGGTTGTTTCCCGTCGCGAGCGGTACGATCGACATGTGATCACGTTTGCCGATCCGATCTATCCGCCTGACACGGGAGACGAGGAGGCCGATATCCGCACGATGGTAGAGACGTACAATCGGTTTTTCGAAGCGGAGATACGGAAGTATCCGGATCAATGGATGTGGACTCATCGCCGCTGGAAGCTGGATATGCCGGGCAACAAAACGAAGTCTGGAGCGTAGAACTATAAAGTTGTTGCCGACACCGGTCGCTGCTCCCGCATGCAGCGATCTCGGGGTTCGGTTCATGGGTCAGAGGGTTACAAGCGAGGTGAAAGGTTGAAAAGATATATCATCGGGGCTGTTATTGTCGTGGTCGTTCTCGGCGGATATCTCGGGGTCAACGCGATTTTTACCAAGTCATTTGAAGTTCCCACCGTGCCCGTTACGAAGGGTGAATTCGTTCTTTCTCTCAAGGCGAATGGAACGGTCGATGCCAAGCGCAACTACACGATCAGCGCGCCTCGAATCAGAGGCCTCCAGATCACCTGGCTGGCGCCCGAGGGCTCGACCGTGCAGGAGGGCGATCCGGTTATCAAATTCGATGCGACCCAGCAGATATCTGATCTGTCCGAGAATGAATCGGCGCTCAAAATCGCCCGGACGGCGCTTGAACGGTCCAACAAGGAATATGAAATCCAGCAGAAGCAACTCAAGCTTGACCTGGCCAAGGCCCAGCGCAATTACGATGACCAGCGCCACGGCGCGCCGCAACTGGCCGAAGAGGCGAAGCTTGAACTGGATCTGGCCAAGCTGAACATGCAGGCCAGGCTGGACCAGATCAAGGCCGACATGGAGAAGGCACAGCTCGAAGTCCAGCGGGCCGAGGAAAAAGTGAAGATGGCGCGCCGCGAGCTCGACCAGATGACGATGAACGCGCCGATCCCCGGTATGGTTGTCTACCTCGAAATCTGGAAGGGCGGTACCATGGGAAAGGTCCAGGAAGGTGATTCGCCGTGGCCGGGACAGGGTCTGGTAAATCTGCCGGACCTCTCGGAGATGATTGTCGATGCCACCGTGTCCGAGGTCGATGCGGCCAAAGTGGATTCCACCCAGGAAGTGGTCATTACGCTCGATGCCTTCCCCGACATGAAGTACCATGGTGTTGTGACCAAGAAAAGCACCCTGGCCCGCAAGAAAGACTATAACTCGAAGATCAACGTGTTTGATGTCGAGGTGCTGTTCCTCGATCATGACGAGAACCTGAAGCCGGGCATGTCGGCGGCCTGCCAGATCATTCTCAATCGTCTCAACGATGTCATTTCGGTCCCGATCGAGGCGGTATTCGAAAAGGATGGCCGCACGGTGGTCTATCTGGATAACAAGAAAGAGCGCAAAGTCGAGGTCGGCCGGCGCAACGATATGAATGTTGAGGTTGTGTCCGGTTTGGAAGGCGGAGAAAAGATCTGTCTCGTTGATCCGACGCTCGAGGAACCGGGTCTCCCGGGCGACAAGGCAACCGAACCGGAGTTGAACAAGGGGCGGGTTCCTCCGCCTCCGTCATCGACCGGTGGACGCGGGGGACGAGGGCGCTGATGGATTACGGGCGGATTGTCCAGGTTTCGGCGGAATCGCTGCAGTCCCACAAACTTCGCACGCTGTTGACCATGCTGGGTATCATTATCGGTGTGGCGGCAGTGATCGCGATGCTTTCTATCGGCGAGGGAGCGCGCCAGGAATCGCTTGAAGAAATATCCATTCTGGGCGTCAACAATATCATCATAAACGCCAAGGTGCCCGAAGAGGCGCTGTCATCGGAAGCAGGTCTGCAACGGTCGGTCGGGCTGTCTCTGGCCGACGGCGAGAATATCGCCGAGTTCAACAGCGTGGTGGCCAACGTAGTGCCACAACGCTTCGAGTCGTTCCAGACCATCTCGCGCGGATCGAACGAATCGCCGGTGAGAGTGGTGGCGACAATCCCTGACTTCGTGTACTCTTCATCGATCGAAGTCGAGAACGGGCGCTTCATATCCCATATCGACAATTCCTCTTTTGCGCAGGTATGCGTCCTGGGCGCCAAGGCCAAGCGCAATTTGTTCGCTTTTGAAGACCCGATAGGCAAGAGTGTCCGTATCGGTGATCTGAGTTTCACGGTT
>CAYNEO010000019.1:15031-60752 GCA_964396245.1 uncultured Ignavibacteriales bacterium
GGACTGTCACTGCTGGTCGGCGGAATCGGCATTATGAACATAATGATGGCGACCGTATTGGAGCGCACCCGGGAAATCGGTGTCCGTCGCGCCGTGGGCGCGTCACAGAGTGACATTATGCGCCAGTTTTTGATCGAGGCGGTCATGATTTGCCTGATCGGTTGTGCCATCGGGCTCGGGCTCGGACTCATCATATCGAGGGCCATTTCCTATTACGCGGACTGGCCGACCATCGTCTCGCTGTTTTCGATAGTTCTCGCGGTCGGGGTTTCGACTGCGGTTGGAATCATATTCGGCTTATATCCCGCCGCGAAGGCGGCGCGGCTCGATGTTATTGAAGCCCTTCGATACGAATAGTAATCATCATCATGCGGAGTGTGTTATGTTGGAGGCAGCAAGGAGCTTTTTTCAAAATCTGCCGTTTCGGTTGATTGTCATATTCATAGCGGTTGCGGCCGCTCTTCCGCACGCGACATTCGCTCGTGAATTGACCATTGACGAAGCGATTGACATGGCGCTCAACCATTCCTCGCGCGGAAGTATTATCAAGGGACGGTTGGAAGTGGCCGACCAGACGTACCAGGCCAAAAAGATCAACTTCTACCTGCCGGAGATTTCGATTAACGGGTCGCTGCCGGCGTACAGTGAGGACGAGACCTATCGGTTTTTCGGCGGCGCAACCGAGAAATCGTTGTACAAGACGCGGAATCTGAACCTCGAGTCGTTCGTGCAACTGAAACAGAGCCTGATTACCGGTGGCGACCTGGTCATGTCGGCCAATCTGGCGGCCAATGACGAGAAGTATCCTAATACCGCTACCGGGTTGTTCGTGTACGAAGATAACAAGCAGGGCTTCTTTGACTTCAGCTACAAACAGCCGCTGCTCATGCCGTCGGATTCGAAGTTCGACCTGAACAACCGACGGGACGACCTCGAGATCGCGCGGTACACGAAGATCCAGGAAGAATATGCTCTCAAGAAAGAAGTGACCGAGGCGTATCTCGGCCTGTTGCGAGCGCAGTTGACGTTGAAAATAGCAACGGATAACGCGACAATGGCAACGCTTCAAGCCGATATTGACTCGGCCAAATTCGCCGATGGCGTTATCCCCGAGGAGGATTTCCTCGAGAGTGCCTCCGCGCGACTCGATGCGGAGCTGGAGAAATACGAGGCGGTAACCGGGGTCAATGAGAGTGCGCGCGACCTGGCTATACTGCTTGATCTCGATCCATCGGACACGATTCAAGTCGTCCGACCCGAGATTACCGACCATCCCGACCAACAGGCGATGCAACAGTTGGAGGCTGCCTGGGAGGAGACGGTCGCAATTAAGAAGGCCGAATACCAGTATGAAAAGTCGCAGCGAGCAGCAGACTATTCAGCCTCTTCACACGGTTTGAACGGTGATCTGGCGTTGAGTTATTCGTTCGGGCGGGGAAGAATCGACCGCGAGATTCAGGCTACCGAATTCCGTGACAATATTAATACTAATAGCTGGGGGGTATCGTTGAATTTCACCTATCCCATCTGGGACGGCGGCGCCTCCGGAGCGGCTGTGAAGGCGGCGCAATTCGAGGCCGATCAGGCCGAACTCGAGTACAAGAAGGCGCGCCAGTCGGCCCGGGCTGAAATTATCACGTTGGTGAATCGTATCGACGTCAGTTACCGTCGGATGGAAATTGTCCGCAAGCAGATCGAGCTCGCGGACGGCAAGCTGAAGATTGCCGAGTCACGGTTGAAGGACGGTCAGATTTCCGAGTTGACCTATCTCGAGAATAAGATATTTTATCTTGAAACCCATGACCGCTATCTTGAAGAACTGACCAACTACATGACCAATCGGATCGATCTGGAAAGTAAGTTCATATAATGGCGCTACAGGTATTAATCCGAACGCCGAACCACCTTGGCGATTGTATCATGGCGCTGCCTATGATCAACGAGGCCAGGGAAGCCTATCCGGGTTCGAGCGTGACGGTGCTCGTGCCCGATTATCTCGCGGATATCTACGAGTCAAATCCGGCCATCGACAGGCTGATCCAGATCCCGGCGAAATATGTGCACGGGCTCATTGCCGTCAAGAAGATCACCGATCTGATATCGCCTCATAATTTCGATATCGGTTATATCCTGCCGCCGTCGTTTGGCGCCGCGTCCTCGTTCAAGCTTGGCGGCGTCAAGGAACGGATCGGATATATCGCCGACGGGCGACGGCTGTTGCTGAGCAAACCCCTGGCGCTGCCGACTCCGCTCAATTCGGAACATCGCTCCGAAGTGTATTTCAATCTCCTGCGACGGGGAGCGCCAACGTCGTTGCCTTATGTCAAGCCCAAGCTGTTTCTCAACGATGCCGATATCGCTCACGCTGTTGAATTGCTGGGTGATTTTGGCATTGGTCCGGAAGATCGTTACGTGGTCGTTGCGCACCGGGCGGTCGCGGAATCACGCCGCTGGGGAACGGCGAACTATACCGAGTTGTCGCGCCGCCTGACGACCGAGTTCGATACCAAGGTCGTCCTGGTCGGCGGGGGCGATGACCGTCCGAGCGGCGAAGAGATCATCGAAAGTATCGGCGGTGGTAACGTGTTCAATCTCGCGGGTAAAACGAGTCTTCGTGAATCGGCAGCGATCATGTCACGGGCGCGGTTGTTTATTGGCAATGACTCGGGACCTGCGCATCTGGCGGCCGCGGTCGGTACACCGCTGGTAGTTCTTTCAGGTGCGGATGATCCCAAAGAAACCTCGCCCATCTCAAACCAGAAGCGGTTGTTGTACCTCAGCTATCTCAAATGCATTAGTTGCGTCAAGAATAAATGTCCGCTGAAAGGGGAGGAGCATATGGCGTGTATGCGCGGAATTTCGGTGGATATGGTCATGAAGCAGGCCGGAGAAGCCCTTCAGGCTTTGTCCTGAAGATTGAATCGCCGCGGAAGGGGCGACGGGTTCGACGGGAGATTTAGCGGTCGGCTGCCTGCTGGCGAAATCTCAGCTTTTTTTCCCGCCGGGCACTCAACGACCGGAGCGTCTGAGCTATCTCCATATTCTTGAACGGCTTGGTGATAAAGCAGTCCGCCCCCACCTCGAGCGCCATCCGGGGACCTATCCGTCCCGAGTACGCGGTTATCAGCAGCACCATTGTCTCCGGATACTGAGCCTTTATGGCTTTGAGCAGTTCGATGCCGTCCATTCGAGGCATCTTGACGTCTGAAATGACGAATTGATAGCTTGTCTTCGCCAGCATTTCCAGGGCTTCCTGACCATCCCCGGCTTCATCGACAGAATAGCCCTCCCTTTCCACGATTTTCACCAGTATTTCGCGTATCAGCTCTTGATCGTCAACTACGAGAACGGATTCTGTCGATTTCATGGACGCCTGTTTCCCCGCCATGAGAAGTTACAGTTTTAACCGGGGCTCCTTTAGACGTAATATCGGCCGGTTTGGTGAATCAGTTTAGCAGGGCGGAATGTCAGTCTTGATTTGGCAAAAATCGCCTGAACAGGCAGGTCGGGTTATTTGGTGGTGAAAAACTGAAAATATGCGAGGATCAGCAGAACCAGCGTGAAAAGAATGCCGGTTAGAAAGCCGTGGCGGAAGGTATCATATTTCGAGTAGAAGTTCTTCCCGGGCTTCTGATAGGTGGTAAGGTCGGAGTGGCAGTGCCGGCATATGATTGCGCCCGCCGTAATCGGTTCCTTGCAGAACGGGCATCTTGTCATCTGCTTCGCTACGGTCATACCGAAAAGAAAAGACCGACGCTGTCCGGAAATCAACTAAAATTGGTATCGTGGCCAACGAGGGAAGAACGACCTGTAAAACCACCAGAAAGACACCGCCGTACGTTGCTCGACAGTCAGGCGTCTTCTTCCGGCATATCGCTGCCGGATTCAAAGCCGATGGGCTTGGAAGTCTGGTTGGGGCTGCCGAACAACTTGATTTCGCCGTACTGCTTTTCAAACTTGGAGATATTATCGCCGAGTGCGTTGTAGAGCATCTTGGCGTGCATCGGAGTCATGATGATCCTCGCCTGCACGCGGGCTTTAGGCGCACGCGGCATGACGCGGGCGAAATCGATGATGATCTCGGTGGGTGAATGAGCAATCATGGCGAGATTGGCGTAAAGCCCTTCGGCTTCTTTTTCACCCAGCTCGATATTGATCTGTTGCTGCGGTCTGTTCATGACGCTCTCCTTTATTTTCAGCCGCTGACTTTCTTTTCTTGTACAAGGTAAGACATTGTAATATATTTACCGCTCAAGTCAACCGAATTGTCCGCGGACGCCTGATGCCCCCGGTGTCGTACACTCCGCGCAGAGTTGAAATGTATGCCCATAAACGGTGACAAAATACTGGACGTGACCCGGCGTGTCGGCCGCGCCAAGATTTTAATTCTCGGCGACGTGATGCTCGACGAATACCTGTTCGGGTCGGTGGATAGGATTTCACCCGAAGCTCCGGTTCCCGTGGTCGAGATTACTTCGACGCGTATGCTGGTCGGAGGTGCGGCCAACGTGGCCGCGAATATCCGGTCACTGGGCGACGAGCCGATACTGGTCGGCGCTACCGGTACCGACGATGCCGCCGAAAAGTTGATCGGGCTTCTCCGCGAGAAGGGGATCAGTTCCGATTACCTGATAACGGATCCGAATCGACAGACCACGATCAAGACACGGATCATCGCCCACAGCCAGCAGGTTGTGCGCGCCGATCGCGAGAATCGCGATCCGCTGAAACCGGAGCTCGAGAGACTCGTGATCGAGCGACTCATGTCGGTGGTCGACCAGATCAGCGCCGTGATCATTTCCGACTATGGAAAAGGTGTCGTTACGAAAACACTCCTCGAACAGGTGGTTGCTATCTGCAACGAGCGTGACATCTTTGTGGCGGTTGATCCGAAAGAAACCAACTTCCACAACTATCGAAGCGTTTCGCTGATTACTCCCAACCATCACGAGGCCGGCTTCGCGTACGGTCGCAAAATCGCCACGGAAAAGGATCTGCTTATTGTGGGCACCGGGCTGCTGGAGAAACTCGACGCCCGGTCGATGCTGATAACGCGAGGCGCACAGGGTATGTCGTTGTTCGCCCGCGATTGTGAACCGACTCATATCCCCACGTTCGCGCGCCAGGTGTTCGATGTTACGGGCGCCGGCGACACGGTGATAGCGACCTTTGTTGCGGCTGTCAGTGCCGGGGCGGACCTTGTCGAAGCGGCGGTCATGGCCAATGCCGGCGCCGGCTACACGGTCGGGGAAATCGGCACCGCCACGGTCACCGTGAAGCAGTTGCAGGCCGAACTCGAGCGGAATATCCGAAACGGTAATCTGACCGCGGCCATCACGAATCACGTCAACGGATAATCGAGGTTCTCCCGTGAGACTGTCTTTAACGCGTATCGTTATATTAATTTCTTTTGTCGGGCTGCTGGTCGGAGACACGGCAAGGTCGGCGACGTTTACCTTTGCGCCACCCGATTCAACCGAGGTGCACGGCACCGTCACGAGCCAGCGGATGCGGTTCACTGATTCGGTTCAAGGACCGGTCGACTCGACGAGCGAAACGCTGTTCCGTCTTTTCTTGGTCACGCCGAGCGGCTACGAAATGATTCAGCAGCCGCTATCGATTATTACACGTCGTAACGGCCAGGTAACCAAGAACCCACTTTTTGGTATTTTGGCTGACACCGAGATAAAATACCGGCTTGATTCCAACGGCTACGCACGGCATGTCAGCGGCTATGAGGATGTCCGGAAAAAAGCCGAGGAAATGTTGCCTCAGTATGCTGATGCCATTCGTAAGTCAATGGACCCAAAGCTGATGGCCGAGGAAGAGCAGGCTCGGTGGAACGCTCAGGTACCGATTCTCTCGGGAAAGCAGGCCAAACCGGGAGACATTGCGTACGGCACCGTAACCGCACCGCTTCCGGACGGCTCCCGATTGAACGTGTATGTCGTCTGTACGGTGACCGACACATCACGGGTCGAAGGCGAGCTCATCGCGCATATTGATCACAAATCCGACAGTGAATTTGAACGCTTGGCGAAGACGCTTGGAAGATCGACTGAAGAACTTGCTGAAGCGATGAATCTGCCGGACAGCGTACTCGGCGGCAACAACGAGAGTCGGCAAGGAGACACCCGCACGTCCATGCAGTTCACAATTGAGGTGGCGACTATGCTTGTTCGTGAGCAGCATTCACGCACCGAGACAACGATCACCGTTGTCGGTCCGGACAACCGTATGCGCCATATACGTCAGGTTAAGTCAGAGGATATCGAGTTTGGCCGGCAGCAGATCCGGGAGTCTTCGAAATAGTCAAATCCAGCCGGTATCGGGGTAGACCGATGAAGAATCTCATTCCACGACGACAAGTACGCTCACTCATTCGTCGCCTCAAGCGAAGGGGCGAGCGGATTGTGTTTACAAATGGAGTTTTTGATATACTGCATCGCGGGCACGTAGACTATCTCGCTCGGGCGAAGTCGTACGGTGACGTGCTCATTGTCGGTCTCAACAGCGACGCTTCGACTCGAAGATTAAAGGGACCTGATCGACCGCTTCAGAAGCAGAACGACCGAGCCGCGGTGTTGCTGGCGCTGTGCGCGGTTGATTATGTAGTCATCTTTGGTGAAGATACCCCCGACAAGCTGATTCGAGAAGTAAAGCCCGACGTTCTTGTCAAGGGGGCGGACTACAAGCTGTCAGAAATAGTCGGGGCCGATTTCGTGAAATCCTACGCCGGGAGTGTTCGGAGAGTCTCTCTCACCAAAGCGCGTTCGACCAGCCGGCTGGTGCGGAAGCTTTCGCGCGGCTGAAGCCGGTTACCCACTTGCCTGTTGCGCCCAGAGCAGAAAACCCCCTTATTGCGGCATCTATGATAGAACAGCACGGTTCTGAGACCGAATCATTGCAGAATCGCCTGGCGGCGCGCGGCTATTGGCCGGCTCGCGCGGCAAGGGCGATCGCCGACGGCAAATATTCGCAGGCGGTCGAAATCTGCCGCGAATACGTGCCCGAGAATCCGGGGTTGATTTCGGGTCGCCTGATGTATGGCCGCGCCCTCCAATCGTCGGGACAGCTGGAACGGGCCGAAGAGCAGTTCCATTTTGTGCTGGCCGCCGACCCGGACAACCTGGTAGCGTTGAAGTGTCTCGCCGATATCCGCTTCGCTGCGGGCGACGAACTGACGGCAATGGCCAATTACGGCCGGATTCTCGAAATTGATCCGTTCTGTCGCGGGCTTCGAAACGAACTGGCGGACCGTTCGAGAGAAACGACAAGAACAATTTCGATCAAGCGCGGATCAGAAGCGAAAAAACAGGTCGATCAGGTGACCTTGCGGGCCTTGCCGTTCGTGACCGAAACGGTCGGCGATCTGTATCTCGCGCAGGGGCATCCGCGACTGGCGGCAGAGGTGTTTCGGGCGCTGACGATCAATTCCAATGATCCCCGGTTACTGCAGAAACTGGAACAGGCCGAAGGCCGAATCAAGGAGAAAGGCAACTGAGTATGTCCAGAAAGCGCATTGATGAACTGCGAAAGAAACTGAAAGCGGAAAACCTCGACGGGATGGTAATCGCGTACGGCGATCATGTCAGGTATCTTACCGGTTACACCGGCAGCAACGGCCTGCTGGTGATTACCCTGCGCGAGGCTCGCTTTCTCACTGATTTCCGGTATGCCGACCAGGCCAGACAGCAAGTTAGCGGCGCCAAAGTATCGGTGATGAAAAAAGGCGATCTCATTGCCAGTCTCAGGGAATTCCCGGAACTGAACAAGAAGAACTATCGCTACGGGTATAGCTCGGAGTATATGACAGTGGCCGGCGCTAACAAGCTGCACCGGTCGCTTCCTGACGTGCTGCTCGTGCAGGCGGATGGTATCCTTGCCGAACTCGGATGGGTCAAGGACGCCGCCGAGGTGAAACTGATCGAGAAGGCGGCCAGAATCTCTGATATCGCGTTTGAGCGTATTTTGAACATTATTGAGCCGGGAGTAAAAGAAAGAGAACTGGCGGCCGAATTGGAGTATCAGATGTTGATGCTCGGTTCCGAGAGGACCGCGTTCGAGACAATCGTAGCCTCCGGTCCCCGCTCGGCTATGCCTCACGGAGTGGCATCGAGCCGGAAGATTAAGAAAGGGGACTTCATCACGTTTGATTTCGGCGCGACTGTCGGGGGGTATGTTTCGGATATCACCCGTACGGTCGTTCTCGGGAAAGCCTCGCCGCGGCAGAAGAAGATTTACGGGATAGTCCTGAAGGCTCAGCAGGCGGGAATTCGCAAGGTGAAAGCGGGCGTGAAAGCGGCGGATGTCGACAAAGTCTGCCGAAACATCATCACAAAAGCCGGTTTCGGCAAGAATTTCGGCCATGGAACCGGCCATGGTATCGGCTACTATGTTCATGTGGGACCGAGACTTGCAGAGGTATCACAGGATATTTTGCGGGTTAACAACGTGGTCACTATCGAGCCTGGAATATATGTCTCCGGTTGGGGCGGCGTTCGCATCGAGGACGATGTTGTAGTGGGCAGAAATGGCGGACGAGTGCTGAACAAAGCCGAAAAAAAATTGTTGGAACTATAATCCAGGCTAAGTATACTTTTGTACTACCTTCATGTTAGTATTGAGTTTGGAGGGGCGACGTTGTCGTCTTTTCAGGCTTTGAGGTTTGAATATGTTTATGACTGAAAAATACATACGGACACTGATCCGGCTGGTGGAAGAATCTGATATCGACGCGCTCGAAGTGTCCAGCTGGGGCAGGAAGATCAGGATTTCCGGCAAGGGAGCAGCCAATTCCAACGGGCACAGCAACGGCACGGTAGTCATGCAGGCGCCGAAGGAAGCCACACCGGCGGCGGCAAAAGCGGGAACGGCAGCGCCGCCGCCCGCGGCTGAAGCGCCGCCTGAGGACACTGCCGGGCTGGTGGAAATCAAGTCGCCCATGGTCGGCACCTTCTATGGTGCCCCGGCTCCGGATGCCGACCCGTACGTCTCGCTCAACGAAAAGATCGCGGTTGGACAGGTAGTGTGCATTGTCGAGGCCATGAAGCTGATGAACGAGATCGAGTCCGAAGTGAGCGGACGGGTAGTCAAGATTCTTGCAGAGAATGCCAAGCCGGTGGAGTTCGGCCAGGTCCTCTTTCTGGTTGACACCAAAGGCTAATCAATCCTGACGGGAAAGGGAAGTCCATGAATCTCAAGCAGATGCTGGTTGAGATGCTCAACCGCAAAGCATCCGACCTTCACATCCGTGTCGGAATTCGCCCTCACCTTCGGGTGAACGGCCGCCTCGAACAGATCGCGACCGACCCCATTACGATCGACCGGATGGAACAGATTGTCGGACAGATCCTCAATGAGAGGCAGCTGGAACGATTTCAGCGCAAAAACGAGATGGACCTCGCGCTATCGGTCGCCAAGCTCGGCCGATTCCGTATCAACCTGTTCCGCCAGCGCGGCACGACCGGTGTCGCTATCCGTGCTGTCAATACCCAGGTGCCGACGTTCAGTGAATTGAATCTTCCCGAACCCGTGAAGAATCTCGCCCGCGAGCATCGCGGTCTTGTTATCGTGACTGGAACGACCGGCTCCGGCAAATCGACTACCCTGGCGGCGGTGATCGAGGAAATGAACGCCAATCGGTCCGTCAACATCCTCACAGTTGAAGACCCGATCGAGTATATTTATCGCGACAAGAAATCGATCATCTCGCAGCGCGAAGTCGGCGGGGATACCGAATCGTTTGCGTCGGCGCTCCGTCACGCCTTCCGTCAGGATCCGGACGTAATTCTGATTGGTGAGGTCCGCGATCTCGAGACGATGTCAATCGCCCTGACGGCGGCGGATACCGGCCACCTGGTATTAACAACGCTGCACACGCTGAACGTTGTCGAGACGGTCACGCGTATCATATCGTTTTTCCCGCCGCACCAGCATGACCAGATTCGGCTGCTGCTGGCCGGCACGCTGAAATCTATCGTCTGTCAGCGGCTCCTGGCGCGTTCCGATATGCCGGGCCGGGTGCCGGCACTGGAGGTTCTGATCGGCACCGGCGCTATCAGGGAGTGTATTATCGACCCGACCAAGACAAACGATATCCCGGATCTCGTTGCCGATGGTCACGTCCAGTATGGCATGCAGACGTTTGACCAGTCGATCATGAACCTGTACAAGCACGGGATGATCTCCTTCGAGGAAGCCATGGCCAATGCGACCAATCCCGATGATTTCGACCTTCGCCTCAAGGGGATTAAGGGTGCGGCCGACCGCTGGCAGGACGAAAAGGAAGAAACCGCTTCCGGCGGCGGGAAGGACGAGCCGAAGGATATCGGCGGCTTTAACAAATACTGATTGTTACACGGACGTCAAAACATCGAACCCTGCCGGGCTGACACCAGCGACAGGGTTCTTTTTGTTGCCTGAAAGAACCAATTACAGCCGTAAACGTTTAATCACGAAATGCGACAACGGCGGGATTTTCGGCCGGTCAATGCACTGCCCCCGGGGGATCGGATGCGCAGATGAAATTCCGGTTCCCTATTGTCCTTTGCGGGAAAAACAGTTATTATAACTGTCCCTATTTGTATGCACGGCAATACAAAAAGGGGATTAGCAGGAAGGATTCGATTTGTTTAAGAAAGTACTGATAGCCAATCGGGGCGAGATTGCCCTGCGGGTAATCCGCGCCTGTCGCGAACTGGGTCTGAAGACCGTGGCGGTCTATTCCGAGGCCGACCGCGATGCCCTTCATGTCCGTTTTGCCGACGAAGACGTCTGCATAGGCAACCCACCGGCGAACGAATCATACCTTGACTACAAACGAATCATTGCAGCCGCCGAAGTAACCAACGCGGGCGCTATCCATCCGGGTTACGGATTCCTGGCCGAAAATGCCGATTTCGCGGAGATTTGCGAATCATGCGGCATCGTGTTTATCGGTCCGGAGCCGGAACAAATCCGTCAGATGGGCGACAAAGCCATGGCCAAGGAAGTTATGAAAAAGGCCGGTGTGCCGGTTATTCCCGGTTCGGACGGTATTGTCGCGACATTCTCCGATGCCGCTGAGATTGCCGAAGAAGTCGGCTATCCAGTCATCCTGAAAGCCGTAGCCGGCGGCGGCGGCAAAGGCATGCGGGTGTGCCGCGACGAAGCCGAGCTCGAGCGCGGGTATCACATCGCGTCCACCGAGGCGGCCAATGCGTTTTCGAACCCCGACCTGTATCTAGAAAAAGTTATTGTCAAGCCGCACCATGTCGAGATCCAGTTGATGGCCGATTCGCACGGTAATGTCTATCATTTCGGCGAGCGTGACTGCTCCATTCAGCGCCGTCACCAGAAACTGATAGAGGAAACGCCGTCGCCGTTGATGACGCCGGAACTGCGTCAGCGGATGGGCGCGGCGGCTATCAAAGGTGCCCGGCAGGTCGGATACCGCGGCGCCGGAACGATTGAATTTCTCGTCGATGATGACCACAATTTCTACTTCATGGAAATGAACACCCGGATTCAGGTCGAGCACCCGATCACCGAGGAAGCCTACGAGGTCGACCTGGTGCAGGACCAAATACGTGTGGCGCTGGGCGAAAAACTGACCTATCGGCAGGAAGATATCGTGCCGAAGTGGGCCTCGATCGAATGCCGGATCAACGCCGAAGATGTCGAAAAGGACTTCCGTCCGTCGCCCGGCCAGATTCTGGCCATTCACGTTCCGGGCGGACCCGGCGTGCGGGTCGACAAAGCCGTGTATGCCGGGTATTTTATCCCGCCGTACTACGATTCCATGATTGCCAAGCTGATTGTCCGGGCGAGAACCCGGAACGAGGCTATCATAAAGATGCGGCATTGCCTGGAAGAATTTGTCGTTGAGGGAGTGCCGACGACAATTCCTTTCCACCAGGAAATTTTCAGGCATCCCGACTTCATCGCCGGGAAATACAGCACGGCCTTTCTGGAGACATCATTCAGGAACGGCCGGAAAGCCGAAGCTGAACCGACCGAAGATACTGAGCCGAAACCGACGACAGAGGCGACCGATTCCGGAGACGCAAAGACCGAATCGGGCGAAACTGTCACCGCCAATGAAAATAAACAATGAACTGGGAGGTACCCCGTGGACGTACCGGCTGAACTGAAATACACCAAGGAACATGAATGGGTGAAGGTCGACGGTAATACCGCCATAATCGGTATTACCGACTACGCGCAGGGAGAACTCGGAGATATCGTATTTGTAGAACTTCCGGAGATCGGGGCCGAAGTCAAGCAGTTGGATTCATTCGGGACGATCGAGGCCGTCAAGGCGGTCTCGGACATGTACTCACCCGTGAGTGGAAAAGTCATCGGGATTAATTCGGCCGTCGAGGAGGATCCGATGGTTATCAACCGGGATCCGTATGGCGAGGGATGGATGCTCAAGGTAGAAGTGTCCAATCCCGCGGAGCTGGATCAACTGCTCGACGCCGATGGTTATCAGAAGTTGCTCGCCGAAGCGTGATCGGACAACCGTGAATTAACATCGAGGAAACGAAGTCACACATGCCGTACATACCGAATACCGACGATGACCGTCGGAAAATGCTGGACAGGATAGGGGTGGCCAGTTTTGAGGAACTGATCGACGGGATTCCGGACGAGTTGCGCCTCAAACGGCCGCTCGATATCCCGGCGCTGTCCGAGATGGAACTGCTGCAAGAGATCGAGGCGCTGTCGAATCAGAACAAGGGCGGCTTGACCTGTTTTGCCGGCGGCGGCGTCTACGATCATTTTATACCTTCTGCGGTCGGCGCCATTATCAGTCGCCCGGAGTTCATGACCGCTTACACGCCGTATCAGGCCGAGGTTTCGCAGGGCACTCTCCAGGTAATCTACGAGTTTCAGACACACATCTGTCGGTTGACCGGCATGGACGTAGCCAATGCATCCATGTATGACGGTGCGACGGCATCGGCTGAAGCTCTGGTGATGGCATCGAGCGTCACCCGTCGGAATAAAATCGTCATCTCTGAAGCCGTCAATCCGCTGTACCGCGAAGTGATCGAAACGTATTTCAGCGGTCGCGATGTCCAGCTGGTGACGGTGCCGATAAAGGACGGTCGAACGGACCTGAATCGGATCGAAGACGTGATTGATGAAAACACCGCCTGCCTGCTGATTGCACAGCCCAACTTTTTCGGGCTGCTCGAAGATATCGAACCGGCGGAGAAAATGATCCACAAGGTCGGCGGCAAACTGGTGATGGCGGTTGATCCGATTGCGCAGGCAATCCTGAAAACGCCAGGCGACTGGGGCGCTGATCTCGTGGTCGGTGAAGGTCAGCCGCTCGGAATCTCGCTGTCATTCGGCGGGCCGCTGCTTGGCTTTTTTGCTGCGAAAAAAGATTTGGTGCGGAGTATGCCGGGACGAATCGCGGCGCGGACAAATGACGTGGATGGAAATACCGGGTTTGTGCTCACGCTTCAGACACGCGAACAGCACATTCGTCGTGAACGGGCGACATCGAATATCTGCACGAACCAGGCGCTCTGCGCCACGGCGGCGTCGGTATACCTCAGCCTGATGGGCAAGACCGGCCTGAAACAGGTCGCCTTGCTGTCGGCCGAGCGTGCGCAGGCGGCGGCCGCGAAGTTGATCGAGATAGATGGATTCGAACCGTATTTCAAGGGGCCGTTCGTGCGCGAGTTCGCGGTCAAGACGCCGCAGCCGGCTCGAGAGATAATTCTGGCGATGATAGAACGACACATATTGCCGGGCATCGACGCCGGGCGATGGTACGAGGGAATGAATGACTGTCTCGTGGTGGCGCTCACCGAGAAGCGGTCGTTGGCAGAGATTGAGACTCTGGTGCATACCCTCAAGGAGTTAGCGAACAGTGGTGTACTGTCCCGTCTGCAAAGTTAACTGGGACGATGAGACAACCGAATGCCCCGTTTGCGGTCGGGAATTGGCTGAGACGGAGGAAGAAGAGGTTGAGTGGATAATCCTGGGTAGTTTCGAGGACAAGCTGACGGCAGATTTCGCGGCGGAAACGTTGAAGTCGGCGAAAATTCCGGCGGCGCTGTTTTCGAAATCAGGGTTCTTTGGTAACGTCGGGCTGCCGTTGAATCCGTTTTACAGCAGCTACGCGCCGCCTTATGAAATTGCCGTTCCCAAGGATTTCGCCGAAGAGGCGACGGAGACACTCAACATGGTACTGGGTGACAAGTGGTCCCCAAAGGAAAACACACGATGATTTGCCCGAAATGCAGATATGAATACCGTGACGGAATCACTGTCTGTCCGGATTGCAACGAGCCGCTGGTTCACCAGTTGCACGAATCAAAAGGGTCGGCCGGTGCGGCCGCGGCGCCGGATGACACCTGGGTCACGATTTGTTCTGTCGATGGCGCGATAATGGCGGAGATGGCCCGAGGGGCGCTGGACTCCAACAATATCCCGTCGACTATCGTGTCACGCGGTTTTACCGGACACGGTAAACGATCCGCTTCTTCGAGCGGCCTTTCGATGATTCAGAGTGGCGCCGATGTAATCATGGTTCCGCGGCAATACCGCGAGGAAGCGTCGACCATACTGGAAGCTATCCTCGGGGATGATTTTGATGAGATACAGGATGACCTACGATAGATGGCAACACGATGGAGTGCGAATGAAGACATCAACTGTGATTGTGACAACTTTGTGGGCTGCCTTTCTGCTGACGGCGTTTGTGCCGGCGGTAGCGCAGACCGAGGCCCAAACCGGGGTCCAGGCAGAGATGAAAGCCGGTCCTGTGGCTCCGTTTGTGACCAGTGTGGATGAGGCGAAACAGGTAGCAGCCGAACGCGGCGAGAAGGCCTTGCTGCTATTCTACACCGACTGGTGAACGTGGTGTAAGCGCCTCGACACGGTCGTGTTGACAGATCAGAAAGTGATAGACTATTTCAGTAATCATATGGTTCTGGCGAAGCTCAATGCCGAACAGGATACCCTGGCGGCGGAGGAATATCACGTGATGGCGTATCCCATGCTGGTGATGATCAATCCCGACGGGACCGAAGTGGACCGGATAGTCGGGTACCTGCCGCCCGACGAATTCCTGGAGACGCTGGACAATTACCAGCAGGGCATCGGCACTCTCGCCGACCTGCTTAAGCAGGCGGAAAGTTCCGAAGATCGGGGTATGTATTTTGAAATCGCCGACAAATACAAGTACAGCGGTCGCAGTGATCAGGCTATCGACTGGTATGAAAAGGTAATCGACATGGGTGACCCGACCGATTCGCTGGCCGGCGAAAGCCGGATGGCGATGGCCGACATGCTGCGCCGCGCAAAGGACTACACCGCCGCCATAAACTCGTTTGACCAGATTATGAAAGACTTCCAGGGTACGGTATTCGCCCAGGATGCGGAGATCTGGAAGGCTATCGTATACAAGCAAAAAGGCGATACCACAGCGGCGATTCTCGGTTTCCAGGAATACGTCGATCATTATCCGGAGTCGGAGGATGCCGAGTACGCCAAAGAACAGATTGAGAAATTGCAGGGCAAGACGGACGAGAAGACAGATTAACTCATCCGCAGTCTCTGAAAGACATACACAGGTTGAGGACAACGAAAAAGAAAGCCGTGGAAGAAAAACTGTTGATCTATGAAAAATCGGTTCCGGGACGGACCGGATATACCCTGCCGAAACTCGAGAAAAGCGCAGAAGAAATACTCTCTGCAATTCCGGCCGAGTATCACCGTCGGGAGGATGCCGCGCTGCCCGAGACAACCGAGGGCGAGGTGATGCGGCATTTCGTGGGCCTGTCGGTGAAAAATCATCACATCGAAAAGGGCTTCTATCCGCTCGGTTCGTGCACGATGAAGTATAACCCGAAGCTGAACGACAAGGCGGCTTCGTACCCCGGTTTTCTGGAACACCACCCGCTGTCGCCGTGCAGCAGCGCCGGCGGTATCCTGCAATTGATGTGGGATTTGAAGACATATCTCTTGGAGGTTTCCGGTTTTCCATCCATGTCGCTTCAGCCGGTAGCCGGGGCGCACGGTGAATTTGCCGGGTTGCTGATCATGCGGGCGTACCACGCCGAGCACGGCAATAAACGCAATAAGATCATCATCCCGGATTCCGCGCATGGCACAAACCCGGCTTCTGTGGCCGCCCTCGGCTGGTCGACCGTCAAGGTTGCCGGTGACGAGAACGGCGTGATTCGGCCGGAGGCAGTGGCGAAAGTCATGGATGATACCGTGGCCGGGATCATGACCACCAACCCAAACACCCTCGGGCTGTTCGAGAAGCATATCAAGCAGATTATCGATATCGTGCACGAGAGGGGCGGGCTGATCTATATGGACGGCGCCAACCTGAATGCGCACATGGGCATTTTCCGCCCGGGTGATATCGGGTTCGACATCATGCATTTCAACCTGCACAAGACCTTTTCGACGCCGCACGGCGGCGGCGGTCCGGGCGCAGGCGCGATTGGCGTAACAGCCGACCTGGATAAATATCTTCCGAAGCCGGTGCTGGAGAAAGACGCCGACGGCAAGTTGTTCTTCAACTATGACAGACCGAGTTCTATCGGCCGGATGGCGCACTTCTACGGCAACTTTGCCAACATGGTTCGAGCCTACGCTTACATTAAAACCATGGGCGGAAAGGGGCTTCGCGAAGTCTCCGAGAATGCCGTGATCAACGCCAATTATCTGAAAGAACTCCTGCGTGAGGACTATGAGCTTCCATACCCGGCCCACTGCATGCACGAATTTGTGATTTCGGGAAGCCGGCAGAAGAAGCTGGGTGTCAAGACGCTCGACATTTCCAAGCGGATTCTTGATTTCGGTATGCACGCTCCCACGAATTATTTCCCGCTGATCGTGCCGGAGGCCATGATGATCGAGCCGACCGAGACCGAAAGCCGCGAAACGCTCGACCGGTTCGCCGAAGTCATGAAACTCATCGCTCGCGAGGCGGAGACGGAACCGGATTTGGTAACATCGGCTCCCCATAACACGCCGGTCCGTCGGCTCGACGAAGTGACCGCGGCGCGAACGCTCGACGTCAACTACACCGGCTAACCGATTGTTCTTGCCAACTTCAGCCGGTGCCCTAACTTAGGGCATCGGCTTTTTTAATTGATATGATTGTCTGTGAACATCTGACATACCGCTACCGGGACGCATCCGAACCGGCTATCAAGGACCTCTCGCTTCGTGTAGAGGACGGCGAGTCCGTATGCGTGATGGGGTCCAACGGCTCCGGCAAGTCCACTCTGGCGCGGATTTTAGCCGGTTTGCTGAAGCCGACCGGCGGGTCGGTCAAAATCGACGGCGAGCCCGCCGACAAGAGCGATGGTCGACCAAAAGTCGGCATGCTGTTCCAGAATCCGGATAACCAGATGGTGGCGATGGTGGTTGACCAGGAAGTCGCCTTTGCACTGGAAAACCTGGCGTCGCCGCTTCCGGAGATGAAGCGACTGGTGGGCGAGTCGCTTGAAACATACGGCATCACCGAACTCGAGAACCGTCTGACCGCGGAGTTGTCGGGAGGGGAGAAGCAGCGAGTGGCGCTCGCCGCCGCGACAGTGTATCGTCCGCCCGTACTCGTCCTCGATGAGCCGGACTCGTTTCTCGACGAAGCCGGACGCCGACTACTCTGCAACGAGCTGGAGCGGATGCGCGAGACGATGCCGGAATTGATTGAAATCCGTGTGACGCAGTATCCGTATATCGCACGAAATTATCCGCGACTGCTGGTTATACATGAGGGTGAAGTCATTGCCGACGGGGAACCATCGAAGATACTCGACGACGAGACATTTTGTCTGCGCGTCGGACTCAAGGGTTCTTCCCGAATGGGCGAGGCGGCCAACCACCAGGCTGATTTGCTGGTCAAGCCGGCCGAGATGAAATCGCGGCCCAACAAGATAATTCTCCGAAATGTTGATTTCGGGTACAGCCCCAGACAGTTGATTGCGCTGGGGGTGAGTCTCGAATTACAGACCGGTGAGATTGTCGGCGTTGTCGGGCCGACAGGCGCCGGCAAGAGCAGTCTCGGACTTGTGCTCAGCGGATTATTGCGGCCGGCTTCGGGGGAGTTGAGCTACACCGACGGCAATGGTCAGGTGCTGTCGCACGAGGCGAGACCGGGATGGGTGGCGGCCGTCCTCCAGCAGCCGGAGCGGCAATTCTTCTTGCCCACCTGTGCCAAAGAGATAGCATTCGGTCCGCAGAACCTCGGGCGACGCCTCTCCGATCAGGAAATCAGCGGCTTTCTGGAACTGGTCGGGCTGAGCCCGCAGAAATTCGCCGAAAGGGACCCGTTCTCGCTGTCGGTCGGTGAGAAGCGACGTCTGGCGTTCGCGGCGATTCTCTCCATGTCGCCGTCGTTCACTATCTTCGACGAGCCGACTGCCAGCCTGGACCAGGAAGGCGTCGGTCGGTTTATAGGTCTGGCAAAGGCCCTGAAATCGCACGGGATGGGACTGGTCATTATCACGCACGACAGCGAAGTCGTTCAAGCCGTTGCCGACCGCGTCATTTACCTGCCGGGTGACCGGCGTGTAGAGACTCTCGAAGTGTCAACACTCTTTTCGGACCCGCGCTATACCAGCGTACTGGCCAGACCCTCCTGATTTTTGTCCCGCATCTGTTTTCACAGCCGCTTTTTTCGCCCGATAACTTGACAGCCCGGCGTGAGTCCTTATATATGACAGGCAACCGGAGCGCTCGCGGGTACCTGATAGCGGGTAGCCATGAATACGGGGCTCACAACCTTTTAAGGTGATCCGGTGAGGTCACCAAAGGTCCGCACATGTCGCAAAAACGAACATTCCTTACATACGATCGCAAAATCGAATCTTCATATATCGGCGGGCTTGAACCGCGCCTGAAATCGGAGGTATTTCTTGGCAGATAAGATGAACGTAATCATGGATGATAAGAAAATGAGCCGGGCGCTGACTCGAATCGCCCATGAGATAGTGGAGCACAACGGCGGCGCCGAGACACTGGCTATCATCGGGATACTCACCCGCGGCGCGCATCTGGCCAAACGCATCGCCGCCACTATCGAGAAACTGGAAAAAGTCAAAGTGCCGGTCGGACTGATGGATATCAGCCTGTATCGAGACGACGTTCACTCCAAGCTCGATCAACCGGTAATTCAGCGCACCGACATTCTCTTCCCGGTCGGCGGCAAGAATATCATCCTTATCGACGACGTGCTTTTCACGGGCCGGACAATCCGCGCCGCGCTGGATCAGATCATCGATTTCGGCCGCCCCCGAACCATTCAGCTGGCCGTACTCGTTGACCGCGGGCACCGCGAGTTGCCGATCAAGGCGGACTATGTCGGGATAAACATACCGACTGCGAGAACTGACCAGGTATTTGTCGATGTCACTGAGAAGGACGGGATTGATAGAGTGTATGTGACCGGCGACGGAAAACCGACCGGACGGCTAAAAGTGACGAAAAAAACTAAAACCGCCAAAACAACCAGAAGCGGGAAAGGGGGCGCAAAGTGAGTCTGCTCTCGTCGAGACATCTGCTGGGGCTGGAGGGTGTCCCGAAAGAAGATATCGTGCGCATTCTCGACACGGCCGAGTCGTTCCGGGAAGTGCTCGATCGCACCATCAAGAAATTGCCCACTTTGCGCGGGATAACAGTCCTCAACCTGTTCTACGAACCGTCGACACGCACGCGCATCAGCTTCGAACTTGCGGAAAAACGCCTTTCGGCGGATACAATAAGTTTCACGACTTCGACCTCGTCGGTCCAGAAAGGCGAGTCGCTCCGTGATACCGTGCAGAATATCGAAGCGATGAAAATCGATATGATCGTGATTCGCCACAAATCTTCGGGTACGCCGTTTTACCTGACACAATTCACCGACGCTAATGTCATCAATGCCGGCGATGGGGCGCACGAGCATCCCACGCAGGCCCTTCTCGATATGTTTACGATCCGCAAGAAATACGGTAAGCTCGATGGATTGCGCGTGGTGCTTATCGGCGATGTCAAGCATTCGCGGGTGATTCGGTCCAACATATGGGGGCTGAAGGCGCTCGGGGCATCGGTGGCCCTCTGCGGACCGTCGACCCTGTTGCCGTACGAGGTGGAAAAGTTCGGATGTGACATGTATACGAACCTTGAGGAAGCGCTCGATGGTGCAGACGTTGTCAATATCATGCGCATCCAGCTCGAACGTCAGCAGTCAGGCATGTTCCCGTCGCAGCGCGAGTACACCAACCTGTTCGGGATTACCAGGGAACGGCTGAAACGCCTGAACAAGAACTACACGATCATGCATCCGGGACCGATGAACCGGGGCGTTGAAATTATGAGCGATGTTGCCGACGGCGATCATTCGGTCATTCTCGACCAGGTGACCAATGGGCAGGCGGTAAGGATGGCAGTGCTGTACCTGCTGTCCGGGCGCAGAGAGGAAGAGGAGTGATCATGGCCAGCAAGAAATATGACATGGTGATACGGGGCGGACACGTCATTGATCCCGCCCTCGGCTTCGGTAAAGACGCCCATGTGTTCATCAAGGACGGCAAGATTGTCAGGGTCGACACGGATACGGCTGCGGTCAGGCGTCTGATCAGCAGTTTCGACAAGGATCAGATAGTGGACGCAACCGGTAAGCTGGTGGTACCGGGGCTGATTGACGTTCACGTGCACCTGCGCGAGCCGGGACGCGAGGACGAAGAGACGGTGGAAACCGGATGTCGGGCGGCGGCGGCAGGCGGGTTTACGGCGGTATGCGCCATGCCCAACACGCAACCGAGAATCGACAATCAGGAGACGGTCAAGTTCGTGCAGGATCGCGCGATAGATGCCGACGCCCGCGTGTACGTGGTCGGTTCAATCACCAAAGAAGGCGCCGGAAACGAGCTTTCCGAGATAGGCGACCTGGTCAAAGTCGGGGCGGTGGCGATTTCCGATGACGGCCATTATGTGCAGAACCCGGATATCATGAGACGCGCCATGGAGTACGCGCGGATGTTCGACATCCCGGTTATGCAGCATGCCGAGGATGAGCTGCTGTGCGCCGGCGGAATCATGAACGAGTCGTTCCAGTCCACCCGGCTCGGGATGAAAGGACGCCCGGCGGTCGCCGAGGAAGTGGCGGTGCTTCGCGACATCGCGCTCTGCCGCGTGACCGGTGCGCGCCTCCACATCCAGCACATCACGACAAAACGAGGTGTGGAGGCCATCCGACGCGCAAAGGCCGAAGGCATCCATGTCACCACCGAAGCCTGCCCGCAGCATTTTGTGCTGACCGATGAAGAAATCGGCAAAGAGTTCAACACCAACCTGCGGGTCAATCCGCCGCTGCGGACGAAGGAAGATCGCGAGGCGGTCATTGAAGGCCTTATTGACGGCACTATCGAGTGTATCGCGTCGGACCACGCGCCGCATTCGGTCGAGGAAAAAGACTGCGAGTTCGATCTCGCCGCGCCCGGAATGATCGGACTGGAAACAACGCTCGGATTGGTGAAGACTTATCTCATCGACAAAGGGTATCTGAGCTGGGCGGACGCCGTTCGCAAAATGACCGCCAACCCGGCGCGGATATTTGGCCTCGAGGGCGGCAGTCTCGCCGAAGGAACCGTGGCTGATATCACGATTATCGATCCGGACAAGAAATGGACGGTCAAGGCGGCTGATTTCCGGTCGATGTCGTGGAATTCACCGTTTATCGGATACCGGTTGAACGGTCAATCGTACATGACGATTTGCGGCGGCCGTATCGTATATCAGAGGTAGCGAGGCGAATCCGCCGGTACTCATGGTAGAGCCCGGAAATTGTGGTGGCGTCCGTGGAATGGATACGTATACTAGAGGTGAGCAATATCCGAATGTCAGGAGGGTAATATGGCCGAATTCATGATGGCGATGACGATTAATCCGAATGCGAAAAAGGAACACGGCGATCTTCAAAACAAGATCAACGAGTCGTTCGAGGTTTTTACCAACAATAAGGTCAAGGTCGAGAAGCTTTATGCGACGCTGGGTCGCTACGATTACCTGGCGGCGTTTGAAGCCAAGGATCAGTCGGTCGCGTTCCGGATCGCTTCCCAAATCAACAGTCTCGGCGTTCTCGAGACCGAAACCTGGCCGGTGATTCCATACGACGAATTTTCGGAGTACCTTCGTTAGTCGGACAGAAGGTAAGTTCGGGCAATAAATGACGGGACAGCGCGCAGGCGCCGTCCCGTTTCTCCCAACCTCCCAAGTGCTTTTACTTCAGCAGAACCATCTTTCGGGTTTGGTTGAAATCACCTGCCTGCAGGCGGTACAGGTATACACCGCTTGATACCTGCCGTCCGGAGTTGTCGCGTCCGTCCCACTCAACCTCGTGACTGCCGGTGACATAGAAATCGTCGGCAAGAGTCCTTACCTCCTGCCCGAGCACGTTGTAAACCGTTAGTGTGGCATGACCCGCGACAGGCAACTCAAACTTGATTACCGTGCTCGGGTTGAACGGGTTCGGGAAGTTTTGTTGCAGCGCATAACTTTCGGGCACGATGTCCGCCGGGTTCGAGAAGAGGCGTTCCAGACGAACGCGTGACCCGTTGCCCTCCCACGGGACGTTGGGATATGCCCGCTGTCCGTTCACAAACACCTGCACCGAGCCGCCTTCGGCGACATACGAAGCCGCAGCATGGTCGAGTTCATCCCGGCCGTATACCGGCGTGAACTTGAGAATTCCTTCGCCATAGATGCCCTGCCCGCAGAGAGCGCCGTCGTCGGTGAAGAATTCCAGTTTATCGCCGACTCTCAGCGGCAGGCCGTCGAATTGGATACCACTGCCATAGACAGACATCCAGTACCGCGAACCACGCACGTTTCCCTCGGGGTACGGCGATACTGTCGGCGCATTCTCCAGTATTATCTGTCCCGGCTGGAACGGCACCGGCAAAAACACCGGCTCGAAATTGGGGTACCAGAGCGTATCCTCGGCCGACATATTCAGCCAGTAGCCAAATCCGGTTTCGACAGCGCGGAGGGTGTTGAATTGATCCATGCCCGGAATCCACGTTAACCCGCCGTGATCGAATCCTGCCGCCAGTGTCAGGTTTTCCATAATTGGCTGGAAAGCATCCGTAATCGAAATGCGCATAGGCACCCAGGCGGCCACGAGATTCCAGCCTTCATGGACCGGTATCGGTCCGGACTCGGCCATATTTCCGCTCACTTCCAGGACAGTGTCACAGTTCATGCGGAGCCAGTAACCGTGGTAGAAGTCCATTTCCGACAGGGTGCTGAATGATGCCAGAGCCGGATCATATGTCAGGCCGCCATGATCAAAAGAGAGGACGACATCGACACAGCCGGCAATGTCTGCGATCGTCTCGGCGACAGACCCCCGGTAGGTTACATTCCATGAGATCAGGTTCCATCCGGCATGAAGCGGGATTCGGGTGAGGTTATAATTGTGGAATTCGCATACCTCAAACGTAGCCTGGTTTTCCGTCCAGAAAACGGACGGATTGGAAGCGACGTAGTCTCCGTTTATGGTGAAATGAACCATCTCGCCCGGATCCGCACCCTCATCGACATCGGTGTAAGGGTCATCGGCGTAGATAGCGATATACCCGTAAGAACCATCCGGACGGACGGTACCGATGCCACACAGCGTGTTGAAGGTGTCATAAGCGCGAATGACCGTTCCGGGTGCGAGCGGACCCCCGTTCATGATTGGATTAGCACAATAGACGTTGATCCATTCATTGGTCGGGATGACTATATCGTCGCCGCCGCCGCCGGCATTGCTGCCGATTGCACCCATGTCGGCCCGGCTGCCGTCGGCATCGTTATACATCGGACTGGGATCGCCGGCATCGATGCATGGTGAACTTTCGCTGAGCGTCAAGTCTGGATTGAACAGCGGATCGGCGCTGATCGTCCCCTCGCCGGCGTACGTGATCTCCTGGTAATTCTCGGGGTTGCCAAAAACGTCGTTATAGCTGAGGTCCGGGGGAGCAACGCCCGGCTGAATCCCTTCCTTGTGGATGCCGTAGTGACCATTGTGAGCAATAATGTTATTCTTAATAACCGGAGGTATCGTGGAGAAAGTGGATATCCCGCCATTGGCACACCCGATTATAGTATTATTGATAATGACGGCCGGCGCCGGTCCTGCAGAGGCAAAGTAACGAATATCACCATCCGGTTCGACCGCATAATCCGTCGCGCCGCAAAGTGCGATGGCTGACCAGTTGTCGATGTGCTGGTCGACAAAAAGATTGTGACTGATAGTCGGGCCGGAGCCGATGCAAAGGACGCCAATCCAGCCTTCCCGGAGCTTGAACCCGTCCAGAACGGCGAAGCTGTTCTCTCCGTGATTGAACGTGACCAGGTTGTCTGTTCGATCATTCGTTATGGTGGTAGCCAGAGGACCATCGGTCGACTTCACGACAACCAACTTTCCATTATAATTCAGTGATTCCCAGTAGATGCCCGGCATGACAAGGATGCTGTCATCGTTGTGACTGACATCGATCGCATGCTGGATGGTCGCGAATGGATTGTCCAACGTGCCTTCGCCGTCGATATCATTGCCGTCGGGTGATACATACCAGTTGCGGAACGCGAATTCCCCGCATCCCTGACCGTACACCCCGATCAGTTGTCCGCATTCGTTGTGCGCCGGGAGACAGGGAGAATTAGCGGCGAGATGGAAGTTATCGGCAAAGGGACTACACATAAGCGGATGTGCCGAGAAATTGCCGTTGACAGCGGCCTGGTCCTCGATTTCGCCGATCCAGTCACCGCCGGCGTTGCCGAACACATCGCAGCAGAACAGCGTTGCCGTCCCGCTTGTGTAGTAGCCGTTGGTCACGGGGGGGGCCGTCGACTGGCTGGCATTGCCATAGAAAATGCTGTTCTCCACGGTGATATCGATGGCATTGTACTGGTAGTAAATCGCGCTTCCGGTTCGAGCTTCGTTGTCAAAGAAGGTACATCCGGTGACTCTCGGCATCGGGGGCGGGTTGAGGGCGTCCGCGGCGGTCTTTTTCCAGTCGTTACCGTTGAGATACACCGCGCCGCCGTAATTTGAATAGTTGTGGGCGAAGACGCAGTCGTTGATCCGGAGTGATGCTCCCAGTGACCGGATGGCTCCGCCGGCAATAGAGTGACCGTTTACGAAGGTGAAGCCTTCGATCACGAGCCCGGAATCCTGGGCCCACACATTGTTGAAGGCTCGTCCCAGGCCCTCCATATCGATAATTGTCAATTCCGGTCCGTCGCTCGAACGCACGACAATTGTCTTGCCGCTCAAGTTAACCTCCCGGTTTCCGGGCCCGGTGTATGTTCCCGGGCCGACGATCACCTGATCTCCATTGTTGGCTACCGAAACCGCCCGGCCGATCGTAGCAAACGGGCTCTCCTGGCTGCCGTCGCCGGTTTCGTCGCTACCGTCGATAGCCACATACTTATCTCCCGGTTCGATATATTCCGCCGTTGCCGTGAGTGGGCCGGGCCATTCCGGCGGGTATGGATAGCCACCAACGGGCATGATCAGAAACTCGCTGCCGGACTTGAAAGTCAAGGTATCGATTGTGAATGACTCTCCCACCTCCCACTGACTGAGAGTGAAATAATAACTTGCCAGGTGCTGCGGCGACAGAGCCGGCTGCAGGCCGTGTTCCGGCGATAAAGCCAATCCGACATATATGAACCGCTTGTATGCATTCGCGCTGTCGATGCCTCCGTCCAAATCGAAGAAAACAGCGTCCCAGAAACGTGCGGGATCCGGTCTGACACTGTCCAACCGAAGGTTATCCGAATCCCATTTGAATCCCGCCGACATGCCCAGCGCGATATTTGCATCCACGTAGGTCCACAGCTCAACCACTACCGGCTGGTCCGCTTCGCCGACCATCGGCTGTGATGCCAGTTTCATGTACAATTTATCGCGCTCGGCGATATCCTGCCCCGACACCAGACCGCTGAGCAGAATAAGCAGTCCGGTCACTATCAGCAACCACTTGCAATTCATGGGAACAATACCTCCCAGGCTTTTTACTGGCAATACCAGCGTGATGTGTAATCAGTTTGAATGCAGGGACGGCCCGATCGTTGAGAGACGTGCGTGCCAGGGCGGAATGATCGTTTGGCTCCCTCGTTTTCCCTCTATGTTTCTTATCCGGGCTCTTCCTTACAAGAAAACAATTTAGAACGATTTGTCAAGATTTCCCGGTTGTAGCCGGGTTTTAGCGCATGGAACGAGGGGAGCCGTCTTGTGACGGCTTTACATCCAACGTCAACCTGTCGATAGGGTATAAATACGGAAGGAAAAAATCTGTTGAATTTCCTGATAATCGTATGTTCTTTAACACGAAACCGATACGCCCAAACCGGAAGCACTATTGAGGTATCCTGATTTGTCCACCGAGGAGAAATACGATTTTGTCGTGTCCACCATCGTACCGGCGATGAACGAGGAGGGGAATATCGACGAATTCTGTCGCCAGTATGCCGAAATGCGACAGAAGGCGCCCTTCGAGACCGAAGTCGTTTTTGTCAATGACGGGTCTACTGACGGCACCCTCAATAAGATCATCGAAAATGCCCAAAAATACGACTTTATCAGATTCGTCTCGCATCAGCGCAATCGAGGTGTCACCGAAGCTCTCCAGACTGGATTTGCGGCGGCCCGCGGAGATGTCTTTATTTATTTCCCGGCCGACCTGCAGTATCGCCCCGAAGACATACCGGTGCTGATCAAGCCGATAGCCCGGGGCGCCGATATCAGCACCGGCTGGAAACAGGGTAAGTACAACAAGCGGTTTGTCTCATCGATCTACAACTGGGTATCCCGGAAGATCTTCAACCTGAAGGTGCACGATCTCAATTCCGTCAAGGCCTTCCGGCGAGAAGTGATCGAGCAGATCTTTCTCCGAAAGGACTGGCACCGGTACCTGGTACCCCTGGCAGCGGACGAGGGGTACAAGGTCGATGAGGTCAAGGTTCCGCTGTATGAACGCACATGGGGTCGCAGCAAGTTTTCCATATGGCGGATCCCCATCGGTGTGCTCGACATGCTGGCGGTGAAATTCCAGCTGACATTCTTGCGGAAGCCGCTGCTCTTTTTCGGACTCACCGGATCGATCCTGTTCGTCCTGGGAGTTCTGGTGGGCCTGTATGCGGTCTATGAGCGGTATGTAGTCGGCCATGGTGACCGCACCTTTCTTTACCTTGTGATATTGCTGATTGGGACGGGTCTGGCGCTGTTCATGATGGGATTCCTGTCCGAGGGATTGACCGCCCTGAAGGAAGAAATCGGGGATCTCAGAAAGAAATCGAATGCGATACTCGAGGAAATGAACAGGCACAAGAGGCAGTAGCGGCCGTCAATCGTGCGCTCCGGTAATGCATATTCCGGTAGTATCGACGCCGTTGCCTCGGAATATCTCTGGTTTTCATCAGTGACAATGAACGCAAAACGTCTTCTCTCGCTTCTTCTCAAGATAATTCTCACCCTTATCGTCGTGTATTTTCTCGGGCGTCTGATGGTCAAGCACTGGACGTCGATCAAGGATTATGATTGGGATATTAACATCCCGTATCTTGTCCTCTCGTTAATCTGCGCACAGGGCGCCCTGTTCATATTTGCCATGGCGTGGCGGATGATAATCCGAAGTTTTGGTTATTCGGTGACCCCCGCTGAAGGCTTCAAGATATCCTATTTATCCAACCTGGGACGATACGTGCCGGGCAAGGTCTGGCAGTTCGTCGGCATTCTGTACCTTACCCGGAAGAAAGGGATAGCCCCGGAGCCGGCCGGAGCCTCGTTTGTCATTTACCAGGTATTCACGATCCCGGCTGCCTTTTTGGCTTTTGTTCTTGCCGGTCAGGTACAGCCGGCCATTCTCGTTGATCAGGTGCGGCTTCTCGGTCAGACATCCAGTTATGTCATCATGGGCGGGATGCTGGCGTTCAGTGCCCTTCTGGTCTTGTATCCGGACCCGTTTCTCAGGATTGTTAATGCCGCGCTGGCGCGGTTTTCGCGTCCGCCGATCGCCTTCAAGCTGGACAAATCTATTGCCCTACAAGTATTTATTGGTTATTTTTTCGGCTGGGCTGTTTATGGCCTGGCGTTCTGGTTATTTCTCCTGTCGGTGATACCGGAAGTCAGTCCCGGTCTGGTGGCCTCGATCGGCATTTTCGCGGCCTCGTACCAGATCGGGTATCTGGCGATTTTTGCGCCGGGCGGTTTTGGCCCCCGTGAGCTAGTCATGCAGGCCCTGCTGATACCGTTTGCGGGACCGATTGCGGCCGCGGTCGCAATCATAGCACGACTGTGGTCGATCTGCCTGGAATTGATCGCAGCCCTGATCGCTCTGCGGATCAAAATGTAACGGAGAATTGAGGAGGCTTTTTTGGCCAAAAAGAGAAAAAAGACGCCGCGCCAGTCTCAGCCGGCGCCGTCGAAACGGTTCAACCCGGAAACATCGCCATACTTCGTCCCGATCGTCTTCGCCCTGCTGTTTGTCCTGATGGTTCTCCTGTTCAGCGAATTCCTCTTCTCGGATCAGATGCTGTACGGCTCCGATATGATCACCGCCGGCATATTCATGCGTTCGATCTTTATCGAGCACCTCAAGGCCACCGGTCATATCCTCCAGTGGGACCCGTACATGTTCGGGGGCATACCGTTTGTCGAGGCATTCCACGGCGATATCTTTTATCCGTTCTCTATCCTCAAGTTTTTCGGCACCCTGTACCGGATGATCGGGATCAACCTGTTTATCCACATCTATCTCGCCGGCATCTTCATGTATTTGTGCGCGCGGCAATTTCGATTATCAAAAGTGGCCTCACTGCTTGCGGGAATTTGTTACATGTTCAGTCCGTACCTCGTGTCGCTGGTCGCGCCGGGACACGACGGAAAGATTTTTGTCACCACGATTTTCCCTCTGGTGATACTGTTTCTCGAACGGGGGTTCCAGAAACGACCGTTTTTGAATTTCACGCTGGCAGGTCTTTTTGTCGGCATTATTATCGTTTCACCGCACCCGCAGATGTCGTACTTCATGCTCTGGGCGGTGGCGTTCTACTCGGCATTCAAGCTGATAGTCAAGCTGGTCAAGGAGAAGTCGATCGTACCCGTTATCAGACCGGCGCTGCTGGTGGTCTACGCGGTGGTGATCGGCCTGCTCATATCGGCGGTGCAATTCTATCCGGGTTATGAGTACACCACGAAGTTCTCGCCTCGCGCCGACGCCAAGCGCGGATGGGACTGGGCGACATCGTGGTCGATGCACCAGGAGGGTGTTCTCTCGCTGTTGATTCCCGAGTTTGTCGGCGCCAACACGCAGGAGCGCGACAGCTACTACTGGGGGAAGAACGCGTTTAAGGATAATTCGGAAGCTGCCGGGACGGTCACTATCCTTATGGCGCTGGCCGGCTTTCTGTTCTATCGACGCAAGGAATCCTATTTCTTCGGAGGGCTGGCGATTTTCGCCTTGCTCTACGCTTTGGGGGGGACGACGCCGGTTTTCCGGCTCTTCTACTGGATAATACCAAAAGTGTCATCGATGCGATCACCATCGATGATCATGTTCCTTTTTTCGTTCTCCGCCTCACTGCTGGCGGCCATGGGGCTTCAGTGGGTGATGGACACGAAAGGTGAGAAGGATAAAGAGAAGCGCGAGGCGCGCTTTTATTATCTGCTGTTCGGCATCCCGGCTTTCCTGCTCATGCTGGCATTTCTCTTTTCGGTGGCGGGGAAGGGCATGCTCAATCTCTGGTCGTCGATCTTCTATTCCGATGCTTCCCGCACAATGGTGCAGGAGGGGGTGAGCAAGCTCGACGTGGCCTACATGAACCTGCCGGCGATTCAAAGCGGCGCCTGGTTCGCGTTTCTCGCCACGGCATTTGTCGCAGTCTGCATCTGGATGTACCGGAGAAGCAAGGCCGGCGTGGCGATACTGGTCGTCATGCTGGCGGTTCCGGCAGTCAATGAAGCCCGGTTCGACTCGCGGTTCATAGGTACGTTTGACCCCCAGCGCCAGTGGGCGCCCAATGTCCTCACCAATTTCTTTACCGGCAAGACCGAGAAGTTCAGGGTGTTGTACCTGTTGAATCCGAAGGAGACAATTCTGCCGTATCACGATATTGAAGTCATTGTCGGTTATCACGGCAACCAGCTTCGCTGGTACGACGACCTCATCGGCGGAATGAACCTGGCCAATATCGTGCCGCGACCGAACCCGCACGTCATAAACCTCGCCAACGGGAAGTACATCGTGGCGCGCTCACAGATGAATTTCCCCCCGAATTATTTCGGTGCGATACCCCTGAAAACGGCGGCTGATTTCGGACAGGTAAAGATTATCGAGAACGACAATGCCCTTCCGCGGGCATTCCTGGTCGATCAATACCGGGTCATTCCGGATCGAAAAGACATTTACCCGCTGATCGATAACGGGGCGGATAACCTCCGGGAGATGGTGTATCTCGAGAAGGCGCCCGATCTTTCCGTGGCCAGGGACAGCGCCTCGGCGGACTCGGCGTGGGTTGTTTCCTACGCCACCGACTCGGTCGTGGTCGGGGTACAGGCGACGGCGAATAAATTGCTAGTTTTGACCGATAACTACTATGATGCCTGGCATGCTTATATCGACGGCAAACCGGCTGAAGTCCTGCGAGCCGATGGATCCTTCCGGGCGGTCGCAATTCCGGCCGGTTCCAGCCAGGTGTTGTTCAAATACCACTCATCGCGATACGAGACCGGAGCATGGGTGACCGTATTGACTTTGATATACGTGCTCGGTATACTTGGCTTCTATTTTGTCCAGTCACGACGACATCCTGAGGAAGAAGAGATCGAAGAATGACGCAAGCTCAACGGGCCCTGATCATATTCCCGACCTATAACGAGCGGGAAAACATCGAAAAAATTGTCCACGCGGTCCTGCCGCTGGATCCCCGTATCAACGTGCTGATAGTCGATGACAACTCGCCGGACGGCACCGGCCAAATCGCCGATCGGCTCAGCGCCGCGGAGTCACAGGTAAACGTCCTGCACCGGGAAAAGAAAGAAGGGCTCGGACGGGCCTATATCGCCGGCTTCAAATGGGCGATAGAGAACAAGTATGATTTCATATTCGAGATGGATGCCGATTTCTCGCACGGACCCGAATATCTCAAGAACTTTCTTCGGGAGATTCAGGACCATGATCTGGTTATCGGCTCACGGTATATCTCCGGGGTGAACGTGATCAACTGGCCGATGTCGCGTCTTCTGTTGTCATACTACGCTAACGTCTACACTCGTATAGTCACCGGCCTGCCCCTGCGCGACGCAACCGGCGGATTCAAGTGTTTCCGGCGCGAGGTGCTCGAGACTATTAATCTCGACGAAGTCAAGTCATCCGGCTATTCCTTCCAGATCGAGATGTCGATGCGGGCATGGAAGAAGGGCTTCCGTATCAAGGAAATACCGATCGTTTTTGTTGACCGTATCGCGGGATCGTCCAAAATGTCAAAGAAGATTGTTCGCGAGGCCATCTGGATGGTCTGGCGGTTGCGACTGAAATCGATCATGGGAAAGTTTAATTAAGCCGTTTCGGTGTCTCAACAATACAACAGCGTCTCCACCGTTATCGTCACCTACAACTCGCAGGACTGCCTGTCCGAGTGCCTTCTCTCGCTGCACGAAGCGGTGACGCCCATTTCTCATCAACTCATAGTCGTGGATAATGACTCGGATACAAATCCCGAGGAACTGGTGCACTCTGTCTTCGCCGACGCCACTGTTATCCGTAACCGGACGAATGAAGGATTCGCGAGGGCATGCAATACCGGCGCTGCCGAGGCGGACGGTGACTATCTGCTGTTTGTCAATCCCGATGTCGTTCTGGACTCTGATTGCGTAACCAGACTGATCGAGACTGCCGAACAAAATGAGAAAGCCGGCATGCTCGGCGCGCGAGTTCGTTATCCCGATGGCGGCTTTCAACCCTCGGCGCGCAATTTCCCGACTGCCGGCAACCTTCTGTTCTCCCGTGGTTCGTTTTTGACTCGCGCGCTCGGACATCCTCCGGGCGAACGCGGCAGGTACACGCTGCCGGATTTCGATCAAACGACGGCCGTTCCGGCGGTGGCCGGGACTCTTGTCCTGATCTGCCGCAAAACGTTTCTTGAGGCCGGCGGCTTTGATAGTGATTTCTTTATGTTTATGGAAGATACGGACTTGTGTTCCCGACTCCATGACCGGGGATATACCAATCTCTTTGTTCCGGGGGCGGGTGCGGTGCACAGATGGGGACGCGGGGGAAAGGCCGGGAAAATACGGCGCGCCTGGTACCATCACAGGTCCCTCTTGCGGTATTTCCATAAGCATCAGCCGGGTTTGTTTTCCTACGCGGTTTTCCCGTTTTTGCTGGCTTTCAATTTTGGCTTCGTGCTCGTCCTTCCGGAACGCAGGGGAGAAAAGGAGCAGGAGTCGTGAGCTTGCCGGTCCTGATCCTTGGCGTGGCCTTCAGCGCGGTCATCACCCTGATCATTATCCCGCGCCTTATCCGGGTATCCGTCAGCTACGGGCTGCTCGATCAGCCGGGTCTGCACAAACGCCACAAGCGGCCGGTACCGGTAACCGGAGGCGCCGGCCTGTTCCTTGCGGTGTGGATTACAGTACTGATATCACTGGTTGTGTTCTGGTCGTCGTTCAGTGATCTGATTCCCTCGTTGCTGTATATCTTCCTCGGGGCCGCGCTGATTTTCCTGGTCGGGATGTCCGATGACCTGGCTCCGCTTTCAGCGTGGGTGAAGCTGTCGGCCGAAATCGCCGCCGGACTCGTGCTGTATATGGGCGGGCTCAATGTCAACCCGGTGACGATCCCGTTTCATGGCAGTTTCGATGTGGGATCTTTTTCGGTCGCAATCACGATTCTCTGGGTGGTCGGGCTGACTAACGCCATCAATATAATCGATGGCCTCGATGGTCTCGCGGGAGGAGTGTCTTTGATAGCGGCTATAACGCTCGTGATTATCGGCGGGATGTACAAAGTCGGGGCAGTGCTGATCTTTGCATATGCCCTGATAGGTTTCCTGGTGCCGTTTTTGTTCTACAACTGGTATCCGGCCAAGATATTTCTGGGTGACAGCGGTTCATTGCAGATAGGGTATTATTTTGCCGTGATTTCTTTGCTCGTGCCGGTCAAGTCATTCACGGCCGCCGCTCTGTATGTTCCGCTGATGGCCCTGGCAGTCCCGATTCTGGAAGCGGCGATTTCATTCGGACGGCGGCTGGCGGCCGGAAAAAACGTCATGCAGGCCGACCGTCGGCACCTGTTTCATATTCTCGCGTTCGCCGGGCTGACACCGCGACAGGTTGTTCTTGTTTTTTATGGTCTTTCGATCATGTTCAGCCTGTTCGCGCTGGCCATGTTCTTCTGGAACCGGTTGATAGTCTTCGGCATACTGGTTCTTTTTATGGTTGTTATTTTCGTGATATTTCTTATCTTACTGAGCAATTTGCCCCGACTGCGACGGCCGGGAAGCCCGCCGGGGCATGAACCCCGGTAAGTCAATTCTTGAAGGGGTGTTGGCATATGGCTGAAGGTCTGATTCTGGAATTTGAACGACCGATAGTCGAACTCGAAAAGAAGATCTCCGACATGAAGGATTTTTCGGTCGGGGAGAATATCGAACTACAGGGCGAGATCGCCTCAATGCAGCGCAAGCTGGACAAGCTGCGCACCGAGATATACTCCAACCTGACCCGCTGGCAGCGAGTCCAGATTTCCCGCCACTCCAAACGACCCTATACGCTGGATTATGTCCGGCTCATGTGCACCGAGTGGGTGGAGCTCCACGGTGATCGCGGCTATGCCGATGATGCGGCCATGGTCGGCGGTTTTGCGCGTATCGACGACCGTCCGGTGATGCTTGTGGGCCAGCAGAAGGGCCGCGATACCAAGCAGAAGCTGTACCGCAATTTCGGCATGGCCCATCCGGAAGGATACCGGAAAGCACGCCGGCTGTTCTATCTTGCCCAGAAGTTCAATATCCCCATTGTCATCCTGATCGACACGCCCGGAGCGTTTCCGGGAATCGGCGCCGAGGAGCGCGGTCAGGCGGAAGCCATTGCAAAGAATATCGAGGTAATGTTCCAGATCAAGGTGCCGATTGTGGTCGTGATAATCGGCGAAGGCGCTTCCGGCGGGGCACTGGGAATCGGTATCGGTGATCGCGTCTATATGCTCGAATATTCGTGGTACTCGGTGATATCTCCCGAGGGCTGCGCGGCAATTCTGTGGCGCGATGCCGCCAAGGCGTCGGAGGCGGCGGAATCGCTGAAGCCGACATCGGATGATTTGCTCGATCTTGGTATAATAGATAAGATCATTCCCGAACCGCCCACCGGCGCGCACAATGATCCTGAGACGACCGCTGCCTCGGTTAAGGCCCAGATTCTGGCGGCGCTTGACGAACTGGCGGCATTGTCGACAGAAGCGTTGCTGTCGCAACGACTGGCCAAATACCGGGTTATGGGCGAATTCGAGGAATAGCGGGAAATGACAGTGAAGGAGTTTTAATATGGCCCTGCCAAAAGAGTTGTTCGAGAAGCTGGTCTGCCCCAATTGCTGCGGAGACCTGACCTATCGAGAATCCGACAATCGCCTCGATTGTCACAACTGCAAATTGAGCTACACGGTGACTGATGATATCCCTGTTCTTCTTGTTGATGAAGCGGAGAAGCTGCAGTAGCAGTAAAGGTTGTTGAAATGAAACTGTCCAAGTTCTGCGACGAAAGTCTGATTGTATTTGATCTGAAAGCCAAAACCAAGGACGAGGTGATCACGGAGCTGGTCGATCTTGCCGCGGGTTCCAACATGATTAAGGACCACGATGAACTCCTGAAGGATATACAGGAACGAGAGAACCTCGTCACTACCGGCGTCGGGTATGGCGTCGCGTTTCCTCATGCCAAGACGAAGTCGGCAAAAGGTATTGTGATTGCCTTCGGTCGGAGCAACGAGGGGATTGAATTCGATGCCATGGACCACAAGCCGGTGCATCTGTTCTTTCTCATCGCGGCCCCCGAGGACGCCGTCGGCGCTCATCTGAACGTGATGGCGCGGCTGTCGTATTTGATGAAATCCGAGGAAAACCGCGAGAAGCTGCTCAAGGCGACCTCGCCGGGCGATGTCCTGGCATTGATGGACAACGTAGAGTAAAGAAATCATACCTCCGGGCCGATATGTGAAAGAGGGAATACAGCCAGGGCGGCTATACACATGAATTGGATTTCAAACCTCTTTTCCAGATACTGGCGCAACGTTCACCTCGGTACAGTTGTTCTGCTTTCGATTCTCCTGATTATCGGTATTCCCGCCATCAATAAATTCGTATCGGAAGTCGCCGTCGGCATTTTCTATTACCCCTTCTTCAAGGTCGAGAGCTCCATTGTCGAATTAGTTGATGTACGCAATGAAAGCCGCGAGCTCCGCCAGATGCTGGTCGAATCCTCGGTGAAGATATCGGCGCTGGAGGAGCAAATGCGCGAAAATGAGCGGCTCCGGGCGGTGCTGGGCTTCGATCCGCCGCCGGGCTACGATCTTGTGCCAGCCAAGGTCATTTCGGTGTCGAGCGACAAGGTCCCGATTTCCGCGGTCATCAACAAAGGCAGTCAGGATTCTGTCCGGGTGAATCAGGCCGTAATCAACGAAGACGGTTTGATCGGTCGAATTGTCGAGGTCATGCCGGACTTCTCCACGGTTCAGCTTCTAACGGATCCGGCCAACCGGGTCGCCGTCAGGGTCACCGAAAGCAGGGATATGGGTATCGCCAAGTATGGAATTTCTGAGGGCATGTATCTGGATAATTTCCCGATTCAGGGCAGGGTCGAACCCGGTAATACGGTAATATCGTCCGGGCTGGGCGGTGTTTATCCGGGCGGGCTGAAAGTCGGGACGGTTCGCTCGGTCAAGCGGCCGGAGGATGCCCCGTTCTGCGACGTGAAACTCGACCCGACAGCCAATTTCTACAGTCTGGACGAACTCTTTGTGTTGAGGTCGCAGCCGCGATGAAAGTGATAGCCTATATCCTGTACCTGTTTCTGATTGGACTTTACCAGGTGATATTCCGTGATATCACGGGCATCTACGGCGCCAGTATCAACCTGGCGGCGTTTATCGTGCTCGCGGTAGCCATCTACAAGTCAGAGCTGGCGGCGGCATGGTTCGGCTTTGCCGCGGGTGTGGTTCTTGCGGCGGGCAATCCTCCGCTGATGGGCTGGCAGGCGCTCGCGCTCGCCCTGCTCGGGGTCTTCGCGTATAATGTAAAGGAGCGGCTGAACCTCGAGTCACTGTATGCAAAGATATTGTTGATTTTCGGGGGAGTCCTGCTTCATAATGTCGTGACGTTGTTAATCGACGGGGGCGACGCTTTTCTGTACCGACTGGTATCGGAGTCGCTGACGGGTGCGGTCTACACCAGTGCACTGGCGATCGTGTTTTTCCTCTTCAAAGAAGAGGTCGTCACCCCGGCAAAAGTAAAATCGGTATTCTAAGACGAGTCAATGACCAGGGCTACGCTCACACTCGGGGGGCGCGAGAAAGTCGCCATGGGCATCGTGGGTCTGGCGATGCTGTTTCTGTTCGTCGGACTCGTGAAGCTCCAGGTGGTGGAGCATGCCGAACTGGCCAGGCAGTCGGAGAGCAACCGCATCCGCATCGTCCCTATCCCGCCCCGACGAGGCAACGTCTATGACCGTGACGGACGTGTCATTATCGACAACCGGCCATCGTACACCGTCTCGGTCGTGGTCGCCGAAGAAGTCCTCGGCAAGACCCTGAACAATCTCGCCAGCATTATTGACCTGGACACCACGCAGATTCAAAAACGCATCAAAAAGAATCTCGTCAGCCGCTACCAGCCGGCGCCGGTCAAAAAAGACATCCCGTTTGAAGTTGTGGCTGTCCTCGAAGAGCAGAACACCCGTTTCCCGGGCGTCAGCTACGAGATGGAACGGGTCAGGCAGTACCGTGACAGTATCGGTCCCGAGTCGTTTACCGGCTATGTCGGCGAGGTCTCCAAGGAGGAACGCAATCGCGACGGCAGCACTGACTACCGGCTGGGAAGTATGATCGGGAAGGAAGGTCTCGAGAAGCAGTGGGATGATCTGCTTCGGGGGCATGAAGGCACTGAGTATATCGAGGTTTCGGCCTCAGGGCAAATCCTTGGCCCGTACGGGGGCAGGGAAGTGGTCGATCCGATACCGGGAGCCGATTTGATGCTCTCGGTCGATATCGATGTCCAGCGCGCCGCGGTCGAGGCGCTGGATACATTCTGTTGCGGCGCAGTGGTGGCGATCGACCCGAGGAATGGCGAGGTAATCGCGATGACCTCCTATCCGGGTTTCGACGCCAACATCTTCTCCTCGGTGATCCCCGAGAGTCTCTGGGTGGCTATCTCAAACGATTCCACCCACCCGTTGTTGAACCGACCGCTCAACGGCCTGTACCCGCCGGGATCGACCACCAAGTTGATTACGGTCGGCGCCGGCCTCGAGGAAGGCGTTATCAATGAAAATACGACCTTCAAACCGTGCCTGGGCGGGTACCAGTTCGGTAACAGGTATTTCCGTTGCTGGGCGCCGGCAGGCCACGGCAGTCTCAATGCGGTCCATGCAATCGAGCAGTCATGCGACGTGTATATGTATCAGCTCGGACTGAAGCTCGGCATCGACAAACTCAGCGAGTATTTCGATGCCTGTGGCTTCGGGCATCCCACCGGCATCGACCTGCCCGTCGAAGCAATCGGGCTGAATCCCAATTCTGAATATTATGACGGCCGCTACGGCAAGAAAAAGTGGACTCGCGCTCTCGCACTGAATAACTCGATCGGTCAGGGAGAGATCCTCGTCACTCCGCTGCAACTGGCCCAGTTCTATGCCGGCGTCGCCAATGGCGGGACCGTGTACAGGCCGCACCTCGTGAAGAAGATTCTTCATTCCGACGGCCGCGAGGAAACCATCATGCCACAGGTTTCTTTCAAGCTGCCCTTCTCGCAGGCCACGCTTGATATATTGAATGAAGGTATTCGGCTCGTGGTGGAGGGCGAGCACGGTACGGCCCGGCGCCTGAGAAACAAGTCTTATTCGATCGGCGGCAAGACCGGCACGGCGCAGAACCCGCACGGGGAAGATCATTCCTGGTTCGTCGGTGTTGCCCCTCTTGAGAATCCCGAGATCGTCGTATGCGCCATTATTGAAAATGCGGGTCACGGTTCCGAGGTAGCGGCTCCGGTCGTGGGCCAGATTATCAAAGCGTACATGATCAAGAAATTCGAGAAACAGGGTCTGCTCCAGGCGTCAGTGGCGCCGGACGGCCAGGTCGCGGAGACGCCGTGATGTTGAAGTATCGTGACCTCGACTGGAAACTCATCACGGCCGTGTTATTGCTGTCGTTGATAGGCGTTTTGCTGATCATGTCGGCTCAGTACCACGCCGATTCGGCTTTCAAGCGGACCTATTTCGAGCGACAGGCAATCTGGCTGGTGGTTGCGCTCGTGGCATTTGCGGTGGTCATTCACCTGCCGATGCGGCTTTTCGATGTCAGTGCGTACGTGATTTATTTTGTCGCTTTGACGATGCTTGCCCTCGTTTTGGTGATCGGTTCGTCAAAGATGGGGGCGTCGCGATGGTTTTCTTTCGGCCCGATCAATTTGGCACCTTCGGATATTGCCAAGCTTGCCCTGGTGTTTGCACTGGCGCGTTTTTTTGCGTATTCCCGGCTGCCGATGCAGTCAAAACGCCGGCTCGCGATATCCGGAATACTCACGCTGATCCCGGTCATGCTTATTCTCAAGCAACCCGACCTGGGGACATCGCTGGTATTCTTTGTGATTCTATTTGGTCTGTGGTTCTGGACCGGCCTGTCGCCCTGGTATATCCTGCTGATATTGTCACCGCTTGTTTCGATGCTGGCGGCGTCTAACACAATAGCCTGGATCCTGTATTTTGTCGTGTTACTTGCTTTCCTGGCGTGGCTTCGTCCCGGCGCATTGTTCAGTATCGTCATCGTGACGCTGAACCTGGCGTTGGGCGCTGTTACGCCGCTCATCTGGGGCCGTCTGGCTGATTACCAGAAGATGCGCATTCTCACATTTCTCGACCCGGGTCGCGACCCTCGCGGGACCGGCTACCAGATTATTCAATCTAAAATTGCCATCGGATCCGGCGGCTTGTTCGGTAAAGGGTATCTCGCCGGTTCGCAGACCAGGCTCGATTTCCTGCCGGAGAGACACACCGACTTCATTTTCTCGGTTCTGGGCGAAGAGTTGGGGTTGTGGGGGACAATGCTTGTCTTGATCCTCTTCGGCTATGTCTTCTGGAGGGCCATACGGGTCGCCGTTAAGTGCCGAAACCGGTTCACGTCGTTCGTGGTCATGGGAGCGATGTCGATCCTGTTCTTTCAGTTTCTCGTGAACGTCGGCATGACTCTCGGCGTTATGCCGGTAACCGGACTGCCATTACCGTTCTTGAGCTACGGGGGCACGTCGCTGGTGCTTTCGTGGGTCCTGATCGCCTTGATTGTTTCCGCCGACTATCACTGGCAGGAGTACTGAGCTGAGCCCGATACCCGGAGGATATTCTATCGCTATGTCGCGACTAATCTCGAAGGCTGCCGTAATCCTTGCGCTGATCCTGCTGCCCGGCTTATCGGCGCAGGCGGTCGATCTCGATTCGCTTTTCGTGCAATCGGTCGGAGGCCCGCAGGCCGTCGATAAACTTCGGCAGATTCAGACCGTGCATACCGAGGGGAGTGTGCTGTTCAACGGTGTGCCGGGCACCTACGAGTCATACTTTATGGCGCCCGACCGATTTTATCTCGAAACCGATCTCGGACAGATACGATTGATTCAGGCGTACGACGGCGCCGTGGCGTGGCAGATGGATGCCAACGGGTTTGTCTCGCAACTCGACGGGTATGAAAGGCGGCAGTTGCTGGACCAGATTTATTTCGAATCGTATTCATACCTCTTGACGGATCGTCTCCCGGGCGGCGCCGCGTATATCGGCTTGACTGAGACGAATGACACAGGCTACTACGAGGTTGCGATCTATCCGTTAAATCTCGACACGGTTCATGTCTATTTTGATACAGCCTCGGCGGTCGTCCGCAAGATCGTGACCAAGCTGGACAATCTGCAAATGATCTCGACGCCGACCGACTATCGCGAGACGGACGGCATACTGATGGCCTACAGGACACGCACATCTGCGGTCGGCGCTCCGGTACAGGTGGAAATGACTATGGATTCAATCCGCTTCGACGAGCCTTTTGACACGACGGTATTTCAGATGCCGAGCAGGCAGAAGCAAGATTACCACTTTCCCGCCAACGCCGATTCGGTCACCATACCGTTCGTTTTCACCAACGGTCACATTTACGTTCGCGCCGTGGTCAACGGGAAACAGAAGGCGTGGTTTATACTCGACTCGGGAGCTTCGGCTAACGTGTTCAACCAGCACCTGGCGAAAAAACTCGGTCTGCCGGTTGTCGGCTCGACAGCGGCGAAGGGCATCGGCGGGTATGACAAGGTTGCCCTGGTTGAAACGGATTCGGTCGTGATTGGCAGCCTCGTTCTTCTCAATCAAGTCTCGGGATCGCTCGATTTGGAGCTGATCGGCGCGCAGGCTCCCAAATCGTATGCTTTTGGCGGCGTCCTCGGATATGATTTTCTGTCACGTTTCCCGATAAAAATCAACTACTACGATTCGACGATGACCGTCTACGACCCCAAGACGTTCACGCTGACCGATACCAGCCAGGCGGTGCCGTTTACTCTCACGATGAACATCCCCACAATCCAGGCCGAACTGAACGGAATTCCCGGAAAGTACATCGTCGACCTCGGCAATGCCCTCGGGTTGATCATCCACCAGAAGTTTGCCGAGGAACACAATCTGGAGAAGAAACTTGCTGACCTCCGCGACATGAGGGGAGAGTTCGGCGGTGTCGGAGAGGCCGTAGGGGGTAAATCGGCCTATGCGGCGTCGTTCAGTTTCGGGGATGTCCGGATCACGGATATCAGGGTGATTATCCCGACTTCCAGTCAGGGACTGTCAGGTTCGAGCGAGCTGGCCGGGAATATAGGCAACCTGGTCCTCGAAAACTTCCGCGTGCTGTTCGACTACGCCGACCGGCGACTGGTTTTCTATCCGGCGGAGCCTGCCGGTGACGACGAGTAACCGTCCCGGTCCCTGTTTCAGGCTCACCGTGCCCGCCCGGGGGCAAATAACTTGACTTCAAACTACCGCCCGATATATTTGAACAATGTTTCTTCAAGGCCCAGGAAACCAACGAGCAACATAGATCGTTACGACAGGAAATGACGGTACCGGCAAGTCCGGAGATTGCTGATCGCCGGGCGAAATTGTCTAGTCTGAGAGGTGTCCCGTGAACAAACGTTTTCTCCTTTGTCTCTTTTCTATCGGCATACTGGCAATAGTCATATTGCCGGTACAGGCGGTTTGCGGTGACGACCTCCCGCTGTTCGAACGTCAGCACCAGGCCGGTATCCGTATCGGCACATGGGTCAATGGTGGCGACAAACCGCCGATCCAGGTAATCGATGAGTTCGGCAACCAGATGCGCACCGATTTCAACAGCGCCAGCATCTATTTTGAAGGTTTTGGGGCTTACCGGATATCGCCGCAGTTTATGATCGAACTCTCCGTGGGATTTGTGAACCGGGGCGATGTCAGCTTCACCGAAGGACCCCGCGAGTACTTCGGCAACCTGCTTCTGTACCCGATGCTTCTGCAATTCAAGTGGTACATGCCGGCGGTCAGCGGCAAGTTGATGCCGTACGTGTTCGCGGGCGGCGGCATATACTATGGCCGAAACAGCGTTCAGTTTACCAACGATATCTATTTTGCATTCAACGAGGATTCCGAAACCGATGTCAGCTACGTGCTGGGCGGCGGTTTCGACTGGCCGGTTGCTTCTTCGATAGGTCTTGAACTGAACGCCAAATACATGCCGGTCAAATTCGGAAAAGAGCTTATCCTGATTAAGGACTATCAGGCATTTACGATAACATTTGGAGTGAAATATCTGTTTACGTCGCCCGGTGACGATTCCGGTCGGCGGAGGTAAGGAGGAAAGCATGAAAGTCGGAATCAACGGCTTCGGGAGAATTGGAAGACTCGTTTTCAAGGCGGCTCGCGGTACCGATATCGAGTTTGTCGGTATCAACGACATCACCGACGCCGCCACCCTGGCGCACCTGCTCAAGTATGATTCTATTCACGGCAAGTACCCGGAAGAGATACGCTCCGACGGCAACAATCTTATTGTCGGCGGCAGGAAGATTCCGGTCATGGCCGAGCGCGACCCGTCCAAGCTGCCCTGGAAGAAACTGGGCGCGGAAATTATCGTCGAATCAACCGGTCTTTTCCGCACGAAGGAAGCGGCTTCGGCGCATATCAAGGCGGGCGCGAAGAAAGTCCTCATCTCGGCGCCGGCGAAACAGCACGACGGCACTTTCATCCTGGGCGTCAATTCCGACCAGTACGATAAGAGCAAACACGATGTTATCTCGATCGGTTCCTGCACCACCAACTGCCTCGCCCCGGTGGCAAAGGTCCTGATGGACAACTTCGGCATCGTCAAAGGTTTCATGACCACTATTCACTCCTACACCGCCGACCAGCGGCTCCAGGACGCTCCGCACAAGGACCTGCGCCGGGCGCGGGCGGCGGCGATGTCGATGGTGCCGACTACTACCGGAGCGGCCAAGGCCATCTCCGAGGTGATTCCGGCGCTGAAGGGTAAGATGGACGGCGTCGCGATTCGTGTGCCCACCCCGGATGCTTCGCTCGTCGACCTGGCCGTGATCATGGAAAAGGAAGCTACGGCCGAAGAGATTAACGCCGCCTTCAAGAAGGCGGCCTCCCAGAGCCCGCTTTCGAAAACGCTCGAGTTCACCGAAGAGCCGATCGTTTCGATTGACATAGTCGGAAATACACACGGGTCGATTGTCGACGGCGGCATGACTGCATCGCAGGGCAATTTCGCCAAGGTGTTCAGCTGGTATGACAACGAATACGGCTTTGCCTGCCGCATGGTCGACATGATACAGATGATGTTATAAGCCAAAACACCCGAGGGGGTGAAACAGATGGATAAACTGACAGTTGATGATATAAATTTCCGCGGCCGCAAAGCGCTCGTGCGGGTGGATTTCAACGTGCCGCTCGATGATCGCCAGACGATTACCGATGACCGCCGAATCAGGGAGGCTATCCCCACTATCGAGAAGATTCTCAACGACGGGGGAATGGTAATCGCCTGTTCGCATCTCGGGCGGCCAAAGGGAAAAGCCATTCCGGAGATGTCACTCATTCCGGTCGCCGGTCGTCTGACGGGATTGCTCGGCAAGGAAGTCAAATTCGCCGAGGACTGTATCGGCCCCGAGGCGTCCAATGTGATCGCGAAGATGAAACCCGGGGACGTTGTCCTGTTGGAGAATCTTCGTTTCCACAAGGAAGAGACCGAAAACGACCCGGGGTTCGCCCGCAAGCTGGCATCGCTGGCCGACATTTATGTCAACGATGCTTTCGGGTCGGCGCACCGCGCGCACGCTTCGACACAGGGCGTCACGAAGTTCTTCAGCCAGTCGGTCGCCGGTTACCTGATGCAGAAAGAAATCGAATATCTTGGTCAGGCGGTCGGTAGCCCGAAGCGACCGTATGTGGCCATACTGGGCGGCGCCAAGATCTCCGGCAAGATCGATGTCATCATGAATCTCATGGACAAGGTCGACAAGCTGCTCATCGGCGGCGGGATGGTGTTCACATTCTCAAAGGCGATGGGACACGAAATCGGCAAGTCGCTGGTCGAGCCGGACAAGATCGAGCTGGCTACCGAGATCATGGAGAAGGTCAACAAATCCAAGGCGAAGATCGTGTTTCCGGTCGACGCAATCGTCGCCGAGGAAATCTCGGACAACGCCGAGACGGAAATTGTCGACGCTGATAAGATTCCGGACACCATGATGGGGCTCGATATCGGTCCTGAAACGGTAAAACTATTTGACAGGGAACTCGAGGACGCCAGAACGGTCGTGTGGAACGGTCCCATGGGTGTGTTCGAGCACAAGCCGTTCGCCGAGGGAACGCTGGCTATCGCGAAGATGCTGGCCAAAATCACGGCGAAGGGCGCGGTGACCATTGTCGGCGGTGGTGACTCTGCTGCGGCGGTGACCCAGATGGGACTCGACAGCAAGCTCACCCACATTTCCACCGGCGGCGGTGCCTCGCTTGAATTTCTCGAAGGAAAACAGCTTCCCGGAATAGCCGCCCTGACCGACAAAAACGAGAAAGAAGGAAGCTGACATGCGCCGGATGATTATCGCCGGGAACTGGAAGATGCACAAGACGGTTCCTGAAACGCAAAGCCTGATAAAAGAAATCCTTGAGGGGGAATCGAGGACGGACAAGGCGGATATCGTGGTATGTCCGCCTTTCGTCTCGCTGGACGCCGCCCATAAGCTTCTGGACGGCACCCACATAGCCCTCGGGGCCCAGGACATGTCGGAACACGAACAGGGCGCCTATACCGGAGAGGTTTCGGCGCGGATGCTCTTGACAGTAGGGGCCACCTACGTTATCTTGGGACACTCTGAGAGACGGCAGTACCATGCCGAGACCGATCAGCTCGTTAACCACAAGGCCAAGCGAGCGTTACAAGAGGGGCTGACCCCGATCATCTGTATCGGCGAAACGCTCGAACAGAGAGAGAAGGGCCGCACTGAAACCGTGATCGATGTTCAAGTCGATGGTACGCTCTCGGGGTTTGGCGGCGATGATCTCAAAAAGATTGTCATCGCCTACGAGCCGGTCTGGGCGATCGGCACCGGAAAAAACGCGACCCCTGAACAGGCTCAGGAGGTTCATCGTTTTGTCCGGGAGAAGATCGCCAGTATCGACAAAGAGTCGGCGGAATTGGTGCCGATACTTTACGGCGGGTCCATGAAACCGGGCAACGCCAAAGGATTGTTGAGTCAGCCGGATATCGACGGCGGCCTAATTGGCGGCGCGTCGCTGAAGGCTGATGATTTTATCGGGATAATACAAGCAGCCTGATCTGGAGGTTTAAGAGTTGTTTACTGTCTGGGTTATTTTTCATGTTCTCGTCTGCATTGCGCTGGTGATTGTCGTGTTGATGCAGTCGTCCAAGGGTGAAGGCCTGGCCGGGTCGGCATTCGGCGGCGGCGGTGTCAGCGGAGCCGTTTTCGGCGGACGCGGCGCGGCGAGTTTTCTGTCCAGGGCCACAACCGTACTGGCCATCGTGTTTATGATCAACTGTGGCGGGCTGGCGTTTCTGTCGGCCGGGGCGCGCTCGGGCGCCGATTTCAGTAACGTGACCGAATCGGCCGTGACGAGAGAAGCCCAGGAGGAACTCCAGCGTCAGCAGGCGGCACAGCAGCAACAACAGCAGCAGCAACAGGCGGACACCGGCGGGGTGTCGCTCGACGAGCTGATGAACCAGTCGGCCACGGACACTTCCGGCGGCGGCGGGCAGTAAGCGCGCCGAACGATGTTGTTCGCCTGACGCATGTCACGGATGTTGCATCTGATGACTTGTTGTCTGGGTGTTTTTTGAAAGATATGCTGCGGAAGTGGTGGAACTGGTAGACACGCTATCTTGAGGGGGTAGTGGAGCGATCCGTGCGGGTTCAAGTCCCGCCTTCCGCACCAAAT